>CAIOAO010000073.1 GCA_903855985.1 uncultured Opitutia bacterium | reverse complement strand
TGGCGGTTGCGGCGGATCAGGATCCGGGTTTCCTGCGGTGATTCGCATGCAGCCCGCCTTCAAGTTGTCCTCCCCTGAGACCGGCACGGAGTATTGGCTCTATGTTTTCGCGCCTGACGCGGCGCAGACCCCCGGGCCCTGGCCCACGGTGCTGTGCCTCGATGGCGACGACCAGTTTGAGGCCGCGGTCGCGGCGTACCAGGCGCTCCGCCAGGCCGGCAAGCTTCCACCGCTGCTGCTGGTCGGGGTGGGGTACGGCGCGAGTTACGGCAAGGGCACGAACCAGCGCGGACGCGACTACACGCCGACGGCGCACTCCTTTGAACCCACCAGCGGTGGGGCGAAGCCGTTTTTGAAATTCCTCACCGCCACACTCTGGCCGGAAATCGAGCGACGCTACCCGGTGAAATCTTCGCCGCGTGGGATTGCCGGCTACTCGCTGGGCTCGCTGCTGGTGCTGTACGCGCTGTTTCAGGCGAAGCCTTTTTTCACCCACTACCTGGCCGGGGCCCCATCGGTGTGGTGGGACGACCGCAATATCCTGGGCCAGGCCCAGCGCCTGCGCGACCGCCAGGCCTCCCTGTCGGCGCACCTCGCACTCAGCGTGGGGGAGAAGGACTCGGACTCGATGACGGGCGATCTCACCTTGCTGGAGGCCCAGCTCGCGGCGAAACCCTTTCAGGGCCTGCACTGGACGTCGCAGCGTTTTCCCAAGCGGCACCACTTCAACGCCCTGCCGGATGCCTATCGCGCCGGACTGGCGGAACTGTTCGGGACGCCGAAAGCCTAGCTCCGGTAGTCGGCGTTTTCGCTGATGTATTCGTGGGTGAGGTCGCCGCCGAGGACGACTGCGGCGGCGGTGCCGCTGCCGAGGTCCACGTTGAGCTCCACGCAGCGTTCGTGTGGCGGATAGTCGATGGGGGCGGTGAACACGCCGTCCTTGGGCGTGGCGCTGGCGTAGAGCTCGGCGCCCTTCAGGTGGGCGACGAGCGCCTTTTCCTTGTCGGGGTTCAGTTGGAACACCCCGCCGGAGAAAATCTCGATGCCCCCGAGCGTGAGCCTGAGCTTCGACAGGTCGGTGCCGGGGGCGTGCGCGCCGACGTGTTTGCCGATGGCCTGGACGAGCCGGCCGACATTGGGGTCATTGCCGGCGACGGCGCACTTGAAGAGCGGGGCGTTGACGATCGCCTTGCCGAGGTCGCGGGCGAGTTCCACGGTGGCGGCGCGCTGGACGGACACCCGGATCACATGGCGGACACCCTCGCCATTGCGCACGACGTCCTCCGCGAGGTCGCGGCAGACGGTGGTGAGCGCCTGCTCAAAGGCGGCCTGGTCCACGCCGGAGACTTGGCCGGAGGACAGCAACGCGACGGTGTCCGAGGTGCTGGTGTCGCTATCCACGCTGATGGTGTTGAAGCTGGTGTTGACGACCCGGGTGAGCATTGCGCGCAGCGTGGCGCGCGGGATGGCGATGTCGGTCAGCACATAGACGAGCATCGTGGCCATGTTAGGCTCGATCATGCCCGCGCCCTTGGCGATGCCGACGATGGAGCCGCCGCCGACGGTCGCGCGGCGGATTTTCGGGTAAAGATCGGTTGTCACGATGCCCTCGGCGGCGGGCAGGATGGAGCCGGGCGCGAGGGCCGCGGTGACCGAGGGCAGGGCGGTGATCATCGCGTCCACCGGCAAGCCCCAGCCGATGACGCCGGTGGAGCTGGGCAGGATCTGGCTGGCGCCGAGCTGCAGCAGCCGGGCGGTTTCCGCGCAAACGCGCTCGGACGCCTCCACGCCGCCGGGGGCGCAGACGTTCGAGATCTTGTTGTTCACGATGATCGCGCCGAGGGAGGCGGCGCCAAGCCGCTGGCGGCCGACGATGACCGGGGCGCCGGGAAAGGCGTTGCGCGTGAAGACCGCGGCGAAATCCGGCGTGGGCCGGTCGAGCGCGATGAGCGTGAGCGTCATCTTCGCGGGCTTGGGCGCCTCGCGCGGGATGAAATCAAAGCGCACCGTGCCGACGCGGAAACCCGCGGGCAGGGCACCCTCGGCGGCGAGCCAGGCACGGTGGGCGGCGCGGGAAGCGAACGTGAGATTTGTGCTGGGCACGGAAAAGAACTGCGCGGGCGGGGCCCCGGAGTGAAGCAGATTTTATTGTGACGAGTCCGCGCGGGTCGCGCGGCGTGAAAATTTTTGTGGAAATGCGCGGCAGCTGTGCCTTATTTCTTTTCCTGACTTCGCCCAAATCATTCCCGTGAGCACCGATCATCTCTCCTCCGACCTTTCCGCGGCCCCGGGCCGCGCGCTTTAACCGCGATGAATGTCGCTGAAATCACGGCGAAGGCCAGGGTGCTGATCGAGGCGCTGCCCTACATCCAGGACTTCCGGGGCTCGATCTTCGTGGTCAAGTACGGCGGGAGCTTCATGGACGACCCCGACCCGGTCGCCCGCACGCGCGTCGCCTACGACATCGCGTTCCTCGCGGCGGCGGGCATCAGCGTCGTCGTCGTGCACGGCGGCGGCAAGGCCATCACCCGCGCGATGGAGTCCTCCGGCCTGAAGGCCAATTTCATCAACGGCCAGCGGGTGACCGACGAGGCCACGATCGCCGTCGTGAAGAAAACGCTCGATGAGATCGTCAACAAGGACGTCTGCGACGCCATCAGCTCGGCCAAGGGCCGGCCGAAGGGCCTCCCGGGCGACACCGTGCTGGTCTGCGAGAAGATGACCAAGGACGACAACGGCAACGCCGTGGACCTCGGCTACGTCGGCGACGTGACCGAGGTGAAGGTGAAACTCATCAAGAAGGAGATGGCGGACGGCTTCATCCCCGTCATCTCGCCCGTGGCCGAGGGCCTCGACGGCAAGCCTTACAATGTGAACGCCGACCTCGTGGCGGGCCGCGTCGCGAGCGCGCTGCGCGCCCGCCGGCTGGTTTACATGAGTGACGTGCCCGGGCTGCTCGCCAACCCGGCGGACCCCGAGTCGCTGATTTCCACGCTCAAGATCAGCCAGGTCGATGACCTGAAGAAGAAGGGCGTCATCGACAAGGGCATGCGCCCGAAGGTCCAGAGCGCCATCCGTGCGCTCGAGGAAGGCGTCCAGCGCGTCCACTTCATCGACGGCCGCCTGCCGCACAGCCTCCTGCTGGAGATCTTCACCACCAACGGCATCGGCACCGAGATCGTCCAAGGCTGACGCCAATTTCGATTTTCGATTTTCGAGTTTCGATTCGTCTGATCTGAAATCGAAACTCGAAAATCCAAAAATCGAAAATTTCATGAACCCGCCCTCCATCGTCCGGACCAACACCGCCGAGCTCTACGACGCGAACGTGTTGAAGAATTATGCCCGCGCGCCCATCACGGTCGTGCGCGGCCGCGGCACGCAGATCTGGGATGACGCGGGGAACTGCTACCTCGACTTCACCTCCGGCATCGCCGTCAACGCGCTGGGGCACTGCCATCCGGACTGGGTGGCCGCGATCGCGCGCCAGGCCGGCGAGCTCATCCATGTCAGCAACCTCTTCCGCCATCCCAACCAGGGCGAACTCGCGAAGCGCATCGTGGGCTACGCGGGCCCGGGCCGGGTGTTCTTCTGCAACAGCGGCGGCGAGGCCGACGAGGCGATGATCAAGCTTTCCCGGCTGCATGGGGTCGCCAAGAGCGGCGAGGAGGGAAAATGCTACAAGGTCATCTGCGCCCAGAACGCTTTTCACGGCCGCATGTTCGGCGGCATGAGCGCGACGCCGCAGGAGAAGATCCAGAAGGGCTTCCGGCCGCTCGTGCCGGGCTTTGTCTTCGGCGAGCTGAACAACCTGCAGAGCTTTGCCGACCTGATTGATGACCAGACCTCCGCCATCCTGGTCGAGTCCATCCAGGGCGAGTCCGGCATCCATCCCTGCACGCCGGAATTCCTGCGCGGGCTGCGCCAGCTCTGTGACAAACACAACCTGCTGCTGCTGCTTGACGAAGTGCAGTGCGGGGTGGGGCGGACGGGCAAATTCTACGCGTTCGAGCATGCCGGCGTGCGGCCGGACGCCATCGCCATGGCCAAGGGGCTCGGCGGCGGGTTTCCCATCGGGGCGGTCTGGATCAGTGACCGGTTCGCCGACCTGTTTACGCCGGGTTCACACGGCACCACCTTTGGCGGCACGCCGCTCGCGTGTGCGGCCGGGCTGGCGGTGCTGGACGTGCTGGCGCGCGACAAGCTCCTTGAGAAGGTCACCGCGCTGAGCGGCCCCTGGATCGAGGACTTTAAGAAACTCGCGGCCGAGTTCCCGAAGCAGCTCACCGGCGTCCGGGGCCGGGGCTTCCTGATCGGCCTGCAATTTGCGTCCGACACGGCGCCCTACCTGACGGCCCTGCGCGAGCGCGGCCTGCTGGTCGTCGGCTCGGGCGGGAACGCCATCCGCGTGCTGCCGCCGTTCATTGCGACGGCCGAGGAACTGGCCCGCTCGGTCGAAATCTTCCGCGCGGTCCTGACGGCCAAGGCCTGACCGCAGGACGCACTTTTCACTCGTGGAAAGACCGGCGGAGGGTTTATACCTTCCGGCTTTCATGAAGCATTTCATCAAGGAAACGGACTTTGCGGCCAACGAATTGCCGGGGCTCTTTGCCGCGGCGCGTCGTTTGAAGCAGGGCCGTGGCCAGCCGGCGGCGCCGGTGCTGGGCGGGCAGACGTGGGCGATGATCTTCGCCAAGTCGAGCACGCGCACCCGGGTCTCCTTCGAGGTCGGCATTCATGAGCTGGGCGGCAATCCCCTGTTCCTGAACAAGAACGACATCCAGTTCGGGCGGGGCGAGACCATCCAGGACACCGCCAAGGTGCTCTCGCGCTTTGTGCACGGCCTGATCGTGCGGACGTACGACCATGCGGACGTGGTGGAGCTGACGAAGCACGCCACCGTGCCGGTGATCAACGCGCTGACCGACTTCCTGCACCCCTGCCAGATCTACACCGACGCCTTCACCGCGGCCGAGCGCTGGGCCGCCCCGGGCGGCGATCTCGTGGCGGCGCTGAAGGGCCGCAAGATCGCCTACCTCGGCGACACGGCCTTCAACATGGCCAACTCGTGGATCCTCGGCGCGAGCCTGTTTGGGATGAAGATCTCGCTCGCCGGCCCGGCCGGTTATGCGCCGAGCCCGGAAATCCAGGCCCAGCTCAAGGCGGAGGGCCGCGCGCCCGATTATCATTTCACCAGCGACCCTTACGAGGCGGTGAAGGACGCCGACATCGTCTACACCGACGTGTGGACGAGCATGGGCCAGGAAGAGGAGGACGCGCAGCGGGTCGCGGACATGAAGCCCTACGCGGTGACAGCGAAGCTGTTTGCCGCAGCGAAGCGCGACGCCCTGTTCATGCACTGCCTCCCGGCCCACGCCGGCGAGGAGGTCGAGCAGGCCGTGCTCGACAACCCGCGCTCGATCATCTTCGACCAGGCCGAGAACCGCCTGCACATGCAGAAGGCCATCCTCGCGGCGCTAACGGAAAAAAGGCGCACCTGATTTCGTAACCGCGAATGGACGCGAATTAACGCGAATCGGATATGGAATCCGATGACGTGTTAATGAGACAGGAGATTTACCGTTTGGTCGGGGCAGCCTTGGAAGTTCTAAACGGAATTGGGCATGGCTTGCATGAGAAGCCCTATGAAAATGCCTTGGTGGTGGAACTCGCGGCGGCCAAGATCCCTTGCGAACAGCAAAAACGCTTTCCCGTGGTGTATAAGTCCGTGCAAGTCTCAGAGTATGTGCCCGACCTGATCGCCTTTGGTTCCGTCATCATCGAAACCAAGATTATCGACCGCATTACCGATCATGAGCGTGGCCAGATGCTTAACTATCTCCGTATCACCGGTTGCCGAGTCGGCCTGGTCCTCAACTTCAAGCGTGCGAAACTTGAGTGGGAGCGACTAGTCCTTTCCGACCATTCGCGTTAATTCGCGTCGATTCGCGGTTAGCTTCTGGTTTGGATTTGCCCCCGGGAGCCGGGCAGGTTCAACCTGCTGGCCTCCATGAAAATCGTCCTCGCATACTCCGGCGGCCTCGACACGTCGGTCATCGTCAAGTGGCTGCGCGAAACCTACGACGCCGAAATCGTCACCTTCGCCGCCGACATCGGCCAGGAGGAGGAGCTCAAGGGCCTGCCGCAGAAGGCGCGCAAGACCGGGGCGTCGAAGCACTACACGCTCGATCTCGTCGAGGAATTCGCCCGCGACTTCATCTACCCGATGATCCGCGCCAACGCGATTTACGAGGGCCAGTACTACCTCGGCACCTCGATCGCGCGCCCACTGATCGCGAAGGCGCAGGTTGAGATCGCCCGGAAGGAAAAGGCCGACACGGTCGCGCACGGCGCCACCGGCAAGGGCAACGACCAGTGCCGCTTCGAGCTCACCTACATGGCGCTCAATCCGCGCCTGCAGATCCTCGCGCCCTGGAAGCTCGAGAATTTCCGCAACGAGTTTCCCGGCCGCGCCGAGATGATCGCGTACTGCGCCGAGCACAAGATTCCCGTCGAGGCCTCGCTGAAGAAGCCGTACTCGATGGACCGCAACCTCCTCCATATCTCCTATGAGGCGGGCATCCTCGAGGACCCGTGGTTCGACCCGACGACCAAGGCGAACAAGGGCATGTTCAAGCTCTCCGTCTCGCCGGAGGACGCGCCGAACAAGCCGGAATACGTCGAGCTCGACTTCGTGAAGGGCAATTGCGTCAGCGTGAACGGCCAGAAGCTCACCCCCGCGGGCGTGCTCAAGGCCCTCAACAAGCTCGGCGGCAAGCACGGCATCGGCCGCGTGGACCTCGTCGAGAACCGCTTTGTCGGCATGAAGAGCCGCGGCGTGTACGAGACCCCGGGCGGCACGATCCTGATGCAGGCCCACCGCCAGGTGGAGTCGCTCACGATGGACCGCGAGGTCATGCACCTCCGCGACTCGCTCATCCCGAAGTACGCCGAACTCGTTTACTACGGGTTCTGGTTCGCCCCCGAGCGCGAGGCGCTGCAGGCGCTGGTGGACGAGAGCCAGAAGTACGTCACCGGCACCGTCCGCCTCAAGCTCTACAAGGGCAACATCATCACCTGCGGCCGCAAGTCGAAGTACTCGCTCTACGACATGAACATCGCGTCGATGGAAGGCGTGAAGAGCTGGTACAACCAGACGGACGCGACCGGCTTCATCCGGCTGAACGGCCTGCGCCTCCGGGCGCGGAGCCTCGCGCAGGGCGGGCCGAAGGTCTGATCGCGGAAATCGTTTTTACCGCAATAACGCGGAAGAGCGGAAATACCGGGAGGCAGCATCCCGTTCCGTGCTGCCGTTTTATTGCGCCGCCTCGATCCCGCTCGGAGGGATGGGGGCAAGGGGCGCAGCCAGGCTGCGCCCCGACGAAACCCGGTCAGTTCAGAACAGCGAGTTCGCGACGATGCCGACGGCGGTGATCGGGCCGGAGTCGCCGAGGCCGTCGATGGCACGGTCGGCCTTCTTGAGCGTGCTTTGCGCGGTGTTGTAGAGCGTGTCGTCGTTGATGAGCTTGCCGAGCGTGCCCTCGCCCTTGGCGAGCTTGTCGGAGACGGCGCGGATATTGGCGACGGAGGCCTTGAGGTTGTTGGCGGAGGCCTCGTCATACACCAGCACCCCGAGGGTGCCCTTGCCGGACTTCACCTGGGTCATGACGGCCTGCGCGTCGGTGACGAAGGTCTTGGCCTCGGCGGCGGTGGACTTGATCTCGCTCACGGCGGCGACGAGCTCTTCGTGCAGGGCGGGATCGTTGATGAGTTTGCCGAGGGTGCCCTCGCCGCTGTTCAGCTTGGTCGTGATCTCCTGGAGGTTGGTCATGGTGGCGGTGACCTTCTCGCCGTTATCCGTGATGACCTTGTCGAGTTTCTGGAACAGCCCCGGTGACTTGCCGTCGCCGCTGATCGCGGTGCTGAAGGAGCTGAAGGCGCCGTCGAGCTTCTGGCCGAGGTTGCCGATCTCAGTCATGATCGTGTTGATGTCGGGTGTGACCTTGGTGCGGATCTCGGAGCCGGGGGTGAGCGGCGCAGCGCCCGCGGAGCCGAGCTCGACGCCAATGTAATTCGTGCCGATGAGGCCGGCCATGACGATGCTGGCGGTGGAGTCCCCGGGGATCTGGATGTCGGGCTCGATCTGCAGGGTCGCCACGCCGCGGCGGTGGGTGAGGTCGAGGTGGGTTTCCAAGACGGAGCCGATGGTCACGCCGGCCATGCGGACCTCGTCGCCCTTCTTGAGCTCCTTGAGACTCTCGAAGCCGGCGATGAGCTTGTAGCCCTGGTTTTTGAAAATGCTCCCGCCGCTGAGGGTGGCGAACGTCACCCAGGTCAGGGCGAGTCCGAGGACGAAGAAAAGCCCGACGCGGGCGGTCTGTTGCGAGTTGTTCATGGTATCAGGTCTCCAATTGCTTAAAACGGGGATGCTGCAGGTCGATCTTGGGCGTGAGGAAGTCGGCCACGATGGGGTCCTTGGGCTGTTTCAGCTCCGAGGGCGGGCCGAGGAAGATGAGCTTGCCGTCCATCAGGATGCCGACGCGGTCCGCGATGTTGAGGGCGAGATCGCGGTCGTGGGACACGACGATGGTGGTGACGCGGTACTCCACGCGCAGGGAGGCGATGATCTCGCTGATGGTGGCCGACATCACCGGGTCGAGCTCGCTGGTGGGCTCGTCGTAGAGCATGAGCTGGGGCTCCATCACGAGGGCGCGGGCGATGGCGACGCGCTTCTTCATGCCGCCGGACAGGTCGGCGGGAAATTTCTTCGCGGTGCCCTCGAGCGAGAGGATCTTCAGCGCGTGCATCACCTTCTGGCGGATGCCGGCCTCGTCGGCGAGGCGGTGCTCGCGCGGGTAGAGCGCGAGGTTGTCGTAGACGCTGAGCGAGTTGAACAGCGCGCCCGACTGGAAGACCAGGGCCATGCGCACGCGCTCGCGCGTCTCCTCCGAGGCGGCGTCATGGCCGTCCACGGCCACGCGGCCCGCGGTCGGCAGCTCGAGGCCGACGATATGCTTGAGCAGGACGCTCTTGCCCGAGCCGCTGGGGCCCATCAGCACGAAGATCTCGCCGGGCTGCACCGCAAAGGAGACGTCCTTGAGCACCTTGAGGCTGCCGAAGTTTTTCGAAAGGTGCTCGACGGTGACGCCGACCGCCGGGGTCTCGACCTGCGTGAACGGATTGCGGGTGTGGGAGGTGCCGGCCATGTTAGGTGAGGATTTGCGTGACGAAGTAATCGAGCACGAGGATGAGGATCAGGGAGACGACGACGGCGCGGGTGACGGAGGCGCCGATCTCGCGCGGGCCGCCGCGGGTGTTGAGGCCGATGTTGCAGCAGACGAGCACGACCACGAAGCCGAAGATCTCGGCCTTGACCAGGCCGTTGAGCACATCCTTGAAATGCGTGTAGTGCCGCAGCACGGCAAAGTAGGCCTCCGGCTCGATGCTGATGATCGCGGTGTATTTCGAGACGATCGCGCCGCCGAACCAGCCGACCAGGTCGCCGATGAGCGCGAGCACCGGCACCATCACGAGCGAGGCGGCGAGCCGGGGCATCACGAGCATCCGGGCGGGGGGGATGTTCATCGTCACGAGGGCGTCGACCTCCTGGTAGACTTTCATCGAGGCCAGCTCGGCGGCGATGGCGGAGCCGACGCGGCCGGCGACGAGGATGGCCACCATCACCGGGCCGAGCTCGCGGGCCATCGAGAGGCCGACGAGGGAGCCGATGAACTGCTGGGTGCCGAAATTCTGCATCGAATAGCCCGCCTGCAGTGCCAGCACGCTGCCGATGAAGAAGCTCAGGATGGCGACGATCGGCAGCGTGGTGTAGCCGATCATGTAGCACTGCTCGATGAAGCGCCCCCATTGGCGCGGCAGCGTGCCCGCATAGCCGATGGAGCGGATCAGGAGCTGCAGGGTGCTGCCAAAACCCTCGAGGATGGCGGTGATTTGTTTCATGTCAGAGGGAGGGCGGGGGAAGTTTGTTCACTTTGGGCGGGAAATCGAACCAGAACCAGTGGGAGCCCGGCTCGCCGGGATTGCGTTTCCAGCCGAAGAGACCGTTGCCGAAGGCGACGCGATTCGAGCCGGCGCGCGATGACGTGCTGAACAGCGGGCCGAGGTGAAACTCCTTCTCGCCGTACTCCTGGCGCCAGGTCACGGCCCGCCAGAGGAGCGACCAGCGCTTGTCGTCCGGCGCGCGCTGGTCGGAGCGGTAGAGCGCGAACAGGGGAGTCCACGTCTCGCGGACGTTGTTGTTGTCGGGAAAAAACACGTCGAGGGGGCTGAACAGCTGGAACTGCCGGCGACCCGCGCCGTTGTCCCACTTGCTGAAGAACGGCCAGACATGGGTGCGGTCGGCGGGGGCCGCCGCGGGATTGGTCAGGCTCCGCTGCTCGAGGGACCAGTAGAGCAGGTAGAGGAACTGGGTCCGGGTCTGCGCCACGCCGGAATCATCCCACTTCGCCCGGCGCACCAGGGGCCACAGGTACCAGGTCTTGTCCATGCCCTTGATCACCGAGTGCGTGTAGAACGGGCCCCAGCGGTTGACCAGGCGGTTGTCGCCCTCGCCCTGCACGAAAAACGGCCACAGGTAGCGCTGCTCGTGATAGCGATAGGGCAGTGTGCGGTCGGTGTAGCCGAAGAACGGCCAGACGTAGTTTTCGTCCACGAAACCGTCGCGCCGCTCGTGGGTGTAGAAAGGGATGAAGCCATGCTGCCGGGTGGGCGGCGTGCCGGCGGGGGCGTCCTCCGGGGGCTGGATCGTGTTGTTCCAGGCGAGCGGCCAGAGATAATAGGATTTGTGGAAACGCTCGGGCCGGTCGCGCCAGCCGAACAGCGGCCAGAGCGCGAAGCCGGTCTCCGTGCCGCGGGTGGACTGGATGAACGGCCAGGGGGTGGAGGTGGTGACCGAGCCGTTCTTTTCCGACCGGAAATACAGCGGCCAGATCACCCAGGAGAGTTCGTCCTTGCCGAAGCGGTGCTTGATGTTTCCCGCGATGGGAAACAGCGCGCGATAGGAGGTCTCCGGCGAGCCGGTCTGCCGGGAAAACCAAAAAATCCAGAGGTCAAAGGCCTTGGTCTGGTCCGTGGAGGACGTCGCGTTCGCCTGTTGGGGGCCCGCCCCGGTGATCAGGTTGAGCACGGTCCACTTGTAGGTGTCGGAGTCCGCCCGGTAGATGTAGACCGGGTAAAGCACCGACGCCACCGTCGTCCGCCCGGCCGCATCCTTGGTTTGGACAAAAAAAGGCCGCACTCCCGACACCGTTCCCCCGTCCGGACCGGGTTTTTGGAAGACGAGAGGACCGACGCTTTCCGAGGAGGTGACATGACCCGCGACGTCCACTTGGGCGACGTGGGCCGGCCAGAGATTGCGCTCTTCCGCACCGGCACGCGCGCAGAGCGCGGCCAGGCAGCAGAAAACAGCAATCAGACGGGCAATGGGCATGGAAACAGGTCGGAAAATGGGCAGTCAGCGTTAGTGCCGGACGGCGGGTTACTGTTCCGCCGAACGCGATGATATTTAACGGCCTACGTTTATATGATTCCGGTTCTGGCGCAAATTGTAAGTTGGCCGTTTTGGCCCCGGATCACCGCTTCAGGCCGTGCCGCAATCTAAACGCCGAGACTTTCACCCGGAGCCAGCACACGAAAGCTTTCCGCGGACACCCCGGCCTCGGCCCGGGCCTGTTCCAGCGCCTGGACCGGGTGCTCGCGACCCTCGTCCGTCAGTTGAAAGGTACCCCAGTGCATGGCCACGCTCTGGCGCGCACCGCTGTCGCGATGGGCCAGCACGGCCTCCGCGGGATTCAGGTGCGCCGCCGACATAAACCACCGGGGCTCGTAGGCCCCGATCGGGATGAGCGCGAGATCAGGCGCGCCGCAGCGGCGGCCGATGTCGCGGAAGAGCGCTTCGTCATAACCCGAGTCGCCCAAAAACCACACCCGGCGCGCCGCCGTGTGCAGATAAAATCCGCCCCACAGCCGCCGGTTGGTGCCACCGGCGGAGCGCCGGCTCCAGTGGCGGGAAGGGGTGACGGTCACGGTGAGATCCGGAGCCAGTTCATGCGCCTGCCACCAGTCGAGTTCGACGATGCGTTTCGCCCCCGCGCCAGTGAGCAGCGCGTGATGCCCGAGCGGGGCGACAAACACCGGCTGGTGTTCGCGCGCGAGCCGGCGCAACGACGGCAGGTCGCAATGGTCGTAGTGATCGTGGCTCAGGAGCACCGTGTCGATTTTCGGCAGTGACTCGAACGTGATCCCCGGCGCATGCACCCGGCGCGGCCCGGCCCAGGCCACGGGACTGACGCGCGCGGAGAAAACCGGGTCGGTCAGCAGGGTGTGTCCGGCGGTTTGCAGCAGGAAGGTCGAGTGGTTGACCCAGGTGGCGGTGACGCTGGCGCCGGCCGGTGCCGGTGCCGGGGGCGGGAGCGACGGGGCAATCTCCACCCATTGCGGCCAGCGCGCGGGCCGGCTGGAAAACTGCCAGCGCAGCACGTCGAGCAGGCCGCGCTCCGCCGGCCCGCCGGGATTGAAAAAGGTTTTCCCGTTGAAGTGGTCGGAGCCCGGCGGTGTCATGCGGATGAATTCTTA
The DNA here is from genome assembly GCA_903855985.1 of uncultured Opitutia bacterium. Taxonomy (GTDB): domain Bacteria; phylum Verrucomicrobiota; class Verrucomicrobiia; order Opitutales; family Opitutaceae; genus Opi-474. The sequence continues at coordinate 20,411 of CAIOAO010000073.1, read as the reverse complement.
CAGAAGAAAACGGAGTGAACTGAGAGGATTAAATCAGAGTTTGGAATCTCGCAACCCAGCCATTGTTCTTAGATTCCTCGGTTTGCTCCGGTAAAAACCATACCCCTTCCCATTCCCATGCGCATCTCCGGTGGCCAGGCCCGCGGTATTCCTCTCGTCGTCCCCAAGGGCGATGCCGTCCGGCCGGCGACGGACGGGATGCGGCAGGCGGCGTTTTCCAGCCTCGGCGGTTATGTCGTGGGCGCGCGGTTTCTCGACCTGTTCGCGGGCAGCGGGGCCTACGGGCTCGAGGCGCTCAGCCGCGGGGCGGCCGGCGGGGTGTTCGTGGAGAAAAACGCGAAGGCCGCGGCCTGCGTCCGCCAGAATCTCGCGGCGGTGTGCAAGAGCCTCGGCCGCGGCGAGGCGGGCGTGGAGGTGTTCCAGGCCGATGCGCTCACCGGGCCGCTGGGCGATGGCGTGCCGGATGTCGTGTTCATCGATCCGCCCTACGAAATCATCCCCGAGGTGGCCCCGGCACTGTTCGCGCGCCTGGGTGAACTGCTCGCGCCCAAGCCCGATGCGCTGGTGGTCTTCGAGATGCCGGGTGAGATCGAACTGACGCCGCCGGGTTGGACGCTCGTGAAACGCCTCGGCAAGGGCGTCCGCCAGCCGACCGTGGCGTTTTTCAGAGCAAGCCGAGCTTCGCCCTGACGACCGCGAGCGCGGCGATGACGGCGGTCTCGGAGCGCAGTACCCGCGGGCCGAGATGGGCGAAGGCAAAGCCGTTCCCGCGCAGCAGGTCCCGCTCGGCGGCGGACCAGCCGCGCTCGGGTCCGAACGCAAGCGCGACCGGAGACGCGAGGGTCACGGCCGAGAGCGCCTGGGGGGATTCGTAATTGTCGAGGGCAAGCCGGGTCACGCCCGGGGGCAGGGCGGCGATCACGGTGACGAGGCTCTGCCCGTGCGTGACGGCGGGCACCCGGGTGTCGAAGGCCTGTTCCGCGCCGGTGACGAGGTGGCGGCGCCATTCGCCCGATGACCACAGCGAGCTCTGGGCGTAACTGGCCTCGCTTTTTTCCGCGCGGAAGAAATGCAGCGCCCCCGCGCCGAGGGCCGTGACCTCGCGGAGGATGTCGCGGGCGGTCTGCGGACGCGGCAGACCGATCAGCAGGGCAATGGGCTCCGGCGGGGGCGGGGCCGCGCCCCACGCGAAGGCCAGGGTCAGCGCCTGGTCCCCGATCGCCACGAGCGTGCCCTTGCCGCGCGGGCCGTTGAGCAGCCCGGCATCGAACGTGTCGCCGGCCGACCGGCGGAGCACGCCGAGCAGATGGGCCGCCCGCGGGTCGCTCCGTGGCAGCGGTGCGGCCAGTTCGGCAGGTTCGAAGAGGATGAGGTTCACGCGCCGGAACGATTGCGGGTTGCGCCGGGGGAGTCGCGCCCTAAGTTCACCGGCATGAGCTCCCTTGCGACGACTGTCCCGGATGGGGTCTTCAAGAAACTCACCGTGCGCGATGCGGCGGTGCTGCTCGCCCTGTCCTGGCTGGTCCCGTTCGCGGTGCATCTCCTGCCGTGGGGCGGGGCGCGTCCGCTGGGCGCGTACCTGCTGCCGGTGTTCTGGACGACATTCCTCGCGGTGTACTTTTACGGCGTGGGCGCTGGCCTGCTGACCGGCCTCTTTTCACCGGCGGTCAACCTGCTCGTCACCGGCCTGCCGGCCTGGAAGTTTTTCGGCGTGATGGGGCTGGAGCTGGTGGTGTTCGTCCTCTTCACCGCCTGGGCCATCCGCCAGGCGCCGCGATTCTGGCTGTTCGCGCCGCTGGGTTATCTCGTGGCGAAGACCGTCTCGGCGCTGCTGCTGTCGGCGGCGACGGTGGTGGGGCGCCCCGACGCGGCGGGATATTTTTTCGCCCACATGTTGATCGGTGGTGCGGCGGGCCTCGTGGTCCTGGCGCTGATCCACGGCCTGCTGGTGAAGTTTTATCCCAAACCCACGGGTCCGGCGCAGAACTAGACGCCGCCGCCCGCCCAGCGCGGTTTCGAACGCAGGTGGTAGAGGCGTTCGCCGGCCTTGGGGACGAGGAGGATGCCCTCATTCTCCCGGTTCGCGTAATCCGACGGGTGGATCGTGCGCCAGTCGCGGTAGCCTAAATTAATCTCGCGGCACTGGGCCTCGGTCAGGCCGGTGGCGAGGGTCACGCGGACGCGCGGAGTTTCGATCCCGGTCTTCGCGTCGTAGGTGCCGATGCCGTGGACGTGCGTCGAGTGGGCGAGGGTGCCCCAGGGCTCGTGCTTGAACTTGTCCCACTGCTTCAGGAAATAATCCACGCAGTGGTAGCCGATGCGGCGGATGTGGGCGCCGTGGGTGACGGAGACCTCGTGCAGGTGCGGTGCGTAGATGATGAGCTCGCCGCCGTCGGCGACGACGGGCTCGAGCTTGTACATGCATTTGCCGGCGACCCAGAGCTCGTCGTACATCGGCGGGGCGCAGGAAAGCACGGTCTTGAACGGGTGGTCCTTGTACGTGATGTGCAGCTCCTGGGAGAGCACGCTGGCGGCGTCCCACGCCTGCTCGGGCGTGCCGGCGAAGAGACCGGAGAATTTCGCGCCATCGCCGACCACGAGGCAGAAGCAGAGTTTCGGCAGCGTCACCATGGCGCCGGCGCGGTCCACGACCTTGCGGACGGGCGTCCACTTGTTGCCGATGATCATCGGGTTGGTAACGACGGCGCCCAGCCAGTGGAAGAAATTCAGGATGCCCGGGCCGGCGACGCCGGGGAAGAGGTACTTGTTGCCGCCGGAGAAGCCGACGACCTCGTGCGGGAAGACCGGGCCGCAGATGATGAGGCGGTCGTAATCGTAGAGCCGGCGGTTGATGTGCACCGGCACGTCCATCGCGAAGAGCCCGGCGGAGAGCGTGCGGATTTCGTCGGCGGGGATGACGCCGAGATCACGCAGCGCGGCAGGGTTGTCCCACTCGTGGTTGATGAACTCGACCTGGCGGTAAGCGCCGCTCCGCTCGGCGGGCGTGAGCTCGACCCGGGCGTTGATGGCCTCGTCGGACATCGCGGGGTGGGTGCCGAGTGCGAGCATGACGTCGAATTTTTTGACGACGGGGGCGAGGTGCGCATGGAGCGCCTTGAACATCAGGCCGATCGGCGCGGTACGGGTGCCGTCGGGGATGATGAGGAGGACGCGCTGGCCGCGAAAGTCCGCGGCGGGCGCGGCGCGGGCGATCAGCGCGGCGGCCTGGCCGGCGGTGATCTCACCGCCGGCCGGGGCGAGTTGCGAAAAAGGGGCGGGCATGGCGGGCGGGGACCGCGGCAGGGATTACAGGAGGGGTTCGGTGTAGCCCATAAGCCGGGAGAGCTCGGCGGCGACCGTGCGGACCTTCGCGGCCATCTCGGGGATGCGCTCCTTGGGGAAACGCACGGTAGCGGCGGTGATGCCGATGGCGGCGACGACGGTGCCGTCGGAGTCGAAGACCGGGGCGGCGAGGCAGCGGACGCCGGGATTGAACTCCTCGTTGTCGAGGCTGAAGCCGCGTTTGCGGGTGAGGTCGGCCTCCTTCTTGATGTCGTTCAGCTTCGTGAGGGTCAGCGGGGTGCGCGCGGTGGGCGGGCTGGCGGCGATGATCTCCGCGATCCGCGCGCGGTGGAGGTAGGCGAGGAAGGTTTTGCCGGTGGACGAGCAGTGCAGTTCGGCGAGAAAGCCGGGGCGCGACGCGGCGCGGAGCGGGTGGGGGCTGTCCTGGACCGCCACGATGAGCGCACGGTCGTCACAGGGAATGGCGAGGTGGGAGGTTTCGTCCGTGGTTTCCGTGAGGCGCAGCAGCAGTGGTTGGGCGAGTTCGCGGATCTCGGTGCCGGCGAGGGCGGAGTTGCCCAGCTGGATCAGCACCGGGCCGAGCTCGAAGCGGCCCTCGACCTTGCGGGCAAAATCCTCGAGGCAGAGCGTGGTCATGATGCGCAGCGTGGTGGTGACGGGAATCTTCAGGTCGCGGGCGAGATCGGCGGCCTTGAGGCCGTTGGGCGACCGGCCGAGCAGCTTCAGGATGCGGCAGGCGTTACGCAGGTTGGGGATGACGTAGCGCTCGTTGCCGGCGGGATCGGCGGCGGACGGGGACCGCGGGGAAGGGGAGGTGGGCACGGGAAAAGGGACGGGGCGGGGGAACGCGGCGAAGTTTTAAGAGCGGGGGTTTTTTGGCACTCCGAAAATTTTTGTTGCCAAAAACGTGGCATGTTCAAATATGGATGACAAGTTCATTAGTGAAATAACCCCTCACCCCTGACTTTACCCGCTCTTCCCCTCCGCGGTTTCCGGCGCAAGCTGGGCTGCGGTATAGAGCGAGTTAGCCAGTAACCCCACCCAAACCTCCCCTGCTATGAAGGCTCACTGCTCGACGCGGTGTGGCGTGTCCCGCCCACACCCCCTGATCACCCCCCGCGGCCTAGTTCGTCGCTTCGTTTCCCTTAACCCCGTGCTCGCGCTGGCCGCGGCCCTGTTGCTGGCGGTGACGCCGGCCCGGGCCCAGGCTCCCGCCGAGGGCACGGTCACCGGCCAGGTGCTGGATGCCTCCAGCGGCAAATACCTCGAGGGCGCGGAGGTGCAGCTGGCGGGGACCAACCGCCACCAGGCTACCGGCCGGGAGGGCGTGTTTGCATTCACTGGCGTGCCGGCGGGCGAACAGTCCCTCGTGGTGACCTATTTCGGCCTCTCGCCGAAGACGATGCCTGTGACGATCACGGCGGGTCAGCCGGCGTCGGTCACCGTGGTCCTGAATTCCGACGTGGTCCAGATGAGCGCCTTCAAGGTGACGAGCATGAAGGAGGGCATGTCCCAGGCGGTGAACCTGCAGAAAGTCTCGATCCAGTCCAAGATGGTGGCCGCGGCCGACCAGTTCGGCGAAGTCAGCGAGGGCAACATCGGCGAGTACCTCAAGTTCATGCCCGGCGTGAGCATCGACTATAACGTGAACGACGCCCGCGGCATCTCGCTGCGCGGCCTGAGCACCGCCTTCACCATCGTGGCCGTGGACGGCACGCCGATGGCGGGCGCCTCCTCGACCGACGACACCCGCCGCTTCGAGTTCGAGCAGGTCGCGATGAACAACGTCGAGACCACCGAGCTCTTCAAGACGGTGACCGCCGACATCCCCGCCACTTCGACCGGCGGCTTCGTAAACTTTGTCACCAAGAGTGCCTTCGACATCCAGGAGGACCAGCGCCTGACCTACAATTTCTCCCTCTCCGCCCCGAGCACCAACTTCCACTTCAGCAAGCAGGGCGGCGTGTGGGGCCATGAGAAGGAATACACCATCCGCCCGAGCCTCGAGGCCAACTTCTCGCGCAAGCTCACCCCGAAGCTGGGCATCAACGTCAACTACCGCTTCTCGGAGAAGTACGACGATTCCCCGCGCACCGAGTTCACCTGGAACACCGGCACGACCGCTCCGACCGTGATGACGGCACCGCGGCTGCAGCAGTACAACATCCGCCAGGAGGAAAAGCTGACGCACCGCGAGGCATTCGCCGCCAAGCTGGACTACCACCTGAGCGACTCGACCAAGGTGATGCTCACCGGCCAGTGGAACTGGTATGACCTCGATTTCACGCAGCGCGGCCCGCAGTTCAACCTCGGCTCGGCGTCGGTCGGCAGCGGCGGCACCTATACCTCGGGCACCGGCGCGCAGATCCAGAACAACGTGCTCTACCGCGAAAAGTACGGCACCACCTACCACTTCAACGGCCGGTTCAGCCACGAGTTCGCGAACAAGTCGGAATTCTCGATCACCCCGTACTGGTCGCGGGCCGACGGCCAGTACCGCGACACCAGCCAGGGCTTCATCTCCACGACGTCGGTCATGGCCATTGGCGCCGGGACCTTCAGCAATTTCACCCTGGACGGCACCAATAACCTCGGCGTGCTGCCCGTCATCACGCTGACGCAGGGCGGCACCCCGGTCCCGCTGGATTTCATCCGCAACCTCGGCAACTACACGCTCACCAACACGGCCACGGGCAGCAACTTCCAGTCCCGCCCCTGGACGGCGATCGACCTGAAGGACGGCGCCCGCGCCGACTACAAGATCGACTTCGCCGGCCTCGCGGTGCCCGTCACGCTCATGACCGGCGCCGAGGTGGACGAGACCCACCGCACGATCAACCGGCCCGATTTCCGTGGCGTGGTGCCGGCGACGACCGGCGCGGCCCTGCTTGCGCTGCAGGATCCCAACTACACCAAGGATGTCGCGCTCGGCTTCGGCTCCTATGGCTCGGTGGATCCGTTCAAGGCCTGGAGCACGTTCTCCTCGGTGCCAATGACCCTCAACGTCCTCGATATCCGCGACATCACGGAAACCAACAGCGCGGCCTACGCCCGCGTCGACCTGAAGCTGAATCCCAACCTGCTCCTGGTGGGCGGCGTCCGCTACGAAAAGCGCAAGATCGACGCCACCGCCCGGACCGGCAATCCGACCCGTGCCCGGACGACCACGGCGAACCTCGATTTCGACGCGCTCTATCCCTCGCTCAGCTTCAAATACACGCCGAAGCGCGACCTCGTGGTGCGCGGCGGCTTCAGCCAGACGATCGGTATTCCCGACTACGGCGAGATGCTGCCGACGTTCACGGTGCCCACCACGGGCTCCTCGACCGACGGCGTCATCACCGTGCCGTCCTCGCACCTGAAGCCCTACACGACGAACAACTACGATCTCTCGGTGGATTACTACCTGAAGAACTCGGGCGTCATCAGCGTGAGCGCGTTCCACAAGGACATTAAGGACTTCATCATCTCCCGCGGCATGACGGCGGCCGAGCTCGCCCAGACCTTCACGGACTACGGCCTCACTCCCTCCGACTACGGCATCACGCCGGGCACGGTGAAGGAGAACGGCAGCAGATCCAGCATCGAGGGCGTGGAAATCGCCTACGCCCAGAACCTGACGTTCCTGCCGGCGCCCTTCAACGGACTGAGCCTGCAGGCCAACTTCACGGTCCTCGATGTCGACACGAAGGATGCCGACCCGTACCGCGCGCTGGACACGCTGTATTCGCAGTTGCGCGCCGTCTCGCCCAAGACCGCGAATGTCATCCTGGGCTATCGCTTCCGTGATTTCACCACGACGGTCACCACCAACTGGGTGTCGGAGTCGCTCTACGGCGGGTTCGTGAACACGAATTACTTCACCGGCACGGCCAACACCGCCAACCCTGCGGGCGACACGCGCCTCACCCTCAACAAGGACGAGAAACTCACCTCGGACATCAAGGTGGAGTATGCGATCAGCAAGCACGCCTCGGTGTACTTCCTGGTCCGCAACATCACCAACAGCGCCCGCAAGGAGTTCCTCAAGGGTTACCTGACCCAGAACCAGAACGTCGTCCTCCCGCTGCGCTACTTCGAGTTCGGCGAGCCGCACCTCACACTCGGCGTCCGGGGCACCTTCTAAGCTTGGGGGTTTGGGCCAGCCGTCCGGAGCATCCGGCTCCGGGCGGCTTGCCTTTCCGGCGGACAGCTTCCAGCCCATACGCATCCCCGGATGTTCCCTTTCCCTTCCATGAAAACCCACGATCGAGCCCTTTCGCGGCTGGCCAGCAACCTGTCGCCCGAGGAGCTGCGCAGTGAATTTCTCGTCACCGGCCTCTTCCGGCCGGGCGAAATCAGCGTGCATTGGTGGGAGACCGACCGCACCGTCATGGGCGGCATTTGCCCCGCCGCGGGCGAACTCGCCCTCGGCTCGCCCGACGCCTTGCGCGCCGCGTATTTCCTCGAGCGCCGCGAGGCTGGCGTACTCAACCTCGGCGGACCCGGCGTGGTGCGCGTGGACGGAACCGAATACAAACTCGATTCCTACGACGCACTCTACCTCGGCCGCGGCGCCAAGAGCGTCGTTTTCGCCTCGCAAAATCCCGCCAAGCCCGCGCGGTTCTGGCTGCTCAGCTATCCGGCGCACATGGCCTACCCGACGCGGCACGTGCCGTTCAAGGGGGTCGAGGGTGCCCGGCTCGGCCAGCGCGAGAGCGCCAACGAGCGCACGATTTACAAGCTCATCCACCCTGGCGCGTTTCCCACCTGCCAGCTCGTGATGGGCCTCACCCGGCTCGAGCCAGGCAGCGTGTGGAACACGATGCCGCCGCACACGCACCTGCGCCGCTCGGAGATCTACCTGTATTTCAACCTCCCGGCCGAGCAGGTCGTGTTTCATTTCATGGGCCGCCCGCAGGAAACCCGCCACCTCGTCGTCCGCGACGGCGAGGCCGTGTTGTCCCCGCCCTGGTCCATCCACTCCGGCGTCGGCACGTCCCACTACAGCTTCGTCTGGGGCATGGGTGGCGAGAACCAGGAATTCGCCGACATGGACCCCGCGCCGCTCTCCGAGCTGCGCTGACCGCCCCCGCCCATGGCCGCCGTGCTCGATTCTTTCCGGCTTACCGGTCGGGTGGCCATCGTCACCGGCGCTTCCCGCGGACTCGGCGCCGACATGGCCATTGCCCTGGCGGAGGCCGGCGCGGATGTCGCGCTCGTCGCCCGGGGTGACACCTCCGCCGTCACGCAGGCGATCACGCAACTCGGCCGGCGCAGCTGCACGGTGGCGATCGACGTCGGTGCCGCCCAGGCGGCGGAAAAAATCCTCGCGGCCGTCACGGCGCAGCTGGGGGCCGCGGACATCCTCGTGAACAACGCCGGCATCATCCGCCGCGCGGCGCTGCTCGAATTTTCCGAGACCGACTGGGACGATGTGATGAACGTGAATCTCCGCGCGGTCTTCCGGCTGAGCCAGCGCTTCGCGGCCGCGCTCGTGGCGCGCAAAGCCCCGGGCAAGATCATCAATACCGCCTCCCTGCTCTCGTTCCAAGGCGGCATCCGCGTCGTCTCGTACGCCGCGTCCAAGAGCGCGCTCGGCGGCCTCACGCGCGCGATGGCCAACGAACTCGCCCCGCTCGGGATCAACGTGAATGCGATCGCGCCCGGCTATATGGAGACGGACAACACCGCGCAGCTGCGCGCCGACCCTGCCCGCCACCGCGCCATCCTCGAGCGCATCCCCGCCGGCCGCTGGGGCACGGGCGCGGACATGAAGGGGGCCGTTGTCTTTCTCGCCTCGCCGGCTTCAGACTACGTCCACGGCACCACGTTGCCGGTGGATGGTGGCTGGCTGGCGCGTTAACCCCGATTCCCCATGAAACCCCTCCGTTTCGCCATGTTGCTCCTGGCGGCCGGCCTGCTGTCCCGGCTGTCCGCGGCCGAGCGCCTGACCGTCACCGTCACGCACTCCCTGGACATCGCGCGTCCCGCGGAGACGATCAGCATACCCTGGGCCCGCGTTGCGTCGGCCCTGCCCGGCGCGCTCATCCATCACCTCGAGGTCAGGGATGCCGCCGGCCATGTGCTGCCGTACCAGGTCACCAATCTGGTGCCGACGCTCAAGGATGCCACCGGCCGGGGCGACGCCTACGGCGAGCTGCTGTTCCAGCATGATTTTGCGGCCGGGGAAAAATCCACGGTGTTCACCCTCGTGAAGACGGAGGCGGTGACGCCGCCGTTCCCCGTCAAGGCCTTTGCCCGCTACGTGCCCGAGCGGCTCGACGATTTTGCGTGGGAGAACGACAAGATTGCCCACCGCATCTACGGACCCGGGCTTGCCGCGCCCGCGCCCGCCGGCTCGGGCAAGGAAGTGCTCGTCAGCAGCGGCATCGACGTCTGGTGCAAGCGGGTCAGCTATCCCATCGTGGACCGCTGGTACAACAAGGGGCACAATTTTTACCACAAGTACGACCTCAGCGAGGGCATGGACATGTACAATGTCAGCCAGTCGCGCGGCTGCGGCGGTACCGGGATCTGGAACGGCCACGCGCTGGCCGTGAGCAGCAATTACCATGGATGGAAGGTGCTCGAGAACGGCCCGGTGCGCGCGGTGTTTGAACTTACCTATGACGCGTGGCAGGCCGACGGCTTCAAGGTGGCCGAAACGAAGCGCTTCACCGTCGAGGCCGGCCACAACCTCGACCGGATGGAGAGCACGTTCACCGTGACTGAAGGTTCCGCCGCGGTGCTGACCGTGGCGATCGGGCTGCACAAGACGCCGACCGACAAGGGGCAGGACCCCAAAATTGATTTCACACCGCAGACCGCGGACGGCTCGCTTACGCAGTGGGTCGTCCAAAAAACCCACGGCGAACTCGCCACCGCGGTCATCGTGCCCAACGCCGCGTTCTCGGGTTATGCCGAGGACAAGGTCAACCGCCTCGTGCTCGCCAAAGTCACGCCGGGGCAGCCCCTGCATTACCTCGTCGGCGCCGGTTGGTCCGCTGCCGGCGAGTTCGCCACCGAGAAAACCTGGACCGACTACGTGGCGGCCTGCGCCGCGCGCGAACGTTCGCCGGTCACTGTCACGTTTACCACCACACCCTGATGTTGCGCCTCGGCCTTTGCGTTCTCGGTCTTGCCGCCGGAGTCATTGCCGGCCGCGCAGGTGAACGGCCCTTCCGAACCGTCGGGCCCTCCGCCGGTGCCGACTGCCGCACGGTGCAGGAGGCGATCGATGCCGTGGCCGCGGACAACGCGGCGCCGCAACTGATCCTGCTGCAACCCGGCGCGTATTTCGGCCACACGGTCCTGAACAAGCCGCACGTCACGCTGCGCGGCTCCGGCCCCGCAACGTTGCTCACCTACAATCTCGGACAGGCGATACCCGGCGCCGACGGCACGCCGATCGGCTGGCAGGGGGCGTCCGCGCTGCTCATCACGGCGGAGGCGCACGACGCGGTCGTCGAAAATCTCACGCTGGAGAACACCTACGGCAAGGGCATGCAGGCCCAGGCGTGTTCGGTCATAGCGGACCGTGTAAGCTTCCGCCGCTGCCGCATCCTCGGCTGGCAGGATACGCTCCGGCTCGAGGCGGGGCGCCAGTATTTCAGCGATTGTTACATTTCCGGCCACGTGGATTTCATCTACGGCGCGGCCACGGCGTACTTTGAGGACTGCGAGATTTTCTGCCGTGATCAGGGCTATATCACGGCTCCGGCCACGCCCGCGGGCCAAGCGGGTCTGGTGTTCTTCCGTTGCCGCGTGACATTTCCCTACGGCAACCCGCTCGTTTACCTCGGCCGCCCCTGGCACGAGTCGCCGGCGGCCACGTTCGTCCAATGCGAACTCGGCGCGGGCATCCGGCCCGAGGGCTGGCGCGAGTGGAACGTGAAACCGCCGCTCGTGCGCTTCGCCGAATACGCCTGCTCCGGCCCGGGTGCCGTTGCGGCCGGACGCGTGGGCTGGGCGATGGTGTCGGCCGGCGCGCCGCCGCCGCAGTTCAACCGCCCGGCAGTCCTCGGCGACTGGCCGCTACCCTCGGAGGCCGCGCCATGAAAACGCGGCTGCTGGTCTTGTTCGCCGGCCTCGGCTTGGCCGCGGTGGCGGCGGAACCCCCGGCCACCTTCAACGGCGCGACGCCGCTGGAATGGTCGCGGCGGTTGGCGCAATCCGAGATGGCCCGGCGCGGGACGACGCTCAATTACCAAGGCACGCCAAAGGCTCGCTGGGACTACACCACCGGACTTTTCTCCTACTCGTTGCTGAAACTTGCGGCGCAAACTAGCGACGCTGCGACCACGACCTACGCGGCGAGCCTCGTCGAATCCTACCTCCAGCCCGACGGCAGCATCGCGACGTACAAGCCCGAGGAATACAATCTCGACATGGTCACGTCCGGCCGCGCGCTGCAGCTGCGGTATGAGCAGACGAAAGATGAGCGGCTGAAGATCGCCCTCGGCCACCTGCTGCGCCAGCTGGCGATGCAGCCACGCACGAGCGAGGGGGGGTTCTGGCACAAGCAGCGTTACCCGGGGCAGATGTGGCTGGACGGTCTGTACATGGCATCGCCGTTCCTGGCCCGGGCCGGAAATTTGCTGCCCGAGCCCGCTGCACTGGATGACGTGGCGAAGCAGATCCTGCTCGTGGATCGGCACACTTACGACGAGCGCAGCGGGCTGTTCTACCACGCCTGGGACGAAAAACGCGCCCAGGCCTGGGCCGACCCGGCCACGGGTCATTCGCCGAATTTCTGGGGCCGCGCGGAAGGTTGGTACGCGATGGCGCTGGTGGACTGCCTCGATGAGTTCCCGCCCACGCATCCCGAGGTCGAGGCGATCAACGCCGTCCTGCGCAAGCTCGCCGACGGTCTCCTGCTTCACCAGGACCTCGCGAGCGGACTCTGGTGGCAGGTACTCGACCAGCCCGGCAGGAAGGGCAACTACCTCGAGTCCTCCGCCTCCGGTATGTTCGTGTACGCCTTGGCGAAGGGGATCAACCGCGGCTATCTGTCGCGGGAGAAATATCTGCCCGCCGTCCTGCGCGGTTATGCGGGACTGGTGCGGGACTGTATCCGCACGGGCGGCGACGGCGGGGTCAATCTCACCCGCGTCTGCGAAGTCGCCGGCCTCGGGTACACCACCGCCAGTGGGCGGGTGCGTGACGGCAGCTTCGACTATTACGTCAGCGAACCCGTGGTCGAAAACGACCTCAAGGGTGTCGCGCCCTTCATCCTCGCGGGGCTGGAGGTGCAGCGACTCCTCACGCAGCCCCCGGCGCCGGAAGTCGTGCGCGGGTGGGGCGACGTTGATCGCATCCTTGCCCGCATCCAGGTCCCGGTTTTCCCGGCGGGCGATTTTCCTATCACCGATTTCGGCGCGAAACCCGGAGTCGGTGCTACCGGGGCGATTGGTGACGCTATTGCGGCCTGCCACGCCGCGGGCGGCGGCCGGGTCGTCGTGCCGGCGGGCGAGTGGACCACCGGAGCGATTCACCTGCTCAGCAACGTCAATTTGCACATCAGCGCCGGCGCGACCCTCCGGTTCAGCACCGCGCCCGCGGATTACCCCGTGGTGTTTACCCGCTGGGAGGGCGTCGAGGGCATGAATTATTCCCCGCTGATCTACGCCTTCGAACAGGAGAACGTCGCCGTGACTGGCTCCGGCACCCTCGACGGTCAGGCGGACGAATCCAATTGGTGGGGCTGGAACGACAGGGACCATCCACCCGTCCGGCAGCAGGCGGCGCGCGACCGTCTCCTCGATCTGGGGGAGCGGGGCGTGCCGGTATCGGAGCGCGTGTTGGGTGACGGCGGGTTCCTGCGGCCGAACTTTATCCAGTTCTACCGCTGCCGGAATGTCCTGGTCGAGGGCGTGACGATTATCCGCTCGCCGATGTGGGAGATTCATCCGGTGCTGTCGCAGAATGTCACCGTACGAGGCGTGAAGATCAGATCACACGGGCCGAACAACGACGGCTGTGACCCGGAGTCGTCCCGCGACGTGCTCATCGAGGACTGCGTGTTCGACACGGGCGACGACTGCATCGCGATCAAGTCCGGCCGCAACAACGACGGCCGCCGCGTCAACGTGCCCAGCGAGAATATCGTCATCCGCCGCTGCACGATGAAGGACGGCCACGGCGGCGTGGTGCTCGGCAGCGAGATTTCCGGCGGGGTGCGCAACGTCTTTATCGAGGATTGCACGATGGACAGCCCGAATCTCGACTGCGCGCTGCGCTTCAAGTCCAACGCCCAGCGGGGTGGGGTGCTTGAAAACGTCTTCATGCGCCGCGTCCAGATTGGCCGCGTCACCGAGGCCGTGCTGGCGATTGATCTGCTTTACGAGGAAGGCGCGAAGGGCGCGCACCCGCCGGTCGTGCGCAACGTCCAGCTCGACCACATCACCAGCGCGGCCAGCCCGCGGGTATTGTATATCCGCGGTTTTGCCGGCGCGGTGATCGAGGGCCTCCGCCTCACCGACTCGACTTTCCGCGGACTCACCCAACCCGACGTCGTGGAGCAAGCCGGCACGGTCGGGTTTGTACGGGTGACCTTCAACCCCGTCCGGCGCGTAGCGCAGCCAGTCCAACCCCCGACCACCCCGTGATCCATGAACAAATTTAACCAAGTCAACGAACAGATCGGCCGGTACCGCTGGACGATCTGCGCGCTCGTGTTCTTCGCGACCACGATCAACTACCTCGACCGGAACGTCCTTGGTCTGTTGAAGCAGGTCCTCTCGGACAGCGGGGTGTTTGGAGCGGTCAAGGCGGACCAGGAGCTGAATTACTCGACGGTAGTGATCTGCTTCCAGGTCGCCTACGCCGCCGGCATGCTGGCGGCGGGACGGCTGATCGACCGGGTCGGCACCAAGCAGGGCTATGCCTTTTCACTCATCGGCTGGAGCCTGGCCGCCATCGGCCACGCTTTCGGGCATACGACCGTGACGTTCGGCTTCTGGCGCGCGGCGCTGGGGTTCAGCGAGGCGGGCAATTTTCCCGCGGCCAACAAGACGATTGCCGAGTGGTTCCCGCGGAAGGAACGCGCCTTTGCCACCGGCCTGTACAACTCCGGCGCCAACGTGGGCGCGATCGTGGCGCCGCTGGCCGTGCCCTCGATCGCAGCCGCCTGGGGTTGGGAATGGGCCTTTGTCCTGACCGGCGCCGTGGGCCTCGTCTGGCTCGCGTTCTGGTACGCCATGTACGCCTCGCCCGCCGCCAAGCTGGCGAGCGGCCACCTCCGGCCGGCGGAGTACGAGTACATCCACAGCGATGCGGATGAGCAGGCGGACGCGAAGGCCGATCCCGCGGGGACGAAGGTGCCGTGGGCGCGCCTGATGGCTTTTCGCCAGACCTGGGCCTTTGTGCTCGGCAAGTTCCTGACCGACCCGATCTGGTGGTTCTATCTGTTCTGGCTGCCCGCGTTTCTCACCGGGGAAAACGCCCGCAAGGTCGGCACGTATCTCGCCGCTCATCCGGATTACGCTGGCAGCAAGGCCGACATCCCGGGGGTGATCAGCTGGCCCCTCGCGGTCGCCGTGGTCTACACCGTCGCCACGGGCGGTTCCATCTTTGGCGGCTGGCTGCCGAAGAAATTCATCAACGGGGGCATGAACGCGAGCCGCGCCCGGAAGCTCGCGATGTTCATCTTTGCCCTCTTTCCGCTCTCCGTCCTGCTCGCATCTCGCCTGGGCCAGATCAACACCTGGCTGGCCGTGGCGACGATCGCGATCGCCTGTTCCGCGCACCAGGCCTGGTCGGCCAATATCTTCACCACGGTCTCGGACATGTTCCCCAAGAAAGCCGTGGCATCCGTGACCGGCATCGGCGGCATGGCCGGGGCGGTGGGCGGCATCCTGATCGCGCGGGTCGTCGGGCTCCTGCTCCAGCATTTCGCGGCCCTCGGCAAAATCGAGGTCGGCTACGGGATCCTGTTTGTCATCTGCGGCTCGGCCTACCTCACGGCCTGGATTATCATGCACCTGCTGGCCCCGCGCTTTGAGCAGATCAACCTCAAGGGCGCCTGAGATGACCCGCCTGCGCTCACCTTTGCTCGCGCTGTTGCTGGTGGCGGCCACCGCCTTCGCCGCGGCACCGCCGGCCGCCGGTCCCACGCTGTTCCTGGCGGGTGATTCCACCGTCGCGGACAAACCCGACCTTGGCCTGCCCGAGCGCGGCTGGGGCATGTTGCTCCGCGACCTGGTCCGGCCGCCGCTGCGGCTCGACAACCGTGCGATCAACGGCCGCAGCACGAAGTCGTTTCGCGACCAGGGCCACTGGCAGCGGCTGCTCGATGCGCTCCAACCGGGCGACTGGGTGGTCATCCAGTTCGGGCACAATGACACCAAGAAGGACGACCCGGCGCGCTATACCGACGCGAACACGGACTACCGCGCGAACCTGACGCGCTTCGTGCGCGAGGTCCGGGCAAAGGGGGCGAATCCCGTCCTCGCCACGCCGGTCGCGCGGCGCCGCTGGACTGAGGCCGGGGAATGGTACGACGCGCACGGCGCCTATCCCGGCGTGGTGCGGGAGGTGGCCGCGGCCGAGGGCGTGCCGCTGTTGGACCTCGAGGCCCGCACCCGGGCGTATTTCGCCAATCTGGGCGTCGTGGGCTCGAAGGCGCTTTTCCAGCACTACGCGCCGGGCGAGTTGCCGCGCCTGCCGCAGGGCAAGAACGACGACACGCATTTCAATGAAAAGGGCGCGCGGGCCGTGGCGGGCATCGTCGCGGCGGAGATGATCCGCATCCAGCTGCCGATCGCGAAATTTCTCGCGCCCGATGCCGCCACGGCGCCGCGGTCGTTCCAGCCGGTGAAGTGGAAGGATGTCCTGGACCAGCCGGATGAATGGTATGCGTCGGCCGACGCCCGGGACATCGCCGACACGGTGCTGCTCTACCAGTTTCCCAACGGCGGCTGGCCGAAGAACCGCGAGATGACGCTTTCGCCCGCCGCCGAGGCCGCGGCGCGCTCTAAGCCCGTGCCGGATGACGAGCAGATGCCGACGATCGACAACGATTCTACGCATCAGCAAATCCGCTTCCTCGCCCGCGTCGTCAGCGCGAACAACGGCACCGACGCCCACCGCGCCGCTGTCGAGCGCGGCATCCGCTACCTGCTCGCCGCGCAGTATCCCAACGGCGGCTGGCCGCAGTTCTACCCGCTGCGCGAGGGCTACTACTCGCACATTACCTTCAACGACGACGCGATGGCGGAGGTCATGATGGTCCTGCAGGACGTCGCCGCCGGGCGCGCTCCGTTCACCTTTGTCGCGCCCGAGCTGCGTGGCCCCGCGGCTGCGGCCGTGGCGAAGGGCCGCGACTGCATCCTGCGCTGCCAGGTGACCATCAATGGCGTGAAGACCGTTTGGTGCGCGCAGCACGACGAGGACACCCTCGCGCCTGCGCCGGCGCGGCGGTTCGAGCCTATCTCACTGTCCGGCGACGAGAGCGTGGAGGTCGTTCGCTGCTTGATGGCCGTGGAAGAGCCCTCGCCCGAAGTCGTTGCGGCGGTGGAAGCCGCCGTCGCCTGGTTCCGGGCAGTGCAGATCAACGGGCTCCGCTACGAGCGCATCCCTGCGCCCAACCTGCCGAAGGGCCGCGACACGCGGGTCGTCCCCGATCCCACGGCGAAGCCGATCTGGGCGCGGTTCTACGAAATTCCCACGAACCGGCCGATCTTTGCCGGCCGCAACACGGTGATCCATTACACGCTCGCGGAGGTCGAGCCCGAGCGCCGCGGCGGTTACCGCTACTACGTGGACTCGCCGGCCAAGCTGCTGGCGAAGGACTATCCGGCGTGGCGCGCGCGCATCAGTGGCTTCACCCTCGCCAACGCCGAACGCGAGGTTCGCCTGCACTATCCGAACATCCAGCGCGTGGCGGACGAACTCCCGGCGGGCGTCACCGCCCGCGAGGACATCGCCTTCGCGCCCGGTCTCGCACTCGACGTTTTCCGCGGTCCGGGCCACGCGCCGCTGCCGGCCGCGCTCATCATCCACGCGGGCGGCTGGGACAGCGGGACACGGGAGATGGAGCGTCCCTTTGCCAAGCACCTCGCCGCCCTCGGCTACGCCGCGGTCCCGGTGAGCTATCGCCTCGGCCCCAAGGCTCATTTCCCGGCGGCGCTGCACGACCTGAAGGCGGCGGTTCGTTGGGTGCGGGCACACGGAAGCGATTACGGAATCGATCCGGGACGCATCGCCGTCGTCGGCATGTCGGCGGGTGGCCAACTGGCGGCGTTGCTGGGCGCGACCAACGGGCTGGCGGAATTCGAAGGCGAAGTGGGGGAGCGCGGCGGTTCGAGCGCCGTGCAGGCCGTCGTGGACATCGACGGGCTGGCGGACTTCACCGGCCCCGCCCTCGTGGCTCAGCAGGAGACGGTGCCGAGTGCGCCGGTGCGTTACCTTGGGGGCAGTTTTAAGAAGCATCCCGACGTGTGGCGCGCGGCGTCGGCGCTGACGCATATCGGGCCCGCCAGTGCGCCGACTCTCTTCATCAACAGCACGGTGACGTCCCCGATCCTGCCGGGACGCGCAGAGATGAGTGCGAAGCTTCGCGCCAACGGCATCGCGAGCGAAACCGTGGTCGTGCCGGACACCCCGCACCCCTTCTGGCTGTTTCACCCGTGGTTTGAACCCACGCTGGCCGCCGCCGACCGGTTCCTGCGCGCGCACTTGCCGGGCAAAAAGTAATCGCGACCGCTCCCGCCCCAATCCATTCTCCCGCTATGAAGCCTGCTGACTACCTCCACTCGCTCTTTAATCTCACCGGCAAAGTCGCCATCGTCATCGGCGGCACGGGTGAACTCTGCGGCGCCATGGCCGAGGGACTCGCCGGCGCGGGCGCCGAGGTCGTCCTCGTCGGCCGCAGCGCCGAAAAAGCGGCGGCCCGGCTGGCGAAGATCGCCGCGGCGGGCGGCTCCGGCTGGTTCCATGCCGCCGAGGCCACGAGCAAGGCCGAGCTCGAGGGGTTGCGCGACGCGGTCCTGAAAAAGTCCGGCCGCATTGACATCGTCATCAACGGCGCGGGCATCAACTCCGCGACGCCGTTCTTCGACGTCACCGAGGAGGAGTTCGACCGGATCATGCGCGTGGACCTCAAGTCGGTGTTTCTCGGCTGCCAGGTCTTTGGGAAATACCTCGTCGACCGCGGCACGGGCGGCTCGATCATCAACCTCGGCTCGATGGCCGGCCTCGCCCCGATCTCCCGCGTGTTCACCTATTCCGCGGCCAAGGGCGCCCTGCACAACCTCTCGCTCAACCTCGCCCGGGAATGGGGGCCGCACAAGGTGCGCGTCAACGTGCTCGTCCCCGGCTTCTTCCCCGCCGAACAGAACCGGAAGATCCTCACGCCCGACCGCGTGGCCAGCATCATGGGCCACACGCCGATGAAACGCTTCGGCGGGGCGGGGGAGCTCATCGGGGCCACGCTGCTGCTCGCGAGCGATGCCGCCGGCTCGTTCATCACCGGCGAGGAGCTGATTGTGGACGGCGGCTTTCAGGCGATGTCGATCTGAGATTCATTAACCGCGAATGGACGCAAATGGACGCGAATTTCGTACCGGACCAAGGCCATTGCTGGCCCTCTGGATTTGTGTCCATTCGCGTCCATTCGCGGTTACAACCGTATGAAACCCATCAATGACTTCCTCCTGAAGCACAACCTGCGCATCGCGCAGAACCCGTGCATCTCGCCGGACTTCTGCCTCGACTGGCCGGCGCTGTCGGCCGACCTCCGGGCGGGCCGCGCGTGTCAGTTTGACAAGAGCCGCTTTCGCACCGCCGCGGGCGAGTGGACGCTGCTGGTGAACGCCGCGGGTGATTGCGCGTGGAAACTGCACGCCCCGGCGCTGCCGCTGGACCAGGGCATCCCGCTCGATGCCGCGACGACGGCCTTCCCCGCCACCTGGACCAACCTGCTGAAGCTGAAGAACCTCATCCAGGAATTTGACCCGGCCTCCACGATTTTCCCGACGGCCGGCGCGCAACTCGGCCGCAGCACGCTCGGGGTCGGCGCGCGTTTCACCACGCTGCACTGGCCCGCGGTCGAGTGGGCGATGAGCTCGCTCGAGCTCGGCCTCACGGCCAACCAGAATTCCATCCCGCGCGAGCTCGTCTATGACGTGGACGCCATGCTCGGCGGCCGGCTCGACACCGTGCCGTTTCCCTTCATCGGCACGAACGTCCCCGAGGGCCACCAGGGCCAGAGCGTCGAGGGCATGAGCCACGGCTGCGTGCTGTCGAAGCTGAAGACCGGCTTCCACCGCCGGAAGATCGCGTGGTCCTTCAACGCCGACCACCAGCCGATCGGCGGCAAGTTTGACTCGCGCGAGGCCGCCCTGGTCCGCGGCTGCCTGCTCGCCAGCTACATCACCTTCGACCTCTCGCCCGAACTCGCGCTCAACCAGCCGGCGAAGCTGGCCGACATTCCCGCCGACATCGTCGCCAAGACGCGCGCGCGGGTGTCCGCCGCAGGACTGAAGCTGGAGGAGGCCGCGTTCAACGAGCTGCTCACGACGGTGTGGACACCGATGCAGAAGATGCTGCGCCGCGACCGCGCCTACGCCGCCGCGCGCGCGGCCGCGTTCACCACGCCGGTGGGCCGCACGTACCTGCGCGAGCTCTCCATTGACGAGCTGCCGGGCCTCACGACCCCCGAGACGACGGCGTTGATGCTCGCCTTGTGCGAGGTGCTGGACATGCCGGTGAACTTCATCGCGCCGGCGTTCGGCTTCCAGAAAAACATGCCGTATGCGGACAACACCGTGCTGCAGACGCTGATCAGGAAGCAGTGGACGGTCTGCGAGAAGTTCGGCGTCAGCCTCGGCTTCCACTCCGGCTCCGGCAAATCGGCCGCCAATTACCGGGTGATGGGCCAGGTCACCGGCAGCCGCCTCGAAATCAAGACCAGCGGCCGCTACACCTACGAGATGGGCATCGCCCTGTTCAAGTCGTCCGACCCAGCCGACGCCGCGCTCTGGCGCGACTGGTATCAGTTCACGGTGGACATGGCCGTGGCGGGGGCGTTCAGCACCGACGTCACGGAGCAGAAGATGGCCCGCGTCTTCGTCGCGACGGCGCTGGCGGCGCTGGGCCGGCCCGTCGACGTGTTCGGGTCCGCCGTG
>CAIOAO010000072.1 GCA_903855985.1 uncultured Opitutia bacterium | reverse complement strand
GCCACGTCCGCCCAGGTGACCGCGCTGCTGGCCAGCCTCGGCCAAACCGCCTCGGCCAACGGGGGCGAAGGCCTCGCTTTTCTTGCGGAGGAGTCCAGTTCCCCGACCCGGGCCCGCTTGCTGGGCAAGCTGAAGACCAAGTTCCCCCGGGCCATCTGGGCGGAGTTTGAGCCGGTGCAGGACGAGCCGCCCGCGGCCGCCGCCCGCGCCGCCTTCGGTCGCGACGTCAAGCCCCTCTACCATTTCGCCAAGGCCAAGCGCATCGTCAGCCTCGATGCCGATTTCTTCCACGCCGAGGCCGGCAGTCTGCTTTATGCCCGCGAGTTCGCCCAGGGCCGCCGCGTGAAGTCGCGCGATGACGCGATGAACCGCCTCTACGTCGTGGAGAGCGGCCTCAGCCTCACCGGCAGCATGGCGGATCATCGCCTGCGCCTCGCCAGCAGCCACATGGCGGCCTTCGCCGCGGCCCTCGCGAGCAAGGTCATGGGTTCGTCATCGCTCGATGCGCTAGCCCAGGGTCTCGATTTCAAGGATCAGGAAAAGTGGCTCACCGCCTGTGCCAAAGACCTGCGGGATCATGCCGGCGAGTGCCTCGTCGTCGCCGGTGCGCACCAGTCCGCCGCGGTCCATGCGATCGTCTACGCGCTGAATTCCGCCCTCGGCAACGTCGGCAAGACGGTCGATTTCGTCGAAATCGGCGCCAGCAGTGCCTCCACGATTTCCGCCCTCGCCACCGCCATCAAGGGTGGTGCGGTCAAGACCCTCATCGTCCTCGGCGGCAATCCCGCCTATAACGCGCCGGCTGATCTCGAGTGGAGCAGCCTGCAGAAGTCCGTGCCCGAGGTCATCCGTGTCGGTTATTACGCCGATGAGACCTCCGCGCTGACCGCCACGCAGATCGCGAGCACGCATTATCTCGAGTCGTGGGGCGACGCCCGCACGGTGGACGGCACAATCGTCCCGGTGCAGCCGATGATTCTGCCGCTGTTCAACGGCCTGACCGAGATCGAGATCCTCAGCCACATCCTGGGCGAGGAAAAGCCCGATGGCTACGCGCAGGTCTATGCGACGATCACGGGCCTGAATCCCGGCGCCGATGCCGAGAAAACCTTCCGTCAGTTCCTCCACGACGGCCTGCTGGCCGATTCGGCCTATCCGAAGGTGCAAGTCCGCTACGACCTCGCCGGTGCCAGCGCGCTGTTTGCGACCGCGCCGAAGTTTGAGGTCCTGTCCGCCAAGAACCTCGAGGTCCGCTTTGTCACCGACCACAAGATGGACGACGGCCGCTTCGCCAACAACGGCTGGCTGCAGGAGTGCCCGGACCCGATCACGAAGATTTCCTGGGACAACGCCATTCTCGTCAGCCCGAAGCTCGGCAAGGAGCTCGGCATCGACCCCAAGGGTGCGTCGCTGCAGGTGGCGCGCGTCGAGGAAAACGACTTTGAGATCGGCAAGGAAAACGCCCGCGTCTTCGAGGTCACCGTCGGTGGCCGCAAGATCCGCGGCCCGGTCCACATCCAGCCCGGCCTTTCGAATTACACGCTCGTCATCGCACTCGGCTACGGCCGCACCGCGACGGGCCATGTGGGGCAGGGGGCCGGCACCAGCGCCTACCCGCTCCGCACGACGGCGGCGATGAGCTTTGCCACTGGCGCGACGCTGGTGGACACCGGCGAGCGCACGCTGCTCGCCAACGTCCAGGAACACTGGTCGATGGAAGGCCGCGATCTCGTCCGGGAAGCCAATTTCGACGAAGTCACGCAAGAGGGCGGACCCGGCCTCGCCTACGTCAAGGGCATCGGCATGGAGTCGCACAGCCCGTCCGTGCTCGGCGAAGTCGGCACGGCCATGACCCCCGCCCAGCGCGCTGGGGAGATTCCCCGCGGCGGCTCGCTTTACTCGACCCCGAAGTTCGACGGCATCCACCAGTGGGGCATGTCGATCGACCTCAACACCTGCATCGGCTGCAACGCCTGCGTCGTCGCCTGCCAGGCCGAGAACAACATCCCGATCGTCGGCAAGGACCAGGTCCTCCGCGGCCGCGAGATGCACTGGATCCGCCTCGACCGCTACTACTCCGATGGCAACGCCGACGCCGGCGCCTTCGGAGGCCCGGGCAACCACGAGCTGCCCGAGGATCCCCAGATTTCGCTCCAGCCCATCGCCTGCCAGCAGTGTGAGCTCGCCCCGTGCGAGACCGTCTGCCCCGTCAACGCCACCGTGCACGACGAGGAAGGCCTGAACACGATGGCCTACAACCGCTGCATCGGCACCCGGTATTGCGCGAACAACTGCCCGTACAAGGTCCGCCGCTTCAACTTCTTCGACTACAACCAGCGCCAGCTCGACAGCCTCTACCTCAGCCAACTCGGCCCGAAGGGCATGCCCGAGCTCGTGCAGATGGTGAAGAATCCCGAGGTTACGATCCGCATGCGCGGCGTGATGGAAAAGTGCACTTACTGCGTGCAACGCATCCAGAACGGGAAGATCCGGCACAAGGTGAAGGTCAACCAAGAGCACAACGGCGCCGCCGTTTCGCTCGATGACGTCCGCGTCCCGGACGGCACCATCAAGACGGCCTGCCAGCAGGTCTGCCCGGTCGAGGCCATCGTCTTCGGCAACATCCTCGATGC
>CAIOAO010000071.1 GCA_903855985.1 uncultured Opitutia bacterium | reverse complement strand
CCGCGACCAGCTGAGGATCGCTGGCAGGCGGACGGTTTCACCGACGGTGGCGTCGATCATCCAGAGGTCCTCGCCGGGGGAGATTTTCCCGGTCGGCGGGGCGGTGAGGGTGAGTTCGCCGGTGTCCTTCGCCTCCTGCACGGTGGCGAGCGGCTGGTCAGCGCGGTTGCAGAGCGTGGTGCCGCGGTAAATCGCGAAGAGCCGCAGGGCGGTCTTGCTGTGGATCAGGTTGCCCTCGACGGAATCCACATGCACGAGCCCGACGCGGAGGTCGTCCTTCACCGTGAGCACGAGGTCGTCGCCGTCGCGGGTGGCGGCGGTGATGGTGTGGACGGTCGAGCGGAGGGGGTTTGAGAGGTGGAGGACGCGGCCGGGGAGGGTGGTCAGGTCGGGCGTGGGTGAACCGGCGGCGAGGCGGACGTGAAGTTTGCCGGTGGTGGCGTCAAGGGCAGTGATTTTGCCCTGCAGTCCGGTAGCGGTGAACTTGCGGTCGCCGACCTGAAGGGAAACGGGGAATTCACCGTCGGACAGGAAAGCGCGTATCGGTTCATCTATGGCATTGAAAGTAACGACAACAACTTCGGCGCCATCGCCGAGATTCACGGAGCCGCGGGTTAGGGCCCGGCGCCCAGTACCATGGATAATGTAGTCTGTTTCACCATCGGTGCGGCTTACGGTTACGATGGTGTTCCCATCAAACTCTTCGCGCGTAACACCGGTGATAAAGTGCTCGGTGGAGAACGGCTCCAGTGCTGCGACGAACGTGCTCTTGAGCGGCGGTTCACCAGGGCCATTCACGTGACGGGCGATGAGATAGGTCACGATCTCGGGATACTTGATCGGCGAGACGCGCGCTTCGGCGCGGATCAGCTCCTGGCCGGGCTGGGGGAGCACGCGGATGCGGAGGCGGGCGTTGGGGTCCTTGTCGTGGACGTACTCGGCGATGAAGTCGCCGGCGCCGGACTGAAGCCGCTGGACGTTGACGAGGTGCTGGAAGCCGGAGCCTTCGTAGTTGAGGTAGCTGCCCTTGAAATCCTTCGCGCCGCGGACGGGGTCGTCGTAGAGTTCGCCGACCTTCACGTTGGGACCGGCGAGCGTGCCGGGCTCGGGGGCGGACCAGGTGCCACCGAGTGCGGGGAATTTCCCGGTGGGGCCGTGCAGGCTGTAGTCGTGCTGGTGGCCGCCGGTCACGTCGAAGAAATCCACGACGTAGCCGCGGTCTTTGGCCGTCGCGGTGTCGGGCACGTCCACCATCACGAGCGTGCGGCGGTAAACCGAGGTCTGCGGATAGGTGTCGCTGGCGTCGGCGATCAGGGCGCGGGCGAAGGGACCATCAGCGAAGAACTGGAGGTGGCCGGCGGGGTGGGCGGGCTGGCGGTGGGCGTCGACGGTGACGGTGTTGTGCGAGATCGAGGTTTTGCTCCACGTGAAGATGCTCGAGTTGAATTCGTTGGCGCCGTCGGGGTAGCCGAGGTCAGGCATCATGTCTTGGCCGTTCGCGAACAGGTCGAAGTGCAGCCGGTCGTGGTGGTAGTGCGCGACGTGCAGGCCGTAGAAAAGGTCCACCGAGCGGGTGTCGGCGGGGTTGTTGAGGATGGCGCTGCCGTAGCCGCTGAAGATGCGGGAGGGCTGGGGCGGGACGATGCGTTTGGCATGCCCTTCGACCCGTTCGACAGGCTCAGGGTGGGCAGGCTCAGGGCGATTCGCCGTGAGCGGCGAATCGGGCAGGGCGGGGGAGAAAAGCGCCTCGAAACTGCCAAAGCTCTGGTCGCCGGTGGCGCCGATGCCGGCGAGATACGCGGCGTAGCGGGGGTCGTGGTAGAGCTGGAGGCCGCGCTGGTAGGTCAGCGAGTCCTTGCCGATCAACGGTGCGTAACGGTTGCTGCTGTCGCCGAGCGGGTCGGAGAGCTGGCCGACGGTGATGGAGTCGAGCGGCTGGTCGAACATCCGCTTCAACCGCGGGATCGTGGCGATGTCGTAGCCGAGTTTCTTCAGCAGCTCCCCCGTGGCGGCGATGGTCCGGATCCAGACGAAATTGTAGTCCGGCGACTCGTGGGGCGCGCCGTCGCGGTACACGGAATCGTAGAGCGCGTAATCAAAGCCGATGCGCAGCAGGTGGCCGGTGGAGCGGTGCAGCACCTCGTCCACGTAGCGCGGGTTGTCCCCGTGCTGGCGGACGACGGCGAGCATGAGCAGGGCGCGCTGGTGCGTGCCGTAGTTGCCGCGCATCATGTCATGAAAATAGCCGTCAATCGCCTCCTCGAAGAAATTGGCCTCGATGCACGCGCGGATCTGCTCGCCGGTCTGCCCGTAGAACTTCTGCAGCGCGGTGTCGCCGTCGATGGAGTCCCAGATGTTGTCGTACGCTTCCGCGAGCGACGGGCCGACCTGGTAGGATTCCCAGATCAGGTTCACGATCTTGCCGGTGTAGCGCGTGCCCTGCGACGCCATGAGCTCGCCGAAACGCGACTGCTGCTCGTGGTTCATGTTGGGGTAGACCTCGGCGACGCGGCGGAACAGCACCGCGGCCTTGTGGGCGAAGAGCCGGTCACCGGTGAGGAGATAAGCGCGGCTGAGGGAGCGGATGCCGTTGATGATGCAGCGGCCGTCGAGGCCGCCGGTCTGCCAGACCAGGTGGTTGGCGTGCGCGACGAACCAGTACTTGTTGCCGTCGGGCGCGGTCCAGCCCCAGCCGTCGTCCACGTAGGGGCCCGTGAGGCTGCTCTTGTCCTTGAACCCGCTGTGGTAATACGCGGCGTAGTCGTTGCTCGGGTAGGTCTCGCCCCCGATGGGGCATTTGACCTGGAACGGGTGCTTGGGGTCGACGATCCACGGCAGGGAGGAGCCGTTGATGCCCTCGTAGATTTTGCGGCCGTGGATGGGGCAGCCGGCATTGCACAGCTCGACGGCGCGCGGCACCTCGGCGGTGGTCACCGCGTTGCGCAGGGCCTCGTCGGTCCATTCCGCCCAGTAGCGGGCCTCGACCATGGAGGGCTCGGCGACGGCCTTGGCGGCGGGGTATTGGGCGTAGTTGGCCCGGGCCTGGGCGATCTCGGCGTCGGAGACGAGGGTGCGGGCGGTCTTGAGGGGAAACTGCGGCGTGCGGACCTTCGGCGGCAGCATCACGCCGTGCTTAAGTTGTGGCTGCACCGGGCCGTCGGGAAACCAAGGGTCGCGGGCGGAGGCGGAAAGCGCGGCGAGACCAAGCCAAGCGGCGGACAGCAGGCGGAGGAAGGCGGAGCGCATCGCCGGGGAGTGAAGCGCCACCGGGGACAGCGGCAAAGCTTTTGACGCGGCGCGGGAGTTGTGCAAAATTCCGGCTTCGTCCATGAGCTCCGTCCTTTCCATTTCCCGCCTCCTCCGGCCGGCCCTTTTGCTGGGTCTGCTGGCGGTGACGCTGCACGCGGCGGACGACCTTGGCCTGCCGGCGCCGGAGCAGGACAACGGCTACCTGAAGCTCGGGTTCGACAAGCTGGCTGCCTACAAATTCATCCCGCCGGCGTACGATCCCGCGGCCGACCCGAAGGCCGTGCCGCCCACCGGCAACGAGCAGATCCCCGCCACGGTGAAAAGCTGGAGCGGGAAGAAGGCGATCGTGACGGGCTTCATGCTCCCGGTGAAGATGAACGGCGGACTCGTGACGGAACTGCTCCTCGTGAAGGACCCGATGCTGTGCTGCTACGGCGTGATGCCGAACATGAACGAGTGGGTCGTCGTGAAGATGCTCAACGGCGGCGTGAAGCCGACGATGGACGTGCCGATCTCATTCTACGGCGAGCTGAAGGTCGGCGCGATGTACGAGAACGGCTACATGACCGGCGTCTATCTCCTCGCGGGCGAGAAGATGGCGGAAGTGAAGTAAACGGGGCTCGAGGCGATAGGCGAAGGGCGAGGAGAAAGCCTTGACGCGAGGTGCCGCCACCTATGCCCATCGCCTTTGGCCAATAGCCGCTCAGCGCGCGATGTCGCGCTGCGTCAGCACCTTGAAGCCGCGCTGGTTCAGCGCCTGAGCGGCGACATCGGCGTCCTCGACGTTGATCGCGAGGGCGGCGCGGCCCTCGGGCCGCTTGATGAAGCTGTAGACGTAGTGAACGTTGATCTCGGCCTCGAGCAGGGCAGCCAGCACCGTCTGCAGGTCGGTCTCGTCGGAGATCTCCACGGCGAGCACGTCGCACTCGGTATAGGGAAAGGCATTACTTACCATGAGATCCCGGGCCTTCTCGCAGTCGTCGACGATGAGCCGCATGATGGCGCTGTCGGTCGTGTCGAGCACGGTGATGGCCATGATGTGGACGTGGTTCTGCTTGAACAGGGCCGTCAACTCGTGGAGGCGGCCGACGCGGTTTTCGGCGAAGACGGAGAATTGCCGGACCGGATCGGTGGCGGCGGTGATGGTGTTCTCGGCCATGGGGGTAAACGGGAGTGTGGCGACGCGGCCGACGCGGTCAATTGTAGGCTGGCCGGACCGGAGGGCGGCGTCCACCATCGGCCGCCATGCCCACTGAGCTTGCCCGTCATCATGTTGCGACGCAGCAACGCGCCAACGACAGCGCGCGGCTGGTCCTGCGTGGCATCGCGCTGAACGCCCTGCTGGCCGTGGTCAAACTGGCCGGCGGCATCTTCGGCCACACCTATGCGCTGATTGCGGACGCAGCAGAGTCGATGCTCGACATCCTGTCTTCACTGCTGGTGTGGGCGGGTTTCCGCGTGGCGGCGCGCCCGCCGGACGCCAACCATCCGTACGGCCATGGCAAAGCCGAACCCCTGGCGGGGATGGCCGTGGCGGTGATCATTTTTGCGATGGCCGCCTGGCTGGCCAAGCAGGCCTTGCACGAGATCGCCACGCCGCACCAGGGACCCGCGTGGTGGACCCTGCTGGTGCTGGCCGGGGTGATTGTGGTGAAGACGTGGTTTTCACGGCGGATGGGCATTGCCGGCGAGGACGTCGGCAGCACGGCGCTGAGCATCGAGGCGCTGCATCACTGGTCGGACGCGATGACCTCGGCGGCGGCGTTTGTCGGCATCAGCATCGCGCTCTGGGCCGGTCCCGGCTGGGAGACGGCGGATGATTGGGCGGCGTTATTTGCGTCCGCGATCATCGCCTTCAACGGCTTCGGGATGTTCATGAAGGCGCTGGGTGACGTGATGGACATGGCGGCGCCGAAGACATTTGAGAATGAGGTGCGCGCCCTCGCGCTGGCCGTGCCGGGCGTGAGCGCCCTCGACAAGCTGCGCGTGCGGAAGAGCGGGCTGAGTTACCTGGTGGACATCCAGGTGCGGGTGGACGGCGACCTGTCGGTGCGGGCGGGCCACGCCATTGCGCATGCGGTGACGGAT
>CAIOAO010000070.1 GCA_903855985.1 uncultured Opitutia bacterium | reverse complement strand
TTCGACATCAGGTTATAATCCACCCACAGGCCGCCCATGGTGTAGTGCACCGCCGGGAAGATGCGCATCGGCTGCTGGTAGGCGCTCTCCGCGGTGATCTCGTGGTAGATGTCGAAGAGGTTGCCGTAGCGCTCGCGGACGACGGGTTCGCCGAGCCGTTTGATCGCGTCGGCAAAATCGAGGTACACGCCCAGGCCGGTCTCACCGACGCCGCGGCCCTCGTCGCACACGCGCTTGGCGGCGCGCGAGGCGATGTCGCGCGGGGCGAGATTGCCGAAACTCGGGTACATCCGTTCGAGATAATAGTCGCGATCCGCCTCGGGGATGCTCGCGGGCGGCTTCAGGCGGTCGGCCTTGTGCTTCGGCGCCCAGATGCGGCCGTCGTTGCGCAGCGACTCCGACATGAGCGTGAGCTTCGACTGGTAGTCGCCGGTGACCGGGATGCACGTCGGGTGGATCTGCGTGTAGCAGGGATTCGCAAAGCACGCGCCGCGCTTGTAGGCGCGCCAGCTGGCGGTGACGTTGGAGCCGCGCGCGTAGGTGGAAAGGTTGAAGACGTTGCCGTAGCCGCCGGTGGCGAGGATGACCGCGTCGGCGGCGTAGCGCTCGATCTCGCCGGTGATGAGGTTGCGGACGATGATGCCCTTCGCGTGGCCGTCCACGACGACGAGGTCGAGCATCTCGCTGTTTGTGTGCTGCTCCACCCCACCCGCCGCGATCATGCGCGAAAGGGCGGAATAGGCGCCCAGCAGCAGCTGCTGGCCGGTCTGGCCGCGGGCGTAAAACGTGCGGCTCACCTGGGCGCCGCCAAACGAGCGGTTGGCGAGCAGGCCGCCGTATTCGCGGGCGAACGGCACGCCCTGCGCGACGCACTGGTCGATGATGTTGACCGAGACCTCGGCGAGGCGGTGGACATTCGCCTCGCGGGAGCGGTAGTCGCCGCCCTTGAGGGTGTCGTAGAACAGCCGGTAGACCGAGTCGCCGGCGTTCTGGTCATTCTTTGCGGCGTTGATGCCGCCCTGCGCGGCGATGGAGTGGGCCCGGCGCGGGCTGTCGTGGAAGACGAAATTCTTCACCTTGTAGCCGAGCTCCGCGAGCGTGGCCGAGGCCGAGGCGCCCGCGAGGCCGGCGCCGACGACGATGATCTCGTACTTCCGCTTGTTGGCCGGGTTGACGAGCTTGATCTCCGTCTTGTGGCGGCGCCACTTGTCGGCGAGCGGACCGGCGGGAATCTTGGAATCAAGTTTGGCCATGGCGGAAATTAGGGGCGGGCGGCGGCGCGGGCGGACTCAGCCAGCGGGATTTTGCCGAGCAGCACCGCGGTGGGAATGGCGGCGTTGCCGAGGAAGTAGATGGCGCAGAAAACGATGACGAGCTTGCGCAGCGCGCCCGCCCATTTCTGCGAGCGCCAGCCGAAGGTCTGGAACAGGCTGTCCGCGCCGTGCAGCAGGTGGAAGCTCAGCAGCCCCACCGCCAAGAGGTAGAACAG
Source organism: uncultured Opitutia bacterium (assembly GCA_903855985.1). GTDB lineage: Bacteria > Verrucomicrobiota > Verrucomicrobiia > Opitutales > Opitutaceae > Opi-474. Next base: position 15,370 of record CAIOAO010000070.1, on the reverse strand, counting down.
CGAAACCACGGGTTGCTGAAAGCCGAGGATGACCATGCTGCGCACGTCGAGCACCTGGGTGCCGCTCTTGACGGCGAGGAAGCCCGCGACGCGATAGTCGCCGACCATGGTGTAGAGCGGGAGGTTTTCCTTGTACGTCGCGACCGAGGTGAACCCGAGGGTGAAATGCGCCAGATGGTAAAGCAGGAAGGCCAGGACCACCACGCCGGTCCAGCGCATCATCCGCGAGGCGAGCGTCGCCTGGATGGTGTGCTTCACGCCGTACTTGATCTGCCGGGCCGCATGGTTTTCCAGCGTCAGCACCGTGGCCGCCCAGATGTGGAGGATGACGCTCGCGAGCAGCACGATCCGCGCGACCCAGAGCAAGGGCCCGAGCTGGTGGAGAAACGCGCCGTAGCCGTTGATGCGGTCGGCCTCCTCAAAGATCTGCAGGTTGCCCACCAGGTGGCCGATGACGAATCCGATCAGGATCACGCCCGTGGCCGCGATGATGATTTTCCGGCCGATGGTGGAACCGAAGATGCTGCCGGCAAGATTCATGACAAGGACGTGGTGAAGAAGGGGTTCAGGCGCCTCGACGTTCGGCGACCCTCCCCGGGAAGTAAAGTTTATCGGCTGACCCCGCGAAAGTTCATCGGGCTTATTAGCGAGCCTAACCTTTTTAAGAAGCCGCGGGCGCCGGGGCGCAGCAGGCGGGCGGCGCCCGAGTCCCTCACCGCACCAGCGGCTTGAGGAGGGCGAACTTGCCACTCGCGGCGGGCGCGAGCACCCGGCGGCGGAACGCGTTCACGCGCACGCCCGCACCGAGCACGGCCGCGATCGCCGGCTCCACCTCGCGGTGGTCCGCGTTTTCGTCGGCGACGTAGTGAAAGTCCCAGCGGTCGGCCGCCGTCTGCACCAACGAGTAGTGCCAGCAGGCGAAATTCGCCGGCAGGGCCGCGTCAATGTCCGTGGGCGACACCAGCGAGCCGTCGGGCCGGAAATACAGGTTGCCTTCGCGGCCCAGCAGGCGGAAGCCCGCGGGGAATTGCTGCACGATGTCGCCGGTGTGGTAGCGCAGCAGCGGCATCGCCACCCGGTCGCGCGTCGTCACGTGGATCTGGAACACGCCCGGCAGCTCCGCGCGCCACGGCACGAGCTCGATGAAGGCGTTGGCGTCGATCGCCTGGGAATTGTCCTTGAACGCCTCGCCCACGAAAATGTACCCCGCCTCGGTCGAGCCGTAGAGGTCCACCTGCGGCGCGGGAAAGACCTCCGCGATGCGCCGGCCGTGCTGGGTGCTCGCCTTGCCGTAGGTCAGGATCACGGCCTTGATGCTCGGCACCTTCACGCCGCGCTTCTGCACCGCGCGCGCAAGCAGCGAGAGATAAACCGGCTCGCCCTCGATCACCTCGGGCTTCGTCGCCTGCAGCTCGAGCACGATGCGGTCCCATTCCGCCTCGGGAAACGCGAACGGGTCGCTCGAGAGGTTCAGGTAAACCGTGCCGTTGAAATAGCGGTGCGGAAACGGGTGGTCCTCGTACGGACAAAGGTTGCTGGAGCAGCCCACCGGCGCGAGGACGCACTTGCGGTACGGCCGGCCCACGAACTGGCGCAGGATCGGCGAGGCGCGGTAGGCGTTCTCGGTCTGGCGGTCCCACCAGCCCTCCTCCATGATCACGGTCATCGGCGACTGCGTCGTCCCGCCCGTGCTCTCGTATTCAAAGCGTTTCGTCAGCAGGCCGCGGTCCACGTCCGCATAGTCGGCGAAAAACGCCTGGTGCCCCTGGTCGATGATCTCCTTTTTCGACAGCGCCGGGATCTCGCTGTAGCAGGACCATTTCAACGGATCCGGGTGCAGCGGGAAGCGCCGGCCGTACAACGGGCTCCGCTCGTATATCCTGCGGATCTCCCGCTCCAGCAACGCCGGCACCAGGCCGCCCGGGGTGGCGGGTCCGAGGGTCTCGGGCAGGTTGGCGAATTGGGGGGCGGACATGATGGCGGGGCGAGCGTCAGGTAAGCGGGGGTCGGGGTTTAGTCAAATGCCGGAGGGAAAGAGGATTATCGTCACCTTTTCCGCGTCAGGGCTTCATCTTCCGCCACAGCGGCTCGAAATAAAACAGCGCATCCAGCACCAGCCCGTGCGTGATCCCGCCGGCGCGGGCGAGCGCCAGGACTTCCTCCACGGGCTGCGTCGTGACCGCGATTTCCTCGTCCGTGTCCCACTCCTGTGCCGTGGCGGCAATGGCGTTCTCCACCAGGACGAAATGGCAGCGGTTGCTTTGGATCGCGGGATTGGGGTGCACGCTGCCGAGCAGCCGCGCGGACGTCCCGGCAAACCCCGTTTCCTCGCGCAGCTCGCGCAGTCCCGTGGCCACCGGCTCCTCGCCCGGCTCCATCATGCCGCCCGGAATCTCGAGCGAGAAGCCGTCGATCCCGAAGCGAAACTGCTGCACCAGCACGAGCTGGTGGTCGGGCGTGAGGGCGAGGACATTCACCCAGTCCGGCGGGCGGATAACCACGAAGTCGCGCTCCACCGCGCGGCCCGGGTGCCGGAAGCGCGTGCTCTGCAGGTCGAACACCCGCGTCGTGGCGAGGGTCGTGCTGGCGAGTTTTTCCCAGCGCGCAGGGCCGGGGTGGGACGGATTCATGAGGGCGAAAAAAATGCCTCCTGACCACGAGGGCGAGGAGGCACAAATTTTAAGCGAAGACGCGGATCACTTCTTCTGCGGCAGCTTGATCTTCTGGCCGACCTTCAGCTTGCTCGGGTTCACATCGGGGTTGACCGAGGCGACTTCCATGCCCGAGAAACCGCCGTTGGCGCGGCCGATCTTGGCGAACGTGTCGCCGGCCTTGATCACGTATTCACCGGGACCCGCGACGACGGGACCGTGGCCACCCTTGCCCACCGCGGCGGGCTTCTTCGCGACTTCCTCGAGCTTGGTGAGGGAGGCGTGGATGTTGCCGAGATCCGCGGCGACCGTGTTGAAGGCCTCCTGCGTGGTGCGGGAAAGTGAACCGATGTCCTTCGCGGATTTGTCGGCGGTGGCGGACACGGAGCCGAGCTGGGACTCGAGACCGTCAATCTTGGCGACCTTTTCCTCCTGCGCGTCGACTTTCTTTTGAAGGCTCGAGGCCTTGATGGCGCCGTAGCCACCGATGGCCAGAGCGATCACGCCGACGATGACTCCACCGATCGGCAGCATGCTGTTATTTTCGCGGGAAATGGTATCCATAGATAAGAGGTTAGGTGCTGAGAAGTAGCGGAATCGGGGGGTGTGGCAAGCAGAGATTATTAACAATCGGAGGGGCTATTTCAGGGCTAACCCCCCTACCGCACGCTGAGTTGTGTGACACCAGCCCTCTTCGGGCCGATTCGCGAATATGACTTAAACCGTCACAAACTCGTCACCGGCCACTGGTCCCCCGCCCCTTCGGGAGATAGCATTGACACCCTGGGGCGGCAGGCGTCCCCTGTCGCCCTTCTTGCGTACGGGGTGTAGCTTAGCCTGGTAGAGCGCCTGGTTTGGGACCAGGAGGTCGCAGGTTCGAATCCTGTCGCCCCGACCATTTTGCCGCCGGAGTGATCTCACCCCTTGGCGGGGTGCCCGGCCGCCGGTTGGCGACTACCGGCTCCCACCGAGGATCAGCTTGTTTCCCGTGTAGGGGCTGAAGTGATAGTCGCCGGGAAAAATTTCCCCGGTCTTGGCGTCCATCCGGGGCGGCAGCAGGCTGCCGATGGGCAGCCGCCAGGTGAAAAGCCGGCCAAAGATCGTGTAGGAGAATTTCTGCTCACCGACCGCACTCAGGATTTTCTCCCCGTTTTTCCGGTTCGAATAAATCAGGAACTCGGTGCCGCGGCCAAACTGGCCCAGCATGTTCGCGAGCATCGGCTTCATGATGGAGATGAAATTCCTCGCATCCGCAGTGATCGCCTCGTCGCCCAGCAACGGCATGACGTCATTGCCAATCCTGAAAACCGTGTTCGGGGCGATCGCCGCCCGCGACCTCGGGGTGATGCCGCCAAAGGGTCCGACATCCGCCACCACCACGGCGAAGATGGTGTAATCCTCCAGGACGGCGACAAACTGCGCGCGCTGGGCCTCGCTGACTTGCGGACTGGATTGCAGGGTCTCGGTCCAAAATTCCGTCGGGATCCACCATACAAACGTCAGGCCATTTGCCGTCTGCTCCATTTGCTGGGTGTCCCGGATCAACCGCGACATATCGGCGGCCCGCGCGGGGAGAGCGACCAGGCTCAGGATCAGGAGGAGGACGAAGTTTTTCATGGGCTCCAAGGGGGTGGCTCGCGACGGCTCGTATCGTTCCTGAAAATGCGCCAGCCCGCCGGCAAACGCGAGCCGGCAATCCATCCCCAAATCGCGGACCGAACCCGGCTTACTTCCCCGTGGCGGGGAACTTCACCGCCGGCGTGGTGCCGGCCGGAGCCGCGGCGACCGGCTGGCTCGCGCGGAGCAGCAGCGTGCGCTGCAGCCAGGGGCTCGCGGGATCGATCGCCATCACCTGGTCGGAATATTTCTTCACGTCGTCGGACCGGCCGGCGACGCTGGCAAGGCTCGCCAGCTGGTAGTTGGCCTCGACGCGGACGCCCTTGGTCTCGGTGGCGTCGGACGCGAGTTGCTTCAGCGCCGCCTCCCCTTCCGCCGTCTTGCCGCCCTGGAGCTTGGCCATCGCGAGGCCGAGCCGGGCCCGGCTGGCCAGCGGTCCGGCCTGGAGGGCGGGAATGGCATCCTCGTAACCGTAGATCGCCTCGGTGGACTTGCCTGCCGCATAGTCGTCATCGGCCAGCCGGAGCCGGGCGAGGCCGGCAAGCACATGGCCGGGATGAGCCGCGGCGAAAGCCTTGAGTTGCGCGGGCGTGGTGGCCGCGGCGTAATCCTGCTGCAGTTCCGTTTCCTTCTGCGCCGCGCGATAGTCCCACGCGCCCTTGGCGACGATGGCGAGCACCACGAGCACCACGAGGGCGAGCACGGACTTGCCGTTCTTCTGCCAGAAAATCCGCAGCCGGTCCTCGAAGGTCAGGGCGACGTAGTTTTCGTCCACGGCGACCAGGTTGCGGTCGTCACCGGCGGATTTCGGAGCGGAAGGAGCAGTCGGCTTGGTCATGGGCACAGGGGTGGATAAAATGAAACGAAGACGAGAACCGATGCGGCTGAAAGTTGAAAGCCGGAATTTGGCCGTCCGTTAAATGCCGCAAGCTGAATGTTGAAAGTCCTTCCCGATGAAGATGTTCAAGGATCCAGGCTTTCAGCTCTCAACCTTCAACTTTCAACTTTGACGAGGCGCAGCTTAATCAAAAACCACCGTCTTGTGCCCATACACCAGCACACGGCCGCCGAGGTGCCAGCGAACGGCCTGGGCGAGCACGGTCTTTTCGAGATCACGGCCTTTGCGAATGAGGTCTTCCACCCCGTGGCGGTGCGTCACGCGGGCGACGTCCTGGTGGATGATCGGGCCCTCGTCGAGGTCGCGCGTCGCGTAATGCGCCGTGGCGCCGATGAGCTTCACGCCGCGCGCATGCGCCTGGTGGTAGGGCTTGCCGCCGGCGAACGCGGGCAGGAAGGAGTGATGGATGTTGATCACGGGCCGGCCGATTTTTTCCAGGAAATCCGCGGACAGCACCTGCATGTAGCGTGCGAGCACCACGAGTTCGGCGCCGAGCTCGTGTAGCAGCGCCAGCTGCTTCGCCTCGGCGGCGGCCTTGGTTTCCGCGGTGATGGGAATGTGATGGAACGGCAGCCCGTAAGTCTTCGCCACCTCCGCGAGGTCCGCATGGTTGCCGATGACTGCGACCAGTTCGCCGGCAAATTCCCCTTCGTGCCAGCGCAGGGCGAGGTCGTGGAAGCAGTGCTCGGCCTTCGACACAAACATGACCACCTTCGGCCGGCTGGCCGACGACGTGACCTGCACCGCCATGCCCAGCCCCGCGGCAAACGTGCGGAACGCCGCGGCGTCCGCCACCGCGGCCCCGGCCTTGGGCTCCCACTCAATGCGCTGGAAGAAGATGCCCGCCTCCCGGTCGTGATGCTGGTCGGCGTGCATGATGTTGCCGCCGCGCTCGAAGATCCAGCCGGACACCTTGGCGACGAGTCCGGGCCGGTCGGGGCCATGCAACAGGGCGATGAGCGTGACAGGGGAAGACATGGGAAAAAGGTATTAGGGGTTAGGTTTTAAGTGTTAGAACCCGGAAAGCAGAGAAACTTCGTCGTCATAAACGTAACACCCAAAACCTAACCCCTGACACGTTCTTCCCTCACGCCGGGAGCAGCAGGACTTTTCCTGTCGTGCCACGGCCTTCCAGCGCACGGTGCGCGTCCGCGGCGGCAGTGAGCGGGAACGCCGCGCCGATGCGCACCTGGAGCGAACCGGCGGCGATCCACTTGAAGAGGTCTCCGCTGCGCGCCCGCAGTTCGGCGGGCGTCGCGATGTAATGCGGGAGCGAGGGCCGGGTGAAAAACAGCGAACCTTTCTGCGAGAGCAGCAGCGGGGCAAACGGCGGCACCGGGCCGCTGGCATTGCCAAATGATACCATCAGGCCGCGCGGCCGCAGGCTGGCGAGCGAGCCCTCAAAGGTGTCCTTGCCCACGCTGTCGTAGACCACATCCACGCCGCGCCCGCCGGTGAACACGCGGGCCGCCTCCGTGAAATTCTCCTGCGTGTAGACGCAGACCGCATCCGCCCCCGCCCCGCGCGCCAAGGCCACCTTGGCCTCGCGGCCCACGGTCGCCAGCACGCGCGCCCCGCGCGCCTTGGCGATCTGCACGAGCAGCAGCCCCACCCCGCCGGCCGCGGCGTGGATCAGCACGCTGTCACCGGGCTTGAGCGGAGACGTGTCGCAGGCGAGGAAATGCGCCGTCATGCCCTGCAGCAGCACAGCTGCAGCCAGCTGGGAGCTGACGCCCGCCGGCACCCGCACCGTTGCCGCCGCCGGCGCAAGCGCCTCGGCCGCGTAGGCGCCGAGCACCGCCGGGCTGGCGACATGGTCGCCGACCTTGAAATCCGTCACGCCCGCGCCCACCGCAGTCACGATTCCGGCCGCCTCGCCCCCGAGCGTGTGCGGCAGCGGAACGGCGTAGAGCCCGCTGCGCTTGTAGATATCGATGAAGTTCAGCCCCGCCGCCTCAACCCGCAGCCGCAGTTCACCCGCGCCGGGCGCCGGGACGGGCACGTCGTCGAGCCGGAGTTTTTCCGGGCCGCCGGTTTCATGGATGCGGACTGCGATCATTTTCGAATTTCAATTTTCGCGTTTCGATTTCGGAGGTGGATAGCCAACGCTCCGGGGGCAGTTCTCAAATCGAATTCCGGAAAATCAGCGGTTGGTGCCTGTGGCTTTTCCGGAATCGAAAATCGGCAATCGAAATTCGAAAATCACACCACCGTGACGTTGCCCTTGTAATGCTGGATGGGCTTCACGCCGATGTGCTTGTGCTTGAGGGCGTCGATGCCATTCAGGGCCGCCTCGGCGCCCGTGATGGTGGTCATCAGGAAGACATTGTGGGCGTAAGTGGCGGCCCGGATGGCGTTCTCGTCGCGGCGCGGGATCATGCCGCTCGGGGTGTTGATCACCATCTGGATCTGGCCGTTCTTGATCATGTCGATGGCGTTCGGGCGGCCCTCGCTCAGCTTGGCGAGGCGCTTCACCGCCACGCCGGCGTCAACCAGGGTCTTCGCCGTGCCGCTGGTGGAATAAATCGTGAAGCCGAGCGCCTCGATCCGCTTCGCCAGCGCGACGGCGCGGACCTTGTCGGAATCCTTCACCGAGAGGAAGACGTTGCCCTTGACCGGCAGGCCCGGCTTGGCGGCGGCCTGGGCCTTCGCGAACGCCATGCCGAGGTCGGCGTCGAGGCCCATGACCTCGCCGGTCGAGCGCATCTCGGGCCCGAGGGTGATCATCGCGCCGGGGAAGCGTACAAAGGGAAACACCGCCTCCTTCACACACCAGTGCTTCGGGGTCTGTTCGCGGGTGAAGCCGAGATCCTTGAGCTTCAGGCCGGTCATGACCTTCGCGGCGAGTTTGGCGAGCGGCACGCCGATGGCCTTGGCGACAAACGGGACGGTGCGGGACGCACGCGGGTTGACCTCGAGCACGTAGAGCTCGCCGCCCTTGATCGCGAACTGGATGTTCATCAGGCCGATGACCTTGAGCTCGCGGGCGAGCGCGTAAGTGGCTTTCCGCACCGTCGCCAGCATCTCGGCGCTCAGGGTGTGCGGCGGCATCACCATCGCGGCGTCGCCGGAGTGCACGCCGGCAAACTCGATGTGCTCGAGCATGCCGCCAATGACGGAGGTCTCGCCGTCGCTGATGCAGTCCACGTCGAGCTCGATCGCATCCTCGAGGAACTTGTCGATGAGCACCGGCTTGCCGGGCATGACCTCGAACGCCTGGCGGATCACCGCCTGGAACTCTTCCTCGCTGTACACGATGAACATGCCGCGGCCGCCGAGCACAAACGACGGGCGCAGCAGCACGGGGAAGCCGACTTGGTGGGCAAACGTCAGCGCCTCGGTCTCGTTGAGCGCGGTGCGGTTCGCGGGCTGCCGGAGCCCGATCTTGTTCAGGACGGCCGCAAACTGCTTCCGGTCCTCCGCCAGCTCGATGCTCTCCGGCGAGGTGCCGATGATATTGGCGCCATTGGCCTTCAGCGCCGTGGCGAGGTTGAGCGGCGTCTGGCCGCCGAACTGCACGATCACGCCGTCGCATTTCTCCTGCTGGTAGACTTCCAGCACGTCCTCAAGCGTCAGCGGCTCGAAATACAGCCGGTCACTCGTGTCGTAGTCGGTCGAGACCGTCTCGGGGTTGGAGTTGACCATCACCGTCTCGAAGCCCGCCTCGCGCAGCGCGAAGCTCGCGTGCACGCAGCAGTAGTCGAACTCGATGCCCTGGCCGATGCGGTTGGGGCCGCCGCCGAGGATCATGATCTTTTTCTTCGTGGACGGGATGATTTCGTTCTCATCGCCGTAACTCGAATAATAGTAGGGCGTGAACGCCTCGAACTCCGCCGCGCAGGTGTCCACCAGGCGATAGGTCGTGTGGATGGCGCGTTGCTTCCGGTCCGCCCGCACGGTGGCGAGGTCGCTCTTCAGGATGTGCGCCAGCTGGGCGTCGGAGAAGCCGAACTGCTTCGCCCGGCGGAACGCGCCCGTGTCCAGTGTCGCCAGCGTGTGCTTCGCCAGCGCCAGCTCCATCTCGTGGATCTCGCGGAGCTGGTGCAGGAACCACGGGTCGATCTTGGTCAGGTCGAAGATGCGCTCGACGGTGTAGCCGGCGCGGAAGGCGTGGCGGATATAATAGACACGCTCGGCGTTGGGCGTGCCCAGCTTGGCGTTGATCGTCTTCTCGTCCACCGGCTCGTCGCCGCCGTGCTTGCCGCCGCCGCCGAAGCCGCGCGCGCCGGTCTCGAGCGAGCGCAGGCACTTCTGCATGGACTCCTTAAACGTGCGGCCGATGGCCATCGCCTCGCCGACGGACTTCATCGCGGAGGTCAGGGTCGGGTCGGCGTCGGGGAATTTCTCAAAGGTAAAGCGCGGGATCTTCGTGACGACGTAGTCAATCGTCGGCTCGAAGCTGGCGGGCGTGAGGCGCGTGATGTCGTTGCGCAGCTCGTCGAGGGTGTAGCCTACGGCGAGCTTGGCCGCGATCTTGGCGATCGGGAAACCGGTGGCCTTCGACGCCAGCGCGGAGGAGCGGGACACGCGCGGGTTCATCTCGATGACGACCATGCGGCCGGTCACGGGATCGACGGAGAACTGGATGTTGGAACCGCCGGTCTCGACGCCGATCTCGCGGATGACGGCGAACGACGCGTCGCGCATCACCTGGTATTCCTTGTCGCTGAGCGTCATCGCCGGCGCGACGGTGATGGAATCGCCGGTGTGCACGCCCATCGGGTCGAAGTTCTCGATCGAGCAAATGACCACGCACTGGTCCTTGTGGTCGCGCATGACCTCCATCTCGTATTCCTTCCAGCCGAGCAGGCACTCCTCGACGAGCACCTCGTGCACGGGTGAAAGGTCGAGGCCGTTGGTGACGATGGCCTCGAACTCGTCCTTGTTGTAGGCGATGCCGCCGCCGGAGCCGCCGAGCGTGAAGGACGGGCGGATGATGAGCGGGTACATCGCGAGGTGCTCCGCGGCGGCGCGCGCCTCCTCCATGGATTTCACCGTGCGGGAGCGGGCGACATCGAGGCCGATCTTAATCATGGCCTGCTTGAAGAGCTCGCGGTCCTCGCCCTTGTTGATCGCCTCGCTCTTCGCGCCGATCATCTCGACGCCGTACTTGTCGAGGATGCCCGCCTTGAACAGCTCCATCGAGAGATTGAGGGCCGTCTGGCCACCCAGGGTGGGCAGCAGGGCCGACGGGCGTTCCGCGGCGATGATGCGTTCCAGAAAATCAACCGTAAGTGGCTCGATATAAGTGACATCAGCGAACTCCGGGTCCGTCATGATGGTGGCCGGATTGGAGTTAACGAGGATGACACGATAGCCCTCCTCCTTCAGCGCCTTGCAGGCCTGGGTGCCGGAATAGTCAAACTCACAGGCCTGGCCGATGACGATGGGGCCGGCGCCGATGATGAGGATGGACTTCAGGTCGGTGCGTTTGGGCATGCGCGTAGATTTCGGTGACAGTTGAGAGCGCCGAAACGCGCGGCAAGCGGGAAAGCGCGTCCCGCGTCAAATGCCCGCGCTACCCGAGGCGGGCCTCGTCGATGCCCAGCACCTTGGCGGCGGCCGCCTTGTCGTCCCGGGTGGTGTGCAGCACGTGGTCAATGTACTGCTTTTCCTGGCCGGCCAGGTATTCCGCCAGCGTCGGCCAGTGCTTCAGCTCGCGCAGCCGCAGCGGCAGCTGTTCCGAGGTGACGACGCGCGTCTCGGTCGTGGTGACGACCTTGGAAATCACCTGGAAAAGCTCGGTCAGGTTGCCCGGCCAGTGGTAGGCCGTGATCATCGCCATGGCGTCGTCCGAGAACTCGACCGTGTTGGCGTCGAAATGCGGATTGGCCGCCCGGCCCGCGTATTTTTTCACGATCAGGGGGATGTCCTCGGGCCGTTCGCGCAGCGCGGGCATCCTCACCGGCAGGGAGGCGACCCGGTAGAACAGCTCGTCGTGGAACTTGCCCTCGTCGGTCAGCTTTTCGAGATCCTCGGTGGTGGAGCAGATGAGGCGGAAGCCCTGCGCGGTGTTGCGCAGCACGCCGACCAGCTCCTTCTGCACAGGCAGGGACAGGCATTGCAGGTGCTGGAGGAAAAGTGTGCCGGTCTTGGCCTGCTGCACCCAGGTGCCGCCGGTGCCGTTCGCGCCCAGGAGTCCCTCGCGGAAATTCGCCTCCGAGCTCAGGGAACAGTCCACGCGCACGAGCTGCGAATCCGCCGCCCCGCTCGCGGCATGGAGCAATTCCGCCACGGCGGCCTTGCCGGATCCGTTTTCGCCCTGCAGCAGGACCGGGGAGTGCACCGCGGAAAGCTTCTTCACCTGCTGGATGAGCTTCTTGATCACCGGGCTCGAGCCCGTCAGCCGGCCCTCGATGTTCTCGGCCTTCGCCGTCGGGGCGAGGCCCTTGTGGGCGCGCTCGCTCTGGAACTGCTTGAACTCGATGCCGCGCCGCAGCGTGGCGATCAGTTCGTCCACCCGGAACGGCTTTTGCAGGTAGTCAAAGGCGCCAAACTTCAGCGCCTGTACCGCACTCTCGGTGGAGGCATAGGCCGTCATGATGATGACGATGGAGTTCGGGTCCCACAGCTTGAGCTGCTTGAGCAGGGTGATGCCGTCCATCGGCTTCATGTCGATGTCCGCGAGCACCAGGTCGAACTTCTCCTTCTTGTAGCGCACGAGCGCCTTTTCCCCGTCGGTGGCGAACGACGTGGTAAAGCCCGTGGGCTGGATGACCGCCTCGAGCATCTCGTGAATCGAGAGGAGGTCGTCGACGATAAGGACGGAAGGCATGGAAGGCGAAGCGACCGCCCGGGGGCGGGACGAAGGTAATCGGCGCCGGGGCGGTTATTGCAGGCCGCCCGCGACCGCGCCGAGTTGGAAGATCGGAAGGAACATCGCCATGACGATGCCGCCCACCACCACGCCGAGGAAGACGATGAGGATCGGCTCGATCAGCGACGTGAGCGCGCTGACGGTGGCCTCGCACTCGACGTCATAAAAGTCGGCGATCTTGCTCATCATGCCGTCCACGTTGCCGGTGGACTCACCCGCCTTGACCATGTGCTTCATCATCGGCGGGAAAAAGGAATTGGCGGCGAGCACCTCGGAGACCTGGCCGCCCTGGCTGACGTGCTTGGCGATTTCCGAGCAGGCGTCCTCGATCTGCACCTTGTTGCTGGCGTTCGAGACGATCTCGAGCGTGCGCAGGATGGGCACGCCGGAACGGATGAGCGTCGCATAGGTGCGGCAAAAGCGGGAGAGGGCGATCTTGTGCACCAGGTTGCCGAAGATGGGGGCCCGGACGAGGAACTTGTCCTTCTGGCGGCGGCCGTTGGGCGTCTTGATGAACTTGCCGCCGAAATAATAGACCGCCCACGCGCCGAGGGCGAGGGTCCAGCCGCCGATCTTGGGCGGCATGTTCTTCATGAAATTGGACAAATCGATGAGGAACTGCGTGGGCGCGGGCAGCTTGGCGCCGAAGTCCGCGAACATCGCCGCGAACACGGGGATCACGAAGATCAGGAGGACGTTGACCAGCGCGATCGCGAGGCCGATGACCGCGATCGGGTAGGTCATCGCGGACTTCACCTTCTTGGTCAGCTTGACCGTGGCCTCGAAATAGCCGGCCACCTTCATCAGGATTTCCGCCAGGCCGCCGCTCGCCTCGCCCGCCTCGACCATGGACACGAAGAGGGTGTTGAAGGAGTTCGGGAATTTCCGGAGGGCGGAGGAAAAGGAATTGCCGGACGAAATGTCCGTGCGGACGTCACGAATGACGATGCGGAAACACTGGTCTTCCGTCTGGTCCTGCAGGGCCTCGAGGCATTGCACCAGGGGCAGGCCGGCGGTGAGCAGCGACGCCAGCTGCTGGGTGAAAATGGCCAGCTCGCCCATGGGGAGCTTGTAGCTCTTCGATTTCTTCTCGAGCGACTTCAGCTTCGCCAAAGTCTGCGCCGTCTTCAGGTTGGAACGGTTCTTCGGCGAGCCGTCCAGCAGCCCGTGGATTGACCTGATGCGGATGTAATTAGGGCCATGACTGGTACGAGCCAAACTCCCCGGACCCTGCCCCGAAACCTCATTTCCAGCCATTTGCGGTAAAAAACTTGCGAGCCGGAGGGGTCGGACGCGCCCGAACACAGGCTTGACCCCCTCTCCGCCTGCCCCCGAAGCTGCGGGCCCTGCACCGCGGGTGTAGTTTAGTGGTAAAACTCCTCTCTTCCAAAGAGGTATCGTCGGTTCGATTCCGTCCACCCGCTCCAGCTTTGGCGGCCCCGCTGGGCGGGCTCAGGCCCCGCGAAACGCCGGATCCAGCTCCAACCCGAAATAGGCGCGGGCGTTGGCGAAGCAGATGGCCTTCACCATGCCGCCAACCAGGGCGCGGTCCGGAGGAAGCTCACCGCGCTCCAGCTCCGCGCCGAGCAGGTTGCACAGCGTGCGGCGAAAGTACTCGTGGCGGGTGTAGGAGAGGAAGCTGCGCGAATCGGTCAGCATACCGACAAACCGGCTGAGCAGGCCGAGGTTCGACAGCGCGTTGAGCTGCCACTCCATCGCTTCCTTCTGGTCGAGGAACCACCAGCCGGAGCCGACCTGGATTTTGCCGGGTACGGAGCCGTCCTGGAAATTGCCGATCATCGTCGCGAACGCGTAGTTGTCGGCGGGGTTGAGGTTGTAGAGGACGGTGCGCGGCAGCTCGTTGGTTGAGTCGAGGGTGTCGAGGTAGTGCGACAGCGCCCGCGTCTGCGGAAAATCCCCGATTGAGTCGAAACCGGTGTCGGGCCCGAGCTTTTGCAGCCGCCGGGTGTTGTTGCCGCGTTGGGCACCGAGGTGCAGCTGCTTGGTCCAGCCGGCCTTCGCGTCCCACCGGCCGAACTCCAGCATCATGAAGGAGCAGAATTTGGCCAGGTCACCGGCCGAAGCCGCGCGGCCGGCGCGGGCGGCATCGTAAACGGCCTTCGCCTCGCCCGCCGTGCAGGCCTCGGCGTAGCAGGTCTCCATGCCGTGATCGGACAGCCGACCACCGACCGCGTGGAAGGCGGCGTGGCGGTGCTGCAGGGCGGTCAGGTAATCATCGAAGGAATTCACCGCCACACCGGCCGAACCGCCGAGTTTTTCCAGCCAGGCGTTGAATGCCGCCGGCGCGTTCACCGTCAGCGCCTTGTCGGGCCGGAAGGTGGGATAGACGCGGGTCTTGAGGCCCGACCGGTTGATTTTGGCGTGGGTCTCGAGTGAGTCGGCCGGATCATCGGTGGTGCAGACGACTGCCACCTTATTGGCATTGAGGATGTCGTGCACGCGCATGCCGGCCAGTTTCGCGTTGGCTTCGCGCCAGATCTGGTCGGCCGAACCCGGGTTGATGATGTCGGTGATCCCGAAATAGCGGGCGAGTTCCAGGTGCGACCAGTGGTAAAGCGGGTTGCGCAGCGTGTACGGCACGGTGGCGCACCAGGCGTCGAATTTCTCGCGCGGCGTGGCGTCGCCAGTGCAGAACCGCTCGTTGACCCCATTCGAGCGCATGGCCCGCCACTTGTAATGGTCGCCGCCCAGCCAGATCTCGGCGAGATCGGCGAACGAATGGTTCTCCAGGATCAGCTGCGGCGGCAGGTGGCAGTGGTAGTCGTAGATCGGCTGGCCCTCCGCGAAGTGGTGGTAGAGGTCGCGGGCGGCATCGGTCTGCAGCAGAAAATCATCGTGGATGAAGGGCGGGGGCATTTTCGAATTTGGATTTTCGAATTTCGATTTCTGAAAAGTCGGTCAGCGGCTGATGTCGTTCAGCATGGCGTCGAGGCTGGTGTAGCCGGCGAGCAGCTTGCCGGCGGCGGCACAACGCTCGGGCGTGGCGAGACCGGTGTTTTCGGCGAGAAACAGGAGGTAGGCCGCCACGCGCTTCGCGAACAGCAGGCGGGTCTCCGGGCTGATGGCGTAGAAGCGCGCCCGCTGCGCATAGCCCGCCGGCGAGTGGTCGCCGAGCGCGGACTTCTCCGGGCGGCCGCCGGCGGCAAGCACGTAGAGAAAGTTGTATTCGAAGAAGAACATGTGGTTCGGCGACACGGGCAGGTCCGTGATGGCCTTCCGGCACGCCACGGCGGACCCGAACACGTCGACGGGCCGGCCCAGCGCCGCCAGCGCCGTCGCGACGAAGACGCGGGCCATCTTCTGCTCCGTGACGTCGGTGCTGAACGCCCCCGCCACGGCCATGTCCACCGTGAACTGATACCAGTC
>CAIOAO010000069.1 GCA_903855985.1 uncultured Opitutia bacterium | reverse complement strand
CGCCAGCGCTACCGCCACGTGGACGTGCTGCTGATCGACGACGTGCAGTTCCTCGCCGGCAAGGAGCGCATCCAGGAGGAGTTCTTCCACACCTTCAACGACCTCTTCGAGTCCGGCAAACAGGTCGTCCTCTCCAGCGACCGCCGCGCCAGCGAGATCCAGAAGCTCGAGGCCCGCCTCGTCTCCCGCTTTGAATGGGGCCTGCCCGCCGACATCCAGGCGCCCGACTTCGAGACCCGCGTCGCCATCCTCCGCACCAAGGCCGCCAGCCTGAAGTTCGACCTGCCGGAGCCGATCCTCAATTTCATCGCGCAGAACATCTCGAAGAACATCCGCCGCCTCGAGGGCGCGCTGATCAAGGTCGCCAGCTACTCCGCCCTCACCAGCAAGCCGCTCGACCTCGCGACCACCGAGATGCTCCTGCAGGACGTGCTGATGGAGCAGGCGCAGAACATCCTCACGATCGAGACGATCCAGAAGCGCGTGGCCGACCACTACCAGATCCGCCACAGCGACATGACCAGCAAGCGCCGGCCCAACAACATCGCCATCCCCCGCCAGATCGCGATGTACCTCACCCGGACGCTCACCAAGCACTCGCTCCAGGAAATCGGCGACGCCTTCGGCGGCCGCGACCACGGCACCGTCATCCACGCCTGCAAGGCCGTGGACAACATGATGGAGCAGGACACGTCCACCCGCGGCAGCGTCGACTTCCTCAAGTCCCAGCTGTCGAAGTGAGCCCGCGGCCTGCGGCCGCGAGTTGAAAGTTGAGCGAGTTGGGTTGAAAGTGGGTTAACGCCCCTGGCGTCCGTTTCCGGACTTCCTCCTGCCTCCTTCTTAATTCTTACTTTCCTCCATGGCCCTCACTCCCGAGCAAACCGCCGCCGTCACCAGCTGGGTCGTCGCCGGCGACAACCTTTCGACCGTCCCGAAAAAGCTCATCGAGCAGTTCAAGGTCTCGATGACCTACCGCGACGTCCGCTTCCTCGTGGACGACCTCAACCTCGCCCTCAAGGACGCAGCCCCGAAAATCGACGCGTCCGACGTCACCAAGGCCGCCCCGGCCAAGCCCGCCGCCGCGGCTCCGAAAAGTCCGGCCGCCGGCGTCGATGACCCCGATGGCACCGAGGAGGAATTCCCGGACGCCCCCGGCGACATCCCGGCGGGCGCCTCGAGCGTTGCTGTCAGCGTCGACAAGGTCGTGCTGATTCCCGGCGCTCTCGCGAGCGGCGATGTTACCTTCAGTGACGGCGTGACCGCCAAGTGGATCGTGGACAACCAGGGCCGCCCCGGCTTCACCAAAGTCAGCCAGCCCGGCTACCGCCCCACCCCCGCCGACGGCGAGGCTTTCATGCAGCAGCTCAGCGCCGCCCTGCAAAAGCGGGGATTCTGAAGCCTGCCGGTCCGCCGCAGCCTGGACGCGGGCGGCGCCTCAGCGCCGGGTGTTGACCATCCGCGTGACCGCCGCGCGAAATTCACTGATCGCAAAGGGCTTCGAGAGGCAGGACAGGTGGTGCTCCGCGAGAAAGGCCTGAAAGGTGTCGCTCACGACGTCTCCGGTCATGAACAACATGCGTTTCGCCGACTCGGGATGCGTGGCGAGCAGGTGCTCGTGCAGCCGGATGCCATTCAGACCGGGCATCTTCCAATCGGACACCAGCACGTCAAATTTCTGCTGGCTCATGAGCTCGAGGGCCTGCTGGCCGCTGGAAGCCGTCTCCACGGCGTGCCCCTCGGTCCGCAGCAACTCGCCCGCGAGGTCCAGGATCCACTGCTCGTCGTCAATCACGAGGACGGTCTTGCCCGTCGGGGCGCCGGCGGCGGTAAACGGGAACGGCGTGCCGCTGCGCCGCAGGGCTGACAAGGCCGTGTTGACCGCCACGGGCAGCTCGATGCGGAAGGTCGCGCCATGGCCGGGCTCGCTCTGCGCGCTGATCTTGCCGCCATGTTCCTGGATGAGGCCGTAGGACAGGCTGAGCCCGAGCCCGGTGCCCTTGCCCGCCGGCTTGGTCGTGAAGAACGGGTCGAAGATGCGCGCCAGGTGCTGGGGCTTGATCCCGGGACCGTTGTCCTGGAACTCGATCGCCACCCACCCGTCCGTGCAGAATGTCCGGATCACGATGCGGCCCTCGCGCTGGAACGGCTCGATTGCCTGCCGCGCGTTGCCCAGGATGTTCACGAAGACCTGCTGCAGCTGGTGAGGGTCGGCCATGATCTTGGGCAGGTCCGGGGCAAACTCCCGCACCACCGTCACGTTGCTCGTGCGGAGGTCGTAGGCCATGATCTCCAGCACTTCCTCCAGCACGGTCGTCAGGTCCACCGGCTTGCGCTCCGGCGCCTCCTGCCGGGCAAAACTCAGCAAACTGTGGACGATCTTGTGGCAGCGGTGCGCACTCTTCGCGATGCGCTCCAAGTGGCCCTTGGTCTTGTCATCCGTCTGCGCGGTCTGGAGCAGCTCGGAAAACCCGATCACCGCGGTGAGCGGGTTGTTCAGCTCGTGGGCCACGCCGGCGACGAACTGGCCGACCGCGGAGAGCTTTTCGCTCTGGATCAGCTGCTCCTGCGTCGCCTTCACCGTCTGCATCGCCCGCTCCAGCTCGATGCGCGAGTTCTGCAGGTTCGTGGTCATCTGGTTGAACGTCACGGCCAGCTCGCCGAATTCATCGTTCGAAAACCGGTCAACGCGCCGGGAGAAGTCACCCCGGCCGACCGCCTCCGCGCTGTCGCGCAGGTCGCGCAGCGGCCGGGTCACCCGGCGGATGAAAAACCACACCACCAGCGCGCTGGCGGCGATGCCCGCAATACTCAGGCCCAGCACCCGCGCCCACGTGGTTTCCAGTGCATCCAGCCGCTGCTCGAGGGAGGAGAGCAGGACAAAGTGAAAGCCCGGCGACGCGACCGTGCGCCCGTAATTTGCCGTCAGGGCCAGGAAATGCTCATCGTTGATCACCGCTTCCTGCGCCTCGGCACCCGAGGCCGCAGCCGCCGTGACCCAGCCCTGCGCCGCAGCCTTGGTCGTCGGCCCGCGCAACGTCGAGGCCACCGCCGCGCCGTTGCTCATGAGCAGGACCTCCGTCTGCGGTGGCTTGAGCTGCTGCAGGGCCGTCTCACCCAGCCGCACCCCGACGACCAGCACGCCGGCCAGTCCGCGCTCCGTCACCACCACGGGAATGGCCACGACATTCAAGGCCTGGTCACCCAGGACCAGGCTGCCGGAGCCAATTTCCCCGCCCAGCGCCAGGCGCGTCGCCCCGGCCGAGTCCCGGACAAAATCCTCCAGCGAGACCACGGTCGCCCGCCGCGCGCCGCTGACATGACTGCCATCCGCCGAAACGAGCAATTTGCCCTCTGGCGTGACAAACACCATCAACTCGGTGTCATCAGCAAACTCATCCAGCATGTCCTGCAGATACTGCTGGGTGGTGCCGGCATCGTTCAGCTTGATCATCTTCAGAAAACGCACATCGCCCACAATGTTGCGGTACCGCGACACCAGGCTGCCGGCGCGGTTGCCCAGCGATTGGAGAAAGACCGCCCGCGCGGTGGACAGGGCCAGCCCCGCATCGTCGCGCGTCTGCCGGGTGATGCTCCGGTTCACGACCCAGAGCGTGATCGCGGGCAGCACGATGAGCAGCGTCAGCACCGCCGCCATGACCTTGGCCTGCAGACTGAATCGGATCGGTCGGCTTGGGGCGGCCATGGGTTAGTATTTCGGCAGGTCGCCCAGCCCGAGGGCGAAGTCCACCCGCACCTCGCCCTCCGCCGGCACCACGACCGTCTTGGTCTGGCTGGGAAAGCGCTCGTGCCAGGCCCGCAGCTTGTAGGTCCCCGGGGGCACATCCTTGAGCACAAACCGGCCTTTCGCGTCCGCGCGGGCAAAATGGGCGTTGGGCAGTACCAGCACGATGCAGTGCATCTTGGCGTGGATCGCACAGAACACATCCACGCGGCCGATCTGGTCGAACAGCACCTCGGGGATCTTCTCCTTCTTGTAGAACTTGAGGTCGAACGACTTCACCTCCGACTCGGAATACACATTGTGATAAATGTCGTCGTCATTCGGCCAGCGGACCGTGGTGCCCACCGCGATTGGCAGCACGTGTGGGTCAAAGCTGGCGACCCGCTGCGTCGTGACGGCGGCCTGCTGCGGTGTGACGGCGGCCGCCGATGGCATCGCCTGGTCGATGTAGACCACAAAGTCACGCAGGTGCTCGTAATCGATCCGCTCGACAAATTTGTACCGGCGGCTGTCATACGAGCCGCCTCCGCCCGCCGTTTCCGGCGCCTCCACCGGCGGCAGCGCGCGCACCGTGCCCGCAATCGTGCCGGCCACGCATTCGGTCCCGGCCGCGAGGCACACCAGCAGGAAGGTCAGTGATTTTGTCATGGTCGTCAGAATTTCAGGCCAATCTCGGCGCCCAGGAAGTTTTCCTGGTCGCGACTGGCCCCGCTGAGCATCCGGCCCCACTCCCAGCTGTACTCGAGCTTCAGCACCAGCGGCGGCCCGAAGCGGTAGCCAAACCCCAGGCTGAGCCGGCGCAGCTCCTCCGTCAGCGAGGGCCGGTAGAAAAACTCGCCCGGATTGCCCTGGCCCGCGAGCGGGTAGCCGCCGGGCGCATCAATCGCGGAAAAACGCGCCGCCCCGTAGAGTTGCTCGGTGAAGGACTGCATCGCCTCCAGGTAGCCGTAGCGCAGCCGCCGCGAGTTATCCACGAGTGGATCGCTGTCGTCGAACTGGACCTGGCCCAGGGCCGCGGCGACGCGGCCGCCGGACCACCGGGCCACCGCATCCGCCTAGTAAAGGTCGGCCCAGAAATCCTGTGTCCGGCTCGTCGGGCCGAGCGCCCGGAAAAAGGCGTTGGCAAACCAGATCGACGACACAAAGTCCCCCGTGTTGGTCACCGGCGACACGGTGGCGAGCTTGCCGGTGCGCATCGCGCTCGCGCTCAGGTGCAGCCAGGCGAGCGGATCCCAGCCGAGGCGCGCCGCGAAGGTTTTGTCCGAGTTGAAGTCCCGCAGCTGGCTGATCCCGCCGTTTTGCACGGCGACGACATAGCTCCACGAGCCCAGTTTGCCGTACAGCTCCGCGCCTTCGTCCGGACCCCAAATGTCGCTGAGCGAATGGGAAATCAGCGGATTCTCGACCGGACCGCGGAGGAGGTATTCCTCGCCGAACGGCGTGTTGATACTGCCCGCCCGCAGGTTGAGCGCCTCCGGCCGGCCCCACAGCCGGCCCAGGCCCTAGAACTCGACGTAGAGTTCGCCGAATTGAAAATTGGCCGCGCTGGCCTCGCGCTGGAGCAGCTTCAGCTCCGTGAAGAAATAGACGTTCTGCCAGACCGGCGCCTCGACCGTGATCGTGGTGTCGTCCACCCGGAATTCCGAATTGGGCCACTGGCCGTGGCTGCCGGACGAGAAAAAGGCCAGGCCCGACTCGCCCGCAATGCGCACCTCGCGCTCGCGCGAGGATTCGACCGGGACGGCCCGCTCCGCCGGCGCGGCCGCGTCCGTCCTTTCCTGCAGGGTTTGCAGCTGGCGGTCCTGGCGCTCACTCGCCCGGCGGATCTCCTCCATCCGGGCGTTGAGCGCCTCAATCGTCTTTTGCTGCGCCTTCACCTGCTCCTGCAACTGCCGGTTCTGCTCGATGATCGCCTGCAGTGCCGGGTCCGAAGTCACCTGGGCACGGGCCAGTGCAGCCGCCAGCGCCAGGCCTGCGCCGAGGCCGAGAATCCGCAGAAATTTGCCCGTGGGAAGCATCAGGGGTAACAACCCCGGCACAGTGCCAGACCCGCCCTTGCTGGCAAGCATCGTGCGGCGGTCCTCCGGTGGGGTAATTGCTTATCCCCCGGCCAGTAACCGAAGGAACTCCGCCTCGGCGATCACCGGCACGCCCAGCTCCTTCGCCTTGTCGAGTTTCGAGCCGGCCTCTTCGCCGGCGAGCACATAACTGGTCTTCTTGCTCACGCTGCCGCTGACCTTGCCGCCCGCCGCCATGATTTTCTGCTCGGCCTCCTCGCGCTTCAGCGTCGGCAGCGTGCCGGTGAGTACGAGTGTCTTGCCCGTAAACACGCCCGCCGTTGCCACCGTGCCCTGCGGGTCGATGCCGAGGTGATGCAGTTTTTTCAGCAGCCGCCGGCCCGGGACACTGACGAAAAATTCCTGGGTGCTCGCCGCCACTACCGGACCGATGTCCGCCGGCACGCCGGCGAGCGGACCCGCCTCGAGGGCCGCAATTTCCGCCTCGAGCCGGGCGCACAGTTCCTTGCGCCGCGCCTTGTCCTCGTCGGACTTGGCGGGGTTTTTCCGCGACGCCGGCGCCTCCCATTCGCGTTGCGCCACCCGCTCCGCTTTCTGCAACACCGCGCGCAGCAGCGGCGAATCCACCAGCTCGGCGAAGCTCCGGTGCCGCCGGCCCAGTTCGTGCGCCGTCGTCTCGCCGACCTCCGGCACGCTCAGCGCATAAAGCCATTTCTCGAGCGGCAGGGCGCGCGCCGCCTCGCGGGCCGCGACGATCTTCGTCGCGTTCTTTTCCCCGAACACCCGCGGTTCCTCCGCCGTGCCGAGGTTCAGCGTCGCCAGCGTCCCGTGCGGCACGTCGTACAGGTCCGGGGGATCCTGGACGTGGCCGAGCTCGACCAGCTTCGCCGCCACCACCCCGCCCACGCCGTCGATCGCAAGCGCCCGGCGGCTGCAGAAAAATCCCAGGCGCCCCGCCCGCTGCGCCTCGCAGTCGTAATTCTGGCACTTCCACGCCACGCCCGTGGCATCCTCCGCCGCCACCTCGATCCGCGCGATCTTCGAGCCGCACACCGGGCACTTGCCCCCGACCGCGGCGAACAGGTCGTACTCCTTGGCCCCCTTCGGCCGCTCCGCCGGGAATGACTGCAACACCGCGGGAATGACCTCGCCGGCCTTCTCGATTTCCACGAGGTCGCCGATGCGGATGTCCTTCCGGCGGATCTCGTCCTCGTTGTGCAGGGTCGCCCGGCTGATGGTGCTGCCCGCGAGCAGCACCGGCTCCAGCTCGGCCACCGGGCTGAGGATGCCGGTCTTGCCGACCTGGATCGTGATGGCGTGCAGCCGGGTGCGCGCTGTCTCCGGTTTGAATTTGTAGGCAATCGCCCAGCGCGGCGCCTTGTCGGTCGCCCCCGCCTCGCGCTGCTGGTCCACGTTGTCGAGCTTCACCACCGCGCCGTCCGTGCCGTACGCAAAGCCGTGCCGCAGCCGGTCCAGTTCGCCCACCGCCGCCCAGGCCGCGTCGATGCCGTGCACCGTCCAGGATTTCTCCACCACCGGCAGGCCCCAGGCCGAAAGTTTTTTCTGCAGCCCGGTCTGTGACTCCACCACCGCCGGTTCGCAGTAGCCGAGGCCGTACAGCACGATCTCGAGTTTGCGCCGCGCCACCTCGGCGGAATCGAGCTGCTTGATGGTGCCGGCCGCGAGGTTCCGCGGGTTGGCATAAAGTTCCTCCCCGGCCGCCGCCCGCTCAGCGTTGATGCGCTCGAACTCCGCCGCCGTCAGGTAAATCTCGCCGCGGATCTCCACCAGCCTCGGCGCCGCCCCGTGGAGCTGGCGCGGCAGCGAGTGGATCGTCCGCACATTCGCCGTCACATCGTCGCCGCGGTCGCCCTTGCCACGTGTCACCGCCCGGACGAACTGCCCGTCCTCGTACGTCAGGCTCACCGCCAGGCCGTCGATCTTCGGCTCCACCGTGTAGCCGAGATCGTCCGTGCCCAGCAGCTTCGCGAGCCGCGCATGGAACGCCCGCAGCTCCGCCTCGTTGTAGGTGTTGTCGAGGCTGAGCATCTTCTGCCGGTGCGCCACCTCCTGGAACCCCTGCACCCGGTCGTCGCCGACGCGCTGGGTC
Source organism: uncultured Opitutia bacterium (assembly GCA_903855985.1). Lineage (GTDB taxonomy): Bacteria > Verrucomicrobiota > Verrucomicrobiia > Opitutales > Opitutaceae > Opi-474. The sequence goes on along the minus strand of CAIOAO010000069.1, from coordinate 418 downwards.
GGCGAATCCGCCGACGCGAACTGCGGGAACTTTCCCTCCAGGTCCGCCAGCTCGCGCTTCGCCTCATCGTATTCGAAATCGGAAATCTCCGGCTTCGCCCGTTTGTAGTAGAGCTCGTCCGCCCGTGCGAGTTGCACGCGCAGGTCGGCGATGCGCTGCTGGGCTTGGGCCGGGGTCATCGCCCCCAATGGAAGCCCAAAACTCCGGAGCGGAAAGAAAAATGACGGGGCCGGGCGGAGGAAATTCCCGCCCGCGTCCGTCCGGCCCCGTCATTTGAGCACAAAAAAGCCGTCCGCTGACGCGGACGGCTTGAGAGTTAAACCGTGCGACCCAATTACGGGGCGTAGGTGATCGTGCGCACGCCGGCGACGCCGACGATCGAGATCGCGACACCCTGCGTGAACGCCTGGGGATAGGT
>CAIOAO010000068.1 GCA_903855985.1 uncultured Opitutia bacterium | reverse complement strand
CTGCACGCTGGGCAGGGAGATGCCAATCGCCTTCGCGATCTCGCCGCCCGTCTTGCCCGCAATGACGAGATTCTTCACCTGGGCCTTCGTGTCGGCCGTGATGATGGCGCGCTTGCGGCGCTTGCCGCCGACCTTGTTGCCGGCCGAGACCATGGCATCGCCCGCGACGGACCGGAAAGCCTTGAGAAAGGCCTGGGGGCTCGAGAAGCCGTATTTCCGCGGCAGCGAGGCCAGTTCGCGGGAGAGTTGCGCCGCGATGGCCTTTTCCAGCTTGGCCACCTTGGCCTTCGTGTCTTCGAGGAGTTTGAGTTTATTCGTAACCATAGATAGGTGGATACAACTGACAGACTATATCATGTCACGTTCCGTCTTTAGTGAAACTCCTATATATGTAATACACCGTATATTGTAAATTTAACAGTGACCGTTCCCACGGTCACCGGCCCGTCGGACCCATCAAGGTTGCGCCCACCCGCGCCGGAACTGCGCCGGCCCGCAGCCCGCATGCTGCTTGAACACGCGGCTGAAATGGTGGCGGTTGGCGAAGCCCACCGCCTCTGCGACCTGCTCGATCGAGTCGTCGGAAAACGCCAGCCGCCGGCATGCCTCGCGGATCCGCCGCTCCGCCACGAACGCCGCCGGCGTGCGGCCGGTCGCCGCCTTGAACCAGCGGATGAACGCCTCGACGCTCAGTCCCGCCTGCGCCGCGAGCAAGGCATTGGTAATCTCCCCACCCAGCTCGTGCTGGATCCAGCGGTAGAGCTTGCTCAGCCGCGGCGGGATCGCGGTGAACCATTCCGGCCCCAGCTCGGCCAGCACCAGGTGCAGCAGCCCCGCCCCCGCGTGCGCGGCCGCGGCCGCCTGGCCTTTTTCAATCCGCCGCTGCAACTCGCGGGCCAGGGCGCGGCCCAGGCGCGTGGCAGTGATTTCCACGATCCCGGTGCCCGCTTCGGTCAGGGATGGATACAAAGAGAAATGCACCCACATGTGCTCCGCCCCTGGCCGGCTGCCGCAGTCAAACACCACCCCGTCCGGCACGAGGAGGAACTTCGCCGGCGTCAGCGGATACCGCCGGCCACCCGACTCGATCCACGCACCCGGGGTCCGGTCGTAATAGAGGCGCCAGTATGGGCTGCACACGCCCCGGTGGTTCCAGCCGGCACCCAGCCGCAGGCAACCGCATTCATGGATTTGGAAACTGTCGCCGCCCTCGCCCGCCGGCGGCTTCCGGCCGTGGGAAGTGAAGGGGTTATGCCAGAGGTGATGGTCAGTTTTAGGCACAAATAAAGCCCTTGCAGACATTGCCAGAAGGCAAGCGTTAATGCTAGGGTAACGCCATGAGTCCTGTCGCCGCCGCCCCCGTCGCCACCCCGTCCCGCCGGATTGTCGTCACGCCCGAGTCCAAGCAGAAGCCCACCATCGTGGACCTGCTCAACGACTGGCAGTACCTGGAAAAGGCCACGCACCGCCTCATCTGTGGCTGGGGTCGCGCCATCGCGCCGTGGGCCGACAAGAGCG
>CAIOAO010000067.1 GCA_903855985.1 uncultured Opitutia bacterium | reverse complement strand
CGGAAGACGGCGCCGAAGAGGTTGGAGCGCGGCCGCAGATGGGCGATCTCGCGGAGGAACTCCATCGTATGCCCTTTCTTCTGGAGCGGATAGGTGGCGTCGGCCTCACCGAGCACGCTAAAGCCGGTGGCGACGACCTCCCATTTCTGGCCCGAGCCCTTGGACTCGACGAGCTTGCCGCGCACCTCGAGCGAGGCGCCGGTATTGGCCTTGGTGATATGCGCGTAGTCGGGCAGGGCGGCGTCAGCGACGATCTGGATGCCCTTGAGGCAGGAGCCGTCGTTGAGCTCGATGAAGGAGAAGGCCTTCGCGTCGCGGCGGGTGCGGACCCAGCCCTGGAGAAGGATGGTCTCCATCGGCGCAGCGGCGTTGAGGGCGTCTTTGACCAGAGTGCGTGTCATGTTGGGTAAGGCCTCAGCCAAGCCGTCCGGTGCGCAGCTGGCAAATCCGGAAACCGGGTGGGGTGATTACCCCGCGGCGGGCATTTTTTGCGGTTTGGCGTCGAACCGGGGGCTGAATTGTCGGTCAGCGTGGCGGGTATGAATACCAACACTTCAACCCCATCAAGTCGCGCGACTTTCCTCGCGCCTGCTTTCGCCGTCTGTGGCGCGCTGGCGATGTTCGCCGGTTGTGCCTCGGAAGAGTCGCACGTTGTTTCCGCCCCGCCGCCGGCGCCCGCCACGCAGGTGACGACCACGCAGACCACGCAAACCGTCCCGATGGCGGTGCAGACGCCGACCTACGTGACGACGACACCCCAGGGCACCACGGCCTACACGACGACCACGACCTCGAATCCGAATCCCGCCGTTAACACGATCATCGTGACGTCGGCCCTGCCCGCACTGCAGCAGGAGGTCGTGCTCGCGCGTCCGTCCGGCGATTACGTGTGGGTCCCGGGTTACTGGACGTGGCAGGAGAGCCGCTATCAATGGATGGCCGGCCATTGGGAGATGCCCCCGTACAAGGGCTCGAACTGGATCCCGCCGCACACGGAACAAGACGGCAATGCCTACCGGTTCTACGAAGGCCACTGGAACTGAGCTAGCCGACCTTTAATTTCCGGCGAACGGCGTGGAGCGATCCACGCCGTTTTTTTGTACCCGCCTCCGCCAAGCCTGCGGCGGGCTCAGTTGACCGGCGACGGGCGCAGCGCCCAGGCCGTCCAGAGGGCGGCCGCGAGGTCCACGGTCCCGAGCAGGGCCAGGGGGAGCGGCGCCAGGCCGAAGAACACGAACAGCCCGAAGACGACAAAGACCATGAGCCGGGCCGAGATGGTCCAGCGGAAGAACGCCACCACCTCATGGCGGGCCGCCTGCGTGTAGTAATGGGCCAGGACGAGCGCCAGCACGCCGACGACCCGTGGCCAGACCTCATGACTGGCGGGAAGCCGGAGGACGGCGAACAGCGGGTTGGGGAACAGGATCAGCGCAAGGCTGACGGCGGCCAGATAAAGGCCGAATACAAATACACTTTGGGCAGAGCGGCTCATTGTGGGGTATTAGTTCGTGAACTGGCTGACGAATTCGTGGACGGGCATGGTCTCAAGCTTGGCGCGGTCAGTGAAGAGAGCCATCTGCCGGTCCGATTTGGCCGGACCAAAATGCGCGGCGAAGGCGGCCTGGGCTTTTTGCTGGAGCAGGGGAATGCCGTCTCCACGGCGGCGGCGGTGCCCGATGGGGTATTCCACGGCAACCCTGGCGGTTTTGGAGCCGTCGGCGAAAAACACCTGAACGGCGTTCGCGATGGAGCGCTTGTCGGGGTCGAGGTAGTCCTGCGAGTACTGCTTTTCCTCGGTGACGGTCATCTTGGCGCGCAGGGCGTCAATGCGCGGGTCGGCGGCGACCGAGTCCTCGTAGTGATCGGCGGTCAGGTTGCCGAAGATCAGTCCGATCGCGGTCATGTACTGGAGGCAATGATCGCGGTCGGCGGGGTTGTTGAGCGGACCGGTCTTGTCGATGATGCGGATGGCCGACTCGTGGGTGGTGAGCTCGATGCGCGTGATTTCACCCAGGCGGTTTTTCACGAGCGGATGCAGCTGCAAGGCGCACTCGACGGCGGTTTGGGCGTGAAACTCGGCGGGGAAGGAAATCTTGAAGAGGATGTTCTCCATCACGTAGCTGCCGAGCGGGCGGGCGAGGGTGACGGATTTGCCCTTGAACGAGACATCCTGGAAGCCCCAGGTCTTGGCGGTGAGGACGGAGGGGTAGCCCATCTCACCGGTCAGGGAGATCAGGGCGAGGCGGACGGCGCGGCTGGTGGCGTCGCCGGCGGCCCAGGACTTGCGCGAGCCGGTGTTGGGGGCGTGGCGGTAGGTGCGGAGGGCGGAGCCGTCGAGCCAGGCCTGGGACACGGCGTTGATGACTTGCTCGCGCGATCCGCCCAGCATGGCCGTGACGACGGCGGTGGACGCGACGCGGACGAGAAGGACGTGGTCGAGCCCGACGCGGTTGAAGGAATTATCGAGGGCGAGAATGCCCTGGATTTCGTGGGCCTTCACCATCGCGACGAGGACGTCGTGCATGGTGATTTTCGAATTTAGAATCTCGATTTTAGATTGGAAGGCGGCAGGTGTGGCGCCGGCGGCCTGCTGGCGGCTGAGCCAGTCGGCCACGGAGAGGATGGCGCCGAGGTTGTCGGAGGGGTGGCCCCATTCGGCGGCGAGCCAGGTGTCGTTGAAGTCGAGCCAGCGGACGATGGTGCCGAGGTTGAAGGCGGCCTGGACGGGATCGAGTTCGTAGCGGGTGCCCGGAACACGGGCGCCGTGCTGGATGGTGGTTCCCGGCACGACGGGGCCGAGGAGCTTGGTGCAGGCGGGGTAAGCCAGGGCCAGGATACCGCAGGCCAGTGTGTCAGCCAGACACCAGCGGGCCGTGTCGAGGGCCTCGGCGCTGGTGATCGGCGCGCTGAGCGCGTAGTCGGCAATCGCGGTCAGCAGGGTATCCGGCGGGGGACGGACGTTGGAAATGGGAGCAGACATTTTATGGGGACACAGAGTTCACAGAGGATAAAGTGGAGGTCACGGAGTAATTCCCCGGTGACGTCGGTGGCTCTCCACGACCGCGAAGACAAAACTATCTTTGGTTAAGGGAGGGGAAGGGGCGGTTATCGGGCCCGGTGTAGGTTGCGCCCGGGCGGATGATTTTGCCGTCGATGCGCTGCTCGGCGATGTGGGCGGACCAGCCGGCGGTGCGGGCCATCACAAAGAGCGGGGTGAACATGGCGGTGGGCACGCCCAGCTCGCGGTAGGCGACGGCGCTGTACCAATCGAGGTTGGGGAACATGCGCTTCTCGTTCCAGAGGAGGGTTTCGATTTGCTCGGCGATGTTGAAGGGGTTCAGGTCCCCGGCCGCGGTGCAAAGCTGGCGGGCAATTTCCTTGATGACGGGATTGCGCGGGTCGCCGGTGGTGTAGACCGGGTGGCCGAAACCGATGACGATTTCGCGCCGGGCGACGCGTGCGCGGATGTCCGCCTCGGCCTCGGCGGGGGTGCGGTAGCGCTGCTGGATCCCGAGGGCGACCTCGTTGGCCCCGCCGTGCTTCGGCCCGCGCAGCGCGCCGATGGCCCCGGTGATGGCGGAATAGAAATCCGTGCCGGTGCCGGCGACGACGCGGGCAGTAAAGGTAGAGGCGTTGAACTCGTGCTCGGCGTAGAGGATGAGGGACTGGTCGAGGGCGCGGACATGAGCCCCGGAAGGCGCGCGCTGGTGCAGCAGGTTGAGGAAATGCGCGGCGAGGGAGGAATCGGCGGTTTCCACGGCAATGCGGGTGCCGTTCTGGGCGAAGTGATGCCAGTAGAGCAGCACGGACGGAAATACCGCGATGAGGCGGTCGGCGAGTGCGCGCGCCCCGGGCGCGGAGGCGGCTCCGGCGCCGGACTCGGGCAGGATCTCCGGTTCGAGGGTGCCGAGCATCGAGCAGCCGGTGCGGAGCACATCCATCGGGTGGGCGTGCTTGGGAATCTGCTCCAGCACGGAGCACAAGGCGGGGGGAAGGCCGCGGAGGCGGATGAGCTTGGCCCGGTAGACGGCGAGCTCGGCGGCGTTGGGCAGGTGCCCGTGAATCAGCAGGTGGGCGACTTCCTCAAAAGAGGCGCCGCGGGCGAGGTCGGCGATGTCGTAGCCGCGGTAGTGCAGGTCGTTGCCCGACTGGCCGACGGTGCAAATGGCGGTGTTGCCTGCGATGATGCCGGAGAGGGTGACGGACTTCTTGGCCCGGGGGGCCGGCAGCGGCGTGGTGTCCGAGCTCATGGCCAACTTTGGTTACCCCTTCGGCTTGTAACCGAGGATATCGTAGAGGTCGGTGCGGGTTTGCATCTTTCCGACCACGGCCTTTTGCGTGCCGTCCTGCCGGATCGCCTGGAAAACCTCCAGCGAGGCGGCGGCCGCGGCGCGCGAGGCG
>CAIOAO010000066.1 GCA_903855985.1 uncultured Opitutia bacterium | reverse complement strand
GGTTACCCCTTCGGCTTGTAACCGAGGATATCGTAGAGGTCGGTGCGGGTTTGCATCTTTCCGACCACGGCCTTTTGCGTGCCGTCCTGCCGGATCGCCTGGAAAACCTCCAGCGAGGCGGCGGCCGCGGCGCGCGAGGCGGAAAGCGGGTAGAGCGCCATGGCAATGCCGGTCGGGCGGAGTTCGTCGAGAGTGAACAGGGGGGTCCGGCCGAACTCGGTGAGATTGGCGAGCACGGGGACTTTCAGGGCGGCGGCAAATTGGCGGTAGTCCTCAAGCGTGGTGAGGGCCTCGGCAAAGATCATGTCGGCGCCAGCGAAGACGTAGGCCTGGGCGCGGGCGATCGCGGCGGGCAGGCCCTCGACCGCCGCCGCGTCAGTGCGCGCCATGATGACGAAGTCCGGGTTCGACCGGCCCTTCACCGCGGCCTGCACGCGCGCGACCATTTCGGCGGTGGGGACGAGTTGTTTGCCGGGCAGATGCCCGCAGAGCTTGGCCGGGACCTGGTCCTCGAGGTGGATGCCCGCGGCGCCCGCGCCCGCGATGGAATGCACGGCGGCGCCGGGGTCACCCCAGCCGGTGTCGATGTCCACGAGCAGGGGCAGGTTGGCGCTGCGGACAATCCGGTGGACGTCGGGCAGGACGTCCATGAGGTCGGTTTCACCAATATCGGGCAGACCGAAGGAATGATTGGCGACGCCGGCGCCGGAAAGGTAGAGGGCGCGGAAGCCCGCCCGCTGGGCGAGCAGCGCGGCATAGGCGTTGATCACGCCGGCGATCTGCAGGGGTTTTTCCGCCTTGAGCGCTGCACGGAACTGTAAGCCGGGGTTCATGCTGAAAGGGAAGGACAGTCCGGGGGACGAGGAAGACAAGCTGGCGGGAATGGCGGGCAGTGTCGAGTGCCGGCCCGAAACAACCAGGACGGGCGGGTCCGGCCGCGAACCTCAGCCGGTGGCCGGCTGCCGGGAAAATTTCCGCATGACGGGGCGCAGGAAATAATAAAGGCCGCCGACAATCAGCGGGGCGCTGATGAGCCACGCGGTGGCGGCGTGAACGCCGGTCCAGCCAAACCGCTGGAGAAAGGCCCCGGGATTTTCCCGGAAGGAATGGATGAGGGTGGAAACCGAGAGCGGCATGGGGGGTGCGCCCCAGATTTTTTCACCGATCCGCACGTAGACCAGGATAAGCCCAAGCTGCAAGGGGCCCAGCAGCTGGTTCAGCGTCTGCAGGATGGGCTGGTTGAGCCGCAGCCAGAGTCCGACCCCGAGATTGAGCAGTGACGTGAAGCCGAGGAAGGGCAGCAGCGAGCAGGCCGTGCCCACAGCGAAAGTGAGGGCGATCTTGTCCGGGGTGACGCCGTGGGTCAGCAGGTTCCGGACGGGCCGGATGAGGCGCCGCTGCCAAAAGGACGGAGGGGAAGGAGGTTGCACGGAAGGTGATACGCGCGAGAACGGAAACGGACCGGCCAATCGGGGAGGCGTACGCCGTCCATATGTCGCCGGGTGCGTCCCATCGGCAAAAAGAAAAAGGGCGGAGACTTTCGTCTCCGCCCTTTGAAGTAAGGCGACAGTTAAGCTTTCAGCTTAGAAGCTCAGCTTGTTCGTGATGAACACCTGGCGACCAGGGGAGGCGACAACGCCACCTTCGAAGTACAGCTTGTCGGTCAAGTTCTGCACGCTGATGGTGGAGGTGAGCTTGTAGCCCATGAGTTCCCAGGGGTAAGCAACGTTCGCGTCGAACACGAAGTAGTTGCCGGACTGGAAGCCGCCGTTGAGCGGATTCCACGTCACGTCACGCGAGATAACCATCTTGGACGAGTAACGGGTACCCAGGGCCAGGGAAAGGCCGCTGAAGACACCGTCGGTGATGGTATACTTGCTGAACGTGTTCAGGCGGAATTCCGGAACGTTCTCGAGACGGGCGCCGTAGTAGATGTCCGAGGCGACCTTCGCGTTGTTGCCGGCAACCGTGCTGAGGTTGAACGCCTGATAGGCAGCGGAGCCGGGCATCGCAACCGTCGGAGCACTGACCGTGTGGGCCGTCCACAGCCAGGCGCCGTTGACGACGGTCTGGAAGTTCTTGATCGGGGACCAAGTGACTTCGCCGTCAGCACCCTCGACAACGTCCTTCTGACCAACGGTGCGCCAGCGGAGCAGGCGAGCGCCGGAGAAGTTGAAGCCGGTCGGGTTCACAAACGCACCAGGAGCACCGAAGTACTGGTAGTTGTTCGCGAAATCGAGGGGTTCGTTGTTGTTAGCGGTGCCATCGTCCACGCGGCGGTTGACGCGGAACATGTGGAACACCGACAGGGTACCGACGAGCTTGTCATCCCAGAGGGAGGTCTTGACACCGATTTCGGTGTTACGACCCGTCTCGGGTTTGATCAGGACGTCAGCGCCAGCGGCGTGCAGCGCGTTGACCAGGTCAGCCGTGCTGGTGATCGTCGCGCCGCGGTAGATGAACGGATTGGCGGCATTGCCACCGGGGAGCGAGCCAAGGTAGGCCTGCGCCGCGGCGAACCACTGCGGGGGCGACAGCGGGGAGAAGCCGCCCGCGTTCGTCGCACCGTTGCGGTTGTAGATCTTGCTCGTGGAGATGTAGACGTTGATGTCTTTCTTCACCTGGTACGAGAGACCGACCATCCAGGCGGTGCCGGCGATACGGGAGTGGTTACCACCGAAGTCGGCGGAGTACGCCGGATCATAGCCGTAGTAGCTCGGCAGGTAGGTCGTCGTATCGTAGTAGGCGGACGGCGGGGGCGAGACGTACGGGAAGTTGTCCGTGAGGTACTGACCGCTGTCCCGGTGCATTTCGCGGCGGACGCCGGCGAGGACCGTCAGGCGGTCATCGAGCATCTGGCCCTGGTAGTTCACATAACCGGCCTGCTCTTGGTAGTAGTAACCGTCGAGCTCGTTACGGTCGATGACGAACAGGGGCTTGATGTCCGGCTGGACTTCATAACCCGGATCCCAGTTCGCGAAGATCTGGGGGAGGGTCTTGATGTTGCCGAAGCGGTCACGCACCACCTGGTTGACCGGCACGTGGGCCACATTGCCCAGCGTGAGCGAGCCGCCGGTGTAGATACCGCCGGGATTCGCGACACCGTTGCTGGCGCCGGGGATCTGGCCGTAGTACGTGAACGCCTGCGCGTTGTACTGCTGCATGGCCTCGCGGAAGGTACCGCCGATGAGCAGCTTGTTCTTGATGCCCCAGAAGTCCTTCTTGAGGATCATGTCGAACTGGTGGTCCCAGGAACGGAGGTAGTAGCCGGCGCTGTTGCCGGCGACGCCGCCGAAGGAGCTGAACGTGCGACCATCAGCGTAAGGCGAGTAACCGCCTTCAACCGAGTCATAGCGGTTGTTGTCGCTGGTGACAACGTAACGGGCATCAACCCAGTCAAACGGCGACATTTCGACGGTGACGTCGACGGTGTTCACGGCGTCCTTCTGGAAGGCGCCACGAGCATCCCAGTTGAAGCCGGTGTCGTGGATCTTGTTGCCGTTGGCGTCCAGGTAGTAGGCGCCACGCTCGATCTTGGTGTAATTGGGCAGGGTGTAGTCGTTGGAAGCGACGCGATTGTCGTTACCCCAGTTGCCGTAACCACCGATGATGTTGTAACGGGCAGCCATCTGGGCGGCCGCGCCGGCGCTGCCGAGGGCATTGACGCCGAAGTTGACGCCGTTGCCTTGCGCACCCTGCTCGAGGGCCACCAGGGAGGAGGCGCTCGGGTTGGACACGGTGTTGGCGTAGGCATCAAACCAGGCCTGCGGGTAGAACCACTCCGTCGAACGGGTGTTGTTGTACTTCAGGTTCTCGTATTCCGCCTCGGTCGTGATGCGGAGCTTGCCGCTCTCGAACGGCACGATCGCGAGGGAGAGGAGGGCCTCATCCATCTTCGTGTATTCGAACTTGCGCTGACCACCGCTGTTTTCATCCGCCACAATGACGCGCATGGCGGCCTTGGACGAGAACATCGTGTTGTGATCGAGGACGTATTTGCGCTTCTTGTCCGTACCCGTGATGTACGACAGGGTCGTCGGGACCTTGGCGAACACGGGCTGCTTGGTGATGTAATTGATAACACCGCCGGGGGCGCCGTTACCGAAGAACAGGGCCGCGGGGCCCTTGACGATTTCAACACGCTCCGTGCCATCGAGGGTGAAGGCGGTATAACGCTTCACACCATTGCGCAGGTACGTGTTAACCTGGAAACCGCGCATCGTGAAGTTACCCACGGGCGTGGCGCCGTTGGCCGGGCGGGCCGAAGAGAACGAATTGTCACCGGAACCGGAGGACGTGTAGCGCAGGATGTCCGTGAGGGACTGCGTGTTCGTGTCCGCGAGGAACTCGGCCGACTTAATTTCGATCGCGAGGGGCGTACGCTGAACTTCCATGCCGATACGGGTGGCCGTGGCGGAGTTGGTCTTCAGGTAGCCGTTGTCTTTGTCGGAGTTGACCGTGAACTTCGACAGGGTCGTCACACCTTCGTCTGTAGCGAGGGGAGCGGCCGTGGTCGTCGTGGTGGTCTTGGTCGTGGTAGCAGCTTGGGCTCGCAAATTAGGAGCCGAAACTGCGACCAATGCAGCCAAACAGGAGACCAGGTATTTGCTGGCCCTGTGCATTTGGTAGCTGGGTACTGAGTTCATTCGTTGTATGGGGGTGGTTTGTAGTTTCCGGTTTTGACCCGGTGTGAACCGGTTCAAAAGTCGGGAAAGTGGGGGGATCAGTTGGGTGACATCAGTCCAGCGTCGGTGGAATGAATGTCAGCGTGGGGTGGGAACCGATCATGTGGGGTGGATACCGGTGAAAACGACGTAAAGAGCATGAAAACCCCCGGACATTAGCAAGCGAGACTTTTATGAATTTTCAGCCGATCGGCGACTTGGACTGGGACATGGCCACCATGGTGGGTGCGATGGTGACGCCGACCCGGCCGATTGCGGTCGGGTTTTCGATGCGCCAGACGAGGTGATCGACGACTTTTCGCACCAAGGTCGGCAGGTTGATGTTCAACGCGGCCGGCAGGTGGTCGAGATTGTGGTAAATGACGGGATTGTAGTTCCCGAGCACGGCCTCGAAATCCCGCTCCGACTTCAACCCAGCCTGGCGCATGGAACGGAAAAGGGAGCCGCAAAAATGATCGACGGGCATGTACAGGCCGGTGGGGCGGGGCGAGGTCTGCATCATGCGGCGCACGAGCCAGTCGCTTTCCTCATGCAGCGGGGCAATTTCTAGGTAACTCACTCCGGGTCGGGCCTTTCCGAGAATGTTGTGGACGGTGAGTCCAAGCTCCCTGGCCCGTTCCCCAAATGATTTCACGCGCCAGGCCACGGCACTGTAGGCCGGATCCGTCGAGATGACCGCCAGCGTCTTGTGGCCGCGGCTGTGCAGGTAATCGGCAGCGAGGCGGCCGTTGAGCTCGTTGTCCGGCTCGACATAATCGCCCGGGTAAGCGGCGGTGCGCCGCGTCATGAACCAAACATGAGGCAGACCCGCCAGTTTTTGAATACTCGAGGCTGCCGGCTCCATGCCCTGGATGATGACCCCATCCACCTGACGCTCCGCAAGAGCGCGTGGGAAATCGTCCGGGGTGTCGGTAAATATGACACTTAACTCAATGCGCTGGCGCTCGTTAGAAGGCTGAACCTGAAGCAGTTGGTCTTGAAACCAATTGAGGCTGGAGGTCTTTTTCGCGCCGACAAACCACACGGCGATCTTCTTCGGGGCGGCCAGGCGGGACTTGGGTCCGCGGCGGCGATGCAGGGGGGTTGGGACGTAATTGACCGCCGTCATGACCGCCTGAACGCGGGCGAGCCGGTCCGGTGCGACGAGTTGCGGCTGATTAATTACGCGGGAGACGGTGGCTGGGGAGACCTTGGCCCGGAGGGCAATATCGGCAATGAGCATGGCTGGGGGTAGGCCGTGAAAGTTTCAGAAAACAATTCTGAAAATCATGACACCCCGTCAAGGGTATTCAGGCTGGCAGGGCCTCGCCTGAACCCCATGGAACCGGCCTGAAAATTACTTTTTCTTGGCGCGGACCAAGGCCCGCCGCCAGGCGCCGGCGTATTCCTTGCGGGCGCGGATGGCGTCAGGCCAGGCATGCGGATCGCCGCTCACGAAGTAGCCATGGGTCATCCCGAGTTCCGGGCAGACATACAGCTCGCCGCGCGGCTTCGGACCCTGCAGCCAAAGCGTGAAAAGGTCCTCCACGAAGGCCAGGTAGTCCTTGAACTCCGGGGTCAGCATGCCGCGGCCGTTGGTCACCGGGATCTGGCAGTGCTGGCTGTTGAACGGACGCAGGTGAAAGAGTTGGGAATGCTGGATGAGCTTGGGCCAGACGAGCAGGCGCTTGGAATACACCGCGGGGAGCAGGTGCTTCGAAACCGCGAAGTGCGAGTGGTCCCACGTTGTGGGCATCAGACGCCCCGTGGCCCTCTGAAACAGCCGGGCGATCTCGTCGTATTTCTCGGGCGTCTCCGTGGCCGTGTCGCGATGGGTCTCGATGTGGACGGCGACGCCGAGTTCGTCGGACAGCTTGATCAGCTTCACCGCCAGTTTGGCGGCCACCGCGGGGGGCGTGTCGTGGTCGAGCAGCTGCACGTTCATGTACCGCGTGCCGTTGTCGCGCTGCTCGATGATCTGCTGGCGGGCCTTCTTGGCGTCGCTGCCGTCAAACCCCCCCATGATTTTCAGCCCGAGCTTCTTGGCCAGGCCGCCCAATTCGGCGTTGGCGTAGGCGGCAACGCCGTCAAATCCGGCGGCCTTGATTTCCTTCAGTTTCCGCTCGAGGGACCATTCGCGCTTGGCGGACGGATAACCCATCATTGACCACATGGTGGCGCACTGGACGAGGCGGGGGGCGGGGTGTTTTTTGGAGCGGGGCATAAATTGAAATTTCAGGGAAAATGCTGGTTGAAATGCTGAATAGAGCGGATTCATGCTGAACGCTCTCTCTTACTTGAGACAATCTCATTATATGATCCCTACAAAGGTAAAGAGGCCCTGCATCATGGTTTTGGTCCTGATGCTGTCCGTCGGCGCCTTGTTTGCCCGGGAGGGGGAAAAGGGTGTTTTGCTGTCGGACGCGGATATCACCCGGCGCTTTGAGGAACGCCGGCAGAGCGTCATTGCCAGTTCGATCGCCGCCCTCGACCCCGCGGATCTGACCAAGGGAGGGCACTATGATGTCGCCGCCTGCCTGCAGCGCGGCGAAAAGCGGGAGGCGGCCCTGGCGCGCCTGGCGAAGATTCTCGCGGTGAAAGCCGATGGAAACATGTTTTGGATGTTTCCCATGGTCACGCTCATGATGGCGGGAGACCAGGGCCTGGACGACCCGAGCCGGGCCCGCTTCGCGGAGCTCTGGCGGACCTACTGGCCGAGCCGGGGTGACACCGAGAATCACTGGGTCCTTTACTATTCATCCCTTTACCTGGCGGCCCAGACCTATCCCGGGGCCGGCCCGGAGAAATGGTTCAACGGCAAATCCTCCGCGGAAAACATGGCTGAGTCCCGCAGCTATCTTGAGCACTGGTTGGAAGTGACGACGTCCTTCGGCCAGGGGGAGTACGATTCACCCAATTACCTCGAGGAGTACGCGACCGGTCTCGCCCTGCTGTCCGGCTGGGCGCAGGACGCGGCGTTCCGGCAGCGGGCGCACCTGATGCTCGACTACATCTTCTATGATTATGCGGTGGAGACGCTCGACGGTTATTATGGCGGGGCGCACAGCCGGGTTTACCCGCGGCAGATCATCGCGCCCGGGCTGACACCCTCCATGGCGCTGGGCTGGCTGCTCTTTGGCTTCGGGGAACGCCAGCCGAACGGCACAGTGCAGATCCTGGCCCTGAGCGGCTACACGCCGCCGCCGATCCTGGAGCGCATTGCCCGCGACCGGGCCCAGCCGTATGTCGAGCGCGAGCTCAAGCGCACCCGCTGGCGGCTGCGCAATGCCGGTCCGGAGTCGTTTGTGATCGGGGACAAGCGGACGATCCCGGTCTACAAATACAGCTATGTGGACCAGGATTTCATCCTCGGCTCCACGCAGGGCGGCCTCCTGCAGCCGATCCAGCAGCAGACCTGGAACCTCATCTGGCGCACCGACCGGCCCGCGGCGAAGGCAGCCAACACATTCTTTGGCGTGCAGCCCTACTCTTCGCCGCTGGAGGGCACGATGTTCTTCGGCGCCGACTGGGATACCGTCACCAATTTGATCGCGCGGTCCAAGGCCGACTACGACACGCCCGACAAGCTCCCGAGCGGCTCGCCGTTCGAGCAGGTTTACCAGCACGGCCCGGCCCTCGTCGCCCTCTATGATATTCCCCCGGGCACACGCTTCCCGCTCGTGACGATGTTTTTCTCCCGCGATCTCACCCACACCGAGGAGGATGCCTCGGGCTGGATTTTTGCCCAGGGCGGTCCCGTCTACATCGCCTACCGGCCGTTTGCCGCCGGGGAATGGAAGCCCAATGACTGGACCGGCTTGCTGGCGCACGGCGCCGGGGGTTTCATCAGCACGGACTTCGCGAAGTGGGGCTCCGGCCACCGCTGTTATGTGAGCCCGGCGCTGAAGAACGGCTACGTCGTGCAGGTCGCGCCGGCCCGCGCCTTCGCCAGCTACGAGGCCTTCAAGGCCGCGGTGCGCGCGCTGCCGCTGACTTTCTCCACGGCCACGCAACCGGAGGCCACGTTCACCTCGCTCGACGGCACGGTGATCCATGCCCGCTACGGCGCGACGCCCACGGTCAACGGTCAGCCCGTGGACTTCGCCAGCTGGCCGCTCTTCGAAAGCCCGTTCGGCCACGCGACGCGCGGCAGCCAGCAGCTGGAAATCGCCCATGGCGCGGAGCGTCTGCTCCTCGATTTCACCCACAACGTCCGCCAGGAATCCGCCGTCCCCGCCCAGCCATGAGCTCCCGCCTCAGCCGGTTTCTTGTCCTCGCCCTTGTCGCCGGCCTTGCGACCGCACCCGCCGCGCCGGTGAGCCGGTTCTATGCGGCGGTCTCCATGACCAAGGCGCAGAAAAATTCCCCGACACCGCTGGATTCCGGACTCTATCTCCGGCAGGCGGACGGGCAGTGGGCCAACTTTGGCCCGCGCATCCTCGGGGTCACCAGCCTCGTCGCCAGTCCGGTCAACCCGGCCACCCTGCTGCTCGCGAGCTCGGATGGCGTGGTCCGCACCACCGATGGCGGCAAGACCTGGCGCAAGACCACGGGGTGGGAGGTCGCGGATGTCCGTGCCATCGTGTTTGACCACGCGAACCCGGCGCACGCCTACGCCGCGACGGCGTGGGGACCGCTGCGGTCCACGGACGGCGGTGCCTCGTGGCAGCTCGCGCAGCAGGGTCTTTCCCGCCTTTATTGCCAGACGATCATCGCCGACGCCGCGTCGGGCGGCCACGTGCTGCTGGGCACGGAGGATGGGGTCTATGTCTCGCGCGACGGCGCGGTCACATGGGCGCGCACGGCGTTTCCCGCCGTGAGCGTGCTGCGGCTCGCGGAGAGCGCCGCGGACCCGAAGCTGTTGCTGGCCGGCACGCAGGGCCGCGGGGCGTGGCTCTCGCGCGATGGCGGCCAGAGCTGGACGGCGGCCGATCCCGGCTCGGCCACGGCGAACCTCTACGCGGCGGCGATCTCGCCGCACGCCGCGACGCAACTGGCGGTCGGCGGCTGGGAAATCGGCGTGCGGGTCTCGGCGGATGGCGGCCGGACCTGGGCGGACCGCACGGCGGGCCTGCCGGCGAAAAATGTCTTTGTGCTGGCCTTCGACCCGGACGTGAAGGGCCGCCTCTGGGCCTCGACCTTTGAGGAGGGCACCTATTACTCCGACGACCTCGGCCGCACCTGGCACGACGGCGGCCTGTACGGGGCCTATGCCTTCGACCTTGTTTTCCTGCCGCCGGCGCCCTGAGCCCGCCGATCCCTTTCCCCGTGTCCGAAAAACCCTTCGTCAATTCCGCCCACTGGATCTGGTCCGCCGAGGGCTCGCACTCCGCGCCGCCGCCCGAAGCCGCAACGCCCTCGCACTATCAGGTGCGCTATTTCCGGCGCACGTTTGAGGTCGCGGATCCCGCCGCGGTGGCGCTCACCGTCCACGTGTCGGCCGACAGCCGCTACCTGTTTTTCTGCAACGGCACCTGCCTCGGCCGCGGCCCGGCGAAGGGCGACGTGAACCACCATTTCTACGAGACGTTCGACCTCGCGCCGCACCTGCGCCGCGGCCGCAACGTCCTCGCGGCCCTCGTGCTCGACATGTCGCGCGTGGCGCACCGCCCCGCGCTGCTTGGTCCGCCGTGCTCGGTGCTGACGTACACCGGCGGCTTCGTGCTCGAGGGGGCGCTGCAGGCGAAGGCGGGCGGGACGCTCACCGACCTGCGCACGGATGCGGCGTGGAAAGTCGCGGTGGACAAGGCGCACCGTTTCCAAAACGAGCACACGACCTTCGAGGGCTACCTCGGCTACTTTGAGCACCGCGTCGCGAGCCTGATCCCGGTGGGCTGGAACACGCCGGAGTTCGACGACACGGCCTGGCCCGCGGCGCATTTGCTGTTCAAGGCGGAGCTGCTGGAAAACCGCCGCGACCCCGCCAGCCCGTACGGCCTGCTGCCGCGCATGGTGCCGATGCTGGAGGAAGGCGCGCCGGAGAAATTCGCCGACGCGTTTCTCGCCGGCGGTGCGGCGGTGCCGGCGCCGTGGTCGGCGCTGCTCGAGCGCGGCACGCCGCTGACCCTGCCCGCGAACACCACGGTGAGCCTGGTGCTCGACACCAAGATCCTCACGACGGCGTTTCCCCATCTCGAGGTTTCCGGCGGCGCGGGCAGCGAAGTCCGCCTGCGTTACGCCGAGGCGCTGCGGCTGCGCTGGGACACGCCCGGCGCGAAGCTCCTGGGCAAGCAGCAGTCGCTGGCGAACCTCGCGTCGCATTTCGCCGACGAAAGCCGCGGCTGGACCTTTGACCGCCGCGGTGAGGTGACCGGGTGGGGCGACATCTGGGAGCCGTCGGGCCGCGACGAGACCTTTGAGCCGCTGCACTGGCGCGCGTTCCGCTACATCGGCCTGCAGATCAAGGTCGGCGCGACCCCGCTCACGCTGCGCGCCCTCGCGCACCGCTTCACGGCGTATCCGTACCGCATCGCGGCGACGTTCCAGTCCTCCGATCCCGCGCTCGACCGCATCTGGCAGGTCGGCCTGCACACGATGCGCATGTGCTCGCACGAGACGTTCGAGGACTGCCCGCATTACGAGCAGATGCAGTACGCGGGGGACACGATGATCACCTCGAAGCTCGGCATGCTGACGACCGGTGATTACCGGCTGAGCCGCCAGGCGCTCTATCACTTTGACTGGTCGCGGCTGTCCGACGGGCTGACGCAGGCGCGGTTTCCCTCGCGGCTGGTGCAGATCATCCCGGCGTGGAGCATCCACTGGATCACGAACATCAAGGACTACTTCTATTGCACCGGCGACCGTGCGACGGTGCAGGATTTGCTGCCCGGCGTGCGGGCGGTGCTCGACTGGTACCGCCGGCACACCGACGAGGCCGGCCTGCCGGCGAAGCTGCCGTTCTGGAACATCACCGACTGGTGCCCGTGGTGGCCGCGCGGCGTCGTGCCGGGCGCCGACACCGGCACGACCTGCATCCATTCCGCGCAGTACATCAACGCCATCGACGAGGCCGCGCTGCTGGTCCGCGCGTTTGGCGGCACGGCCGAGGCCGACACGCTCACGCGCGAGGCG
>CAIOAO010000065.1 GCA_903855985.1 uncultured Opitutia bacterium | reverse complement strand
CAGAGTTTGGCGTCGGAGACAGGGAAGCCGCTGGTGCGGTAAATGGCTTCGACGACCTCCAGGGTGCGGATGCCCTCGTCGAGGCCCGGGGCGGGTTCGCGGCCGAGCCGAATGTCGTCAACAAAGGCCGCGGTTTCGAGCCGCCACGAGTCATCGTTGCCCGGGTAGTCCCAGACGGTGGTTTCCGGGGGGCCCATCTGCGGCAGCATTTTGTAGAAGGTCAGCCGCTCGGGTCCGTAGCTGCCACCGAGGCCATCGATGGCGATCTTCGCGTCGCGGCCGTAGATCTCGAGGGAGAAGAGGTTCTTCCATTCCGTGCAGCTCACCTGCAGCCACGCGGTCTGTCCGGCGGCGGTGCGGAGGGAGAGGAAGGCGTTGTCGTCTACCTTCATGTCCCAGAAGTAGGTCGCGGCGTGGCCCTCCACCTTCGCAAAGTCGCCGAGGAACCACCCGGCGAGGTCAATCAGGTGGACGCCCTGGTCGATGAGCTCGCCGCCGCCGGAAAGTTTCGGGTCGGCGCGCCACTCGCGGTCATAACCCGTGCGTCCGCCATGGCCATAGCGGCCGCGCAGAAACATGAGCGGACCGAGCGCTCCGCCATCCAGCAGGGCGCGGGCTTTTTGCAGGGCGGGGTGATAGCGATGGTTGTAGCCGAGCCGGACGCGGACGCCGGCTTTCCGGGCCTCGTCCCGGAGCGTCCGGAGCTGGGCGGAATTGAGCGCGCCAGGCTTCTCGATGAGCACATGCTTGCCGGCGCGCACCGCGGCGAGCGCGAGGGGGGCCAGCGAGGCATTGAGGGTCGAGACGATGACCGCATGGACGGCCGGGTCGGCGAGGGCCGGTGGAGAATCCGTGAGGGCGGTGCAACCGGGGACGACCCGCGCCAGCTCGGCCGCCCGGGTGGCATCGAGGTCGCAGGCATAGCGCAAACGGCCGGTGTCACCGAGGGCGAGGACCCGCTTGCGGCCGATGAGACCGCAGCCGATGACGGCGAAATTAAGTTGCTCGGGGTTGGCGCGATTCATTCCTTGGGACCGATGTTCAAGGCCAAGCTAAGCGACCGGCAGACGCAAGTGAGGTTTGCGCGATTCTTGGCCGTGGGGGCGACCGCCTTTGTGGTGCAGCTCTTGGCCATCAAACTGTTTCTACTCGGGCTGGGGACGAATGCGGCCTTCACCCTGTCGTTCCTCTGTTCGACGCTGACGCATTACTGCCTCAACCGGTTCTGGGCGCTGCCCAGTGCGCGGCGTGATAGCTGGCACCAGCTCCGTGAATACCTTGGGACGGTGGTGATCAGCTACCTTATCAACCTCGCGGTATTTCACCTCTGCCTCGATGTCATCGGCCTGGGGAAAATCTGGTCCACGGCGGTGGCGGTCCCGCCTTCCACCGTGGTGGTTTTCCTGCTGCTCAACTACCGGGTTTTCCGGGCCCGGCC
Organism: uncultured Opitutia bacterium; assembly: GCA_903855985.1. Classification (GTDB taxonomy): domain Bacteria; phylum Verrucomicrobiota; class Verrucomicrobiia; order Opitutales; family Opitutaceae; genus Opi-474. The sequence goes on along the minus strand of CAIOAO010000065.1, from coordinate 423 downwards.
GGCCTGACTCATTTCGTGCCGCGAGTCTCGGGCGTGATCCGGCGCAGGGTGTAGAGTTCGGACGCGGCCAGGGTCTCGCGGCCGGCCGCGAGGGATTTCCAATCATCCCACGGCGCGCTCAGCAAACGGCCGCTGATGCCGTCGCTGGCGGGTGACAGCAGCCATTCGACGAGGTCCAGGGCCTTGGTCAGGGCGCTGCCATCGGTTTTTTTTTGCGCCAGTGCCGCCAGGTATTCCGCCGCCCCGACGACCGCGGGCCCGCGGGCGATGATGTCCTCGGTCAGCCGGGTGGTGATGGCGCCGGGCGCGACGGCGTTGATGTCCATCGGCCGGGAGGATTCCTCCGCGGCCACAGTCTCGACCAACCGGACGATCGCGGTCTTGGCGACGCCGTAGGCGGAAAAATTGGCGCGAGCCTTGGTG
>CAIOAO010000064.1 GCA_903855985.1 uncultured Opitutia bacterium | reverse complement strand
TTCGTCCTTCATCCGGTTGATGACGAGCTGCTGGCCGATGGTGAAGAGGCCGTTGATGGTCGAGTAGAGCGCGAGGGCGCAGGAGAAGTTGTAGCAGATCAGCGTCATGAACCAGGGCATGAACTTCATCATCTTGGCCTGGGCGTTGTCCACCGACGGCTGCGGCGTGAGGTGCATCGAGATGATCGTGGTGGCGCCCATCAGGATCGGCATGATGTTCAGCGGGAGCGTGAAGATGTGCGCGACGGTGTCGGCGGACGCGAGGTCGGGCGCCCAGAGGAAGGGCGAGAAGCGCAGTTCGGCGGCGCTGCGGAGCATCTGGAAGAAGCCGAAGAAGAACGGCAGCGTGATCAGGATCGGGATGCAGCCGCCGAGCGGGTTCACCTTGTGCTTCTTGAACAGCTCCATCGTCGCGGACTGCAGCTTCTGGGGGTTGTCCTTGAATTTCTCGCGGACGGCCTGCATCTCGGGCTGGATTTTCTGCATGCGCTTCGCCGAGCGCGAGGCGGCGAGGGTGAAGGGCAGGAAGATGACCTTGAGCAGCAGGGTGGTGAGGATGATGGCGACGCCCCAGTTGGGCACGCCGCTGTGGACCCACGTCATCAGGGTGAGCAGGAGCTGGCTGAACCACTTGAAGAAGCCGAACTGCATGACCTTGTCCTGGTCGGCCTTGAAGATGGCGGACTTGGAGAGGCGGCGGTATTCCTTCGGGCCGACGTAGAAGCTGAGGCCGAGGGTGGACTCGCCGCGGGCGGGCAGCGGCTTCAGGTCGAACTGCGCGGCGCCGGAAACGCCGAAGGCGTTGGTCTGCGTGTCGGGGGCGGCGGGGAGGAGCTTGACGCGGCTGGTGAGGAGGCCGACGCCGGGCTGGTCGGGCGTGAGGATGCCGACGAAGAACTGGTTGTCCACGGAGGCCCACGTGATCGCGCTGCTGGTGAGCAGGGAGGGCTTCATCTCGCTCGCGCCGATGCCGAGGAAGCCGCTGCCGCCGTCGAGCTTGGTGCGCGGGATGAAGGTCTGGCTGCTGCCGTCGGAGTAGCCGGTGGTGACCAGCTGGCCGTAGACGCTGTCGCTGATCGGAGCGGTGGTGCCGAGGCTGAGGGCGAAGCGCGCGAGCGAGGCGGGCTTGTCGGTCAGGTTGCGGAAGGTGGTCTCATGGCGCAGCTGGTAGGGGTCGTGGGTGTCGTCGGGCGTGGCGACGAGCGAGTAGTGCCGCGTGACCTCGATCTCGCCGGCGAACACGGCGCGGTAGACAACCTCGGTGGCGCTGGACGAGACGAGTTCGAAGCCGGTGTTGCGGTCGAGGCCGGGGAAATCGACGAAGCCGAGCATCGGGTCGGTGTGCACGGCGTTGAACACGTAGGGCAGCGGGTGGCCGAGCTCGGCGGGGAACTTCCGCAGGGCGATGTCGCGGATGGCGCCGCCGAAATTGGTGAAGTGGACGGTGATGTACTCGTTCTCGAGGGTTGTGACCGCGGCGGCCGGGGCGTCCTTCACGACGGCGCTGAGCGCAGGGACGGCCGTGGTGGGGGCGGGCGCGCCGGGGACCGTGGCGGAGCCGGTGGCCGCGTTGACGGTTTTCACCACCGCGGTGCTGACCGGCGGGGGCGTGGCGGGCGGCGGCGGGGCGAATTTCTGGCCCAGGTAAAGGCTGGCGAACGCGGCGATGATGCAGATGACGCCGATGGTGGTGTTCTTCTTATCCATGAAAAAAGCGGGGGAGGTTGGGCGTCAGCCTTCGGCCGGAGTGGCCTTGGCGACATTGATACAGGAAAATTTGGCGTGCGGCGGGGGCACGGGATCGAAGCCGCCCGGGTGGAGCGGCGTGCATTTCACCAGGCGGCGCGCCGCGAGGTAGACACCGCGGAACGCGCCGTGGTTGCGGATGGCGCCGGCGGCGTAGTGCGAGCACGTCGGGGAGAAACGGCAGCCGCAGGCCGGGCCGAAGACGACGGGCAGGACGGGCGAGAGCGTGCGCTGGTAGAGCCAGATCAGCCCGAGCAGGCCCGCGACGGGCAGGTGGATCACGCGGGAGAAAAGGGACGGGCGGTCGGACATGGGCGGACGCTCAGACAGGTGCCGGGGGAACCAGTTTGCGGCAAGCGTCGGTGAACTTTTGTTCCAAGGCCGGATAGGTGAGCCGGTTGACCGCGGCGCGCGCGACTAGGAGCAGGTCGGAGCCGGCGGGCACGAGGGCCTGGTGGGAGCGGAAGACGGCGCGGAGCCGGCGCTTGGCGCGGTTGCGCTGGACGGCGCCGCCGACCTGGGCGATGGACGCGACCACGCCGACGCGCGGAAGGGGGGCCGGGGCGGACCCGGGCTCGGGCCGGAAAAACCAGACGGTAAAGGCGCCGCAGTCGAGGCGGCGGCCCTGTTCGCGCACGGTGCGAAATTCACCCGGGCGCCGCAGATGCTGCTCAGGGCGGAAACGCATGGGCATGCGGCTCGCGGCGGCGAGCAGGGTCAGACCACCGTCAGACGCTTGCGGCGTTTGAGCCGGCGGGAACGGATGACCTTGCGGCCACCACGGGTGGCCATGCGGGCGCGATAACCAATCTTGCGGGCGCGCTTCTTGCGGTGTGGGCGGAATGTGGGTTGCATGACTTATTGAAGAAAAAGAGGGTTAGAGGTGCCTGACGCCCTAGGGAGTGTCAAGGGCCGGGTTTTAAGGGTAATCGGCCCTCCGTAATGGCCTAAGGACCAAGTGGCTTTGCGATTATTGCCGACGGCAGCGGCAGCGTTACTCCTCCGGCGGCGGGGCCGGCTCCTTTTTCGGGCGGAGGCGGCGCTTCCGGGAGGCGTCGATTTCCTCGATCTCGGGCTCGGGGATGCGGGTGAAGGCGATGCGCATCGGGGCGTACGCGGTGGCGCCGTGCGCACCGCCGAAATACACGGAGTTTTTGCCAAAGGTCTTGTTGAGGGTGTCCACGGCGCCGAGCAGGCGCGACCGGCTGTTTTCCTTGGCGGACTCGAACAGGTCGGCGGTGTGGAGGTCGGAGGCGAGCAGTTGGTGGAGGATGATGCCGACGGACATCGGGGCCTTGGTCGCGTGGGCCTGGGGCCGGCGGGACCAGAGTTCGTTCAAGACATGGATGAAATGAAGGGTGTCCTGGGTCTCGTTGAACCGGAGGTCGGAGCTCCACTCGGTTCCGTCGCGGTAACTTACCGACAGGCGCAGGCCGCCGGCAAAGAAGCCCTCGTGCCGCAGCCGCATGGCGGCCTTTTGGAGCAGGCGGTGCAGGACGGCGAGGGCGGCGGGGGCGTTACGCTTGTCCGGCGACAGCACGGCGCTGTGGCCGACGGTGCTGTGCTTGACGGGTTCGCGCTCCTGCACCCCGCCGTGGAGCCAGTCGTGGAAACGGGCGCCCTCAACGCTGCCCCAGATGCTGCGGAGCCGCGCACTGTCGGCGGCGTAAAGCTGGGCGACGTTGGTGATGCCGGCGGCGCGGAGGCGTTGCTCCATGTTTTCGCCGATGCCGGTGAAGTCGCCGAGGTCGATGTGCAGGATTTTTTCCGGGATGTCGGCCTCGTCGAGGAGCACGAGGCCGTCGGGCTTCATGATGTCGGAGGCGAGCTTGGCCAGGAACCAGTTCGGGCCGATGCCGATGGAGCAGCGCAGGCAGCGGCCGACCTTTTCGTAGATCCTGGCGCGGATTTCCCCGGCAAGCCGGAGGGCGCGCGGAGGCTCGGCGTACACGCCGGACAGCTCGCACTCGAGTTCGTCGATGGACTGGACCTTTTTGACGAAGGCGAGGGACTCGACGACCTCCTTCAGCTGGCGGTGGTACGCGATGTAGAGCTCCGGCCGCGACTCGACGACGATCAGGCCGGGGACCTGGGCGCGGGCCTCGGCGACGCGGCAGTTGCGCTTCAGGCCGTGCTGCTTGGCCTCGAGGCTGATGGCGATGGCGCCGGACGTCTCGGCCAGCACGGGCACGACGATCAGGGGCTTCCCGCGCAGCTCCGGCCGGTCCTGCTGTTCGACCGAGGCGAAGAAGGAATTGAAATCAATGGCCAGGGCGCGGAGCACGGAGGGATGTTCGGCCCGTAAAATCCGCTGTCAAACGAGGAGCGCGTTCGCCAGCGTCCGGCCCATGCGCATCGCGGTATTTTCCGACACCCACGACCGGTATCCGCCGGGGTTGCCGGAGCGGATGCAGGCGGCGGACGAGATCTGGCACCTGGGGGATGTCTGCGCGCCGGAGACACTGCTGGAATTCCAGGAACTCGGGCGGCCGCTGGTCGTGGTGCAGGGTAACTGCGATGCCGAGACGGGCTGGCCGCTGGAACTCACCCTCGAGCGCGCGGGCGTGAGGTTTTTCCTGACGCACATCCCGCCGGCGGAAGTGCCGCGGGGCACGGCGGCGGTGCTGCACGGGCACACGCATGTGCCGCGCGACGAGACGCTCGGCGGGGTGCGCTGGCTCAACCCGGGCTGCATCACGCGGCCGCGCGGCGACTCGGCGCGGAGCTTTGCCTGGCTGACCGTGCAGGACGGGAAGTTGACGAGCTGGGAGTTCGTGCGAGTTTAGGCGCGAACGATGAGCGAGCAGCAGCAGAATTTGTTTGGCGTGTTTTCCCCGGAGCCGGGCGTGCACAAGGCGCCGCCGGCGGAAGGTGACCACGTGGTGTTTGAGCGCAGCCCGCGGGCCCGGAACTACCGGCTCACGCTCCGGCGCGACGGCACGGCGGTGGCGGTGATCCCGGCACGCGGGTCGGTGCGCGAGGCGGAGCGATTCGTCGAGCAACACCGCGACTGGCTGGACCGCGCGCGGGCCCGGCAGGCGAAGCGGCCGCGCGGCGCGGAGATCTGGACGCTCGGCACCCACGTGCTGTGGCGGGGAGAGATGTGCGAGATCCGTTCCGCTACCGTAGCGCCGTTCTCCGTCGCCGGGGCCGACCTGGCCGCCCGGCCGCAGGTTTGCCTGGCCGCGGATGTTTTCCGGGTTCCGTCCCTCGACGGCGATTTGCGGCCGACATTGGAGGCGCACTTTCTGCGGCGCGGGAAGGTGGAGCTGCCGGCGCGCACGTGGGAGCTGTCAGCCATCACGGGGGTGGACGTGAAGCAGGTGACGGTGCGCAACCAACGGTCGCGCTGGGGCTCCTGCTCGGCGGGCGGGACGATTTCGCTCAACTGGCGGCTGGTGCAGACGCCGGATCTCGTGCGCGACTACATCATTTACCACGAGCTGATGCATCTCCGGGAAATGAACCACTCGGCGCGCTTCTGGGAGCGGGTGGAGGAGGTTTGTCCCGCCTGGCGCGACGCGGAGAAGTGGATCAAGCGCAACGGCAGCCTGCTGGGATTGTGAGGATTGCGATTTTACAGAAGGTAACGGAGGCAACGGAGAGAGGGTTTGCTCCCGGCTTCGAAACCCTCCGTTCTCTCCGTTGCCTCCTGTAGGAACATTTCCTTTCCGACTTATCCCATGAGCCAGACCCCGAGCATCATCCCGATTCCAGTTTCGTGCCGCCTCACGGGCGGGGCGCCTTTTGCCCTCACGGGTCAGACCGTGGTCGCAACCGGGGGTGAGGCGGCGCTGCGCGGCGTGGCGGCGCAGCTGGCCAAGTTGCTCGCGGTGACGGTGGCGGAGACGGCGCCCGCGGGCGGCAGCGTCATTGCGCTCGGCATTGACCCGGCCCTGACCCCGAAACTCGGCGGGGAAGGCTACACGCTTTCGGTCACAGCCAAGGGCGTGACGATCCGGGGCGGCGGCGCGGCGGGGGTGTTTTACGGGATGCAGTCGCTGCGGCAGCTGCTGCCGCCGGACATCGAGCGCTTCGGCTGGCGGGCGGGCGGCGGGGCGACGACGGTCGCGGCGGTGGAGATCGAGGACCGGCCGCGGTTCGGCTGGCGCGGCTCGCTGCTGGATGTGAGCCGGCATTTCTCGCCGGTGGCCGAGGTGAAGAAGTACCTCGACACGCTCGCGCTGCACAAACTGAACGTTTTCCAGTGGCACCTCGTGGACGACCAGGGCTGGCGCATCGAAATCAAAAAATACCCGAAGCTCACGAGCGTGGGCGCGTGGCGGGCGGCGACGCCAAAGGTGGACAACGAGCCGGTGTCCGACGGCATCCCGCACGGCGGGTTCTACACGCAGGACGAGATCCGCGACGTCGTGGCGTATGCGGCGGAGCGTTTCATCACGGTGGTGCCGGAGATCGAGGTGCCGGGTCACAGCTCGGCGGCGCTCGCGGCCTATCCGCACCTTGGCAACACCGACGCCCCCGGCTACGCGCCGGTGGTGCAGCCGCGCTGGACGATTTTCCCTGAGACATATGCGCCGAAGCCGGAAACCCTCGAGTTCCTGGACAACGTGTTCACCGAGGTGCTGGCGCTGTTTCCCTCCAAGTTCATCCACGTGGGCGGCGACGAGGCGATGAAGGAGCAGTGGGAGGCCTCGCCCACGGCACGGGCGTTTATGGCGGCGAACGGGCTGAAGAACGGCCACGAGTTGCAAAGCTGGTTCATCCGCCGCACGGAGAATTTCCTGGCGAAGCACGGCCGCCGGCTCATCGGCTGGGACGAGATCCAGGAAGGCGGGCTCGCTCCGGGCGCGGCCATGATGGCGTGGCGCGACGTGAAGTGGGCGATCGAGGCGGCCCGGCTCGGGCACGACGTGGTGATGGCACCGACGTCGCACACGTATTTCGACTACACCGAGGGCACCGCCGAGGAGGAAGGCGGCCAGATCGGGGCGCACACCACGCTGGAGAAAGTCTACTCGTTCGACCCCCTCACCGGCGTCGAGCCGGCGTATCACGCCCGCGTGCTCGGGGCGCAGGGCCAGCTCTGGCGCGAGCGCATGCCGAGCCTGAGCGTGGTGGAACGCCGGGCGTATCCGCGCCTCAGCGCGCTGGCCGAGGTGGTGTGGTCCCCGGTGGCGCGGAAGGATTTCGCGGATTTCCGCACCCGGCTCAACCTGCTCCTCGCACGGTTCGACCGGCTCGGCGTGAACTACCGCCGGCCGCGCGACAGTGCGGCGCTCGCACCGAACCCGATGGCGCATCAGGCGTGAGCCGCGCCCGGGCGCGCGGCTCAGGGTTAAGTTTTAGGTGTTACGCGGGAAGCCCGGCGGGCCTGGGTCTCAGCGGAAATTAAGCAGCTCGACGTCGAAGACCAAAGTGGCGCGCGGCGGGACCTTGGGCGCGCGGCCGGAGATGCCGTAGCCGAGCCAGTACGGAATGATGAGTGTGCGCTTCTCGCCCTTTTTCATGGTGAGCACGGCATCATCCCAGCCCTGGATGACCGCGCCGGTGCCGAGGCGGAACGTGTAGGGCGCGCCGCGCTCGTAAGAGCTGTCAATCTTGGTGCCGTCGAGCAGGCGGCCGTCGTAGTGGACAATGACCTCCTGGCCCTCGCGGGGCGTGGCGTTGCCGGTGCCGGGGTCGCGCACGACGTAAAGCAGGCCCGAGTGCAGGCGGTGGGCGTTGGCGAACTTCTGGCGGATAACGGTCGTATCCTCCTCGCTCCATTGCGGCGCCTCCTCGGCCATGGCCTCGCGCATGGCGCTGTTGATGGGGCGGCCGGGCTCGCGGCGGGCCATCAGGCCGGAGCGCACGACGAGCGCGAGGGTCAGGAGCACGAGGCCGAGCAGGAGCAGGTAGAGCGCGTTACGCATGGCGGGAAACCCCACCGTGGCATGTCCCGGCACCGGTGCAAGCGCGCCGGGTTTACGGCGATGCGGAGGACGTGTGGTCGGCGAAAATCTTCCAGCCGGCGGGAGTGCGGCGGACCAGCAACGTGAACAGGCCGTGGGGCGTGTCGTGGGCGCGCGTGAGCTGCCAGTGGCCGAAGAGCAGGGCGGCGTCGGGGGACAGCTCGGTGACCGTGAGCTCGCTGAAAGCGAGCGTGCCCATGGCGGCGCGATCCGGGTAGCGCTGCTGGTAGCGCGCGAGGGTGGCCTTCCAGCCATAGGTGACGTTGCCACCCGAGGCGAAGCGCAGGTCGTCGACCTGCGCGTAGGTCTGCATGAAGGCGTCAATGTCACCGCGGTTCCACGCGTCGGCCTGGGTGCGCAGGACGAGTTCGATCTGGGCGGCGGCGGACGGGGCGGCGGGGGCGGCCGCTGACAACCGGAGGCCGGAGGCCAGGGCGATGACCAGGAGCGCAGCGCGGAGCAAGGGGGAGGCAGTCATGCCCCGAGAGCGAAACAGCAAACGACCCGAGGGCGAGCCCTCAGAGACCGTAGGTGATGGTGCGGACGCCGCCAACACCGGTCACCGTGATCGGAACACCCGCCGTGTAGACGAGGGGGTAGGATTCCTGGGCGACCGTATCGAGGCTCTTGACGTAATTGGTGAGGCCGACGAGGCGGTTGATGGACACCGTGGATTTGCCGTATTCCATCATGTACTGGTCGGTGGCCGCCGCCAGCTGGCGGGCGTTGCTCAACACGGCCTTATCCTGGGAGGAACTGCGGATTTTCTGGAAACCCGGGATAGCGAGCGCCGCCAACATGCCAATAATGACCACGACGATCATGATTTCGACCAGCGTAAAGCCAGTGGTGGGCCGGGTTTTCATCAGGTTGGCAGAGGGGTGTCTCGCGGAATCAGGCACAGTTTGTAAGGGAACGCCCGCAATATTTTTTGGGTGCGTAATACTACGTATCCCGGAGGAAGTTGGCGGAGGATGCAATATATAATCCATAACTCAGTTGCCTGAGTTAACTTATTGGCCTGGTTGGAGTGAGGTGGAAACCGGCGGATTGGAACCGGTTATTTTTTCAGGATATCCAAGGCCACGGCGGTCAGGGCAGTGACACCGGTCTTCAGGGTGGGTTCGGGCACCGGGGCAAATTTGTCCGAATGCAGGGATGGGAGGGGGGTGCCGGTGCGGGTGCTTTCCGCGATGGCGGCGGGGGCGGAAGCGCCGAGGCGGATGATGCAAAGGGGCACGTGTTCGACTGTCCGGCCAAACTCCGAGAAGTCCTCCGAGACCATGGAGGCGTGGAACGTCTCGACGCGGTCCTCCCCGAGCCAGGAGATCATGGCGGCGCGCACCCGCTTGGTCAGGCTGGGGTCGTTGTAGACGGACGTGGCGCCTTCGCCGGCGGTCACGGTCACTTCGGGCATCAGCTCGTCGGGCAGGCCGGCGGCGATGGCCTCGCCGCGGCAGATGCGGCGGATGGCGGAGACGAGATAGGCGCGGACATCGTCGGAGTAGGAGCGCAGGGTGAGCTCGAGCTTCACCTCGGCGGGGATGAGGTTGGGCTTGGTGCCGCCGTGGATGGAGCCGACGGTGACGACGGCGGGGTCGGTGGCCTTCAACTCGCGGCTGACGATGGTCTGGAGGGCGAGGATGATGCGGGCGGCGAGGACGACGGGATCCTTGCCCTTGTAGGGCATGGCGCCATGGGCCGCGATGCCGTGAATGAGAATCGTGGCGGTATCGGCGTTGGCGTGGCTGAAGCCCTCCATCGTGGCGACGGTGCCGGCGGGGATCTCACTCTCGTCGTGCACGGCGAGGGCGAAGTTGGGCGTGGGGAACTGGCGGTAGAGTCCGGCGGCAAGCATGGCGCGGGCGCCAATGACGCGTTCCTCGGCGGGCTGGCCGACGAACACGAGCGTGCCGGACCATTGGTCGCGGAGGGACGCCAGCACGCGGGCGGCACCGGTGACCACCGTCATGTGCACATCATGGCCACAGGCTTGCATGACCGGCACGTCGTGGCCGGACAGGTCGGTGACGCGGACCTTGCTCGCGTAGGGCAGGCCGGTCACCTCGAGGACGGGCAAGGCGTCCATGTCGGTGCGGATCAGCAGCACGGGGCCGGGACCGTTTTTGAGCACGCCGACGACGCCGTAGCCGCCGAAGTGATCAGTGACCTCGTAACCGGAGGCGCGTAGGGAGGCGGCGACCTTGGCGGAGGTTTCCTTCTCCATGAGTGAGAGCTCGGGGTGGAGATGGAGGTCGGTGTAGAACGAGAGGAGGGCGGGATAATCGGCGGCGACTTTTTGGGCGACGACCTCGCGGACCGGAATGGCGGCGGTGCCGGACAGCGGCGTGGCGAGGGCAGCGAGGAGGAGGGTCGGGAAATATTTCATGGGATCAGGATTTGGGCTCGAATTTGAAAATGAGGCCGTCGATCACGGCGTCGACCTGGTACTTGATTTTCTGGCCGTTGGTCAGCGGCTTGTCGGGCGGGGTCGCCTTGGCGGCCTCGACGGTATACTGATCGCCCAGCGACTTGGCGGCGGTGAGGAAGTCCTGCTTGGCGCGGTGCAGGGCGCCGTCCTTCACCAACTCCTGGACGGTGCCGGCCCGGCCGACGAACTGCGGCAGGGCGTCGGCGCCGATCCACAGGCCCCATTGGGCGGTGTCGGCAAAATACACGGCGAGGGTCGAGGACGGGGGCAGCTTGAGTTGCTTGGCCAGGGAGCCGACGAGCTTGCCGGGACGCTGGTCCGGGGTCTCGGGCGAAAACTTGGCGTAGACCCGCGCGTAGATTTTCACGCCGGTGCCGCGCTCGTAGTTCGCGAGCTTGCGCTGGAAATTAAGGGCGCGGGGCGGGTCGGCGGGCAGGAGTGAGTCGGGGTCCTCGAAATGGGGAAGGATGGCTTTCTTCGCCCCGGCCGCGAGCCGGTCAAACGACGCCTGGTCCGCGCGGAAGGCCGTCGCGGCGGGACCGATCCGGCGGATGTTCACCGCGGTCATGACGTCATCCTGCTGGATCAGCGGCAGCACCTCGAGCCCGCGGACGACGCGGCCGAAGACGCTGTGGAGGTAATTCAACCGGTTGACCTCGCGCAGGGTGATGAAGAACTGCGAGCCGTTGGTGTCGGGGCCGCTGTTCGCCATGGAGAGCATGCCGGTGGCGTCGTGGTGCAGGCCCGGGATGAATTCATCGGGGAAAGTGTACCCGGGATCACCCTCGCCGGTGCCGAGGGGGTCGCCGCCCTGCACGACGAAGTTCGGCACCACGCGATGAAACTTCAGGCCGTTGAAAAACGGCGTACCGGGCTTGGGCCCGAGCGTGCCCTCGGCGAGACCGACGAAGTTGGTCACGGTCAGCGGGGCCTTGGCGTAGAACAGCTCGGCAGTGATGATGCCGCGCGCGGTGACGATCTCCGCGTAGAGTCCGTCGGGGAGTTTTTGCACGGCGCCGGGGAGCGGGGCGGCGGGTTCGCCGGCGAACAGCGCGGAACCGGCGGCCAGGAGGGGGAGCAAGGCGGGCAGGAATCTCATGGGGCGCGACGGTGGATGAATCGGCTGGGGTGGACAACGTGATTGTCAGTGCGGACCCGGGCCGGACCCGCCCACTCGTGCAACCTATCCGTGACGCCGAAAATTCTGGTTTCGCCGCCGGGGTGAATCTGGCACGGTGCCGGTCATGACGCGTCGTTCCCTGTTTCCCTGGCTGATGCTCCTGCTTGGTCTGGTGGCGCCGCTGGCGTCCGCCCAAACCCTGGAGGAAAAGTCCACCCCGGCGGTGGCCCACTTTATCCAGCCGGAAGCCGTGGACTGGAAAGCGCTGCTGCCGGCGCCGCCGGCCCCGGGCTCGATCGCGGCGCTGGGCGATTTGGAGACGGTGCTGCAGGTGCAGGCCACCCGCACGCCGGCGGAGGTCGCGTGGGCGAAGCTGATTGAGCAGGACAAGGTGTTTGCCGATTACGGCGACGTGCTCGGACCCTGGTTGGAGGAAAAGAGCCTGCCGGTCCTCGCGAATTTCCTCTCGTCGGTCACCGCCGATGCGTGGCTGGTGAGCAACCGCATGAAGAACCTCTACCCGCGGCAGCGGCCCCCGGCGGTGGAGCCGACGGTGCAGCCCTGCGTAAAAATCCCCAAGTCCAATTCCTACCCCAGCGGCCACTCGCTGCGCGCGTTTGTGTGGGCGGCGGTGCTGGGGGATGTTTTCCCGGACCGGCAGGCGGACCTGTTCACCCGCGCCCATCGCGTGGCGTGGGGCCGCGTCATCGGCGGCGTGCATTTCCCGAGCGACGTGGCCGGGGGCCGGGTCGCGGCCCAGGCGATCGTGGCCGAGCTCCGGAAGAGTCCCGCGTACCGCGCGGAAGTGGAGAAATGCCGCGCGGAGGTCGCGCCGTTTTTGCTCAAGAAGGCGGCGTGAGCCGCGCTCCGGCCGCTTACGGGATCTTCAGCTTCGTCCCAACCAGCAGGCTCTTTTCGTTCTTCAGGACGTCCTTGTTGGCGGCGAGGATGTCGGGCCAGCGGCTGGCGCTGCCGTAATATTGGACGGCAATCTTGCTGAGGGTTTCACCGGCGGCGACGACGTGCACGCGCGGGGCGGTGACAGGCGCGACGGGCGCGGTGATCGGGGTCAGGGTGGTGGGCACGCTGACGGGGGTGAGATTGCTGGCGCCGGGCGCCGCCGGATTAACGGCGAGCCGGGTCTTGAGCGCGTTGTTTTCGAGGGCGAGCGCACCCAGCTGGTCCTGCGTTTGGCGGAGCTGCTCGCGCAGGCCGGCGGCCTGGGCGGCGAGGGGCAGGGCGTCCTTGGCCACGGCGAGTTGGGCCTCAAGGGCGGATTTCTCCGTCGCATTTTTTTCCGCCGCGGCCTTCAGCTGGTCGTTTTCCTCCTGCAGCAGGGTGTAGCTCCGCAGCACGACGGCGAGCTTGGCCTCGGCGCTGTCCTGATCCGGCACCGGCGCGGGAGCCGGGGTGACGGTGGGAGCCGGAGCGGGAGCAGCGGCCGGCGTGGGGGCGGGAGCGGCGGGGGTGTCCTCGGGCGCGACGACCGGGGCCGGGGTTTCGGCGGCGAACAGGCGGCTGAACGGGGCCGCGGCGAGGAGGACGGTGAGGCAGAGCGCGGGGCGAAGAGGGGAGGAGCGCATGGGGATTGGGATGGGGTGAAACGACGTTTGAGGCAATCTTTCGCGAAGGGCGGAAACGCCGGCGGGAGGCTCAGGGGATGACCAGGGTGCGGCCCACGACCAGGCTGCGCTCGTCCTTCAGGACGTCCTTGTTGGCGGCGAGAATCTCGGGCCAGCGGGTAGGGACGCCGTAGTACAGGCGGGAAATCTTGGCGAGGGTGTCACCGGCCACGACGATGTGGGAACGGGGAGCGGCCGCGGCGGCCGGCGCGGGAGTGGAGGCGGCGGGGAACGGGGCATTGGGCCGGGTGGGAGCGGAGATGGCGACCGGGACGCCGGCCGCGAGACGCGTCTTCAACTGGGCGTTTTCCGCGGTGAGCGCGGTGGCCTGGGCCTGCGCCTGACGCAGCTGATCCCGCAGGGGTCCGGCTTCCGTGGCCGCGTTGCGCACGCCGGCGAGCGAGGTTTCGAGGGCGGATTTTTCCGCGGCGAGCTTTTCACTGCGGGACTTGAGTTCGTCGTTTTCGGCCTGGAGTACGCTGTAGCTGCGCAGGCTGACGGCGAGCTTGGCCTCGGCCTGCGCCGCGGCGGGCGCGGTGGCGGCGGCCTTGGTGTCCGCGAGCTGCTGTTGCAGCGCGGCGAGCTGGCCGGTGGAGTTTTTCTCGGCCTCCGCGGCGGTGGCCAGCTGGTTTGAGAGGGCCTGCCGGCTGGATTCGCTGGCGGCGAGGCGGGACTTGAGGTCGGCGACCTGGGCCGACACGGCGGTGAGTTGCGCCAGCTGCTGGGCGGCGTTGCCGGCGGCGGACGTCGCGCTCGCGCGCTCGGCCTCGAGGCGGGTGACGCTCGTGCGCAGGGTGGTGAGTTCGGAATTCGTGGCGCGCAGCTCGGCGCGGGATTTTTCGCCGGCCTCGCCGGCGGCGGCCAGCTGGTCCTGCAACTGGGTCACTTGCGCGGCGGACTTTGCGGCGTCGGCGCGGGCCGAGGCCGAGGCGGTGGAGAGCGCGGCCAGCTGGTCCTTCGCAGCGGCGAGTTCGCGGCGGGTCGACTCGAGCTCGGCGGTGAGCTGGGGGGAGGGCGCGGCCGCAGCGGGCTTGGCGGTGAGCTTGAGATTGGCGGCGGACTGTTCCTCGAGGCGCTTGCGGGCCGAGGTGAGGGCGTTGACCACGTCGGCGCGGGCGAGCCGTTCCTTCTCGAGGTCGCTCTCCAAGGTGGCGAGGGCCGCGGTGGCCACGGCCAGCCGGGCGGCGGCGCCGTCGCGTTCCGTGACCAGGTTCTGATTCTGCCCATTGGCCGAGGCGAGGGCGGCCTGGGCTTCCTTTACCTGCAGGCGGAGCGGGTTGAGCTGCTCGGCCAGGGCGGTGCGGGTGGTCTCGTTGACGGTGAGTTTTTGCCGGGCCTCGAACAGCGCCTGGCGCGAGGACTCGAACTCGGCGGTGAGTTCGGCGGTCTTGGCCTGGCTCGAGCTGCCGCTCTGGGCGGCGGCGGCGGTGGCGGCGGCCAGCTGGGTGGCGAGTTTTTCCTTGTCCGCGGCGAGCTGGGTGCGGGCGGTCTCGGCGGCGTCGCGTTCGTTGACGAGGCGGGTGTTTTCGGCGACGGCGGCGGAAAGGGAGGCGGCGGACTTGGCCTGGTCGGCGGCGGCGGCCGAGGCGAGGGCTTGCGCGCGGGCGGTTTCCTGGCGCGCTGCCTCAAGTTCGGCGGTGAGTTTGGCGGCGCCCTGGGCTTTCGCGGCGGCCGCGGCCGATTCAGCCTCGAGCGATTTCACGCGGGACTGCAGGACGGCGAGCTGGTCGGCGGACGATTGGCCGGCGGCTTCGATCCGGTGGGACGCCTCCACGGCGCTGGTGCGGGCGGCTTCGCTGGCGGCGAGCTTTTGTTTGGATTCGGCGAGCGACTGCTGGGCGGCGGCGAGCTCGGTGGCGAGCGCGGCGGACTTGGCCTGGGCGGAGCTGCCGGCTTGGGCGGCGGATTTGGCCGCGGCGAGCTGGGCGGCGAGGACTTCCTGGTCGGCGGCAATCTTGGCGCGGGCGGACTCGGCGGAAGTGAGGCGGGACTTAAGCCCGGAGACCTGGGATTGGAGTTCAGCCAGCTGCGGGCCCGCCTTGCCGGCGGTGGCAAGCTGGGCGGTCAGGGTTTCCTTTTCGGCGGCGAGCTGGGCGCGCGCGGACTCGGCGGCCTGGCGCTCGGATTTGAGTAGGTCGTTTTTGGCGGCGGTGCTGGCGGCGAGGGCCTGGGCGGTTTCGATTTCCTTGTGCGCGGCGGCGAGGTCCTCTTTCAGCGCGGCTTCGCGGCTGCCGTCATTGGATTGGGCGGCGACGAGCGCGGCGCCGGCGGCCTCGGCGGCGGTGAGGCGGGCCTGGAGATCCGAGATGCGCGAGCGGGCCTCGGCGAGATGGAGGGCGGATTCCCCGACTTGTTCGCGGGCCTTGAGGGCGGCGGCGTTGCGGGCGGTGGCCTCGGCTTGCAGCTGGTCAAAGTGAGCGGACGCCTCGGTCAGCCGGGTCTTTGTTTGGGCGAGTTCGGTCTGGGTGGCGGTGAGCTCCGCGCTGCGCTGTTCCAGCAGCTTGATGATTTGCTGGTCGCGGGTGGACGCCGTCTGGGCGGTGGCGATGCTGGTTTTCAGCCGGTCGTTTTCCTTCCAGGCGATGGCGAGCTCGTCGCTCAGCTGGTGCTTGTCCTTGCGCAGGGCTGCGACGTCATCCGTTTCCACGGGCTCGGCCGGGCTGGCGGGGGTTTCGGCCGGCTTGGCCGCCGGAGCAGCCGGGACGGGCGCCGGAACCAAGGGAGCGGAAACCGCAGGAGCAACGACCACAAACTTGGCCGGAGTGCTGTGGCTGGTGCCGGCGAGATTCCGGGCGGCGGGAGTGCCGCGGTAGGATTCAAGCTGGCGGCGGGCGGCGGCGAGCTGGGCGTCGGAGATCGTGGCGAGGACGGCGGCGAGCGCCTTCCGCGTGCTGCCGCTGTCGCCGGAAAGGGTGAGCCAGACAAAGGCCTGCACCTGGTCGGCGGGCAGATCGTCGCGGCCCTCGGCGTAGGCGAGGCCCAGGTTGTACTGGGCGATGGCGTTGCCCTTTTCGGCCTTCGTGCGGAGCGAGGCGATTTCCGCCGGCTCGGCGGAGAGGACGGCGGTGGCGGACAGCGCGACGGCCAGGAGCAAACAGAGTCGGAGGCGGAGGAGGTTCATGGCCGGGGGCGGGCGGAATCCTCCGCCTTGGATTTTTCTGCGGGAGTGAGATCGGCGACAGGCTTGAGGGTGGTGAGTTCGCGCTTCGCGGCCGCCAGTTCCTCGGTCAAGCGGGCCACGGCCGCGCGCAGCGTGGCGAGCTCGGTGTTGGCGGCGAGCAAGTCGGCCCGGGACTGCCCGAGTTCCTTCCGCGCCTGGGCGAGCTCGGTCACGCCGGCGCCCTCGGCCGGGGTGGTGGTGGCGGGCGGGGCGACGACTTCCGGGGTCTTGGTGAGTGGGGTCGTAGGATCGGTGGCGGGCGGGGCGACCGGCGTGGTGTCGACGGTGAAGCCGCGCGGGGCGAGCTTCGGGGTGGGATGGGAAGTGATGGTGGTGCTGGCGCTGGCGAGGGCGGTGCGGTAGGCCCCGAGGCGGCGGCGGCCCTCGGCGAGTTGCTGGTCGGTAATGTTCCCGAGGAGGCTGTCGAGGGCCTTGCCGGTGGCGCCGCTCTCGGAGGCGATGGAGAGCCAGGCAAAGGCTTCCGCCGGGTCGGCGGGCGCGAGGCGGCCCTGGGCGTACACCAGGCCGAGATTATACTGCGCGAGGGCGTTGCCGTGCTCCGCCTTGGACCGGAGCAGGGTAAGTTCATCGGAATCGGCCGCCACGAGGCGGACAAATCCGAGGGACAGCAGAATCAACAGCGTGGCCCGAGCGAACATGGACATGAAAACAGATCCTAAGTGCTTTTCCCATGGACTCAATGCGGGAATCGGCGGGAGCCCTTGGCTGACAAATATTTTACGCGGCGCTGCAAGCGAACTGCGGAAGGAGGCGCCCTCAGCCCGGATTTTTCACCCGGTCGACCGCGCGATGCCAGCCGGCGAGCAGCTGGCGGGACGCGGCGGGCGGGGTTTGGGGGCGGAAAGTGCACTCGGCGCGCCAGAGCCGGGCGATCTCGGCGCGGTCCTTCCAGAAACCGACGGCGAGGCCGGCAAGGTAGGCGACGCCGAGGGCGGTGGTTTCCCGGGTGCGCGGGCGGACGACGGGGACGCGGAGCAGGTCGGCCTGGAACTGCATCAGGGTGTTGTTCACGGTGGCGCCGCCGTCCACCCGCAGTTCGCGCAGTTTGCCGCCGCAGTCGGCCTGCATGGCGCGGAGCAGGTCGGCGCTCTGGTAGGCGATGCTCTCGAGCGCGGCGCGCGCGAGGTGGGCGGCGGTGGTGCCGCGCGTGAGCCCGGTGATGGCGCCGCGGGCGGAGGCGTCCCAGTGCGGGGCGCCGAGACCGGTGAACGCGGGCACGAGGTAGACCCCGCCGTTGTCGGCGGCGCGGGCGGCGAGTGCCTCGATGTCGGCGGAGCGCGGGATGAGCCCGAGCCCGTCGCGCAGCCATTGCACGACGGCGCCGCCGATGAACACGCTGCCCTCGAGGGCGTATTCGAGCGGGCTGTCGGGACCGAGCCGCCACGCGATGGTGGTGAGGAGCTGGTGGCGGGAGACAACGGGCTTTTCGCCGGTGTGGAGCAGGAGGAAGCAGCCGGTGCCGTAGGTGTTCTTGGCCATGCCGGGGCGGAAGCAGGCCTGGCCGAAGAGGGCGGACTGCTGGTCGCCGGCGACGCCGCTGATGGGCACGCCGCGCAGCGCCGGGATGCTGGAGACGTGGCCGTAGACCTCGCTGCTGGCGCGCACGGCGGGCAGCACGGCGCGCGGGATGCGGAGGAGACGAAGCAGCTCGTCGTCCCACGCGCCGGTGCGCAGGTTGAGCAGGAGGGTGCGCGAGGCGTTGGAGACGTCGGTGGCGTGGACCTCGCCACCGGTAAGTTTCCAGAGGAGCCAGGTATCCACGGTGCCGAAGGCGAGTTCGCCGCGCGCGGCGCGGGTGCGGGCGCCCGGGAGGTGGTCGAGGAGCCAGGCGAGCTTGGTCCCGCTGAAATACGGGTCGAGAACGAGGCCGGTGCGGCGGCGGAAGAGCGGCTCGAGGCCGCGGCGCCGGAGTTTTTCGCAGAGCGCGGCGGTGCGGCGGTCCTGCCAGACGATGGCGGGGGCGAGCGGCCGGCCGGTGCGGCGGTCCCAGAGCAGGGTGGTTTCGCGCTGGTTGGTGAGACCGATGGCGGCGAGGTCGCGCGCGGTGAGGTTGGCCTCGGCGACGGCGGCGAGGGCGGTGCGGCGCGTGGTGGCCCAGAGATCCTCCGGGTCGTGCTCGACCCAGCCCGGGCGGGGGAAGTGCTGGGGAAATTCCTGCTGCGCCGCGCCGCGCACGCGGCCGTGGCGGTCAAAGACCAGGGAACGGGACGAGGTCGTGCCCTGGTCGAGCGCGAGGATGAATTTCCGGCTCATGGCGGGGGGAACGGAGACTCGGGTGGCGGGGCGGCCGCCGCAAGCGCCGGGACGGAAAAACTTTCGGCGCGGGCTTGCGCAGGAAAGTAAGCTAGCTTACCAATTTAACCCTCATGGCGCACCGCCCGACCACGTTTGACCGCAGCCTGGGCTTCATTTTCAGCGATATCAGCCGGCTGGCGCGCAAGGAATTCGACCGCCGCGTGGCCGGGCTGGAGCTCACACGCTCGCAGTGGCTTTTTCTCTACCACCTCGCGCGGCAGCCCGGCTGCACGCAGAGCGAGCTGGCGGAGAGCCTGCAGATGGAGCGCATTTCCGTCAGCCGGCAGGCGAGCCGGCTCGAACGGGCGGGCTGGATCGAGCGCCGCGACCACCAGCGGGACGGCCGGGCTTACCACCTGCACCTCACGCCGAAGGCCGAGCGGATCGCCCTGCGCCTGACCGGCCTGGCCGGGCGGCTGCGCGAGGACTACCTCAGCGGCCTGCCGGCGGCGCGACGCACGGCCTTGATCAACGACCTTTTGCACGTCAAAACCAACCTCCTCCAAATGGAGGCGAACGCCCACCGATGAAAACCTCCGCCCTTTCCCCGGCCCTGAAATTTTCTGTCCTGTCCCTGCTGGGCGGGGCCCTCCTGTGGTCCGCCGCGGGCTGCAGCCGCTCCGGCAACGCCGCGCCCGCTGCGCCCGTGGTGCCGGTGCAGACGGCGGTGGCCGTGCAGCGGGATGTGCCGCGCCGGGTGGAGGCGATCGGCAACGTGCAGGCCCTGCGCTCGGTGAGCGTGAAATCCCAGGTCGACGGCATCATTGCCGAGGTGAATTTCCAGGAGGGCCAGGAGCTGAAGGCAGGCGACCTGCTCGTCTCCCTCGACCGCCGCCCGTTGGAGAACAGCCTGCTGATTGCCCGGGCCGACCTGGCCAACGCCCGCGCGATGGCCGCCCAGGCCCAGGCCGACCTCGACCGCTACCAGCAGCTCGACCGGCAGGCCGTGGTTTCGAAGGAGGAGTATGTCCAGTACGTCACGAAGGCGGAAACGGCCAAGGCGCAGGTGCAGGCCAAGGAGGCCGCCGTGAGCAACGCGGAGCTGCTGCTCGGCTACACCACGATCCGCGCCCCCATCGCCGGCCGCGCCGGCCAGCGCCTCCTGCACGAGGGCGCGCTGGTGAAGGCCAATGACAACAGTTTCACCCTCGTCACCATCAACCAGGTCGCGCCCGTCGCCGTGAGTTATGCGGTGCCCGAGCGCGCGCTGAATGAGATCCGCGCCGCCTTCGCGGCCGGCCGCGCCACGGTCACCGTCACCGAGCGCTCGTCCGGTACCACCCGCGAGAACGGCCGGCTGGAGTTCATCGACAATACCATCGATCCCACCACCGGCATGGTCACCCTGAAGGCGGTCTTCCCCAACGACGACGACGCCCTCTGGCCGGGTCGGTTTGTGTACGTCGTCACCCAGGTCGGCGTGGATGCCGGCGCCATCGTCGTGCCCTCGACCGCGGTGCAGAACAGCCAGAGCGGCTCCACGGTTTACGTGGTGAAGGCCGACGCGACCGTCGAGTTGCGCACGGTGAAGGTGGCCCGCACCGACGGGGACAACACGCTGCTGGCCGAGGGCATCAAGCCCGGCGAGACGGTCGTGACCGACGGCCAGCTCCGCCTGCTGCCCGGCATGAAGGTCGAGGCGCACCGGATTTCCGGCCAACCCGTCACGGCGGACGCCCCCGCGGCGGCACCCAAGCATTCCTGACCCGCGCCGCCCATGAATCTCCCGGAACTCTGTATCCGCCGGCCGGTGATGACCACGCTGCTCACGGGGGCGCTGTGCCTCTTTGGCGTCATGGCCTTCCGGCTCCTGCCGGTGAGCGACCTGCCCACCGTGGACTTTCCCACCATCGTGGTCGGCGCGAGCCTGCCGGGCGCGACGCCCGAGACGATGTCGAGCGCGGTCGCGACCGTGCTCGAACAGCAGTTTTCCACCATCGCGGGCATCGATTCGATGACCTCGACGAGCGGCACGGGCTCCACGTCGATCACCCTGCAGTTCACGCTCGACCGCAACATCGACGCCGCCGCGCAGGACGTGCAGGCGTCCATCGCCGCGGTGCAGCGCCGGCTGCCGACGGACATGCCGTCGCCGCCCTCGCTGCGCAAAACCAACCCGGCCGACCAGCCGGTGCTCTACCTCGCGCTCAGCTCCCCCACGCTCCCGCTGTCCGTCGTGGACGAATACGCCGAGACGCTGATGGCGCAGCGCATCTCCAGCGTGGACGGCGTCTCGCAGGTGCAGGTGTTCGGCGCGCAAAAATACGCGCTGCGGGTCCGGCTCGACCCGCGGCTGCTCGCGAGCCGCGGCATCACGCTCGACGAGGTGAAGACCGCGCTCAGCGCCCACAACGTCAACCAGCCCACCGGCCTGCTCGACGGCTACCGCCAGTCGGTGCAGATCCTCGCCAGCGGCCAGCTGGCGAACGCCACGGAATTCACCGGCCTGGTGGTGGCGTACCGCAACGGCGCCCCCGTGCGCCTGGGCGAGCTCGCGCAGGTGATCGACAGCGTGCAGGACGCGCGCATTGCCAACTGGTATGCCGAACGCGGCCCCGACGGTAAGCTGGACCCGGCGCGCTCCATCGTGCTGGCGGTGCAGAAGCAGCCCGGCGTCAACACCGTCGAGGTGGTCGGCCGCGTCCGCGCCCTGCTGCCCATCTTCGCGAAGCAGCTGCCCGAGTCGGTGCACCTGGGCATCCTGCGCGACAATTCCGAGGCCGTGCGCGCCTCGGTGCATGACGTCGAGTTCACCCTGCTGCTCTCGGTTGCGCTGGTGGTGCTGGTGATCTTCATCTTCCTGCGCTCGGTCTGGGCGACGGTCATCCCCAGCGTCGCCATCCCGATGGCGCTGCTCGGCACGTTCGTCGCGATGTATTTTTGCGGCTACTCGCTGGACAACCTCTCGCTGCTGGCGCTGACACTCTCGGTGGGCTTCGTGGTGGATGACGCCATTGTCATGCTCGAGAACATCGTCCGCTACATCGAGGGCGGCATGGGCGTGCGCGAGGCGGCGTTCAAGGGCTCGAAGGAGATCGGCTTCACGATCATGTCGATGACGCTGTCGCTGGTCGCGGTGTTCATCCCCCTGATGTTCATGGGCGGCATCCTCGGCCGGCTGCTGCACGAGTTTGCGGTGACGATCACGGCGGCGATCCTGGTGTCGGGCGTGGTCTCGCTGACGCTCACGCCGATGCTCTGCAGCCGCTTCCTGAAGCCGCACGGCACCGGCTCGCCCGCGGGGACGTCGGCGCACGGCCGGCTGTACGCGTGGAGCGAGCAGGCCTTCGGCCGCGTGCAAAAATTCTACGAGCGCACGCTGCACCTCAGCCTGCGCCACCGGGTGGCGGTCGTGTCCATCGCGGGCCTGATGGCCGTGCTGACCGTCGGGCTGGTGAAGGTGCTGCCGCAGGGCTTCATCCCGACGGACGACACCGGCATCGTGCTGGTCTTCACGGAGGCCGCCCAGGACATCTCGTTCGAGGAGATGGTGCGGCACCAGCAGGCGGCGGCGGCGATCGTCGCCCAGCAGCCGTACGTGGCGGCGATGATGTCGGCGATGGGGTCGGGCGGGGCGGTCAGTGCCACCCCGAACCAGGGCCGCGTCTTCATGCGCCTGAAGCCGCGCGACGAACGACCGTCGATTGACGTGATCATGAACGACCTGCGCAAGAAGCTGGCGGTGGTCCCCGGCCTCCGCGCCTACCCGCAGATCCCGCCGGCCATCCGCATCGGCGGCCAGCTGACCAAGGCGCTCTACCAGTTCACCCTCACCGGCAGCGACCTCAAGGAGCTCTACGCGGTGGCCGGCGCCATGGAGAATAAATTCCGCGGCCTCCCGGACCTGCTGGTGGACGTCAACAGCGACCTGCAGATCACGAGTCCGCAGCTGCGCGTGGACATCCAGCGCGACCGCGCGGCGACGCTCGGGATCACGCCGGCGCAGATCGAGGATGCGCTCTACAGCGCCTTCGGCACGCGGCAGGTCTCCACCATCTACACGCCGACCAACCAGTATTACGTCATCATGGAGGTGGCGCCGGAGTTCCAGCGCGACACCGCGGCGCTCTCGCTCATCTATCTGCGCTCGCGCAGCGGGAAACTCGTCTCGCTCGACACGGTGGCCACGCTGCGCCGCGACGTCGGCCCGCTGACGGTGACCCATCTCGGCCAGATCCCGGCCGTCACGATCTCGTTCAACCTCAAGACGGGCGTGTCACTGGGTGACGCGACGGCGGCCATCGCGAAGATTGCCGAGCAGGACCTGCCGCCGACCGTGAGCTATAGTTTCGTCGGCTCGGCCCAGGCGTTCGCCTCGTCGCTGGCCGGCATGGGCCTGCTGCTGTTCACGGCGGTCATCGTCATCTACATCGTGCTGGGCATCCTGTATGAGGATTTCATCCATCCGCTGACGATCCTGTCCGGCCTGCCGGCGGCGAGCTTCGGCGCCCTGTTCACGCTGTGGGCGTTCCGCCAGGAGCTGAACATCATGGGTTATGTCGGCGTCATCCTGCTGATCGGCATCGTGAAAAAGAACGCCATCATGATGGTGGACTTCGCGATCGCGAAGGAGCGCGAGCAGGGGAAGGCGTTCAATGCCGAGAAAGCCATCGTCGAGGCCTGCCTCGTGCGCTTCCGGCCGATCATGATGACGACGTTCGCCGCCCTGGCGGGCGCGTTCCCCATCGCGCTGGGCCTCGGCACCGGGTCCGACTCGCGCCGGCCGCTCGGCCTGGCGGTGGTCGGCGGCCTGCTGGTTTCGCAGCTGCTGACGCTCTACATCACGCCGGTCATCTTTGTCTACATGGACCGGTTCACGACCTGGCTGAAGCACCGCCGGACCGCCGCGGCGCCTGTCGCCGCCGGCAAATTCGTGGGGGCCAAATAATTCCGCGGCCCGCGGGCGCAGCTTGCGCCCGGGCCCGCGGCCGCCGATAAAATGCGGGTGAACTTAAACTCCCGTTCGCAGTCTCACCTTCCCTGAACGCATGAAGACCAAGCCCTTTTTCGCCCTCGCCACCACCGCCGCCGCCGCCCTTGCCCTTTGGGCGGGCTGCGCGAGCGAGCCCGGCGCGACCGCGCCGCAGGACTCCACGAAGTACACGCTGGAGAACACCGAGAATTTCGAGCTGCTCGGCAAGACCACCCAGACCGCCGTGGCCGGCACCGGCCTGCAGCCGCGCGTGCTGCCCGATGGCCGCCTCGAGGTCGTGGCCAGCGTGAAAAACCGCGAGAACCGCAAGGTGCGGATCCAGGTCAACTGTGTGTTCAAGGATGCGGCGGGCTTCACCACGGGGGACGAGACCCCTTTTGAGACCGTCGAGCTGGCGGCGAACGCCACCGAGGCCGTGCGCTTCACCGCGACCAACGCCCTGGCGAAGAAATACACCATCCGCGTGCGCGAGGTGAATTGAGCGGACCCCGCGCCGAAGGGCGCGCCGGACCGGTCCGGGCTAGAACCACACGCTGCGGAGGTGCACGGCCGCCTGCGCAAAAATCAGGACCGCCACGAGGATCGTCACCCAACGCGGCCGCGACGCGAGGCGCTGGTCGGCCTCGGCGAACATGACCAGGCCGAAGCCCCACAGCGACGGAATGATGAGGCGCGACAGCCAGTAGCCCCAGTCGTAGACGTTCTCCATGTAGGGAAAGCTCAGGACGAGCGGCAGGTACCAGGCCAGGGCCATCATGCCCCAGATGATCACGCCGGTGGACGGCGCGAACCGCGGTTTGACCAGCGTGGCCACCGTCCGGAACGTGAACAGCAGCATCGCGAGGATCATGCCCGCGGAGGTCACCAGGCCGAGGCGGACGGACCACTTGGAGAGGGTTTTTTGCGGCTCGGGCCGCACCTGGCCGTTGTCGAGCTGGCCGTCGTTGGCGTAGTCGAGGACGTCGGTGTAGGTGCTGAGCTGGATCAGGGCCGGGTAACTGTAGTTCTGGTGATACGGCAGGCCGTAGTGCAGCGCCCCGTTGATCATTTCGTTTTCCCAGTAACCCGGGGCGTTAAAGATGCGGACGTCCGTGGACTTGACCAGCAGCAGGTCGCGCCAGGTCATGTCACCCGCGCCCTCCCAGTGAAAGGAGTGGTGCTTGGGGTCCTTCGCAAGCTGGACCGCGGCCTGGTGGTTGATGTAGGCGAAGGCCAGGATCGGGGCGGGCAGCGTCAGGGCGGCGACCAGCAAGCCCCGCTGCCAGGAGAGGCGCCGGCAGCGCCAGGCCAGGATCACCGCCACCAGCACCGCCGCCGGCAGGATGACGAAGGGGAAGCGGGCGAAATTTCCGAGGACCAGCGCCGCGCCGGTCAGGGCGGCATAACCCAGGCACGCGCGGAAAGAGACCGACTCGAGGCTCCGCAACAGGGCCCAGACCGTGAGGGCAAAGGGCAGCTGGGCGACGGTGTCCCCGGCGTAGACGACGGCGGCCACCTGGGTGGAGGGGAGAAAGCCCACGAACGCGACGGCCGCGAGGCGCAGCCACGGCGACGCGATGAAACGCCGCGTGCTGTCGTGCACGAACCACAGCGCGAGCGTGTTCATCAGCACGTAGATCACGGCGGCCATCTCGTAGGGCGCCTTGCCGTGGGTCAGCCAGTGCCCGGCCACCCCGAGGGCGTACAGCAGCGGGCGGTTGGTGAAATCCTGCGGGAACCACCGGCCGGCATCCGCCAGCATCGCCTCGGTCCCCTTGGTGTGCAGGTAAAAATCCTGCCCGAAGACCGTGTTGGTGTGGATGTGGTTGAAGCCCGCCGCGGCAAACCCGGCGAGCAGCAGCCATCCGGCCCAGCGCTCCCATCTTGGGCTCGCGGCGGCGATGGAGGGGGTTCCGAACGTTTGGGTCGAAGTCATGCGGCGGGGCGTGGAACTTGGGTCGCTTGAAAGCGGGGAATTGAACCCAACGCCAGCCCAAACCGGGGCGGGCGGGTGCGGCCTAGACGGCGAGCCGGGTTTTCACCTCGGCAAGCGTCAGGCCGGCGATGCGGACCAGCTTCTGGCGCGACTTGCCGCCCTGGGCCACCGTGACGGCCCGGCGGGGGAGCGAGAGCTGCTCCGCGAGAAAGTCACAGAGTTCCTCGTTGGCGCGGCCCTCGAGCGCGGGCGCGTGGACCTTCACCTTGAGTGCGTCCCCGAGCCAGCCGGCGACGGCATTGCGCGGGGCGTTGGGGATCGCCTTGAGCGCGAGCAGGCAGGACGGGGCCGGCATGTTCAGCCGAGCGCCTCGGCGAGCGTGGCAATGATGTCGTCCACCGGCTCGGTGCCGATCGAGAGGCGGAGCAGGTCGGGATCGAGTCCGCCCGCGATGAGCCCGGCGCGGCCCGCCGCGGTGCTCACGAGGTCGAAGTGCGCCAGGTACATGAACGGGCAGATGAGGGTCGTGGCCATGCCGAAGCTCGGGCCCTTCGGCAACCGCAACCGGTCGTAGAACCGGTCGAGCGGGCCGCGCAGCGTGAACGTGATCATGCCGCCGACCGCCCCGGGCGCGCGGGCGATGGCCGCATAGTTTTTCCGCGAGGCCGGGTGCAGCGCCCAGTAAACGTCACGCACGGCGGGATGGCTTTGGAGGAAGGCGACGACCTGCGGCACGCTGGTGTGCAGGCGGGCGAGCACAGCGGACGTGCGGCTGATTTCCACGGCGAGCCGGGCGAGGTCGCGGGCGTAGGCGGGCTCGAGCTTTTCGGTGATGAGCCGGCGGAGCCGCGCGGCGTCGGGCGACGCGGGATTCACCACGACCAGGCCCGCGGTCAGGTCGCCGTCGCTGGCGGTGTACTTGGTCAGGCTGCTCACCACCACGTCGGCGTGGGGCAGGATCGCGAGGTTGAAGGCCGAGGTGATCGAGGGATCGAGCACCAGGCGGGCACCGTGTTTCCGCGCGAGCGCGGCGAGGGCGGCGACATCGGGGGTCTGGATCAGGGGATTGGTCGGCACCTCGGCGACGATGCCGGCGACCCGGCCGGGGTGGGCGGCGAGGACCTGCTCCAACGCCGCGAGGTCGAACACATCCGCCACGTGCACGTAGTCGCCGGGCGTGCGGGTGAATTTCTGCAGGAGGGCGATGGTGTCGAGGTAGAGCCAGCCGAGCTGGATCCAGACGGTGCGGCCGGCCGCGGCCTGAAGCTCGGAAATCGCGCGGAAAGCGGCATCCACGGCATTCATGCCGCAGTTCGTGAGCAGCAGCTGGTCGTCCGCGATGCCGGGAAACGCCGGGCGCAGCTGCCGGCGGACCTCGGCGGCGGCATCGCCGGCGAACAGCTCCTCGGGAGCGGCGGCAGGGAGCAGGCCGCGGCGGACCAACTCGTCCTCCGCGGCGCGGGAGGAGAGGAAGCCGCCGACATTCTGGAGAAACACCTTGGCCCGCGCGGCCAGTTCCGGCGAAGGCGGGTGGGCGAGGCCGTGGATCCCGTGGTCGGAAACACGCACGACGGAGGCGGTGCCGAGCTGGACCGCGAGCCGGCCGGCCATCGCCGCGGAGGACGTCAGCCAGAGCGTGTGTTCCCCGAGCCCGTGGACACGCGACAGTTCGGCGGCGAGCTGCTGGAGGAAGGGATGCACCACGAAGCGCGGGTAACCCGAGGTCAGGTGCTGCGTGATGGCCGGGTCTTTTTCCTCGTAGCCCCGCACCGCGGCCATCGTCGGCAGGCTGCACGAGACGGCGTGCAGGCTGGCCGGGATGCGCTGGCCGAGGGGAAGCGGGGTGAAGACGGACATGAGCGGAGGGGGGAGGCGAGTGTCGGCCGCGCGGCCGGGGCTTGGCAACAGGAAGGTGCGTCATGCGCCAGTGCGAACCGCGGTCAAATCATCCTGCCCCTGAAGGCAAATCAACGGGTCGAAGCGAAACGGTTTGCGCCCGGCCGGGGGCCTGCATTGAACGGGCGCGCATGAAACTGGTCTCCTGGAACGTCAACGGCATCCGTGCCGCGCTGCGCAAGGGCGCGATGGATTATTTCACGGCGGTGGATGCCGACGTGATCTGCCTGCAGGAGACGAAGGCGCACCCGGGGGACGTGCAGCACGTCGCCTGGCCGAAGGGCTACGCGACCTTCTGGAACAGCGCGGACAAGAAGGGCTACAGCGGCACCGTGGTGCTCACGCGGATCAAGCCCCGGGAGGTGACGTATGGCATCAAGGCGGAGGCGCACGACAAGGAAGGCCGCGTGATCACGGCGGAGTTTGAAAATTTTTACCTGGTGAACGTCTACCAGCCGAACTCGCAGCGCGGGCTGACGCGGCTCGAGTACCGCACGCAGGAGTGGGACCCGGTGTTCCTCGCCTACCTGCGGAAGCTGGAGAAAAAAGGGAAGCCGGTGATTTTCTGCGGCGACCTCAACGTCGCGCACACGGAGCTGGACCTGACGAATCCCAAGACGAACCGCCGCAACGCGGGCTTCACGAACGAGGAGCGCAACAACTTCAGCACGGTGCTCAGCAAGGGGTTCGTGGACACGTTCCGCGTGTTCGAGCCGGGCAACGGCCACTACACCTGGTGGAGCCAGATGATGAACTGCCGGGCGCGGAACATCGGATGGCGCGTCGATTACTTCGTGGCCTCGGAAAAGCTGCGCCCGGCGCTGAAGCGCGCGTGGGTCTCCCCCGAGGTCATGGGCAGCGACCACTGCCCGGTGGGGCTGGAGCTGGCGTGATTCGCGTGGCCTTTGCGCGGCCGGAGTGCAGGATTATCCCGCGATGACCGAACTCAAGGAGCTCATGCTGCAGCCGGCCCGCCGCACGCTCGCCGTGGCGGAGAGCCTGACGTGCGGCCGCGTGCAGGCGCACATCGGCGCGATCTCCGGCGCGTCGGAATTTTTCCTCGGCGGCATCACCGCCTATACGCTCGACCAGAAAGTGAGGCACCTCGGCGTGGACCGCGCGGTGGCCGCGCCGGTGTACAGCGTGTCAGCGGCGGTCGCGGAGCAGATGGCCCGCGGCGTGTGTGTGCTCTTTGGCAGCGAGCTCGGGCTGGCGACGACGGGTTATGCCGAACCGACGACCGGTGTGCCGGTGCCGTTTGCGTTCTGGGCGCTCGCGCACGAGTTGGGCGGCGGCCGCCGGACGGTGCGCAGCGGCCGGGTGGAATGCCCGGGAGCCACGCGCGGGCAGGTGCAGGAACAGGTTGCCGCGGCCGTGGTCGCGGAGCTGGTGAAGTACCTGCGCGAAGTGCGCGGGTAAGGGTCGGGCGATCCCGCCCGGCCTCACGTCAGCGTGTTCTGCAGGAACTCGATGCTTTCGCCGTTGGGGCCCTCGCAGAAAAAGATGCGGACGGGCACGGGCCCGAGGCTGGTGGTGTTCGGGATCGTCACGTCACGGGGTTCCATCGTGATCTTGTAGCCGGCGGCGCGGACCCGCTCCGCCACGGCATCGAGGCGCGAGGTGCGCAGCGCGTAGTGGTTCACCGCGCCGTTCGTCGGGCCGGAGTAGGCGAGGTCCTCGAACACCTCGATGTAGTTGCCGTCGCCCGCGTCGAGCATCACCGCCCGCGTGGGGGCATCGCGCCAGGCCACCTTGTCGGTGCAACCGAGCAGGTCCTTGTAGAACCGCATGGTGGCGTCCCAGTCCTTCGTCTTCATGCAGACGTGGTGAAAGCCGCCGTTGCCGAGGATGGGATTCATGCAGGAGTTGAAAGTTGCAGGTTGAAAGTTGCAGGCCGGATCAGCGGGAAAGGCCGCGAAAAGGAGTCAGCGCATGACCCACTTTCAACATTCACCGCTTAACTTTCAACCGCGGCGGCTGCGCCACCGCTTACGGCGCGATCTGCTTCACGAAATCCATCAGCGGCACGACCTCGGGGGCGGGCGTCACCCAGTTGCTGTAGAGCAGCTCGGGCATCGTGTACTGCGTCGAGTAGAGGGTGTAATTGGCCTCGTCGTTCCGCTCGATCCAGCCGGACTTGACCGTGGCGCCGGCGTAGAGGCCGCGGGCCTTGCCGTAGACGATCACGGGGGTGGCGAGCAGCTCGCGGTTGACGGTCTCGGCCTTGGCGTTGTTCGGGCCGGCGACGGCCTTGGCGTCCACGCCGACGTTGAAGCGCCGGTTGAAGATCATGCGCGGGGTGGCGTCGTCGGTGATGACCAGGATGGTCTCGGCGGTGTTGGAGCCGATCTGGAAGCCAAAGCTGACTTCGCCGGCGCCGATGAGGACGGGCAGGCTCCAGCGGCCGTTCGCCTGCTTCACCATGATGACGCCGTAGCCGTCCTTCACGCCGACGATAAAGCCGACCTTGACCTGGTTGGTGATGACGATCGCGTGCGCCTGGGCCAGGACCGCGGCGGGGATGGCCGTCTCGGGTTTCGCCATGAACTCGCGCAGGATGGCCTCGCAGGATTCGACGCGCGTGACGTAATCGGCGCGCGGATCAGAGCGGGCGGCGCAAAGGGAGGCTGCACCGAGGAGGGCGAGCAGGGACGACAGGAGGAGTTTCTTCATGACTGGAATTGGGAGCTGATTTGCGGCCAGTGTATGCACGGTCGCGCGAACTTGGAAAGCGCGGAGTGAAGACGGTTCCTTCGGCCGCTCAATCGAGGCCCCGCGCGGCCAGTTCGTCCTCGTCCCAGCCCAGATAATGGCCGAGTTCGTGCAGGTAGGTCAGGCGGGTCTCCTCGCGGAAGACGGCCGGGTCGCCCTCGGCGAGGTCCCACAGGTTTTCGAGGTAGAGGAGGATCTCGGGCGGGGCGGGCGAGTCGTGGGCCAGCTCGGTGCCGTGCGGGTTACCGCTGAACAGCCCGAGGATGTCGGGTTCGAAGCCCTCGGCGAGCACGCTGGGGTGCGGCGCGGCCTCGTAATGCACCGGGACGGCGAGGGCGAGCGGCCGGATGGCCGGGGGGAGCTGGCGCTGGGTCGCCGTCACGGTGGCGGCGGCGAGTTCGGTCAGGCGGGCGAGGTTCACGGCCGAAGTTCGGCGGAAAGGTCGAATTTCTCAAACCGCTCCCCGAGCAGCCAGAGTCCGCACCAGACCTCGGCAGCCAGGCAGGCCACGACGCCCCCGGCGGCGACGGCCACGGCCGCGGGGAGGCCGATCCAGTGCTGGGTAATGAAGATGAAGAGCGCCGCGCCCCCGGCGGCCGGCAGCAGGGCGAGCACGATCACCACGAGCTGCCCGGCGATGAAGATCAGGCGCTGGCCGAGCATCTCGATGCCCCGCTCGCTGCGGTTGCGCATCGTCTGTGCCCAGGCGGGAAACAGCAGGGCGGCGGCGTTCGGCACCAGCAGCTGGAGCGCGCAGAGCACCGGCACGATCGGCACGAGCCCGAGGCCGATGACGAGGCGCAGCGACGGCGTGAGCCAAGCCAGCTGGCGAAAATGCACCATCAGCAGCAGGATCAGCAGCGCCAGCCACAGGATGGAGCTGAGGATGGCGACCGGGGTGAGGATCTGGCCGAGCATGACCTGCCAGCCGCGGAGCGGGTAGGTCTTGAGGATGTCGGTGTTGAGCAGATCGCTCCGGAAATCCTGCCGGGCGAGCTGGGGACCGAGAAACAGGGTGTAAGCCACCATGAACAGGGCAAATGCACTCGCGCCGGTCTGGACGCCGCGATAGCCCGGGAATACGTCAATCCACAGGCCGCCGATGAGGATGACCAGGGCGAGCGTCACGAGCGTGCCCAGCCGGAAGATGGGGAAGGTGGAAAGCAGGTTTTTCCAGAGGAACGCGACCTCGGGCCGGCCGGTGGACGCGAGCCGGAACGCGGGCTTACGGGCCTTGATGGCGCCGCTGGCGGCGCGCCAGTTGCCCTCGCGCACGGCGGCGATCTTGGCGGCGCGTTTTTCCGACTTCGCGATGGACGCATCCTCAAACGAGACCTCCGAACGCAGCACCCAGATGTAATGGAGGGCAAACACGAGCAGTGCCGGGCCCAGCGCGGCGAGGAACGCCGGGGTGTCCGGGGCGAAAAACGGCCCGACCACAAACTCGGCCGGCCGCAACAGCCACGGTAGCGGACCGCTCGTGAGCAGGGTGTTCAGGTAGGCCGCCGCCGTGCGGAAACTCTCGAAATCCGCCGCCGCCGGCGCCCGCAGGTCGCGCCACAGCCAGGCGAGGGTCACCAGCGCGACGAGCGCGACGAGGCCGAGCACGGCGAAACGCCGGCGCCAGGGCGTGATGCCGTTGTCCAGCAGGCGTGTCATCGCAAACGACGCACCCATGAAGTGCAGGTTCAGCGTCGCGAGGATGAACCACCAGCCGATGCCATGCGTCAGCGCGCTGCCGCCGAGAAAGCCCCAGCTCCCGGTGACCAGCGTGATGATCGCGGCGGTGAACATGATCGCGACCTGGGAATTGATCAGCTTGTACAAGATCAGCGTCCGCCGGCGGACCGGCGCGGGGAACAGGAACGCGATCTCCGCCTCGGTAAAGGTCAGCCCCGCCCGCTGGTCCGGCAGGATCCAGCCGAGGACCACGATCACCAGCAGGATGAGCGCGCCGAGGGCGAGGAGCGTGGGCAGCAGCTCGGGCGGCACGGTGACCGGGCCGTGAGCGCCCGGGCCATGGACCGGGGGCCGGCCGGCGGCCATCCGGCGGAAGAACATCAGGTAGAAGTAACCCGCGCCGACGATGGCGCCGACGAGGTATTTGGGCTGCTTTAGCCGCCGCACGCGGGACAGCACCGTGTTCCGGAGCGACGTGAGCCGCAGGTAAAGCAGGGCGCCGAACATGGCGGGTCAGCTTTCCGTGCCGCCGGTGGCGCGGATGAAAATTTCCTCGAGGCTGACGTTGGCCTCGCCGTTCGCGAAGCGCGCCGACACGTCGGCGAGCGTGCCGTCGGCGATCTTCTCGCCTTTTTTCAGGATGAGCACGTGCGAGCAGACCTCCTCGAGCAGGTGCAAGAGGTGCGAGCTGAGCACGACGGTGGCGCCGGCGCGGGCGCGCTTGAGGATCGAGTCCTTCATCCGGCGGATGCCGAGCGGGTCGAGCCCGGTGAGCGGCTCGTCGAAGAACATCACCGACGGCGCGTGCAGCAGGCCGCAGGCGATGGCGAGCTTCTGCTTCATGCCGCGCGAGAGTTCGCCGGGGAGCTGGTCGGCCTTGTCGGCGATCTCGAGTTCCTCGAGCAGCGGCTGCGCGATGTCCTCGTGGTGGGCGACGCCGTAGATGCGGGCGACAAACGCGAGGTGCTGCCGCACGGTCAGGTAATCGAACAGCCGCGGCTCGTCGGGGAAGAACGCCAGGGAACGCTTCGCGGCCACCGGGTCGGCGGTGAGGTCCTGGCCGGCGATGTGGATGGTGCCGGCGGTGGCGGGGATGATGCCGGCGAGGCAGCGCAGCGTGGTGGTTTTGCCCGCGCCGTTGGGACCGACGAGCCCGAGCACCTCGCCCGGCCGCACGGTGAAGGAGAGCTCCTTCACCGCCGTGAACGCGCCATAGCGCTTAATGAGTCCGGTGACTTCGATCATGGGCCGGAACGCTGGAACCCAACCCCAGCGACGGCAAGTCGGCATGGACGGATGGTCAAATGGCGCCGGGAGTGGGCCAAATCTGGGTCCGGGACGTGCCCGACCGCCCAAATCTGCTTAATATACCTGTAACCGGACCCGGGCAGGGGCGTCATGGGCAGTGTTACCCATGAAAACTTCACTTAAGCTCCTCTCCCTCCTCAGTCTCACCGTCCTCGTGGCCGCGCCGCTCGCGCGCGCTGAGGAGCCGGTGGCGACTCCCGCCAAGCCGCCCGCCGGTCAACACGCTCGTCCCGACCCGGCCAAACGCGCCGCCCGCCGCCTCCAGCAGCTCGACGAGAAGCTCCACCTCAATGACACGCAGAAGCAGCAGATCACCGCGATCTGGGCCGCCAGTGAGCAGAAGGGCAAGGCCCTGCGCGCCGACGAGTCGCTGGCCAAGGAGGACCGCAAGTCGCAGATGATGGAAATCATGAAGTCCTCGCACGACCAGGTCCGCGCCCTGTTGACGCCGGACCAGCAGAAGACCTTTGACGCGATGCCCCCGCCCGAGCGCGGCCGTCGTGGACCGCCGCACGGCGATGACGCCCCGCCGCCGCCGAAGGCGTAAGTAAATTTGTCCGGGTTGGCAGGCCGCCGTGGCCGGGGTGTCACGGCGGCTTTTTTGCGTCCGGATGCTTTCGCTTCGACTCGCCGCCGGCCGCCTCGCACCGTGCGCCATGGCTGAAACAACACGCGTCGTGGTGGTGGGCGGGGGAGCGGCGGGCTATTTCGCGGCCATCACCTGCGCGGAAAAGCTCGGCACGGCCGGCCAGGTCACCCTCTACGAGGCCACGGCGCACCCGCTGGCCAAGGTGCGCGTCTCGGGCGGCGGCCGCTGCAACGTCACGCACGCCTGCTTCGAGCCCCGCGAGCTCGTGAAGCGCTACCCGCGCGGCGGGCGCGAGCTGATGGGCGCGTTTCACCGCTGGCAGCCGCGCGACACGATCGAGTGGTTCGCCGCGCGCGGCGTGGAGACCAAGACCGAGGCGGACGGGCGCATGTTTCCCGTGACGGATGACTCGGCGACGATCGTGGACTGCCTGACCCGTGCGGCGGAGTCCGCCGGGGTCACCGTGATCACCAGCATCGGCGTGCGGAAAGTGGAGCGGTTGCACCGGGAGGGTGCGGCGCCGGATTTCTGGCTCACGCTGACCGACGCCACGACCGTGCGCTGCGACCGGCTGTTGCTGGCGACCGGCGGCAACAAGTCCTCCGCGGGCCTGACCATCGCCAGTGCGTTCGGCCACGCCATCGAGCCGTCCGTGCCGTCGCTGTTCACCTTTCACATTGATGATGCGCGGCTGATCGGGCTGTCGGGCGTGTCGCTCGAAAACGTCATCACCAGCGTGCCGGGCACGAAGCTGAAGGAGTCCGGCCCGCTGCTGATCACGCACTGGGGCCTGAGCGGCCCGGCGGTGCTGAAGCTCTCGGCGTGGGGCGCGCGCGACCTCGCGGCGTGCAACTACGAGTTCAAGCTCGGGGTGAACTTCACCCCGGAGCACAACCGCGACGCGCTGCTCAAGGTGTTTGCGGCGACGCGCGGCGGGCACGCGAAGAAGCTGATGGCCAACTGGAATCCGCTGGGTCTGCCGCAGCGGTTCTGGGAGCGGATGCTGACGACCGCCGGCATCGCGCCGGCGACGCAGTGGGCGGGGGTGTCCGCCGCGGCGCTGGGCGGGCTGGCGACGCTGCTCACCGCCGCGGAGTTCACCGTGGTGGGCAAGAGCATGAACAAGGAGGAATTTGTCACCTGCGGCGGCGTGCGGCTCAGCGAGGTCGAGTTCAAGACGATGGAGAGCAAGGTGTGTCCGGGATTGTATTTCGCGGGCGAAGTGCTCGACATCGACGGCGTGACCGGGGGATTTAATTTCCAGTCCGCCTGGACCACCGGCTGGCTCGCGGGCCAGGCGATGGCGGCGCCCGGAACATGATGACGTCACCTTGGCCACTGCGATTCGGTTTGGTCCTGCTGGCTTGCAGCACTGGCCCCGCGTCCTTTGCCGGGGCCAGCGCATCCCCGCCGAACCCCCTGCCTCCCTCCCCGATCCGCCGGCTGTGCTTCAATTACGATGGCTGGTCCCCGTTTTACAACGGATCTGCGCCCGCGGACATCCGCCGGGCCATTGACCGGCTGGCCGGCACCCAGGTGACCACGGTCATGCTCAGCCCGAGCCTCGGCCAAAGCGTGAATTATCCCAGCCAGGTGTCCGAGCTGTGTCACTGGCGCGCCTTGGCGCCCGGGGTGCGCGAGGAGCTTTACCACGTGATGGGAGAAACCGCGGCGGGCGGGGTGGAGCAGGTGGCGGCGCTTTACCGCCGCGAGGGCTTTGATGGCTTCGGCGTGCTGGTTGACGCGGTCCGCCAAAGCGGGCGGGAGGCGTTTGTGACCCTGCGCATGAACGATGTGCACATGGTGACCCTGGAAAACGGCGACGGGCCCTACACCGACGCGTTTTACCGCCGGCATCCGGATTGGCGGTTGCCCGAGGGCGGGCTGAACTACGGCATCCCGGAAGTGCGGGCGCACCGGCTGGCGATCATGGAGGAGCTCCTCCGGCGTTATCCCTTCACCGGGCTCGAGCTGGATTTCCTGCGCAGTCCGCCCTATTTTCCGCCGAATTCCCCCGCGCCGGCGCGCCCGGGACGGGACGAAAAATCCGGCAAGGAGGCGGCGCGGTGGACGGAGCCCGATCCCAATGCGACGGATTTTTCCTGCGACAACGCGGAGGCGCAGGTGCCGGTGATGACGGAATTCGTGGGCGCAGTCCGCCGGATGGTGGAACGTGTGCGCCGGGAGACCGGCCGGCCCATCGCGCTGTGCGCCCGGGTGCCGTCGAGCCTGGCCGGTTGCCGCCGGATCGGGCTCGATCCCGTGGCCTGGCATCAGCACGGCTGGCTCGATTTCCTGACGGTGGGAAAGTTCCTGCAGCTCGTCCAGGCGCTGCCCATCGCCGACTACCAGCGGGCCATGCCGGGCCTGCCGCTTTACGCCAGCATCGACTATGTCGTGGGCGGCCCGCTCCTCGACGGGTATTTTCATCCCCGGGATGGCACCGCCGAGATTTACCGCGGGGCCGCCGCCGCGCTATATGCGCAGGGCGCGGACGGGCTGACCCTGTTCAACATGTTTGCGGCGCAGGCCAACGGCTCTGATCCGCAGGGACGCAATTGGAACCACGGGGAGCCGCTGGAGGTGCTGCGCGAGATTGGCGATCCCGCGACGCTCGAGGGCCGGGACAAGCTCTACCTCGTGGACGGGACCTTCACGCTGTTTGCCCGGCCGCTGTTCGATGCGCGGGCCCAGCTCCCCGCGGCGGTGACGGCGACGGCGCCCCTGCGGGTCACGCTGGCCGTGGGGGAGCGCGAGCCGGCGCGAAAATCCTGCACGCTGCGGGTGGTCACGGCGCAGGCCGCATCCGGTTTGAATCTCTCGGTGTCGGTGAACGGACGGGACGCGGGCCCGGCGCGCCCGGCCCAGGCGGTGCATCTTTTCCCGGAGCCGTATGACCAGAAGCCGCCCGCGCTGGGGCAGTGCCATGACTTTGCCGTGGACGGGACCGGGCTCAACTATGGCCGCAACGAAATCAGCGTGCGGTCAGCGGAGCCGGTTACCGTGACCAGCATCGAGCTGGCGGTGACGACACCACGCCGCCCGCCGGCGGTCCAGTGAGACCGAGCCGGCATGGTCCAACTTTCCCCACCCCATGAAATCCGCCTTCCTCCCCAAGGTTTACCGTGAAGTCCGCCTCGGCGCCACGACTGCGCTGTATGTCCAGGATCCCGCCACCGGCCGGCTCGGGCTGTGGCTGGTGCCCACCGGCCGGCGGCAGCGAATCGTGCCGCACCGGAAAAACCTGAGTGGCGTCGAGATTGACGGCATCCTGGATCCCGAGGGCAAGGGGCTGCCGGCGTGGGGGATCGAGTCGCTGCTGCAGTTGAAGGCGCGCGATGAGGATGCGGTGGCGGGGTTCGGGCAGGGGCGGACGATGCGCAACAGCCCGACGGCGGACCGGATGAAATTCACCGGCCAGAAAATTACCCGCGCCGGCGGCGTCATGACGGTGCGCACGAGCTTCACGCATCCCGACGCCGGCTGGCGCGCGCACCACGATCTGGCCTGGCGGAAAGGCGCGGGCTGGCTGGAGAGCAGCGTGACGGTGGACAACACCTCGGCGCAGCCACTGACGCTGGAGTTCCTCGCGAGTTTTTCGATCGGCGGCCTTACGCCGTTTGCGGCGGGCGACGCGCCGGGCCGGCTGAAACTGCACCGGTTCCGCGGGGTGTGGAGCATGGAAGGGCGCCTGGAGACGCGGCCCTTCGAGGACATCCAGCTGGAGCGCTCGTGGGCCGGGCACGGGGTGCGCAACGAGCGGTTTGGCGACGTGGGCTCGCTGCCGGTGAACGGGTTCTTTCCGTTTGTCGCGGTGGAGGACACCGGGGCGGGGGTCACGTGGGGCGCGCAGCTCGCGCATCCGGGCTCGTGGCAGATGGAGGTTTACCGCCGGGATGACTTTGCCGCGATGTCCGGCGGGCTCGCGGACCGTGAATTCGGCCACTGGATGAAAACGCTGGCCGCGGGCGCGAGTTTCGCGTCGCCGGTGGCGGCGCTGGCCTGTGTGGCGGGAGATCTCGACGACGTTTGCGCTGCGCTGACGGCCGCGCAGGAAGTGCCGCTCGTGAATCTGCCCAAGAGCGAGCAGTCGCTGCCGGTGATGTTCAACGAGTGGACGACGAGCTGGGGACACCCGAGCCATGAGAACATGGTCAAGCTGGCGGAGTCGCTGCGCGGCACAGGGATGAAATACCTCGTGATGGACGCGGGCTGGTACAAGCCCGACGGCGGCCAGTGGTTCAGCGCGCAGGGTGACTGGCAGCCCAACGCGAAGATGTACCCGCAGGGCATCCGCGCGACGGCCGACGCGATCCGGGCATGCGGGCTGATCCCGGGACTCTGGTTTGAGATGGAAGTGATCGGGTCGGCGGCGTCGCTTTACGACCGCACCGACCTGCTGCTGCACCGCGACGGCCGGGTCATCACGGCGGGCGGGCGGCGCTTTCTCGACCTCCGGAAACCGGCGGCGGTGGCGCATCTCACGGAGCGGATAATCGGCCTGCTGCGGGCGGGGAATTTCGGTTATCTCAAGGTGGACTATAACGACAACATCGGCCTCGGCGTGGACGGAGCGGAGTCGCTGGGCGAAGGGCTGCGGCAGCACTTGGAGGGCGTGCAGGCGTTTTTCCGGAAGCTGCGCGTTGAGCTGCCGGACCTCGTGATCGAGAATTGTTCCTCCGGCGGACACCGGCTGGAGCCGACGATGATCGGGCTGACGGCGATGAGCAGTTTCTCGGACGCGCACGAATGCCCGGAAATCCCGATCATCGCGGCGAACCTGCAGCGGCTGATGCTGCCGCGGCAGAGCCAGGTCTGGGCGGTGCTGCGGGCGCGGGCGAGCCTGCGGCGGATTGTTTACCTGCTGGCGGGGGGATTCCTCGGCCGGCTGTGTTTGTCGGGAGATTTTCCCACGTTGAAGCCGGCCCAACGCGCGCTGGTCGACCGGGCCATTGCGCTCTATGCGCAGGCGGTGCCGGTGATCCGGAACGGGCGCTCGCGGCGTTATGGGCCCGACGTCGCGGCCTACCGGCACGCGCAGGGCTGGCAGGTGGTGGTGCGGGCGGGCGCGGAGGGGAAAAAATTACTCGTGGTCGGACACGTGTTTGAAAAACCCGGCGTGAAGACGATCCGCGTGCCGCTGCCGAAGGGAAAGTGGCGCGTGGCGGAGGAACTGCACACGGACCGCACGGGCGTGAAGCTGGCGAAGGGCGAACTCCGCTGGACGCCGGCGGGCGAGTGGGCGGCGAATGTGGTGTTGCTGGAGAAGTAGACGCGTATCGCCCTGCAATTCAGTACGGGGCGGTGGACTTCACTTCCATATCCCCCGAGGCGGCGTTGCCGAGGACGGCGGGGATGGTGCGGTGCTTTTTGCGCCGCACGGCGGGATCCTCGAGCGCGGCGCAGGGTGTGCCGAAGCGGGGCTGGGCGTAGGGCAGGTGGGTGTCGCCGCGCGCGAGGATGTGCGAGGAGTTGCTCATCAGCGTCACGGGATCCTGCTTCGGCGCCTTGGGGCCGGTGATGGCGCCCCACTGCGTGAAGGAGCGGGCGTTGCAGTAGTGGCTCACGAAGGAGCGGCGGAAGCGGTCCGGGGTGACGTTCTGCTTGCTGCGGTGGAGAATGTGGCCGTTGAAGAACACGACGTCGCCCGCCTTCGCCGGCACGAGCACCTGCGGGTAGCGGTTGGCGATCGGGGTGAGCTGGTTGCGGGCGTCGTCCGTGTCGCTGACGCTCGCGACTTCCGGCACGCCGGCCAGCTGGCGGTCGCCATACCACGGCTCGGGCGCGGGTGGCGGGTAGACCGGCTCGGCGTGGCTGCCCACGGCCATCCACATCGCGCCGTTGTATTCGTCGCAGTCGTCGATCGCGATCCACGCGCCGCAGAGCGTCGCCGGGTGGGTGGGAATGTAGAACGTGTCCTGGTGCCAGCCCTGGCCCTGGGAACCGGGTGGCTTGAGAAACAGCATCGTCTGCAACGCGAAGACATCGGGGCCGATCAGCGTCTCGAGCACGTCGAGCACGCGCGGGTGCAGCAGGTAGCGTTCGTGCAGCGGGACCTGGCGGTGCAGCATGTGGATGCGGGCGACGGCCTGGGCCTTCTCGAGCGGCGAAAGATGGTCGGCGGGGCGCGGGAGGCGGTCGGCCTCGGGCGTGTCGGGGTGCTGTTCCGGCAGCCGGCCCTGCATCAGGTCCTCGGTGTGGGCGCGCAGCTCCGCGATATCGGCGGCCGGGACGAGGCCGGGGATGACCACGTAGCCCTCGCGACGGAAACGGCGGAAGTCGTCGATGGACACCTTGTAGGGGGAAAGGGGCATGGCGGCGGGCAGATTGGTGGCGGGGCTGGGTCGCGACCAGCTATTTTGGGGCCAGCCGCCCCCCCCCCCCCCCCCCCCCCTCGATCCAGTGTAACCTATTGGGTTACACTGGATGGGGTGGAGGATTCAGCCTGCCGGGAATAGGATGGCGACCGGAGGCTCGCCAGCGGCGCGGGACGTGCTTCGATGCCGGCATGCACCTTCGCAAACTCGGCCGCAGCGAACTCAACGTCACCGAGCTCTGCCTTGGCACCATGCAGTTCGGGTGGACCGCGGATGAGCAGACGTCGTTCGCCGTGATGGACGCGTATGTCGCCGCCGGCGGCAACTTCATCGACACGGCGGACATCTACACGACGTGGGGACCGGATGGCATGGCCGGCGCGGGGCGCACCGAGGAGATCATCGGCCGGTGGATGAAGGCGCGCGGCAACCGGTCGAAGCTGATCATTGCCACGAAGCTCCGCGGCCGCATGGCCGACGGTCCGGGCGGCGAGGGCCTGGCGCGCGACCGCGTGCCGCGGGCCTGCGCGGACTCACTGCGGCGGCTGCAGACGGACTACATTGACCTTTACCAGACCCATTCGGCCGACCTGAAGGTGCCGATCGCGGAGACGCTCGACGGACTCACGCAGTTGGTGAAGACCGGCAAGGTGCGCGTCCTCGGCGCGTCCAACTACCCGGCGTGGCGGCTGCTCGAGGCCCTGTGGGCGAGCGAAAAGCACGGCTATGCGCGCTTCGAGTCCTACCAGCCGGACTATTCGCTGATGGAGCGGTCCTTGTTCGAGACGGAGCCGCGGCCGCTCTGCCGGAACTACGGGCTCGGCGTGATTCCGTATTCACCGCTCGCGGGCGGGTTCCTCACCGGCAAATACCGCCGCGGCGTGAACGTCGCGAGCGTCCGCGCCTCGGACATCGGCAAGAAATACGCCAACGCGCAGGGCTTCGCCTTGATCGAGCAACTCGACGCCATCGGCAAGTCGCACGGCAAGACGGTCGCCCAGACCGCCCTCGCGTGGCTGCTGACGAATCCCGTGATCACCGCGCCCATCATCGGCGCCAACACCCCGGCCCAGTTGCAGGACGCGCTCGGCGCCGCGGGTTACCGGCTGAGCGCCGACGAAATGAAGGCGCTCAACGAGCTGAGCAAGTACCCGATGAACTGGCGGGATATCTGGGACTGAGTTATCCGATTAACCGCGAAGGGCGCAAAGTGCGCGAAGCCGGGGCGGAGGCCGGCAGATTTAAGGGGAAGCCAGGAAACCAGGAGGGCAGCTACGGGAACCCGCACCGCGCCCTTACTCCTGGTTTTCTGGCTTCCGCTTAATAAATCCGGGGCCTGGCGGTTCGATCTTCGCGCTCTTTGCGGGCTTCGCGGCTAAACAGTCTGAATGGAAAGTGGCTCCGCGTGGCAGCGCTTAGCTTGGCGCCCGCTCCATCCGGTAGTGGGTCTTGAATTCGCCGGTGACCCTAAAGCCACAACGCAGATACAGGCTCTGCACCGGGTTGACTTTAAACACCTCCAGCCGGATCGGCAGTCCGGCTGCATCCGCCTCACGCAGCAGCGCGGTCATCAGGTGCAGGCCGATGCCCTGGCGTTGGTAGGCGGGGAAGAGATAAAATTCCCCGAGGTGAAATCCGATCTCGCCCCGCACGATCTCCATCGTGCCGACATCGGTTCCATCGAGCGTGATGATCTGCGGCCGCTGCTTCACCCAGTCCTTCCGGTGATATTCCACCTGAAAGGCCTCATCCCAGCCCCAGACCGGTTCGATGTACGGCCGCATCGCGGCTTTCTTCACCGCAAAACCGAAGGTGCGGTCGTCGTCGCGGGCGGCGCGCAGGGAGACTTTGGCGAGATCAACCACGGGATAGACCGGAAACCTCCCGGGAAATTCAGCCCTGCATGATCTGCCGGTAGGCGAGGAAGTCGGCGTGGAGGCGGTGGAAGACGGCGTGCTTGCGGGTGTGGAAGGCGCGGACTTTTCCCCCGGCCGGCTGAAGCGTGCGGCCGGCGGCGCTCATGGCGGCCATCGCGGCGGCCACGCTGCCGTAACGTTTGGCGGCGACGGCGCCGAGCATGGCGGAGCCAAGCAGCACGGCCTCGGGTTCCCGGGGCAGCACGATGGCGCAGCCGGTGATGTCGGCGTGTTCGCGGAGGAAGACGGGGTTCTTCGTGCCACCGCCGCAGGCGGAGAGCGTGGCGATGCGGTAGCCGCGGGCGTTCATCGCATCAATGATGTGCCGCGTGCCGTGCGCCACGGCCTGGATCGCGGCAAGGTACTGCAGGGCGAGGTCGTCGGCGGTGGCGGAAAGCGAAAGTCCGCTCATCGCGCCGCGGAGCGTCGGGTTGGCGCGGGGCGAGCGGTTGCCGTGGAAGTCCGGCTGGATGTGCAGGTCGCGGGTGAGTTCGCCGGGGAAGGAAACGCC
This sequence comes from uncultured Opitutia bacterium, assembly GCA_903855985.1. Classification (GTDB taxonomy): domain Bacteria; phylum Verrucomicrobiota; class Verrucomicrobiia; order Opitutales; family Opitutaceae; genus Opi-474. The sequence goes on along the minus strand of CAIOAO010000064.1, from coordinate 26,501 downwards.
GTGGGTCTTGGCCAGAGCGTCGAGCCGGTCGTTGAGCAGCTCGTAGATGGTACGGCCGGATTTTTTCGCCTGCGCGGCGAGGGGCGCGGCGGCGGCGTGGGAGAAGATGACGTGGTCGATGAGCGCGCCGGTGGCGGATTGGCCGCCCTCGGTGAGCCACAGGCCGGGGACCATCGCGGAAAAATACGGGCCCCAGATGCCGGGGATGAAACGGGGCTTGGCCGACACGGCCATGTGACACGACGAGGTGCCGCCGATGAGCGCGAGCCGGCGCTCGAGGGTGGCGGCGCCGATGGAATTGCTCTTCAGGCCGGCGCCCAGCACGCCGAGTCCGCCGGCGTGGGCGTCAATGATCGCCACGCCCACCGGAATGCCGGCGCACAGGCCGAGTTCCCTGGCGGCGCGGACGGTGAGGCCGCGACCGACCGGCTGGCCCATCGGCGCGATGGTTTGGCCGATGCGGCGGAATTTCTCCGTCGCGAGGTCGCCGAGGCCGATGCGCTTGAAATAGGAGGCGTCCCAGCCGCCGCTCTTGCGGTGTCCGAGGTAAGTCCACTTGCAGACGGTGGTGCAGAGCGAGCGGGTGTCGTCGCCGGTGGCGCGGTAGGTGAGGAAATCCGGCAGGTCGAGGAAGCGCGCGGCGCGGCGCCAGGTGGCGGGCAGGTTTTGTTTCAGCCAGAGCAGCTTCGGGGTCTGCATCTCGGGCGAGATGACGCCGCCGACATAGCGCAGGACGGGATGACCCGTGCGGTTGATGCGTTCGGCCTGCGGGATGGCGCGGTGGTCCATCCAGACGATCACATTCTGGGCGGCGCGGCCGGTGGGGCTGACGGAGACGGGGCGGTCCTGGGCGTCGAGCACGACGAGCGAGCAGGTGGCGTCGAAGCCGATCCCGGCGATGGCGGCGGGATTGGTCTTCGCGGCTTTCAGCGCGGCGCGGACGGCACGGCCGCAGGCGGCCCAGATGTCATCGGACGAGTGCTCGGCGAAATCGGGCGCGGGCCGCCAGAGTTTGATTGGCTGGGTGGCGTGGCCGAGCATGCGGCCGGTGGCGGTGAACACGCCGGCCCGTGCGCTGCCGGTGCCGACGTCGATGCCGAGAAACAGGTTCGGAGTCATGGGTGAGGGGTGAAGGCAGATTTTGCCCCGGAGGCGCGGGTCGCAAGCCGGGAGGGGCGTATTTTTTAAGTGGGAAGCCCCGCCTTCGCCAAGGCTACGGCGGGCAGGCAGGAAACCAGGAACCGAACCAAGCCTTTCTGGTGCTGAGGCCTCGGATTGGATTCCTGGTTTCCTGGCTTCCCCTTAAAAATTTCGTGTTCGTGGGTTCCCCAAGGCAAACCGCTTGGCGAATGCGCGGCGATAGTCTACATCGCCCGGGCCCTCATGAGATTAACCGGCAACAAAATCGGCTTCGCCTTGCTGGGCGTGGCCTATCTGGCCTCCGCCTATCTCATTGCGCGGCGCTCGGCGGAGGAAGTGATCTCGGACCGGGTTACCCTCCGGATCTCGCAGTGGCAGCTCGAGGGCGGCGTGCGGGACGCGATGAATGCAATCATCCGCCGGTATGAGGAGCTGAACCCCCGGATCCACGTCATCCAGATCGCCGCGCCCGACCGGGTGTATCTGCCCTGGATCCAGACCCAGCTGGTGGGCGGGTCGGGGCCGGACATCGCGGAGTATTCCTGGCCGTGGCCGGACACCGCGCGGAACTTCTCACCCATCAGCGCGGAGGTGATGCAGCCGAACCCCTACAATCGCGGGACGCCGCTCGAGGGCGTGCCATGGCGCGACACATTCATTGACGGCATGAGCAGCCCGGACAACTACGTGCAGACGCTCGGCCAGTATTATGGGGTGTCCATGACGACGGGCATGCAGCGGATCGTCTACAACCGGGCGCTGCTCAAATCCATCACGGGCCGCGACGCCCCGCCGCGCACGTACCGGGAATTCCTGGCGATTTGCCGCCGGATCCAGGATTACGCGAAGGCGAACCACTTGAACCTGGCCCCGCTGGCGTGCTCGCGCACGACCCACATCACCCTCACCGCCGAGATCGTGAACGACATGGCCACGCAGCTGGCGGGGCGGATGGATTTCCGGCACCGGCTGAAACTGGAGCCGGACGACCTCGGCCGGGCGTATCTGAAGGGCGAATGGAACTATCAGGAGCCCGAGTTGCTCGCCGGCTTCCAGGCGTTGAAGGAATTCAGCGAGGTGTGCACGCCGGGCTTCCTGCAGCGCGAGCGCGACACCGCACTGACGGACTTTGTCAGCGGACGCGCCGTGATGGTCGTCGCGCCGAGCTGGGAGGCGACGAGCCTGCAACAGCTGTGTCCCTTCGAACTCGGCGCCTTTCGTTATCCCACCGCGCGGGAAAACGACCCGGTCTACGGCCGGTTTGCCAAGGGCCCGTTCAGCGAGGGTCAGGTCCTCACGGGCATGCCGTTTTACCTGAACCGGTCGACGCCGCACCGGGCCGAGGCGCTGGATTTCCTGCGGTTCATGAGCAGCCAGGAGGGCAGCACGATCTTCACCAACGTGAGCAACTGGCTGCCGATCGTCGTGGGGGTGAAGCCGTCGGAGTTTTCCGCCCAGTTCCAGCTCCAGGCCGAGGGTTACAGCTGGTACGGCAATTTTCTCGGGCCCAGCAGCCACATGGAGACCCAGAACCTGGTCCTGAGTGTCCTTTATACCCTATGGAGTCCCGATGGCCAGGTCGCGGTCTTCAGCTCGGCATTGACCAACGGGATGGCGGCGATCGTGCGGGACGGTTTCCGGCGCGATGTGATCTCCGGGCTGAACAACATCCGCCGCGAGGATGCCGCCGCGGCCGCCCGGGCGGAGCTGGCGCCGGCGGGCCGGCGGCCGGAAGTGCTCCCGCTGGTGACGCTCGCGAACGAAATCAACCTTTACCAGGCCCGCGCGGTCCTGGCGCACCCATGAGAACCGTGCTCGCACTGCTGGTCGGATTGGTCCTGGTCGCGCCGGCGCGGGCGGCGGCCGATGAGCTCGCCCCGGGCTGGCAGTCACTGACGAATTTCCGCGCCCGGCAGGCCCTGGAGGTGTTTGACCGCCACCTGTCCGACGCGAATCCCGCCGTGGCGCGGGAGGCGCGGTTCGGCCGCGGGGTCGCGCTGCTGGACCGGCAGCCTGTGACCCCGGTGCAGATCGCGGAAGCCCGCGCCCTGTTCACCGCGCTGGCCGACAGCGGCACGGACGATTCCGCGCAGGGCGCGCGGTTTTTCCTCGGCCGCATCGCCCAGCATCACCTGGCGATCCCCGATGCCGCCGAAGCGGCCCGGCAGTTCCGCCGGTTGCTGGCCATGGATGAAAACTCGGTGTGGGCCCAGTCCGCGCTTGGCCGGCTGGCCCTGCTGGAAATCTACGAGCTCAACCCCGCGTGGACGCCGGCGGCCCGGCTGGGCGAGGCGGAGAAACTGCTGGCCCACGCCCACACGCCCTCCGCCCGGAGTGATGTGCATTACGCGATCGCCGATGCGGTGTTTTTCTACCGGCTGGCCCCGGCGGGCGCGCTGCCGCACCTGCTCGAAGCGGAGCGGCTCGGCCGGCTCGACTGGACCGCGCGCGCGGAAGTGCTGGTGCAGATTGCCGAGCTTTCGCGCCTGACCGGCAACCGGCCGCAGGCGGCGCAGTTTTACCGGACGTTCCTGAAGGAGAACCCGCGCGACCTGCGGGACTACATCGTCAAGGAGCGGCTGGCGGAGGTGCAGCGCTCCGTTGGGGCGAAGGGGCAAGAGACAGGTACCAAGTAACAGGATTCGTCCGAGGCGGTCGGCCCCTTGGTACTTGGATCCTGTTACTTGGCGCTGCTCTGCAGCGCGCTCGGCAGCTGCAGCGGCTTGAAATGCCACTCGGGGATGAGCGTGTGGTTGGGCGCGTCGGGCAGGTCGGCGAAGTTTTTATCGCCAACGATCTGCCCCGGGCTGACCACGTGCCAGTCGCCGTTGTAGTAATGGTGCGGGCCAAAAATGTTGAAGGTGCTCGGCACGAGTTCGAGGCGAAGCCGGTGCGGGCCGGCGGCGAGCGGCTGGGGCAGGGTGAGTGACCAGTCCGGACCCCAGGTCCAGCCGGCGGGCTGGCCGTCAACGGCCACGCGGGCCGCATCGCCCAGTGTACCGGTGAAACGCAATGTGCTGGCGGGCGCGGCGAGCATGAATGTGCTCTCGGCGACGAGCGGCTGGTTCAGGAATGGGAAGCCGGCGGCGGTGAGCTCGCCGGCGGCGGACACGGCCTCGACGCCCGCGGTGAACGGGCCGGCGGTGCGAAGGGTGTGATTCGGGCCGGTCACGTAGGGCGTGCGGCTCTGCAGCGTGAACGGACCCTTGAGCCAGAGATAGGGCTTGGCCGGAAACTCGCGCACGGTGCGGAAATGCAGCGTGTGCTCGCCGCGGCCGAGCGCGGGCGGCGTGGCGAGGGCGCCGTCGTAGCCGACGGTCAGTTTCAGCGGCTGGCCGTCGAGGCTGGCGTCCACGAGGTCGTCGGCGAAATGCAGGTGCAGGCCGGCCGGGTTGGCGGGACCGAAGGCGGTGGTGAAGGTCGCGGTATACTCCTTGGCCGCAATTTTAACCGGCTCGATCAGCCACGCGTTTTCGGGGAGCGCGGGGATGGTCCAGGCGAGGGGAAGTTCGGTGCGACCATAGGGTGCGCTATCCTCCCTTACCCCGGTCAGAGGTGGAGAGGGCGGGACGGTGCGCCAGACCGCCGCCGCACCTCGCACGATCGCGGCCGGATCCACGACAAGGTGGGCGTACGTGGCCTGGCCGAGGCGCACCCGGCCGTTTTCCAGGACACCATCGGTCTCGAGGGTGCGCTCGTCGGTGAGGTCGTAGGGGATGCCGGCTGCTTTGAGTTTCTCGAGGCTGGCGAGGAAGGCGGTGTTCATCCGGCTCGCGGGCGTGTCGGGAAAGGTCGTGGCGACATGCTGGTTGGTCTGGAAGAGTTCCCACGGTTCGTACTCGGTCATGAGGCCGCGATACGGCGCGACGACCAGCGTGTCGGGCACGACCGGCGGCTTGGTGGTGAGCTCGCGCGACACGCGCGCTAGCATTTCTGGGAACGCCTCGCGCCAGCTGAGGTGCAGCGGTTCGGACGGCGGCCAGTCGGTGAGCGCGGGGGTGTCGAGGCGGTACTGGCTGAGATGGAAAACGAAGTCGGTGATACCGTTGCGGCCGAGCCAGAGCAGGTAGCGCTCGAGGTCCTCGGGGGACGCGCCCCAGCCGGCGCCGCCGAAGCACTCGACCATGCTGCGGCCGTTGGCGAACTGGCGCGATGCGGCGGCGGCCTGGCGCGGATAAAAATCCAGCGCGGGGTAGCGCTCGAGCGAATCGATGCCGGGGATGCTCAGGTGGCGGAAGATCCGGTGCAGCGAGCCGACCATCGGCAGCTGGAAGAGCGGGTGTTCCTCGCCCTTCACATGGCCGATGAACTGCTTCCCGTTTTTTTCGCACCACGCGAGGTACGGCGCGAAAAAGCCGTCGATCAGCACGTCGGTAACGAGTTCCCAGTAGACCGTGCGAACCTCCTGGTAACCCGGGCCCCGGGTAAAGAGGAGGGGCAGTTTTTCCGCGTAGTTGGCGCCGAACTTTTCCTGCAGGCGCGCGGGCATGACGGGCGACCACGGGATGCCGGCGGTGACGGGAAACGGATCCTTGATGATGCCCGACTCGGGTTCATCGGCGAAGAACGCCTCGACGTAGGCAAACGCCTCCGGGCTCAGCCCGGCGCGGTAGCGCTCGTGGATCAGCTCGAGGAAGTGGCCGAGGACCTTGGGGTTGAGCGAGTCGACGTAGTTGATTTTTTTCGGCGTGAGGTGCCACGTCAGCGGAGTGGAGCCGGCGCCGGGGGTGAGGTGGTTGAGCCCGGCGGAGGTGAACGACCCGATCGAACCGGCCTCGGCCGACGGAGTGAGGTCGAGCCGCCACGCGTTGCTGTCGGGGTATTTGGCCAGCACTTGGCCGTCGCCGGTGCCGCTCGGCCAGCCGTTCTCGTCGTAGAGCCAGAAACGCAGCCCGAGTTTTTTAGCGTGGAGGATGCAGGCGTCGACCTCGGCGAGATACTTCGGGCTCATGTAGGGCGGGTTGCCCGGGTAGAAGCGCGGGTGAAACACCACGCCGTGCAGGCCGGCGTCGCGGAAGTCCGCGAGCTGCTTTTGCAGCCGGGCCTGGTCGAGGTCGCCGTTGATGGACCAGAACGTGTAGTAACGCGGGGCGAGGTCGGTCGGGTTTTTCAAGAAGGGCGGACGCTACGACACGCGGCGGCGCGGAGGGAATGGAAAACGGGGCGGCGCGGGTGAAAGTTCAAGGGTGAAGCCGGAGCTTGAAACGCGGAGGGCGCGGAGGACGCAGAGATCGATCCACGGATTTTTTAAGGGGAAGCCAGAAAACCAGGAGTTCGAACGGGGGGCCCGATGCCTTGGCCTCGTTCCTGGTTTCCTGGCTTCCCCCTTCAAATCTGCCGGCTTGGATTTGTGCTTGTCCTCGACGGGCCGGCGATCCCGCGGTAGGAGACGGGCCTATCCCATGAACATGCCGGCGCAGGTTCCCTCCGTCCGCCCCGCAACTTCCCCCGCGCGCGCTGCCGCCGGCGGCTTCGATCCCCGCGAGCGGCTCACGCCGCGGCGGCTGACGTTTGCCATGTGGGACCAGGCGTTTCTGCTGCGGCACGGGCCGGGCGGCAGCTTCGCGGATTGGGACCGGGTGCTCGATGAGACGCTGGCGCGGGGTTACAACACCGTGCGGCTCGACCCGATGCCCCAGTGGCTGGACCTCACGCAGCCGGACAAGGTGCTGCACTGGCCCGACCCGGCGTCCCCGTTCCTGCCGTGGGACTGGAACACCGCGGTGACGGCGACGGCTGGACGCTGGCTGATCGAGTTCATGGAGAAGCTGCTGGCGCGACCGGCGCTGCACTACACGCTCAGCGCGTGGTGGTTTGGCCTCACGCCCGGCCACCCGCTGATGGGCCCGCCGGTTCTCCGGACGCCGGCCAATCACCTGGAAGGCGCGGAGATGTGGGCGGTCATGCTGCGGGAGTGGAAACGCCGCTTCGGGTTTGAGCGGCTGGTGTACGTGGACCTCGCCAACGAGGTGCCGTACTTCTTCCCGGGATTCCTCGAACGCCTGAAAAAGGAGCACGGACTCGACTGGGGCGCGACCGGTGCCTTCACCCCGGCGCAGGCGCAGGCGATCGCCGCCGAGCTCAATCCCGCGCTGGCGCTGCTGCGGCGGGAGTTTCCCGAGCTGCGGTTCACGATTTCGATCCACGGGGACCTCCGCTGGCTCGACGTGCCGCTCGAGCTGGACTGCCTCGACGTGCATTTCTACGCCGACGCCGACCCGCGCTGGTCGGACCGCACGCGGTTTGGCGAACTCATGCCGCACCTGTTCAAGCGCAACGACTGGCACGCGGAGTTCTCCGACCGCTGCCGCCGCACCGCCGGCGCGATCGCCCCGATGCTGCGCCAGCGCCAGCGGGCGAAGCTCGCGCAGTTCGCCCGCTGGGCGGATGAGCGCGGGGCGCCGCTGACGACGACGGAGGCGTGGTCCACGTGGTATTATTTCGACAGCCCCGACCTCGATTGGGGCTGGCTGCTGGAATGGGCGGAGTGGAGCGTGGACGACGCGCGGGACGCGGGCATGTGGGGCTGGACGCCGCACAACTACCTGCAGCCGCACTTCGCCAACTGGCGCGATGTAGACTGGCACCGCCGGCTGACGGACTGTTTTCTGCGCGGCTGAGCCTTCGACCCGGCCAAAAAGCTTGTTCACACCCGGGTGCCGGCGTTTGCTCGCCGCGACCCCATGAGCACTCCCCGCATCGTCCGCGCGGCCATCGTCGGCTGCGGCAGCTACGGCGCCGAGCACGCCAAGTTCCTCTCGGCCTATCCCGGCGTGAAGCTGGTCGCGGTCGCCGACATCGCCGCCGCGCGGGCCGAGGAGTTCAAACAGAAGTATGGCGCGGGCTACGCCACGGGCGACGTGGCGAAGATCTGGGCCGACCCGGACATCGACGCCGTCTGGATCTGCACGCAGCACCATACGCACGCCCCGCTGGCCGAGGCGGCCGCGGCGGCGGGCAAGAATTTCTTCCTCGAGAAGCCCCTCGCGCTGACGCTCGCCGACTGCAACCGGATCGTCGCGGCCGTCGAGAAGGCGGGCGTGATCGCCTCGTCGGGATTCAAGCTGCGGTTCTTCCCCGCGGTCGTGGCAGCCAAGGCCTTCCTGCCGAAGCCCACGCTCACGATGGCGCAGGTGATCGACGACCACTGGCCGTCGGATTTCTGGGCCAACGACCCGATCCAGGGCGGCGGCAACGTCCTGTCGCAGGGCTGCCACATGGTGGACACGGTGCTGCACCTGCATCCCACGCCGCCGGTGCGCGTCTATGCGGCGGGCGGCAACCGGCATCACCCGACGCGCGACATCGTAGACACGGCTTCGATCACGCTGACCTTTGCCGACGGCGCGGTGGCCACGGTGGCCGTGGGCGACTGTGGCGTGCCGCCGCACTCGTCGAAATTCGCGCTGCAGCAGTCGGACGGCGCGAAAAGCTTCAGCCTCTTCAACCGGCTCAACTCGCTGATGACGCGCGAGGACAAGAAGATCACCGAGCACCCCGCGCATCCCGAGGAAGGGGCGGCGGTGATCGACGCGCCCTTCATCACCGCGGTCGCCGAAGGCCGGCCGGCCCCGGTTTCGGTGCAATCCGCCCGCCGCACGTCGGCGGTCGTGTTGGCGGCAATCGAGTCGATCAAATCCGGCCAGGCCGTGGACCTGACGGCGGCGCCGTGGGCGGCGGCGATGAAGTGTCCATACTCACCTTTGCCTTGGTCGGTAGTGTCGGAGTAGGTACCGGGAAACCACACCGGTTTTCCGTTAACGTTGATGTGATCGGGGATACTGAAGCCCGGGACGGACATGCCGTGCTCCAGGGCAAGTCCTTGCGGGCCCGGCTGCGTCGCCGCGATCAGGCGAATCCAGCCTTCAATTTCCTCCGCGGCGATGAAACCGTCACCGAGCATCATGGCGGCATCGCGAACCCAGAACGCCGGGTAGAATCCGCTGCCACCCGGAAGGTGCAGCCCGTGGCCGGTGGTGTTGGGGCCGGTCGAGATTTGCCCGCCCGGTTTCACCGCTGCGCTCGCGATCGTCTCCCGCGCGATCTGGCGCAAGACGGTGTAGGCGGAGTCCAGGTTGATGTCGTCTATCGGCGTGGCCGAGCGATTGGGCATAGTTGCGGTGGCGAGAAAATGTAAGTCGGGCGTAAAGCCCGGCCTACGGCTGACGCTCTATTGGGCCTATTTGCGCCTCTTTGTGGCTGAGAAATTCAGCGGCCCAGCGCGATGCGGCGGGCGGTGGAGCCGGTGACGCGGAAGGTGGCGACTTCGCCGGGGAGGACGGTGGGGAAGCGGAGGGTTTTCTTCCCGAGCTTGAGCATGGGCCGGCGGGGCGAGGTGGCGTAGCTCTTCACGCGCAGCTCGAGCCCGCGGCCGGCGGGGCCGGACTTGAGGGCGAGGAGTTGTACGTCGGGGGACGTCAACGTGGCGAGCGAGCCCGAGATCGGGAGGTCGCCGGTGCGATTTTCCCAGCCCATGGCGATGAGCGGGGGCTGGCTGAGCAGCTCGGCGGCCTCGACGACGGGAGCGGCGAGCGGGAGGAGGAGGAGTTTCTCACGGAGCTCGCCCCGGTCGGTGGTCGGACGCCACCAGGCGGTTTTCTGGTCGAGGTTCTCGGCGCAGGAGTAGCGGTTGGCGCGGGCGAGCGTGATGCGGAGGTCGCCACCCTCGAGGTCGTAGTTCGCGAGCACGTCGCTCACGAGGGCAAAGCCATTTCGTCCGTCGCGGGCCTTCACCCACCGGAGCATGGGGGCCTCGCCTTCGAGCGAGCGCTTCACGCGCTCACCGGGGACCTCGCACTCGACGGAAGTGGCGCCGGGGAGGATCAGCTTGATGCGCGCGGCCTCGAGGTCGGTGAAGACGCGGGCGTCGATCGCCACTTCCTCGTCTCCGGCGGTGAGCCGGAAGGTCAGGTCAACGTGGGCGTGGTTGGTGGTGAGCCGGACCACGAGCGTGGCCCGGAGCGGGCCGGTCTCGGTCACCTCGACGCGCGTGATTTTCCAGCGGCCGATCTTCTCGGTGAGGCGGACGCCCGGGGCGGACTCGTTCATCGAGCCCCAGGAGCCCCAGTTGTCGGCGAGCGTGTCGAGCTGGAGCCCGCGCGCACCGAAGAGCGAGCGGCCGCGGTGACGGACCTGGATGCCGCCGGCGCCCGGCTTGGCGGAGACCTGGTAGAAGTCGTTGCGGATCGAAGTGCCGCGTCCGGTGGCGATGCGGGGGAACGCGGGGGATTTCGAGCCCTCGACCCAGCCGACGGTGGCGAGATTCCAGCCGGCGGCGGGGAGGGTGATGGGCACGACGACGCGCTTGCGCCAAGCGAGCTCGGGGAAGCACTCGTGTTCGGTCTCGATGACTTGGAAGGCGGCGCGTTTCCCGCCGACGCGGACCTCAAGCGGCAGCTTTTCGGCGCGGTCCTTATACTGCGCAATCGGCCGGTGATCGAGGCAGGCCTCGATCTCGACGAAGGTCTGCACGGGGCGCAGATGCGGATTCCAGACGAGGAAGGGCACGGCCTTCGGGTGATCGTGGCCGACGGCGGGCAGGGCGATGCGGACGCGGCCAACGAGGTGGTTGAGCGCGAGAAACGTGTCGTGGCGCACGGCGTGGCGGGCGCCGCCGACCTCGTCGATCTGCTCGTCGAAAGCCCGCTCGATGCTCGAGCCGGGGAGGATGTCGTGGAACGAGTTGAAGAGGACGGATTCCCAGGCCTTGGAAAGGTCCGTGGCGGGGGCGATCCCGGCGTTGGCCAACAGTGCGGTGGTGCGCTCGCCGCGGAGCAGCTCGTGTTCGGCGCGGCGGTAAGGATGTTTAAACCGCATCACGGACGAATAGCAGCCGCGCTGGCAGTACTGCAGCTCGCCGTGGATGTTATCGAGCTTCGGCCCGTCAGGGGCGGCCACTTCGCGCCGGAGGGCATTGAAGAAACCGTTGAGCCCGCTGAAGCGCACCTCGAAGTCCGGATGCGCGGCGGCCCAGGCGTGGACATCGGCCACGATCTGGCGGCTCGGGCCGCCGCCGTGGTTGCCGAGGCCGACGAACATGCCGATGTTGCGCAGTTTCGAGGTCTTGGCGTACGGCACGAGCTCGTCGAAGCGACGCTTCACTTCATCGCGCTCGCAGCCGTACCAGCCGATGGGCGCGCGGTAGCCGAGGATCCTGGCACCGCTGCGGCCGTGCCACCAGAAGGCGGGCGTCTTGAGGATGAAGTCCTCCCGGTTGGGGCGGGTGAACGCGAAGTTCTCCACGCCGCCGGCGGCGAGCACGTCCGGCAGGCCGGCGGTGTGGCCGAACGAGTCGGCCTGCCAGCCGCTCTTCACGTGCAGGCCGAGTTCCTCGCGGAAATAGCGCAGGCCCACCTCGTAGTGGCGGCAGAGGACCTCGCTCTCGAGCAGGTTGGTGTCGGGCTGGATCCAGGTGCCGCCGACGACCTCCCAGCGGCCGGTGCGGATCATTTTCTTGATGCGCGCGAAGGTTGCGGGGTCGGTGCGGCGGATGTGCTCGTAGATCGCGGCCTCGCCGCGGATGAAGGTCAGGTCGGGCTCGGCGTCCAGCAGGTTGAGCATCGCCCGGCAGGTGGCCACGCCCTCGTTGAGGCCCTCGCGAAAATCCCAGAGCCAGACGGGATCGAGATGGGCGTTGGGGATGACGTGGACGACGGTTTTCTTCATGAGTAGGGGAAAGAGGGCGGTCAGCGCGGCGGGGCGACGAGGCGCTCGGCGTTGCGCCAGTAGATTTTCTCCACGACGTCGGTGCTGAGCGGTTGCGACTGCAGGAACGTGTGCAGCTCGGTGCCGTAGTAGTCGCGGCCGAAGAGCAGGCGGTCGGCGTAGCGCGTGAGGAACTGCACGGCGTGGGCCGGGTCGCGCGCGAGGGCGGTGCGGCCGGAACCGGCGGACAGGTCGGCGTAGAGGTTGGGATGGCGGTCGAAGAGCGGCATCAGCCGGCCGCCGGGCGTCACGGGCGAGTGCGGGTACTGGCTGGGACTCGTGTCGGCGTCGCCGCTGATCTCGCGCCAGAACCCGGGCGCGTGGCCGATGAAGACCGTCTCCGGGCAGGCGGTGAGCGCGCGTTCCAAGGCGCCGACGTTGCCGCCGTACCACATGCGCTGATAGACGGGCGCACCGGTGACGGAGTCGGGCAGGTACTGGACGTCGAGGTGCAGCACGACGGGGAGTTTCAGCTTTCCCGCCATGTGGAAGATGGCGAGGCAGCGAGGATCGTCGAAGGGCACGCGGAACTTCCATTCGCCACAGATGCGGACGTCATGCATGCGGTGCGCCGCCTCGAGCAGCTGCGGGGCGCTGGGCCAGAGTGGGTGCGGGCAGTAGCCGACGACGAAGCGCTGGGGGTAGAGGGTGCGCACGGCGATCAACTCGGCGAGCGGGATGCCCGGGTGCGAGCCGTCGGGCAGGGTGAGCGCGGGGTTGAGGTAGTTGGCGTGCTCGGGCGACTGCTCGACGGGGCCGAGCTGCCAGGTGAGGAGCCAGGCGTAGCCGATGCCGTGGGCATCGAGGTCGGCGACGAGGCCGTGTTCGTCGCGCTGGTGCCAGCGGACGTGCTGGTGGGAATCAACGATGCGCGAGGGGGCGGGCATGGCGGTGCCGACAGTGCAGGTGGGGCGGGTTTGCGCAAAAGGAAAACCGGGCGGGTCGCGGAGGAGTGTAACCCAATAGGTGACACTGGGTCGGAAGATCGCCGGTGGTTACACTTGGACTTTCCCGTTCCGGTGCGTTTGTCTGTCACCCCTCCCCATGCCCCACGACCCCAACGAACAGTTTGATCACGCGGTATTGGACAAGATTGAGCAGAGCCCGATCGGGGCGGTGCCGGGCACGCCGGCTTACCAAGACGCGATAAAGCGCCTCTATGCCACGCACCAGGCGTATGCCGATGCGGACCACAAGGACGGGCATGTCACCGCGCGCTCGCTGACGAAGCTCCCGTCGTTTCACGCCTCGAACCTCGAGGAGGTGATCCAGGGCCGGCTGAATCCCGAGCATCTCGAGCGCAACGCCGGCATTTTCGACCGTTATGTGCAGTCGCTGCCGGCGGACCGCCGCGTCCGGGCGGAAGCCCGCCGGATCCAGGTCGCGGGCAAGCCGGTCCACCACCGCAAGCATGACGGCACACCGGTGCACGACCTCATTCACAGCCTCTTTCTCGTGCCCGGCGCGGGTCCGCACCCTGGGCTGCCGGGAAACTATCTCTACGGCTCACTCTATGAAACCGGTCACGCCGCCACGCCCTGGGCGATCAACGTCCATGACAGCGACGACGGCGCCGCGGTGTTCGAGGCCCCGGATCTGGCGGCCGCGCTGGTGAAGCTGCAGGAACTCCTCGCCAGTGCTCCGTTCAACATGAACGAGCTGGAGACGCTGGAATTCCGGCTGGTTTAACCCAGCTCCCCGGCGAATTTCACCCTGGTGAAGACCGCCCGTGACAGATTGAGGGTCGGCCGGGCAGGACTGCTGACGCTGGTGATGGGGACCCTGTTCTTTACCCGGGCCACGCCGGCCGAACCGGCCGGCGGTGGCCAGCCGCCGGTGCAGCTGGAGAAATTCACCGTGAATGACCGGCACCTGCTGTGCTTTGGTCTCGGGCTGGAGCTCTGGGAGGACAAGAACACCCATCGGGTGCTGGCGATGTATGTAAAGGCCGTGCAGCCGGAGTCCATGGCCGACCAGGAGGGCATCATCCCCGGCACGCGCATCTTTGGCATCAACGGGCTCGCGGTGGACAACTTTCAGGCGACCTTCGGCGAGGGCAGCGAGCTCAACCGGCTCTTCATCAACCGGCAAAATGGCGACCGCGTGACCCTGGAGCTCAAGCTGATGAACAAGCGGGGCACGCGGTTCATCACGCTGGTGCAACACTCGGGGCTGAACGTGAACATCAGCCAGAACCATTCCCAGGCGCACTAACGGGCGGGGGTGGGTTCTTTTCCGTTGTCACCCTTCGCGGTTGGCGATGGCGTCCTTCGCAACGATGCCTTCCTCCCCGACCAAATCATACACGGTGGACCGGCTGCCGGTCCGGATTTTCGCCACGATCGCCGACCTGGCGACGGCGGCGGCCGATGATGCGGCCGCGGTCCTGACCGCGGCGATCGCGGCGCGGGGACACGCCCGGGCGATCATCGCGACGGGAAATTCGCAGGACCAGTTCCTCGCCCAGCTCGTGCAGCGGCCGGGGATCGACTGGTCGAAGGTCGAGCTCTTTCACATGGACGAGTACCTCGGGATGGCGATCACCCATCCGGCCTCGTTCCGCCGCTACCTGAAGGAGCGCGTGTTTGACCGGGTGAAACCGAAAAGCGCGCATTACCTCGAGGGCGACGCGCTCGAGCCGCTCAAGGCCATGCGGGCCTACGCGGCCGCGCTGGCGGCGGCGCCGGTGGACCTCTGCTGCCTGGGCATCGGCGAGAACGGCCACCTCGCGTTCAACGACCCGCCGGTGGCGGAATTTGCCGACCCCGAGACCATCAAGCTGGTGAAGCTCGACGATAAGTGCCGCCGGCAGCAGGTGGGCGAGGGGCATTTCCCGAATCTCGACGCCGTGCCGGCGTACGCGATCACCCTGACGATCCCCGCGCTCTGCCGCGTCGGCCGCATGATTGCAGTCGTGCCGGAAAAGCGCAAAGCGGAGGCCGTCAAAGGCTCGCTGGAAGGCCCGATCGCGACGGCGTGTCCGGGCAGTTTCCTGCGGCAGCAGGCGCATGCGGTGCTGTACCTCGATGCCGATTCGGCGTCGCTGCTCAAGCGCTGAACTGAGTCGCCCGCGAAATACGCGAATCGACGCGAAAGCCTGAGATGAGAAATCCGGATACCGAGCCCCCTGCTGCGATTCGCGCTTTTTCGCGTAATTCGCGGGCAACGGATTGGAGGCGCTGCGCATGAACACGGTTGATGCGATTGACTACCGGACGGAGGAGGCGGTGCGGCTGACGTGCGCCGGCGGGAAGATCATATCGCTCGAGCCCTTGGGTGGCGTCGCGCCCGCCGGGCTCCCTGTGCTGCTGCCGCCGCTGGTGGACATCCAGGTCAACGGCTTTGCCGGGGTGGATTTTCAGAACGATACCGGCACACGCGCGGATTTGGAAAAGGCGGCGAACGGTCTCGCCGCAGCGGCGTGCAGCCGGTTTCTGCTCACGCTCATCACGGACCGCTGGGACCGGATGCTGGCGCGGCTGAAACACTTCCGCGACCTGCGGGCGGAGTCGCCGTTGCTGACGCGCCGGATTGCGGGCTGGCACCTGGAAGGGCCGTTCATGAGTGCGACACCGGGGTTCCATGGGGCGCATCCGCCGGAGTTCATGGTGGCGCCGACGCCCGCGCGCCTGCGCGAGATCAAGGCGGTGACGGGCGATGACCCCGTGCTGCTTACGATTGCCGCGGAATGGCCGGAGACCCCGGAGGCGATCCGCTGTGCGCGGGAGCTCGGGTTTCATGTCTGGCTCGGGCACACGGATGCCACGGTGGAGCAACTTTCCGCGGCGGTCGCGGCCGGGGCCGAAGGCTACACGCATTTGGGCAATGGGTGTCCGCCGCAGCTGCACCGGCACGACAACATCGTTTTCCGCGTGCTCGACGAGGCGGGGCTGCGCGCGAGCATCATCCCGGACCGGATCCACGTTTCGCCGCTGCTCTTCCGCCTGTTTCACCGCGCGCTCGACCCGGCGCGCATCTGTTACACGACCGACGCCATCTCGGCGGGCGGGGCGGGTCCGGGGATTTTCCCCCTGGCGAACATGCAGGTGGAAGTCGGCGCCGACGGCATCGTGCGCCAGCCGGGCAAGGCCAACTACGCCGGATCCAGCCTCGCGCCGCTGGAAGGCGTGCGGCGGGCGGCGGAAATGCTGCGGCGGACGCCCCAGAGCGTCTGGGATTTCTTTTCCACGCAGCCGGCGAAGTTTATCGGGCTGCCGCCGGCGTTGGTGGCCGGCGCGCCGGCGGATTTCTGTCTGCTGACGAAACAAGGGAAGAACACCCGCGTGGAAATTCATTTCGCCGGGGAGGCGGTGAGGGAAGTAACCTGGGCGGGTTGAACGGGTTTCGGAATTTTAACCACGGATAACGCGGATGAATACGGATCGAAGGATCGGTTGTAGGCCGGGGGACCCCGCCCCACACTTCGGATCGGAACTGCCATGAGAAACGAACCATCGACGATCGGCGCCTATGGCGCTTGGGCGGCGACGCTCGTGCCCGAGGGGCCGGGTCCGCTTTCGCTGCAACAGTGCCCCCCGGGTGAATTCGACGCGCGCCGCGTGGCGGCGCGGGCGCGGGTGACGGAGTGCATGGCGACTCCGCCGAAGCCGGCGGGAATCACGGCGCGGACGGTGCGGAGCTGGGTGTACGACGGATTGGCCATCGAGGAAGTCAGCTGGCAAATGCCGTACGGCCCGCCGACGTCGGCGCTGGTGCTGAAACCGGTCGGCACGACTGGAAAGCTGCCGGCGGTGCTGGCGCTGCATGATCACGGGCGGTTCAAGTTTTTCGGGAAGGAGAAAATTGCGCAGACGGGGCCGGCGATTCACCCGCTCGTCGTGCAGCACCGGGCCGACGCCTACGAAAATCTCGCGTGGGCCAACGAACTCGCGCGTCGCGGTTACGTGGTGCTGGTGCACGACGCCTATGCGTTCGGCAGCCGCAAGGTCCGGCTGGCCGAGGTGCTGCCGGAGATCCGCGGGACGATGAAGGATGACACCGACGACTCTGCGGCCGGGGTGGCCGCGTACAACGACTGGGCGGCGGAGCACGAGCACGTGATGGCGAAGTCGCTGTTCAGTGCCGGCACGACCTGGCCGGGGGTGTTTGCGGTGGAGGATCGCGTGGCGCTGGACATGTTGTGTGCGCGGGCGGATGTGGACGCGGCGCGGGTGGGCTGCGGCGGGCTTTCGGGCGGCGGATTGAGGACGGTTTTCCTGGCCGGCATGGATGACCGCATCCGCGCGACGGTATGCGTGGGCATGATGACGACGTGGCGGGACTACCTGCTGAGCAAGAGCTGGACGCACACCTGGATGTGTTATGTGCCGCTGTTGCCGCGCGACCTGGACTATCCGGAAGTGCTCGGGCTGCGCGCGCCGCTGCCGACGCTGGTGATCAACACGCGGGACGACCCGTTTTTCACCCGCAGCGAGATGGAGCGCGCCGACGCCATGCTCGGCAAAGTTTACGCTTCAAGCGGGCGCCCGGAAAACTACCGCGGCTCCTGGTATCCCGGCCACCACCAGTTCAACCGCGCGATGCAGACGGAAGCGTTTGGCTGGTTTGATCGCTGGCTTACGTGATTTTCGAATTTCGATTTCGGTCGTGCCACCTTTGCGTCTCTGCGGCTTTGCGTGAGGAACCTTAGCTCTGCTTGGCCACCGACAGCGTAAGGCTGTGGCGCTGCTCCTTCGCACCCAGCGGCAGGGAGACAACGAGGCGGCCTTCCGTGGCTTCGGCGTGGCCGTCGGTGGAATACGGGTTGTGCGGCAACACGGGACACGCGACCCGCGCGGCGGCGGGCACGGTGAGCTGCCAGTTGTGATGGCCGACAGTCGTGACGCCGGATTTTTCCCAGAGGGTGGTGGCGGCGATGTCCGCGTGCGTGCCGTCGGAGAAGGTGACCGGGCTTTCGGGATAGGGCAGGAACGTGAGGTGGACCGTGGCGAGGCGGCCGTCGGGCGCGGCCTGCACGAGCGCCGCGGAGAGCCGGAGCCTGCGGTCGGACAGGATTTCGCAGGTAAGATCGGCGATGGCGCCGGCGGCGGAGATGCGTTGCGTCCAGCGGTTCGGGGCGGGCTCGGTGATTTCGCAGTGGTCAGGCGTGTAGGACAGGGCCACGTCGGGCGCTAGGTTGGTTTCGCGTTTCGCGCCGATGGGCGTGAGCAGCTTCGTGTCGCCGACGGTCAGCGTGCTCCAGAGCGGCTGCAGCTTGGTGTTGCCGCCGCCGAGGATGAGGCCGGAGTCGCGGTGAAAGATGCTGAGCAGGTTCTGCCGGTCCTGGATGAAACGGTTGGGGGTGCGGGCGCAGCAGTAGGCGGAGAGACTGACCAGCCACGGGTCCTCGCGGGCGATGAGGGCGTCGGCGCCCATCCGGTGGCGGCGGTCCGGCTGGCTGGTGAAGACAAAGCCGGCGTCATCCTTCGGGAGGAAGAGGTAGAGGAAGTCCGCGTCGAGCTCCGCCGGGTCGCGGGCGGCGACGATGGGCCATTGGTGGGCGAGTTGGGCGCGGCCGGCGTCGGTGAAATAGAGGCCAGGGTGAATCGAGGCCTGGGGCGTCACATAGCGCACCTTGCCGGCGGCATCGTGACTGACCTTGAGGGGGCCGTACGGGTTGCGCTCGTCCACGGTCTCGATCGCCGAGCCATCCGGATAGAGATAGTTGAGGTGATAAATATTGCCGCGCTCCAGCGCGGGCCGGACGGCCTCGTCGCCACTGAGGGCGTGGTAGATGCCGAGGGCCTCGATGTAGACGCGGTTGTACAACACGACCGGGCCGCGGTGCTCGGTCCACCAGCCGTGCGGCGACTGCGCGGCGATGACCAGCTGCATGTATTCGCGCGCCTGTTTTTCCCACTCGGGCCGCCCGAACTGGCGGGCCGCGATGAAGAGGCCGGCGGCGTGATGGCAGGGAATGTTGTGAATCCACGGCCGGACTTCACCCGGCTGGAGTGGCGGGGCGCCGGTGAGCGTGCCGGGATAGATGTTGCTGCGGGAACTGAGTTCGGTCGCGGCGATGCCGCCGTAGCCGAGGGTCAAGCCTTCCGTCCAGATGGCGCGGTCGGCGGGCGAGAGGTCCGCCACCATCAGCTGGTAGGTGACCATCCAGCGGAGATAGGTCCACGGCATGTAGATGGGGCCCCAGTTGGAGCCGTCCTTCTTGTCGAAGGGGTACATGCCCTTCGCGTCCTGCCGGGCGCGCAGGAAGCGTCCACCGGCCGCGATGTGCTCGAGCAGGACCGGGTCGCGGTAGTGCGGGCCGCCCTCGCAGTGGTAGAGCAGGGCGAGGGTGAGGATGGAGTTCTGGTCGCCGACGACCCACGGCTCGGTGCCGAACTGGCCGCTGGGCCGGGCGTGTTCGAGGATGCCGGGGAGCTTGGCTTCAATGGCGCGGAGCAGGTAGGCGCGGAAAGCATCGCGCCGGATCGGGGTGGTGGCAGGCATGGGCGGGGGGGTGGATTGCGGACCGGAGGAAGCGGTGGCGGCGAGCAAGGTGCGCGGGAGGAACAGGGAGGCGGCCGGCAGGCTGGCGGCGAGGAGAGTGGCGTCCTTGAGAAACACGCGGCGGGTGGAATTTTTCATCACGTTAGGTCCCCGCAACTTGGGCCGGGGGCGGTCCCGCGGCAAGTGCCTTGCGGGTCCGGCGCGACCCGCGCGCAGTACGTAAAAATCGACCGGCTGGCGGGGTGTTTTCAAATCGCGTCGATTCCCGCGCTTTTGCAAAGATGGCGCGACAATGCGCCTGTTTCACTACTCCGAAGATCCCGCGATCTCCAAGTTCATCCCGCGTCCCGTACAGGGCGCCTCCAACCGGCCCGCGGGTCGGGAATGGCTGAACAGCCCCCTGGTGTGGGCCATTGAGGAAGCGCACCAACGGATGTACCTTTTCCCGCGGGAATGTCCGCGGATCCTGCTCTGGGCCACGTCGAAAACCACGGCGGCGGACGCGGAGCGGTGGCTCGAGGGCAACCCGAAGCAGCCGCTGGCGATCATCGAGCGCGACTGGCTCGAGCGCCTGCAACTGGGCAAGATCATCCGCTACGAGATGCCGGCGGGAATGTTTCACGACACCAAGGATGCCGGCATGTGGGTATCGCGGGTGGCGGTCAACCCCCTGGACAAGGTCACGCTGACGGATCTGCCGGCGAAATTGAAGGAAAGCGGCACGGAGCTGCGGGTCGTCGATTCGCTGCTGCCGTGGAAGGACGTCTGGAGCTCGACCGTGCACGCCAGTGGCATCCGCCTGCGGAATGCCAAGGGCTGGCCGACGGAGTGAAGGACCGGGCCGCAGTGCCGGCCCGACTCACTTGACGGGGTTCATCACGGACAGGCCCATCAGGCCGACGACGACCTCGGAGGAGAGGGTCTGCAGCGTGACGCTGCGCAGGACCTGGCCGCGCCGCAGCCGCCAGCCGAGGAGCATCGCGCGGCAGTTTTCGCCGAGCTGGACGGTTTGCGGCCACACTTTCGGCACGCAATACGCGTCCGCCGGCGCCGTGTAATCGAAGCGGCTCGCCTGGCCGGGGGCGGTGATGACGGGTTTGATCGGGCTGAGGTTCCAGTAATTGACCGGCGGAACCAGCTCGAGGGTTTCCACGGCGCCGTCGGCGTAACGCATGCGCAGCTCGGCGTTCGCGATCCGGCCCTGCATCGGGTTGGTCGAGCCGCAGACGAGAAACCACACCGCGTCGCCCGCGCAGCCGACCGGCACGGTCACAGACTCGGGCCAGTTGTCCCACTGCGAGGTGAAGGCCACGTTGCGCGCCTCCCCGGTCCACGCGAATGGCACGCCCTGCGGCGTCCGCAGTTGGTCACGGGCGGAACCGGTGAGCAGCGCCGGGACGCCGTCGAGTTGGATGACGGGCGGGAAGCTGTTCCAATACAGGAAAGTCCACGGCGTGTAGCCGTCCGTGCCGATCCGGGCGGACATGGTCGGCGGACGCGGCGTGAGATAGCGCTGCTGGTAGATCGTGCGGATGTCGCCGTTGAGCGCCGGCGCGAGGTCCACGCACTGCCAGTCCGGCCGGCCGGGCACGCGGTCAAGCCGCTGCGCAGCTGCGGCGTGGTCCGCGACCGGGTTGGAAAGCTGCACCTGAAACCGCTCCCACTGTGGCAGTGCGCCGCAGCGCACGCGGGCAAACACCGTGTGGCTGCCGGCGTTCGCCGTCAGGCGGCCGGTCACGGTGCCATGCTGGACCCGCGCATCGGTGAGCACGCCCTGCGGATCGGAAAATGACACGACCGGGCCTGCGGCGGAGCGCAGCACGACACGTTCACCCGTTACGCCGGAAATTTTCACGCCACCACGATCCGGCACGGTTGCCGCCATGGTCACGGCGATGAGCGCACGCCGGGTGGAGGAGACCTTGATCTGCACGAGCGTGCGGCCAAAGCCGGGCTGGGCCGTCCACCGCGCGGGCCGGCCATTGACCGTGATGGCGGTGATGCCGCGCGCCTGCACGGGCAGGGTGACCTCGAGCTTCGACGGCTGGGTCAACTCGACTTCAAGTGAGATTTCCTGCCCCTGCCGGCGGTAGCGCAGGTGCACGTCGGGCGACTGGAGCCGGGCGTGATCCCACCCGGCCGGAAACTGCGGCTTGATGCACACGACGCCGCTCGGACGGTCGGGCGTAATGCCGAACAGGCCCTCGACGAGCGTCCGGGCGAACATGTGCGTGCTGTCGCCGAAATCAGTGCCGCCGGCCGGGGCCCCGAAGTCACCGGGTACCCGCGAGTCGAAGGCGGTGTGCAGGAACGTGCCGCGGAAGACATCCCAGCCATCCGCCGCCAGCCCGGCCTGGAAATAGGCGAGGGCGAGGTGATGATTGTCGCCGGCCCAACGCTCGCGCACGGACCAGATGGCCGGCACGAAATTGGACGTCCACACCTGCCGACCCCCGAAGGGCATACGGTCGTTCTGCAGGCTGGTTTCGGTGAAGCGGAGGGACGTAGCAGTCTGCAACGGATCGAGCAGACCGGCGTCAATCGGGAGGAAAATGCTGTAGAGCCACGCGTCCGGGTGCAGGCGCTGCTCGCCGTGCTGCTCGCGGTACAATCCCGGGTGGCCGGGTGCGGACATCCAGAGTTTTTGCCGGAACGCCGCGCGGATGCGCGCGGCCTGTTGGGTGTGACGCCGAGCCGCAGGGCCGTCGCCCGCGCGCTGGGCCAGCTGCGCAGCGGCGGTGTGGGCGCGAAACGCGTAGGCGGTTTCCTCCGTCGCCCCGCCGCCCGCGAACCAGACCGAGTCGGTGGGCCAGACGTTGACGAAACTCTCGTAGAGCCCGTCGTCATCCGGATCGAAGCAGTCCTTCAGCCACTCGAGATGCAGCTCCAGCGCCGGACGGAGCCGGGCCTCGAGCGCGGCGTCCCCGGTCCACTGCCACGCGTGGATCAGCTGGTCGAAGAACTGCGACTGCATGTTGTACACGCCCTGGCCGCCGAGGATGCGGCCGCGGCCGTAGAACCGGGAGTTCTTCGCCGGCAGGGTGAGCTGGATCTTCGGATTCAGTTCCAGGGACTGGCGCCGGTTTGATGTGACCTGGTAACCCGCGTAATATTTCGCCTGCGCCCTCACGCGGTCGTGCCAGCCGAGGACGGTGCCGCCGAAGACGGTGCGCCAGCCGGGATAGGCGCGGTTCCAGAGCATGGCCCCGTGGCGGAACACGGGCGGGTACCAGGCGCCGTCAATGGCCGCCACCAGCGCAGAGGCGGCCGCATTGAGGCGCGGCTCGGGAGTCTCGACCACCAGCCGGCCGGCCAGCGCGGCCGAGCGGCCAAGTCCGCGGGCGAAGGCCGCGGCGGGCCGACCCGGGCGGCGCGGCGAGGCGGCGGGCGAATTGATCCGCGTGAACGTCCAGTGCACGACCGGCTGTTCGGTTGCGTTGAACTCGCCGGTCGCCAGCGGCTGGGTGCCGGCGGACGAGGCCGAGAGATCCGCGGGCTGCGGAAAACGCGAGGCGTCACCCCGCCGGATCCGGGATGTGGCGTCGCATTGGCCGAATGTCGCGGCGGTCTTCGCCTGGGCGGGTGCCAGCACAAAACCGGCGGCGGAAACCTGCACGCCATTGGCGTGGCACAGCGCGGGATCGAAGCCATCGGGGAGAAAGCGCGGGGTCCGGTGGGGATCCAGATCCCAGTTGAGCGGATCCTTGGGCCAGGCGTGGGCGCCGCCGTAAAACCAGACGAGGCGGTCGGTGGGACGCGCGCGGAGGACGGTCAGGCGGACGCTGAAGGCCACGCCGCGTTCCGCGCCCACGACCTCGAGTCGCAGCTCGAGCCCGGGGAACGCGCGGTCGCGGGCAATCCAGGTCGCGTGGGCCGCGCGATATTCGAAGGTGAGGTCGGAGAACGCGTGGAGCCAGGCCGACTTTTTGCCGCGGACGATGCCCACGCCGAACGTGCCGTGCAGGGTCTTGCCGCTGGCGAAGCGCAGGAGGGGACGGTCGCCGGCGAGGACAAATGCGTCGGTGTGCGCGAGGTAGAGCGGCCGGTTGAACCAGCCGCCCAGGTTGTACCCGATGATCGCGCCGTCGCGCGCGGAGTAGCGGGTCGGGCGTTCAGTGGCGGCGGGGCGGGCTCGGGAAGCGGGAGAGTCGGACATGGCGCGGGCGGAAAAGGGGACAGGGGCGCGTCACAGCAAGGCGGCGGCGGGGTGTGACACAAAGTTTTTCCCCGGCTGCTGATGAATAAACGTCCGGGCACACACCCGGGCCGAGAGGGGGCGCTCAGGCGGCCGGGGCGATGTTCACCCAGAGCCGGCCGGCCTCCACCTTGGTCGGATAGGTTTTGAGGTTCACACAGACCGGGGCGCCCATGGCCTGACCCGTCGTGAAATTGAACCGGCCGTTGTGCTTCGGGCACTCGATCACCTGGTCGAGGACAAAGCCGCCGGCGAGGTGGACCTTGGCGTGGGTGCACAGGCCGTCAGTGGCGTAGTAGCGGTCGTCCGTTGTCCGGTAGAGGGCGAAGGTGCGCTCCCCGAGGTCGAAGCGGAGGACATCCTCCCGCGCGATGTCGGCGGCGTTAACGGTATCAATCCAAGTGTCGGCCATGGGGCGGGCTCAGGTGGCCGGCTGCGGGTTGGAACCCAGCGCGCGCGCGGAGGCGGGCAGCCGGCGTTGCACATGGTAGGCCGGATCCTTCGCCTGCCGGAGCAAGGTGGGGATGATTTCGCGGTAGGCGGCCCAGAGTCCGTCGTAGGGTACGGGCATGTCGGCCTTCAACTCCTGGTGCAGGTGGCCCAGGGCGTGGTACGGCACGAGGGGAAACATGTGGTGCTCCACGTGGTAGTTCATTTCCCAGTAGAGATAACGCAGGACGGGATTCATGTAGACCGTCCGGCAGTTGAGCCGGTGGTCGAGCACGTCCTCGGCGAGGCCGGCGTGCTGGGTGAGCCCGAAAACGAGGAGCAGCCAGGCGCCGTAGAACGAGGGAAAACCCACGAGCATGAGGGGGAGGAAGCTGCGGGTGGCGACCGCGGTGGCGATGACGGCGAGATAGATTGCCAAGTAGATGCGGGCGTTGCGGTAGACCTTGGGCCGCTCGGTTTCCGGAATGTAAGTGGCCTCGCCGGGCGTGAGGCGGCCGAAGACATGCAGCGCCATGCGGCGGAATTCGCGCGGGCCGCTCTTCAGGCTGAAGAGACTCAGGGCGAGGCCGAGGAAGTCCGGCGGACGCGGCACGGCGATCTCCGGGTCGCGGCCCACGATGATGGTGTCGGTGTGATGCCGGGTATGGCTCCAGCGCCACGGCACCGATTCGCGCAGGACCATGAAGGACGCGAGCTCGTAGAGGGCGTCGTTCATCCAGACGGTTTTAAACGCGGTCCGGTGCAGGCTCTCATGCCAGCGGGAGTCGGAGCACGAGCCGTAGAGGACGCCGTAGGCCATGAACGGCAGGATCGTCCACCATGTGCCCCAGGTCAGACAGCCGATCGTGCCCGTGATGATCAGCAGCGCAAACCACAGCAGGGTGTCACGAATGGCGGGACCGTCCCGGCGCTGCATCAGCTCCTTCAGCCGCGAGCGGGGAATCATGCACGTGTACCACTCGGCGTCGGCCAGGCCGCGCGCTCCGGCACGTTGGTTCTCCGGTCCGGTCAGGCTGTAGTCGCGGGGGGCAGGGGCAGTCAGCATGGGGAAAAATCAGGTAGGGTGCCTGAGGGAAAACGACGCGCGCGGGCCGAGCAAGACATTGGAGCGACCCTCAAGCCGCCCCGGGGAGCCGGGCAGGGTCAGGGCTGCGGGCGCGGGTGGGCGGCGGCGGCGCGAAGTTTTTTCCACGCGGCGTAGGGCAGGCAGGCGGAGGAAAGGTTGTTGGCGACGCGGGCATAGCCGGCGGGGCCGATGCACTCCCAAATGCCGTGGGTTTCGAAGTCGGCGGCGAGTTCGTGCAGCAAGGCAAGGCCGGCGCCGGGCGCGGCCAGCTCGAACATCTCCGCCATCCAGCCCGTGGCCGTGGCCCAGTACGGGCCGTTTTGAAAGGTGCCCGGTTCGGTCCACTCCGCGACGACCACGCGGCGCTGCCAGAATTCCGGCAGCGGCAGGTGCCGGACCTGGCCGCGGAGGAGAAAGCGCTCGCGCCCGGCCAGCAGCGTGGTGGCGACCAGGTGGTGCCGCGCCGGCGCCAGGGCGCCGATGGCCCCCGCATAGGCCGAGCCCCAGATGTCGGGCTGGCGGCAATCCACCGAGCCGGCCAGGTACAGCCGGTGTTCGGGCGACCAGAGGTGTTCGAGACCCACACGGATGCGTGCCGCCTCGGCGGTGTAGCGTTCGATGGGTTCGCGCTGACCGAGCCGGCCCGCCAGTTCGGCCAGGATTTCCGCGGCCTCCAGGCGCAGCAGTGAGCAGAAAAAATGCCGCCCCGTGATCGCGATCGTGTCCGTGAAGCCGTAGGCGGTGTGCGGATGGGCGGGGTCGATCCACACGAGTCCCGTCGACGCCTCGACCGGCACGGTGGCGAAGGTCCGCTCGAGCACGGGGAAGATCTCTGCGAGAAAACCCGTGTCGCCGCCGTGGCGCAGGTGGGCGCGGGCCAGCTTGGCGAGGAACAGGGGGGCGTCCGTCACCGGGCGCCCGCCATGGCAGATGTAGATGACCTCGCCGTCATTGCTGATGCGTTCCGGGCAAAGGCCCTCGGACGACACGTGAGCCGCGAACAGCGCGAGGATGGCGCGCACGTGCCCGGGCGGGATGAATTCCGGGGCCGACTCCGCCATGTAGGTAAAGTCGCGCAGGTAGAGCGCCGGGTATTCCGCGCCGAAGGCGGCGGGGGTGTACGAGGTGACGCCATGCGGATGAGGCTGGCGCGCATGCTCGAGCAGGTCGGCGACGCGGGCTTGGAGCTTGGTGAACCACGGATCGGGTTCGTTTGTGGCCGCGGCAGGGGTGGGGGAGGTCACGGGGAAAGACTTGGTTTAAGGGCGAATAGACCCAAATCGACGCGAATATCCCAAGCCTGGAGTGTGATCGCCGACGGTTTTCCGCCCAAGGCGGGAATACCTGGGAGGATGGCCAAGCCCAGTTTGTCCACGGGCAGCCAAGGCCGGCCCGGGCCGTAGGCCCGCCGTCGCCAGTTGGGCTCTGGCGGGCACTTTTTGATTCAAAATAAGTGGAGGTGGCGGGAGTTGAAATCGGACAAAATGATTTCGTTAGGCG
>CAIOAO010000063.1 GCA_903855985.1 uncultured Opitutia bacterium | reverse complement strand
GGAAAAATAGCCGATGTGCCCGAGCGGCTCCATGAACACCGTGTCTCCCGGCCGGGCGTTCTCCTTCAGCCACTCGCCCACCCTCCGCCGGTTGCCGGTCGCGCTGTAAATCTGCTCGTACGCCATCTCCCGCCGCATCTGCCAGGTCAGCCAGGATTCGCCGCCCAAGACGGCGAGGACGACAAGGACCACGGACAACTGAACGACCCGGGGCCAGGCCGGCGCGCCGGCGGCCCGGCCTCGTTCCGCCCACGACCCGAGCTGGGCCAGCATGCCGCCGAGTGTCACCGCCGCGAGCAGCGTCGTGCCGGGCATGTACCAGGGGAACGGAAAATAAGGAAAATAGGACAGGTAGACGTGCATCCCGCAGAAGGTGAAGGACGCCACCCGAACCTCGGTCCGCCACCAGGGCAGGACCCACTGGAACGCGAGGAACACCGCCACGGCCCGGGCCGCGGTCACCGCCGCCTCCGGCCAGCCGCCGATCTGGAAATACGACGGCAGGAACGCGCCTTCGAGTGACGTCCGGCCATTCCACACGTTGATCGGCAGGTCGATCAGGGTCTTGAACACCCCCGCCGCGTTCTTGGCGGTCATGTAATCCCCGCCCTTGGCCGTGATCGTGTGCGGGACCGGCGTGCCGTAGTACGACCATGACCAGAGAAACCACGGCAAATAAATGGCCGTACAGACCAACCCGGCCAGCACGAAAACCTTCAGCCATTGCCACCGGGTCAGGCCGGTGCGCGCCGGATCGTTGAAAAAGAAAACCCCCGCGGACAGCAGGCCAATGTACAGAAAACTATCCGGCCGCGTCCACATCAGCGCGCCCCACGCCAGGCCCAGCTGGAGCCAGCGCCGGCCCGCACCCACGAACATCGCCCACAGCGTGTAGGCAATGAACAGCAGCAGGAATCCCGTCTCCATGCCGTTCGTCGTAAAATCGATGCTCTTGGCGTCGAGCACCATGAAGGCCACGAGTGCCATCGCCGCCCAGGCGCCATACTGGAATCGCCGGGCCAGCGTCCAGAGCAGCACCGCCGCCCCGGCAAACGCCGCCGCGCCCCACACCCGGAAAACCCAGATCGCCGCCGAATCCGAGTGCGTTCCCGTCAGCGCGCTCGCCGCCGCCGGCAGGAGCACCCCTAGCGGGGACGTAAAGGTGTGCAGCCGTTCCCCGGGGATGAACACGAGACCGTGGCCCGTCACGAGATTCTTGCTCGAGCGGAACGTGATATAAAAATCTTCCCAGACGTGGTTGGTCGCCAGTGCCCAGCCCAGCGTCACCAGCAGCGCCACGACAAAGACCACCAGTCCGGTTCGGCGGTTAAATGGGTCAGTCGGGCGCATGGGGTCGGAAAGCACAACAAGGCAGGGGTGAAATACCGCCAACACGCCAGCCTCAAGGTCAAAAATCGCGCCGCCTTTGCCCCGGCCCTCGACCAGAATCAGCTGGAAGTGATCCGCCCCGCCTGTATGAGTGCGCCTCACTTTTCCCATGGCCAAGCTCATCCTTGTCACCGGTTCGTCGGGCCTCATCGGCTCGGAAGTCTGCGTTTATTTCGCCGCGCAAGGCTACACCGTCCATGGCGTCGACAACAACCAGCGCGCCGTCTTTTTCGGCCCGCAGGGCGACACCCGCTGGAACCAGAACCGTCTGGCGAAGGAGCTGAAGGGCTTTGTCCACCACGAGCTCGATATCCGCGACCGCGCCGGCGTCCTCGCCCTGGTGAAGCAGATCAAGCCGTCCGTCATCGTCCACACCGCCGCGCAGCCAAGCCACGACCGCGCTGCCGCGATCCCGTTCGATGACTTCGACACCAACGCCGTCGGGACGCTGAATCTCTTGGAAGCCGCGCGCCAGGCCGCGCCCGAGTCACCGTTCGTGCACATGAGCACGAACAAGGTTTACGGCGACGCCCCGAACCGCATCGCACTGCAGGAGCTCGCCACGCGCTGGGACTACGCCGATCCCGCCTACGAGCACGGCATCGCCGAGACCTTCACCATCGACCAGTCGAAGCATTCCCTCTTCGGCGCGTCCAAGGTCGCCGCCGACGTGATGGTGCAGGAATACGGCCGCTACTTCAACCTGCCCACCTGCGCACTGCGCGGCGGCTGCCTCACCGGACCCAACCACAGCGGCGTCGAGCTCCATGGGTTCCTGAGCTACCTCGTGCGCTGCAACCTCGAGGGCCGCGAATACAAGGTTTTCGGCTACAAGGGCAAACAGGTGCGCGACAATATCCACTCGCTCGACGTGGCGCGCTTCATGGCGGCGTTTGTCGCGACCCCGCGCGCGGGCGAGGTCTACAACCTCGGCGGCGGCAAGGCCAACAGCACTTCCATCCTCGAGGCGTTCAAGATCACCGAGAAGTTCACCGGGAAGGCGCAGGTTTACACCTACCTCGACCAGAACCGCGCCGGCGACCACATCTGCTACTACTCCGACCTCCGGAAAATGCGCGCGCACTATCCGTCGTGGGACATCACGCAGTCCCTCGAGGAAACCATCCGCCAGATCGTCGAGGCGTGGCAGAAGCGCACGGCGGGCTGAGCGACTGCGGCGGGCGGGTGCAGGGGCGTGCCGCCCACCCACGGTCTCCCCTCGATTTCCCGCTTCACCTCACGAATCGGGTCTGTTTCCCTCGTGACCCATGCGCATTCTCATCTCCGGCATCTGCGGTTTTGTCGGCAGCACACTGGCCAAAAGCCTGCTGGCGGCCGGACACCAGGTCACCGGTTTTGACAGCTACATCCGGCCCGGCAGCGAGACCAACCGCGCGCCGCTTGAGCGCCTGGGCGCCCGGGTCCTCACCGCCGACCTGCGCGATGCCGCGGCCATGGCCGCCCTGCCGGCCGCCGACTTCGTGATTGATGCCGCGGCCAACGCCAGCGTGCTGGCCGGCGTGGATGGCAAGACCAGCTCCCGCGAGCTCGTGGACCACAACCTGCTCGGCACGGTGCATCTGCTGGAATACTGCAAGGTGCACCAGGCCGGCTTCATCCTGCTCTCGACCAGCCGCGTGTATTCCATCGCCCCGCTCGCCGCCCTGCCCGTGAACGTGCAGCAGGAGGCCTTTGTCCCCGACCCCACGGCGAAGTTGCCCGCCGGGCTTACGGCCGCAGGGCTCGACGAGACCTTCGCCACGACCGCGCCCATCTCGCTGTACGGCGCCACCAAGCTCACCTCCGAGGCCCTCGCGCTGGAGTATGGCGAAACGTTCGGCTTCCCGGTCTTCATCAACCGCTGCGGCGTTCTCGCCGGCGCCGGCCAGTTCGGCCGCGCGGACCAGGGCATCTTTGCCTACTGGATCAATGCCTGGCTGCGCAAACGCCCGCTGAAATACCTCGGGTTTGGCGGCCACGGGCACCAGGTGCGCGACTGCCTGCATCCGCGCGACCTCGTGCCCGTGCTCGAGCAACAGTTCGCCGCGCCGAAGCTGGCCCCCGTCGACCGCCTCGTGAACCTCTCCGGCGGCGCCGTCTCCGCGATGTCGCTCCGCCAGCTCAGCACCTGGTGCGAAAAACGCTTCGGTCCGCATGAGGTCGTTCGCGAT
>CAIOAO010000062.1 GCA_903855985.1 uncultured Opitutia bacterium | reverse complement strand
TGGGAATGCGGCACCATTGACCAATGGCCCGGCTGGCGGCGCAGCGTGGAGTATCATCCGCGGGCGCTGAAGATCCTGGCCGAGGTTTTCCCGCCGCTGCTGTCGGCCGTGCGGGCGTCACCGCTGAAGCTGTTTCACGTGGTGGGCGGCCGCGATTATTACTCCCACCTCCCGGGCTACCAAAACACGGTGAAGCTCGCCGGGCCCTCGCCGGTGCACCAACGGGTGGCGAAGGACAAGGCGTTTGAGGCGCAGGAGCAGTTCCGCTCGGACCATGTGTTTGTCGGCAAGCGCAACCGGCCGGACGTGGATGCCGGCTGGAAGTTCCTGGATTTCGCGCCCGAGGCCCGGCCGGTCGGCGACGAGCCGATTGCGGAGGATGGCCACCAGCTGGCGGCACTGTGCCACGCGCACGGCATCAACCACCTCGTCTACATGGGTTTTGCGATCAACTGGTGCCTGCTGATGTCGCCGGGCGGCATGGTGGACATGGGCCGTTACGGCGTGTTGTGCTCGACGATTCCCGAGGCGGTGACCGCGGTGGAAAACGCCGAGACGGCGCGGACGGAGCGGGAGAAGGCGCAGGCGCTGTGGCGCGTGGCGCTGAATTTCGGCTTCGTGTTCGGGCTCCAGGACTTCACGAAGATGGCGAAGTCGCTGCCGAAGAAGTGACAGCCCACGGAACACCCGGACGGCACGGAAGCGAAAATAGGCGCGACTGGTTATGAATTTTTGCGTGACGGAGGAGGACGTCCGGAATTACCGGGAGCAGGGCTTCCACGTCATTCGCGGCGTGATTCCGGCGAGCCTGCTGGGCGATCTCCGGCGCGAGGCCCGGAAGGCGCGGGAGCTGGCTTACCGCCTCCACGGCCCGCAGTCGCAGCGGCTCTCGCCGCTTGGCGACCATGCCGGGGCCGTTGACCTGGCGCCGTTCCGGGACTTCAACGCGATCGCGGGCCTCAACGAGGCGGTCCGGCAACTCACTTCGCCGCGGCACCAGCTGGGCTCCACCGAGAACATCACCGTGCTGTTCCAACCCCGCGACCGGCCGTGGTCCACGGAGTGGCACCGCGACTGGCGCGACCACGTGCTTGAGGCGGAATTCCAGGCCGAGATCGGCGAGGCGTGGTGGCAGGAGATCGCCAACCGCCCGGACTTTTTCAACCAGGTGAACTGCCCGCTCTTCGAGGACACCTCGACGTGGTATGTGCCGGGCAGCCACCGGCGGGTGACGAATTCGGAGGCCGAAATGGCGGTGTTCCGGTCGTCCACGCAGGAGGAGCTCCGCGACGAAGGCCACGCGCGCACGAACGAGGAGTTGGAACTGTACTGCCTGCGCTACTGCCAGGCGATGCCGGGGGCGGTGCAGGTGTTGCTCAACCCCGGCGACTTCATGCTCTACCGGAACCTCGGCTGGCACCTCGGCAACTACGTGCCGTATCGCGAGCGGCTGACGCTGCACACGCACGCGATGACGCCGGAGTTCCGGGCTTTCGCCACGAAATACGGCCATCTGTTGAAACCCCGCGAGGCCTCGCTCGAGCGCCACGCGAAGCGTGGCGCCTGATTGCTTACCACCAAGGTCACGCCGCCCACGAAACTCGAGCCATCGCTCCGAAGGTCCGGAAGGTCGGCTTCGAGTCCTTCGTGCGCCTCGAGCTTATCTCACGTGCCAGCAGCTTCCTGCAGTACGGTGTCGGCGGACGCGCGCTCGCCCTCGTTTTTGGGGAGCGGCGGGACGTAGAACCAGGTCGGGTCCTGTTGCTGCCTGCGCATGATGGGGATCAGCTCCTTCCACGTGGCCCAGAGGCCGTGCGGGGCGGGTGGCAGGTCGTGGATCAGGGCGGCACGGAGTTTCGGCAGATTGTAGAGCGGCACCGCGGGATACATGTGGTGCTCCACGTGGTACTGCATGTTCCAGTAGAGCAGGGCCGGAAACCAGCTGCAGGTGTAGGTGCGGCAGCAGAGGCGGAAGTCGGGGGTGTCGGGCGCGAGCCCGACGTGCTGCGCGGCGCCGCAGACGACAACGAACCAGACACAGTAGAAGGTGCCGAGGTTGATGACGATGATCAGGAACCAGTGGCCGGTGAGGATGAAGGCGGCGGCGAGGGCGAGATGGCCCAGCAGGACGATGCGCGCCCACGTGATCGTATCGCGGCGCTGTTCGCTGTTCGGCGGCACGACCTGGTTGAGCCATTTGGCCCGGAAGAAACCGTCCCGGCTGAAGTCACCGAGTGCAGCGGCGACCCACCAGCGGAGCTGCTTGAGTATTCCGGTGGGGCTGAAGGTGAAAATGTTGAGGAAGAACTTGAAGCCGCGCCAATCCATGCAGGTCGGAAGGACGACCTCGCCGTCGTAGTCCTTGTGTGTCGTCGCCTGGTGGTGGCGGATGTGGCTGGCGCGGTAGCCGATGGGGTCGAACCAGCCGAGGAACGAATAGAGCTTCAGGAAGAAATTATTCCAGAACTGCGTCGCGAAGGGAGTCTTGT
>CAIOAO010000061.1 GCA_903855985.1 uncultured Opitutia bacterium | reverse complement strand
TCACCGAGCAGAGCTGGACCGGCGCCTCCAAGACCCGGTCCAAGCCCGTCCGCTCCGCCGCCGTCACCCGCGGCTGCGGCTGCCCGACGTGGATGGTGGACGGTACCCCCAGCGACTGCGTCAACATCGCCATCGCCCATCTCGTCAAGGGCCCCGTGGACGGCGTCGTCAGCGGCATCAACGTCGGCATGAACGCCTCCCTCGGCTTCATCCTCGCCAGCGGCACCGTCGCCGGCGCCTGGGAAGCCGCCATCCACGGCCTGCCTGCCGTCGCGTTCTCCCAGGACGTGACCGAGGAAACCTACAATCTCCTCAAGGAGCGCGGCATACCGGGGCCCGATCTGGCCGCCACCCTGAAAATCTCCGCCGCCCACGCTGCCGCCCTGACGCCCAAGTGCCTCAACGCGATCCCGAAGCACAGCTTCACGATCCACAATATCAACTTCCCCGCCCAGTGCCGCCCCGACACGCCCCTGCGCCAGACGGTGCCCGCCCGGCTCTTTGTGCCCGGCCTGTTCAGCCCCCGCGACGACGATGGCACCCACCGCCTCATCTGGCGCATCGGCGAGGACGTCTCCCCGCCGGAGCCGCTCAGCGACCGCGCCTGCCTCGCCGCCGGCCTGATCAGCCACTCCATCCTCGACTACACCAAGCTCGGCTACTGATGAAGCTGGTGATGTTCGACATGGACGGGACCCTGACCGACTCGGTCAGCCTGGACGACAATTGCTACGTGCAAGCCGTCGAGCAGGCGCTCGGGCTGACGAACATCGTCACCGACTGGGAATCCTATCCCCACGCCAGTTCCAACGGCTGCCTGATGGAAATTCTCCGCACCGCGCGCGGCCACGGTCCCACGCCCGAGGAGGATCGCGCCGTCCAGCACAAGCTCGTCGCGCTGATGCACGACATGGCTGAACGCCGGAACAAGCGCACCGTGGAGATCGCCGGCGCCGCCGCCAGTGTCCAGGCCGTCCTCGATGCCGGCCACGCCGTCGCCATCGCCTCCGGCGACTGGCAACTCACCGCCCACCACAAGCTCCGGAGCGCCCGCATCCCGTTTGAAAAGCTTCCCTCCGCGTACTGCGACGTCTCCCACGTCCGCACCGAGATCATGCAAACCGCCCTCGTCCGGGCGCGCGCCCACTACGACGTGATGGAATTTGATCGCATCGTCTACGTCGGCGACGGCGCCTGGGATGTAAAGGCCTGCCGCGAGCTCTCCTGGCCGCTGATCGGCATCGGCCGCGAAGCCCAAGCCCTTCGCCTCCGCACCCTCGGCGTCTCCCACGTTCTGCCGCACTACAAGCCCTTGGACGAATTCATGACCGCCCTCGACGCCGCCCAAGTCCCGGCGAATTGAACCGCGAATGGACGCGAATTCACGCGAATGCGATCCGACGGCTTTTGCTATCATCCTGAATTCGTGTTCATTCGCGTCCATTCGCGGTTAATAAACTAACCGCTACCCGCTACCCACTCCTCGCTACTTTCCTTCCCGCTCGATGATCGAAGTCCGTAACCTCACCCGCGTTTTCCGCACCTACAAGAAACAGCCTGGCTTCTGGGGTGGCGTGAAGGGCCTGTTCCACCGCGAGTTTGAGGAGACCGCCGCGGCCAAGGACATCTCCTTCGACATCGCCGAGGGCGAATTCGTCGGCTTCCTCGGCCCCAATGGCGCCGGCAAGACCACGACGCTGAAAATGCTCTCGGGCCTCATCTACCCGACCAGTGGCACCGCCCGCGTCGCCGGCTTCGACCCCACCAAGCGCGAGAATGCCTACCGCCGCATCTTCGCCCTCGTCCTTGGCCAGAAGAACCAGCTCTGGTGGGACCTCCCCGCCATCGAGTCGTTCAATCTCCTCCGCGCAATCTACGGCATCCCGGCCGCCGAGTTTAAAGCCTCCCTCGACGAACTCGTCTCCCTCCTCGGCGTGGAGAAAAAGCTCAACGTCATGGTCCGCGAGCTCTCCCTCGGCGAACGCATGAAGATGGAGCTCATCGCCGCCCTCGTGCACCGCCCGCGCGTGCTCTTCCTCGACGAACCCACCATCGGCCTCGACGTCGTCTCGCAGCGCGCGGTCCGCCAGTTTCTGCGCGACTATAACCGCAAGCACCGCGTCACCATCCTTCTCACGAGCCATTACATGGCCGACATCAAGGAGCTCTGCGAACGCGTGATCGTCATCCACCGCGGCGCCAAGATCTACGACGGCGCCCTCGCCCAGCTGGAGAACGCCGGCGGTGCGCGCAAAAAGATCATCACCTTCGAGCCCGCCCTGGGTTCGGTCGCCGAACCCACCCTGAGCGGAGTCGAACGGGTCGCCGGCACATCCCTTCCGTTTCCCGAGACGTGGAAATCAGCCTTCGGCTCCACCGTCCGCTCCGACGATGGCAATAAATTCACCGTGACCGTCGCCGGCGACAACGTCGTGGCCGTCTCCCAGGAAATCCTCAGCACCGGTCCCGTCGCCGACATCACCATCGAGGATGTCCCCCTCGAGGACGTGATCGCCGAGCTCTTCACGTCGCAGAAATAATTTATCGCGGAGGCGCGGAGGAACGGAAAAGCAGGGAATGTATTTTCCGGAACCGATCCCTCCGCGTTTCCGTCCCTCCGCGGCTCCGCGATAACTCGGGCTACATCAGCGCTTCAATCTTCGCCTTCGAGCTAACCACCGCCTCGACGGGCAGCCGCGGACTCAGCTCCAGCACCAGCAGATGCTCCGGCCGCCAGAAGCGGCTGACCATCGCAAAATCGATTTTCCCGTCGCCCACCGCCTGGTGGTCGCGGCCCGCGGCGTTCACATCGTGCAGATGGAAACCGATCAGCCGCGGCGCCATCGTCTCCAGGTGCGCCCGGTGGTCGAGCAGGCCCATGGTCTGCTTCAGGTCGGCGTGGCCCGTATCATGCCAGTAGCCGGCCGGCGCATCCGCCGGCAGCCCGGCCATGAAACCCGGATAATCGGCGTCCAGCGGCAGCTCGACGAACCCCTCGCGGTTCTCGAATCCCAGCTTCACGCCCTTCCCGGCCGCATACCCCAAAATCTCCTTCACGCTGGCCTGCGTCGCCGCCCAGTACGGCCCCAGCTTCTTGCGCAGCTTCGCGAGCGACTTGGCCAGCAGCGCCTGGTACGCCGGGTCGGCCGTCAGCACCCCGCCGGCCTGCTGGTCCATATAGCGCTCCAGCGCCTTCTCCGGATTGAACCAGGAAAACGGCACGCTCCCGAGGTGGCAGACCAGCACCCGCGCCTTCACCTGCGCCGCAAAGTCGATCGAGCGCCGCGTGTGACGCAGCCATTGCTCGTGTTCGCGCGCATCCGGCGCCGAGGGCTCGAATAAATTGGGCGCGGCGTGGTTTATCCCGGTCGGCAGCGGACAGAAATTGTGAGTGGAGCCGATTTTAACCATCCCCTCCTCCACCGCCCGGAGGATGCCCGGCACCAGGGTGATCCGGATGCCGTGGCTCAGCTCAATGTGTTCAAACCCCAGTCCGGCCATCTCCTGTACCATGGCATAGCCGTCCGTATGCCGGGATGAACACCAGCAGGTGGAGAGGGAAAGGGTCGGTTTGGCGCGGTCCACGGGCACGACGAAGCCAGTCCCCACTCAATTCGACCACAAAAAACGTCGGTTCACGCCAGAGCTCGGTCTTGCTGGGTCGAAGGATTCAGAACCCTGGGCCGGGTCGAAGGACTCCCAAGAAATTGCCCACAAAAAACCGCGCCCCGGAATCCGGAGGCGCGGTGAAAGTTTCCTAACTCGCTGTTAGCGAATGATTACTCGGCGTAGCGGCGGCGGAGCATCTGGGTGAAGGCCTGGACCTTCTCCTTGCGGCGGCGCTTTTCGCAGGGCTTCTCGTAGTAGCGCTTGGCGCGGGTGCCCTTGATGATATTCTCGCGATCGAGCTTCTTCTTCATGCGGCGAAGCGCACGGTCAACCGGCTCGTTCTTACGGATCTTGATTTCGATGGACATGGGTACGGACGTGTTTGTGAAAGGAAAAGCTGACAAATAGGCCAAGCCCGGAGCCCTGCGTCAATGGCGTTTTTTCGAGGGGATTTTGGGCTGCCGGAGCCGCATTTTTAAGGGGAAGCCAGGAAGCGGGGACATCGGAATCGATCCGTTGCATCGAGGATTGGGAGCTTGCTCCCCGCTTCCTGGCTTCCCCTTAAGCCATCCCCATTCCCGCCTTGCGCATGCCCGCCGTTGGGCTTGGTTAAGTCCCTCCGTGCCGGCCGCAGATAAAAATTTCGTCCATCTCCACGTCCACAGCGACTACAGCCTCCTCGATGGCGCCTGCCGCATCGACCGGCTCATGGACCGGGCCGTGGAACTGGGCATGCCCGCCCTCGCCCTCACCGACCACGGCAATCTCTACGGCGCGATCGAGTTCTACAACACCGCCAAGTCCAAGGGCATCAAGCCCATCATCGGCTGCGAGCTCTACCTCGTCGAAACCTCCCGCCTCGAGAAACACGGCCGCTCCGACGACGACGGCAAGACCATCTTCCACCTCGGCCTCGTCGCCAAGAACCTCACCGGCTACCAGAACCTCCTGAAGCTTGTCTCCGACGCCCACCTGAAGGGTTTCTATTACAAGCCGCGCACCGACCTCGAGACCCTCGCAAAGTACGCCAACGGCCTGATCGGCTTCACCGGCTGCCTCGCCTCGCTCGTCCCGCAGCACCTGCTGCACGACCGCTACGACGACGCGCGCACCGCCCTGGCCCGCTTCGTCGAGATCTTCGGCCGCGAGAACTACTTCGTCGAGATCCAGGACCACGGCATCGCCGAGCAGCGCAAGATCATCCCCGACCTCCTCAAGCTCGCCGAGGAGTTCAAGCTCAAGGTCATCTGCACGAACGACGTCCACTACGTTAACAACTCCGACTCCGGCCCGCACGATGCCATGCTCTGCATCCAGACCGGCTCCAAGATCGAGGACGAGAAACGCAT
Source organism: uncultured Opitutia bacterium (assembly GCA_903855985.1). Taxonomy (GTDB): domain Bacteria; phylum Verrucomicrobiota; class Verrucomicrobiia; order Opitutales; family Opitutaceae; genus Opi-474. The sequence goes on along the minus strand of CAIOAO010000061.1, from coordinate 21,507 downwards.
GCGCTTCGACGGGTCGCAGTTCTACCTCAAGTCCCGCGACGAGATGGCCAAGGTCTTCAGCGAGGTGCCGGAATCCGTCCTCAACACCCAGCTCGTCGCCGAGATGTGCGAGCTGGCCATCCCGTTCCCCAAGGGCAGCGAGCGCTACCCGAAATACCCCCTGCCCCCCGAGGTCAAAACCGACCGCTCCGGCTACCTGCGCGACCTCTGCATCGCCGGCCTGAAAAAACGCTATGGCGTGGACTATCACGCGCCGAAGAAAGCCAGCGACCCCGCCCTCGGCCAGACCCTCGTCGAGCGTCTCGACTTCGAGCTGTCGATCATCGGGAAGACGGGCTTCATCGACTACTTCCTCGTCGTCTGGGATTTCATCGACTGGGCGAAAAAGCAGAACATTCCCGTCGGCCCCGGCCGCGGCTCCGGCGCCGGCTGCATCGTCGCCTACCTGCTCGGCATCACCAACCTCGACCCGCTGCGCTTCAAGCTGCTCTTCGAGCGCTTTCTCAACCCCGAGCGCGTCTCGCCGCCGGACTTCGACATCGACTTCTGCATGCGCCGCCGCGGCGAGGTCATCGACTACGTCCGCCAGAAATACGGCAACGACTGCGTCGCCAACATCATCACCTACGGCACCCTCGGCGCCAAGATGGTCATCCGCGATGTCTCGCGCGTGCACAACCTGCCCTACGCCGAGGCCGACCGGCTCGCGAAGATGATCCCCGACGAGCTCAATATCTCGCTCGCCGACGCGCAGAAAAAATCCGCCGAGCTCCGCGACGAGATCGCGAAAAACCCGTCCACCAAGAAAATCTGGGACCAGGCCCTCGTCCTCGAGGGCATGGTGCGCAACACCGGCAAACACGCCGCCGGCATCATCATCACCGACCGACCGCTCGAGGAATTTGTCCCCCTCACCGAGCAGGAAGGCGACGTCACCGTGCAGTACGACATGAACGCCGTGTCGAAGCTCGGCCTGCTGAAGATGGACTTCCTCGGCCTCAAGACGCTCACCGTCATCGCCGACGCCCTCGACAACATCCACCGCACCGCCGACCCGAAGTTCGACCTTGAGGCCGTCGGGTTCGAGGACGCCAGGACCTACGCCCTGCTTAACACCGGCCGCACCACCGGCGTGTTCCAGCTGGAATCCACCGGCATGCAGGCGCTCTGCCGGCAGATCAGCCTCTCCTCCATCGACGAGATCGTCGCCCTCATCGCCCTCTACCGCCCCGGCCCGATGGAGTGGATTCCCGACTACGTGCGCGGCAAGAAGGACCCCAGCACCGTCAAGTTTCCCCACAAGCTCCTCGAGGAGGTCTGCCGCGAAACCTACGGCGTCATGGTCTACCAGGAGCAGGTCATGGAGGCCGCCAAGATCATCGCCGGCTACACGCTCGGCGGTGCCGACATGCTGCGCCGCGCCATGGGCAAAAAGGACGCCGATGCCATGGCCAAGGAACGCGACAAGTTCGTCGCGGGTGCCAAGACCACGAACAACATCGACGAAAAGACCGCCAACACGATCTTCGACATCCTCAACAAGTTCGCCGGCTACGGCTTCAACAAGTCCCACTCCGCCGCCTACGCGGTCCTCAGCTTCCAGACCGGCTACCTCAAGGCGAACTACCCCGTGCAGTTCATGGCCGCCATGCTCAGCTCCGAGCTCGGCAACTCCGAAAAGGTCGCCCACTTCATCGCCGAGTGCGAATCCATGGGCCTGAAGGTCCTCGGCCCGGATGTGAATGAATCGCGCGAGATGTTTACGCCGGTCTTCAGAGGGTCATCGGTCATGGGTGATAGGTCATCGGTTTCCGGTACCCCATCGCCCATCACCCCAAACCCATCACCCGCCAACCAAAACGAATCTTCGATTCGTTTTGGTTTGGCCGGCATCAAGGGCGTCGGCGAACAGGCCGCGCAGAAGATCATCGAGGAGCGCGACAAGAACGGCCCGTTCCGCGACTTCGACGACTTCATCTCCCGCGTAGACGCCCGCGCCCTCAACAAGCGCGTGCTCGAGCACCTGGTGAAGACCGGCGCCTTCGACTTCAGCGGCGCCTCGCGCAAGGCCCTCTTCGACAACATCGACGCCGCCATGTCCGGCGTCGCCTCCGCCGCCCGCGACAAGGCCGCCGGCCAGCACAGTTTCCTCGATGTCCTCGCCGAGGAACCCGCCAAAAACGGGAAAGCCAAGGCGGCCGGCCCGCGCGCCGCGACCGTCCACGATACCGCCGGCGATTTCCCCGCCGCGGAGCGCCTGCGCTTCGAGAAAGAGCTGCTCGGTTTCTACGTCTCCGGCCACCCGATGAACCTCTACGTGGGGCTCGCCGACGCCATCAACACCTTCCCCGAGGACCAGCTGCTCACCCTCGGCGACCGCACCGAGTTCCGCCTCTGCGGCATCCCGTCAAATATCGCGAAAAAACTCTCGAAGAAGGACAACCGCCCGTGGGCCGCCTTCACCCTCGCGACCAAGCGCGCCTCGCTCCAGCTCAACATGTTCGCCGACGCCTACGCGGCCTACGCGAACAACCTCCTGCCCGACGTCCCCGTGCTCGTGCAGGGTAACATCATCGGCGGCAACGACGGCACGCGGATCAACATCAAGGAGTGCTACCCGCTCGAGAATTTCGTCAGCGGCATCATCAAGAAGGTCACCTGGCTGCTGCACCCCGCGCATCCGGAGCTGCCCGCGTTCTTCCGCCTGCTGCGCGACACGGTCAATCAGCAGTCCGGCGACACGCGGATGGATTTTGCCTTCGTCTTCGAGGACCGCGCCGCACCTGTCGCCGAGGTCAGCGGCGCGCTCGCGTGGAAACTCACCCCCGCCGTCTTCCAGTCGCTCCGCGCCCACCCCGCCGTCGCCGGCGTCCAACTCGAGACCAAGCGCCTCGAGCTGAAGCAGGACCGCCGCTGGTCGAAGCGCAGTTAAGTAGGGCCGTGGCTCTGTCCCGCCCTGGCTCGAGGTGGAGCGCATTGCCCCCAATGCGCTGATGCTACAGCCCACTCCAAGACTAACGCGTTGAGGGCAACGCGTTCCACCTCGTCAGGCGTTCGCCACATTTTGCGCCGATTCGCGTGATTCACGGGCAACACTGATTTTCAGAGTTTGTCCTTCGGGTGTTTCGTGTGTTTCGTGGTCCCACCCATGCCCGACCAAGCCACGCTTAACCACGCCGCGCAGATCCTCGCCTCCATCTCGGCGGACCAGCGCGCGGACCTGGCGCTGCGCTTCTACTTCGAGGAGCACCGCTACCTGCAGCCGCCGCTGAAGCGCGCGATCAGCCACACCGTCTTCGTCTATTTCCGCTGGCTGTCCTGGCTCGACCCCAAGTCGCCCCCGCAAAAGCGCCTCGCCCACGCCCTCACCCTCCACGAGCGCTTCACCGCGGACCCCAAGTCCGTCAAGGCCGAGACCCTCGCCGCCCTCGCCGTCCCCCAATGGCTCTGGGCCGAACTGGACTTCCCCGCTGAGGCGCCACGCGACTCATCCTCCGAAGTCCCACTCAGCGGGACGAAGGAGGACCCCGCACCTAAATCTCCCCCTTCGGCGAAGGCCGAGTACCTCCGCCAACTGCAACGCGACCCCGCCCTCTGGATCCGCGCCCGCCCCGGCACCGCCGACGCCCTCGCCAAGTCACTCTTCGCCTGCGAGCGCACCGACCGCGCGCCCGACGCCCTCCGCTTCACCGGCACGCAGGACCTTTTCCGCACCGAGCAGTTCACCGAGGGCCGGTTCGAGATCCAGGACCTCGCCTCCCAGCTGGTCGGCCTCGCCTGCGCCCCGAAGCCCGGCGAAACGTGGTGGGACACCTGCGCCGGCGAGGGCGGCAAAACGCTCCATCTCGCCGACCTCATGGCCAACAAGGGACTCATCTGGGCCACTGACCGCCATCCGAAGCGTCTCGACACCCTCAAGCGTCGCGCCGGCCGCGCGAAGCTGTTCAACTACCGCACCGCGCTCTGGGATGGCGGCACGCACCTCCCCACCAAGACCAAGTTCGACGGTATCCTCGTGGACGCGCCCTGCAGCGGCATCGGCACCTGGCAGCGCAATCCCCACGCCCGCTGGGCGACGTCACCCGACGACGTCCGCGAACTCGCCGTGACCCAGCGCGCCCTGCTCGACGCCGTCGCCGGCTCGCTCAAGCCCGGCGGCCGCCTGATCTACTCCGTCTGCACGCTCACCCGCAGCGAGACGACCGCCATCGCCGACGCCTTCACCGCCGCGCACCCGGAATTGGAGCCCTGCCCGCTGTCCATCGCCCCCGGCGGATCGGCCGACCCCTCGCGGGTCTTCCTCTGGCCCCAGGACATCAACGCCAACGGCATGTTCGTCGCCGCGTGGAAGCTAAAAAAATAACGTCCGACACCGTCCGCGCCGACTTCAACGACCTGCTGGCGGTCGTGCACTACACGCGCGCCGCACACGAACTCGGCCTGTGGAAATCGGAGCGCATCCTGATCGAGCGCTTCTTCCCCGACCTCACCGCCCCCCTGCTCGAGGCCGGCTGCGGCGCCGGCCGCGTCACCCTCGGCCTTTGGGAACTCGGCTACCGCCAGCTCACCGCCTTCGATTTCGCCGAGGAGCTCGTGGACCAGGCCCAGAGCCTGGCCATCGAGCGCCGCGCCGACGGCCCCGCCGGCATCACCTTCCTGCACGCCGACGCCACCGCCCTGGGTACATGTCACCGATTGAGTGACAAGTCGTTCGGGGGCGCGCTCTTCATGTTCAACGGGCTGATGCAGATCCCCGGCCGTGAGCGCCGGCGCACCGCGCTGCGCGAACTACACCGCGTCTGCCGACCCGGCGCGCCCCTGCTCTTCACCACTCACGACCGCGACTCCACACCGACCGAGCGCGCGCTCTGGCGCCTCGAGGCCCTCCGTTGGGAACGCGGTGAACAGGACCCGAAGCTCGTCGAGTTCGGCGACCGATACTTCGAGGAAGCCGGCACCGGCCGCACGTTCATGCACCTGCCCGACCGCGCCGAGATTCTCGCCGACCTCGCCGCCACCGGCTGGACCCACGAGTTCGACGCCATGCGCACCGAACTCGCCAAGGAGTCCCGTCCCGTCCTCGACTTCTCCGACGAGTGCCGGTTCTGGGTCGCCCGCCGAAAGTAGGGCGGGGTCTCTGACCCGCGTTATGTATACGTGGGTCGGGCTTTACGCCCGACATTCCGGACGTCGGGATATACCCCGACCCAAATCGGCGCCGCTCTACTTCTTCTCCACCAACCGCCCATATTTCTTAAGGATCTCCCGCAGCTTATCATGCGGCAGCGCCTTGATCACGTGATCATCCCTGCCCGTCATGTCCTCGGCCGCCACCAGCGCGTTGACGATCGCCTCCTCGGTCGCCTCGACCACGCTGGTGAAGACCGGTCCAAGATCCTCGGTGTTCATCAGCTGAACGGTCCCGGGTTTTCCGGGTTCGACCGGCACCGTGTTGGCCGTGGAGAACGCCACGAAAAATCCCCCGAGCCGTCGCCCGAAATGGACCCCATCCGCCCCAGCGCCAGCGACGCCCGGCGGGCCAGGCGTTTCAACTGGTGCGGCAACAGCGGGGCATCCGTGGCGATGACGACGATGATCGATCCATCCTCATCCGGCCGGAATGCGCCCTCGGGAATTTCCTGGCCAACGGGCACGCCCGCAATGCGGAGCTGGCGGCGCAGGCCGTAATTGGCCTGCACCAGCACGCCCACGGTCTGCCCATGGGCCACGCGCGAGGCCGTGCCGATGCCGCCTTTGAATTCGTGGCAGATCATGCCCGTGCCGCCGCCGACCCCACCTTCGTCCACGGGACCGCCCTTCGCCCCGTCGAGCGCCGCGAGCACATGCTCCGGTTTCACGTGAAAGCCATTCAGGTCGTTGAGCCAGCCATCCCACGTCTCCGCCACCACGGGAAGCGACCACCAGATCTCCGGCTTGTTGGCATGCAGCACCTGCCAGCGGATGATCGTGTCGCGCACGAGACCGACGCTGTGCGTGTTGGTCAGCCCGATCGGGCCGTCCAGAATGCCCGCTTCATCGAGCCATGCGGTACCCGTCATCTCGCCATTGCCATTGAGCGCAAACCAGCCGCCAAACACCGATGCATGATTGGTCTTTCCGCGAGGGAAAATCACCGTCACCCCCGTGCGAACCGGACCCTCGCCCACGACCAACTTGCCTTCGCCGCGGATGATCGTCGTCTGACCGACCTCGACCCCCGCCACATCCGTGATGGCGTTCAGCGCGCCCGGAGTTCCGTCAAACGGCACCCCCAGGTCACGAGCCCGCGGCTTGGCCGCGACGGCGGAACTCAACAGCACAAAAACCAGGGCGATCAGCGAGCGGTGGTGAAAACGCATGACGCCGCAGAATGGTTCTCCTTACCCGAAAGCCAAGAGCCGTTCCATCCCTGCAGGGGTGCGGTCTTGCTGCGCCCTGATCGGTTTCATGTGGGTGGGGCTTTACGCCCCACATCCGAAAAATCCCGTCGGGGGTAAAGCCCGACCCACGCGGCCGCCTCAATTCCGGCTCCAGACCAGCGGGAAGTGCTTTCCCTTCAGCACTTCGCCGTCGGCCACCTCGACGAACTGCTTCATGCAGTGGTCGCCGGAAGCCACGTAACGGGTCTCGTCGGTCATGAAATGGAGCGCGATCGCGCGGCGCTTCCGGCCGCTGGTGTTGGCGTGCGAGCCGTGCCAGGTCAGCGAGTGGTGGTAATGCACTTCGCCCTTTTTCACCGGGCAGGTGCGGACGGTGACCTTGTGGCCCTCGTATTCCTGCGGCATGTCCTTCACGTAATCCTTGAAGGTGAAGAGGTACTTCATGTGGTCGCCCCAGAGGTGCGAACCGGGCACCATGCTCATGCAACCGTTGTCCACGTCCACGTCGTCCAGCGCGACCCACGCGGTCACCTCGGTCATGGGCGCAATGATCGGCCACAGCGGCGCGTCCTGGTGCCACATGTTCACGCCACCCGTCGCCGCCGGCTTGTACTGGATCTGGTCATGCCAGATGCGCAGCGCGGTCGCCCCGGTCAACTGGGCCATCTCTTCGCCGATGGTCGCGTTGCGAGTCAGCTGCGCAAAGGCGGGGCTTGCCTCCCAGATGTTCACGATCTGCCAGACGGGCGCGGCGTCATTGCCTGTGAAGTTATGGCAGAGCACCGGCTGCGGAATGTCCTTCCGCTCCCGCTGGTCAATCACGCGCTGCATTTCGTCGCGCAGCTCGTCCACCTGGGCGTCGGTCAGCACCTTGGGGCCGCGCAGGTAACCTTGGGTCTTGAATTCGTTGATTTGGACGGGGGTAAGCATGGCCCGTCAACCTGCCCGTTCCGCGGCCGTTGTCAGCCACTGACCTTTGGCTGCGGCACGCAGGTGTTGGCGATTTTTCCTGCCGGACCTCGGAGGGCTCACGCAGAGACGCGGCGGCGCGGAGCAGAGTTGCATTGCCCGCTCCGCGACTCTGCGCCTCCGCGTGAGACGCAGGTTCTAATTTTGCCTATCCTTGCCGCCCCGCCAGCAGTGCGGCCCGGAAATGCGCCGGCGACAGCCCGTCCACGCGGCGGAACACCTTGCTGAAATGGCTCGTGTCGCGGAATCCCGTCCGCGCCGCGATCTCCTTCACCGCCAGCCGGCCGTCCGCCAGCAGCCGCCGGCCTTCCTCCACCCGCAGCCGGCGGAGGTAATCCAGTGGCGGATAGCCGGTCACTTCGCGAAACACCGCCTGCAGCCGGCTCGAGCTCAGCCCTGCCACCCGCTGCAACGCCGCCTGGTCGATCCGTCCGGCCAGATGCGTCCGCATGTGCGCGGTGACCCGCTCAACGCGGTCGTGGTCCCGGGCCTGGCCGGCATCGGCTCCGGCCCGCGGCGGCGCGGCCAGCATCGCCAGCAGCACGGTCGCCAGGTGGGCGGATGCCGTCGCCGGCCCCAGCATGGGGTCTCCCGCCTGCGCCGCCACCACCGCCTGCAGCAGCCGTTCCAGCCGGTGGCCGGAATAAAGGCGTTGCTGGGTCGCCAGCTCGAGTCCGTGTGTGAACCGCACCCGGAACGGCCGGCGCTGGTCGAGTCCGCGTGCCGCCGCCGGCACGCCCGGCGCAAAGTCGAAGTGCACTGCGATATGCTCCGAACCCGCCTCCGGCCCGACATTGAAGGCATGCGGAACAAACGGCGGGATCACGAGCAGGTCGTGGGCCGCCAGCGGGAGCCGTTTGCCGTCCAGCGTCCACTCGCCCCGGCCGCGGAGCAACAGCACCAGCTCATAGTCAAAAATGATGCGCCGCGGGATCTGCAGTCCGCCCGTGAGCCGGTGCGCGATGCGCACGACCGGGTGGATCTGTTCCGGCCGCAGCAGGCTGGCCCGCCGCGGCCCCACCGGCCCGGCCGGCGCCGGGCGCTGGACCGTGTCGGGGGTGATCGGGCGGGAACGGGCGGCACACATGGGGCGAGGAGTAACAGTCCGCCCCGCCCGGGCAATCTCCGAGGTGGGCGGGCCCGTCCCTGTGCCCGCCCCCCAGACTTGCCCCGGTCCGCGAAAGCACTACGGTCGGCCCTTCATGTTTGCCGGACTCTCCGATCGCTCCTGGTTATGGCTCGCCGCCGAATGCTATTTCGTGGGCCTTTTGCTGGGCACTTGGTCCCTGACGCGGCGCAACCGGCAGTCCGGCGTGGCGCTCAACACCATCATTGCCGTCGGCTACCTCTTCCAGCTGACCGGCCTCTGGCTGCGCGGCCGCGCCGTCGGCGGGTGCCCGCTGGGCAACACCTTTGAGATCTTCCAGTTCACCTCGTGGTCGGCCATCACGCTCTACCTGATCGTGGGCGTCACCTTCCGGCTGAGCCTGCTGGGCTACTTCACCTCCTGCCTCGCCGCCGCCGTGACGATTGTCTCGCTCGCAATCCCGGCCTGGGACGCCACCCGGCGGGAACATATCTTTGGCGGCAACCCCTGGATCGAGCTGCACGCGGCCATCGCGCTGTTCAGCTACGGCGTCTTCGCGCTGCTCGCGCTGACCTCGTTCATGTTCCTGCTGCGCAATTTTTCCCTCAAGCACAAGATGCCCGGCGGCGGTTTCACTTTCCTGCCCTCGATCATGGACCTCGACTCCATGAGCGTGCGACTCCTCGTCATCGGCGTGACCCTGCTGTCCATCTCGCTCGCCGTGGGCGCGGTTTACTGGCTGCGCGACCTGCAAAGCGTCAACCTGACCAAGCTTCTCCTCACGGTCGCCATCTGGCTGGCCTACGAGGTCGCCCTCGGGTTGCGCCTGAAGGGGAAACTCCTCGCCCAGCGCTTCGCCTGGGCCGGGGTCATCCTGTTCGGTCTCGCGCTGCTGTCCCTCTGGCCGGTGGACGCAAGCCGCCACGCCAAGCCAGTGCCCGCCCGCGTGTCCCGATGAGTGCGGATCACTTTTTTGTCCTCGGGGCCACCCACCACACCGCGCCGATCGAGGTGCGGGAGCGCCTGGCCGTTAATGCTGAAGCCGCGGAGGCGCTGCGCGGCGAGCTATCCAGCATCCCCGGCCTGCGGGAGTTCACCCTGGTCAACACCTGCAACCGCGTGGAGTTCTACGGCGTCGCCACCTCCCCGGCCGCCGCGGTCGAGGTGCAATCCCGCTTCTGCACCCGGCAGCGTTTCACGGCCGCCGAGTTCGAGCAGTTTCGCATGAGCCTGTCGGGGTTTGACGCCGTGCGCCACCTGCTGGAGGTCACCGCCGGGCTGGATTCGCAGATGCTGGGTGAAACCGAGATTCTGGGCCAGGTGAAGGACGCCTACGGTGCCGCCCAGGCCCGCGGGCAGACCGGTCCGGTGCTCAACCGCGTGTTTCAAAAGGCCTTCCAGGCGGCGAAACACGTGCGGACCGACACCGCCATCTCCTCGGGCCAGGTCAGCGTGGCCAATGTCGCGGTCGATCTCGCCCTGAACATCTTCGGCAGCCTCGCCAAGACGCGCATCCTGCTGCTCGGCGCGGGTGACATCGGCGAGAAAACCGCCAAGGCCTTCCAGAGCCGCGGCGCCGGTTCGCTCTCCGTCGCCAGCCGCCGGCTCGAAAGCGCGATGGAACTCGCCGATTCGCTCGGCGCGTTTGCCCTGCCGTTCTGGCTCATGCCCGTGAAGCTGGCCGAGTTCGACATCGTCGTCTGCGCCACCGCCGCCCCCGATACGGTCGTGTCCCACGCCGCCGCCCAGACCGCCATGAAGCAGCGCCCCGCCCGGCCGCTGTTCTTCATCGACCTGGCCCTGCCCCGCGACGTGGACGCCGCCGCCGCCAAGCTGCAGAACGTCTTCCTCTACAATCTGGACGACCTCGCCAAGATCGCCGACGAAAACCGCGCCGCCCGCGAGGCCGAGATCGGCAAGTGCCGCGAGTTGATCAACACGCGCGCCGACGCCCTGTGGAAGCACATCGAGCCACGGCTCCAGGCCTCGCTCAACGGCAACTCTCCCCTGCCCGAACAAGGCCGGCCCGCCTAAATCCCCGCAATCCTCACCGCGGATATCACGGATAGACGCGGATCAATCGGGACTATCCGCGTTAATCCGCGGAATCCGTGGCAAAGTATTCTTGGGCTTCGGCGGGTTTCGGAGGTCCCGCGCTAGATTTCACACATGCCGCGCCAGCCAGTCCGCTGCCGTGCCACCTGCCGCCTGGCTGAGTAGCACCCGCAAGCGCGCCGCTTGCCCCGCCGTCCGCGTCCGCCGGGCGGGATCCCCAAGACACGTCTGCAACTCCGCAGCGAGGACCGCCGGCGTGGCCGCGCCCTGGATGAACTCCGGATACATCGGCTCCTTCAGCAGCAGGTTCGCGATGCCGATGTACTCAATCTTCACCCACCAGCGGGCCAGCAGGTACGTCAGCGGGTTCGTGCGATACGCGATGGCGCCGGGAATACCCGCCAATGCGCAGTGCATGGACATCGTGCCAGAACTGGTCAGCACCGCCGAGGCGGCCACCGGGGCGCCCGTGGACACCAGCTTCACGTTGGCCGGCGGGTTCGCCGCGCGCAGCACGCCGTGAATCTCCTCGCTGGGATAAAGCACCACCGCGTCGCGGCCGCCAAACGCCCGGAAACCGCCCAGCAGCACCGGGAAAATCCGCGCCACCGCCTGCTGCCGGCTGCCGGGGAGCAGCAGCACGGGACCGGCCGGATCGTAGCGCACCGGCGACACATAGTCTGGCGCCACAAACGGATGGCCGACGAATTCCACCGGCAGCGAAGTGTCCGCGTAGCACGCAACCTCGAACGGGAAAATCACCGCGAGCGCATCGAGATCGCGCGCCATGGTGAACCGCCGCTTCGCCTTCCACGCCCAGATCTGCGGGCTGATGTAGTAGAGCGTCTTGATTTTCCCGCCACCCTTCACCGACAGCCCGCGTTCCCGCAGCGCCGTGGCCAGCCGGAGGTTGAACCCGGGATAATCAATGAAACACACCGCCCGCGGCTGGTGCTCGGCGATCCAGCGCAGCGTCTCGTCAAACAGCCGGCGGAAGGCCGGGTAATTCTTCAGCACTTCCACAAACCCCACCACCGACGACGCCGTAAGATCATGCAGCAGTTGCGCCCCTGCGGCCGCCAGCTCGGGTCCGCCGAGCGCCGCGACCGTCAGGCCGGGCTGTTTCGCCCGCAGCTCCCGCACCATCCGCGCGCCATGCTCGTCCCCCGAGTGCTCACCGGCGATGATGAGGACATCCACGCGCCCGCCACAGGGCGGCGGCAGTTGCAGATTCGTGGCCATCAGATCGTCCTTCGCGTGATTTCGCGTGTTTCGCGGGCAACCCTCATTTCTGCCCCGCCCGGATTTGCTCCGTGATCTTGATCGCCACTTCGAGTGCGCTCATCGCCAGCGCGCCGCCGACCTTCGGCTGCCGCGCCTTCGCGACGCTGTCCACGAAATGCGCCAGCTCCAGCGCCAGCGGCTCGCCCTTCTCGATCGGGATTTCCTTCACCGGGATCGCGCTGAGGTCGCCCGCCTTCACCAGGCCGATCTTCATCTTCAGCCCGTAGGCGATGATGTCGCTCTTCTTCACGAGGTGACCCGCCTGGTTCATGAAATCGAGCGAGAGGTAGGCGTCGGATTGGAAGATCCGGATTTCCCGCATCTTCTTCGTGGCCATCCGGCTCGCGCTGAGGTTCGCCACGCAGCCGCTTTCAAACTGGATGCGGGCGTTGGCAATGTCCTCGCTCTTCGAGAGCACCGTCACGCCGACGCTGTCGATCTTCGCGATCGGCGACTTCACCAGCTCCAGCACAATGCCGATGTCGTGGATCATCAGGTCCAGCACCACGCCCACCTCCGTGCCGCGGGGCTGGTAGGGCGCGAGCCGCTCGGCGGTGATGTAACGCGGCTCGTCGATCTCCTTCTCCAAAAAGCTCATCACCGGGTTGAAATGCTCGATGTGCCCGACCTGCACCAGGCAGCCGTGCGCCCGCGCCGACGCCAGCACGCGCTCCGCCTCGGCCAGCGACGCGCAAATGGGCTTCTCGATCAGCAGGTGGGTCTTGCGCTCCAGCAGCGGCAGGGCGACCTGCTCGTGCTTGTCCGTGGGGACGACGACCGACACGGCATCACAGGCCTCGCCGAGTTCCTCCAGCGTGGCGAAGCGCCGGCAGTTGAACTTCTCGCAGATCTCCTTCGCCCGGGCATCGCTGGTCTCGAAGATGCCGGTCAATTCCGCCCCGGGCAAGGTCGAGTAGATGCGCGCGTGGTGCTGGCCGAGCGAGCCGACACCGGCCACGCCGCAGCGGATTTTCGGGGATGCCATGCATCCCATAGCACGCTGTTCCGAAGCGGGTTGCAACGCGGGAAACTGAGGTCTCACGCAGAGGCGCGGAGGCGCAGGGGTCGGAGCGGCTGGCGGGGACCGAACTCCGCGCCTCTGCGTCTCTGCGTCTCTGCGTGAACAAGCTCGTCACCAGAGGTTTTTGCCCCAAGGCATGCGGCTGTCGCTTCCCTCCACCCCTCCCCGCCATGACCAGCGCCGCCCCGACCGCCCACTCCGGACTGCATGCCCCTCTCCCCGAGGCTGAAACCAAGGCCATCCTCGACCGCTTCTACCGCGATGGCAGCGTCGTCGTCCCCGGCGTGCTCGGCGCCGAGGAATGCGCCCAGCTGCGCGCCATCACCGACGAGATCGCGAAGACCGACCCGTCCTTCATCATCCGCGAGCCCGAGGAAAAGAACCTGGCCTTCGTTGAGCTCTTCATTCGCGAGCCGATCCTGTCGCTGGTCCGCGCCATCCTCGGGCCGGCCGCGCGGTTCTGCGCCACCAACGTCATCCGCAACCAGCCCGGCCAGTCCATCTCGCACTGGCACGTGGACGACATCGTGGAATACCCGCTGCCGCCCGACGTTCCGCGCTGGCCCGCCCCGTTGCCGCTCCCCTGGCTCAGCGTGCAGGTCGCCCTGAGTGACATTCCCACGCTGGAGGACGGTCCGACCGAGATCGTGCCCGGCAGCCAGCTCTCGGGTCGCGACTCGCCGAAGGAAAACCCCGTCTTCGAGGGCCAGGGTGCCGTGCCCCTGTTCTGCCGGGCCGGTGACATCTACCTCTTCAACCACCAGGTGTGGCACCGCGGCCGCCCCAACACCGGCCAGCGCACCCGCTACCTGATGCAGCTCCAATACGGCCGCGGCGACAACCCCGCCTGGCGCATGAAAGGCGCCGTCCGCACCCCCGGCCTCGAGCGCATCCTCGCCCAAGCCGACCCCGCCCTCCGCGAGTTCATGTACGCCGAGACGAAGTATCGGTGAGGTTCATTGGCAATCGCGGCTGAAATGAAGGGGATCCTTCTACTCTTTGGTCTCTTCGGGGGCACGCTCTTGTCCGCGTTGCCGCCACCCGAAGAAATTGAATTTCGATTTGAGCCCAGTTTCGCAGATGGAACTTTGGTTTGGTTAGGACGCGTAAATGGCGGAAAGATCCATTGCACCACTTATACGTTGCCGATCTTCGCAGACGGTGGAGTTGCGAGTCACAACAAAGCCAAGCCAGTGCTGGTGCGAGAGGTCGAGGTGTCAGCGGCGGATTTTGAGGCGCTTGCGGGCCTCATCGAGGGCCAGAGATTGCGAGCAGAGGCTGAGAAGGCGGAGCCGGTCGGAGTGGATGGCACGAACTGGGTATTCCGCCGGAAAGCAGGTGGCCGTGTACTGGAGCTTAGATTCTGGACGCCCGAAAACCGGAAGGGCAGCGCAGCTTTCTCCCTCGGCACAAAGTTCATGGCCGTAGCTCAGGTCAAAAACACTCTCCCCCTTGAACCGGACAACCCGGTCGGAGAGGTTCCGATCTTAGTGCCGACAGATCCTTTTGTTCCTCCGAAGCACTAAGTCGAAAAGGAGGCCGAAGGGTCATGCTGCGAATATTTGGGCCCAGCTGGGTGAATCGCTGCTAACAGCCAACGCTGGTTCTTGAAGCGGGAAGCCAGAAAACCCGGAACCAAACCCGACCACCCCTCCCCGCTTCCGGGCTTCCCCCTTCAAAAAGTGCCCGTCACCGGGTTTTCCCTTGCCTTGTTAAATCTTCACACTGGCATGTGAGATCTGAACACCCCGATGAGCACCCCCTCATTCGTCCCCTGCCGGGCATGACCACCGCCGACCGCCGCCAGTTCATCCTCGACCGGCTCGAGGCGTCCGGCACCGGCAGCTACGGGGAATTCGCGTCCGCCCTCCGCGTCTCGACCATGACCGTCCGGCGCGACCTCGAGGAACTCATCCGCCAGGGTGCCGTGATCAAGACCGTCGGCGGCGTCCAGAAGGCCGCCGCCCCATCCTACCTCCAGGAAACGGCCGTCCACTCCCGCATGGCCCTCCGCCGCCAGGAGAAACGCGCCATCGCCCGCCTCGCGCTCGACCTCATCGGACCCGGCCAGACCATCTTCCTCGACGGCAGCAGCACCTGCCTCGAACTCGCCCGCGTCGTGGCCAAGGAGCGCTCCGGCCTGACCATCGTGACCAATTCCGCCCTCGCCTGCCTCGAACTGGGCGAGAACAGCGCCAACACCATCGTCGGCATCGGCGGACACTACGACGCCAACAGCCTCTCCTACGTCGGCCCGCAGGCCGAGGACTGGGCCAAGACGCTCTTCGTGGACCTCGCCTTCGTCGGCACCAAGGGACTCATCCCCGCCAAGGGCACCTTCGAGTCCTCCCTGCCCACCTTCCGGATCAAGCAGATCATCGCCCGGCAGTGCGGGCGGCTCGTGCTGCTGGCGGATCACTCCAAGTTCGGCCAGCGCGCGCTGAGCAAGGTTTTGGACATCGACCAGATTCACACGGTCGTCACCGACGATCGCACCTCGCGCGCCGACCTCGCCCAGCTGGAGAAAAAAGTCCGCCAGGTCATCGTCGCCCGCGTCCGCCGCCCCACCCTGAAAGGAACCGCCCATGCCGCTTGAACCCATCGGGAAACTCATGTCCGCCGCCCGCGCCGGCGGCTACGCCCTCGGCTATTTCGAGAGCTGGAACCTCGAGTCGCTCCAGGGCGTGATCGACGCCGCCGAGAGCGTCCGCGCCCCGATCATCATCGGCTTCAACGGCGACTTTCTCTGCCGCCCCGAGCGCCGCGCCGTCGAGCAACTCTCGTGGTACGCCGCGCTCGGCGTCGCCGCGGCGAAGTCCGCCAAAGTCCCCGTCGGCTTCATTTTCAACGAGTGCCCCAACGACGAATGGGTCCACGCCGCCGCCACCGCCGGGTTCAACCTGGTGATGCCCGCCGACCCCGCGGCGCCCTACGAGGAGTACGAGCGCCGCGTGAAAACCCTGACCGACCACGCCCACCGCCACGGCACCGCCGTCGAGGCCGAGATCGGCACGCTACCCTGCGGCGCGTCCGGCACCGTGGGCCACGACGGCGACATGACTGATCCCGAACTGGCCGCGCGTTTTGTCGCCGCCACCGGCATCGACCTCCTCGCCGTGAGCGTCGGTAACGTCCACATCAAGCTCTCCGGCCAGCAGGACCTGAACCTCGACCAACTGGACCGTATCGTGAAACGCGTCTCGATCCCGCTCGTGCTGCACGGCGGCACGGGCATCGCGACCGACTCACTCCAGCAGGCGATCAAGCGCGGCGTCACGAAGGTCAACTACGGCACCTACCTGAAGCAGCGCTACCTGCTCGCCGTGCACAAGGCCCTGCACAACCCCATGCCCAACCCGCACGAACTGCTGGGTATCGGTGGCGACCACGATGTTTTGGTCGCGGGCCGCCACGCCGTGCGCGACGCTGTTCTGGAACGAATCGAAACCCTGGGCTGCTGTGGGAGGACATATCATGCCTGACATGACGAACATCGCTGAAATCGCCTGCGTTGGAATTCTGGTGGAAGACACCTTCTGTGGACCGATGAAGGGGCTTCCGCCCGAGGGCTCGCTGCTCGGCGTGGACGCCATGCCGGTGAAGGTCGGCGGCTGCGCGGCCAACGTCGCCATCGACCTCGCGAAGCAGGGTCTCTCCGTGGACGTCATCGGCTGCCTCGGCCGCGACGGCTCCGGCAAGTCGCTCGTCGCCTCGCTGGAGAAGCAGGGCGCGCGCTGCGGCCACATGATTTACACGGACCGCTATCCCACGAGCCGCACCGTGGTCCTCCTCGTCGAGGGCCAGGACCGCCGTTTCATCCACATGTTTGGCGCGAACCGGGACCTTTCCGTGGACAAGATTGACCGCGCCTGGCTCGACGGTGTGAAGGTCTTCTACTTCGGCGGGCTCTGCGCGATGCCGGGCATCAACTTCCCCGCCTTTCGCGAGCTGCTGAGCTACTGCCGTTCCAAGGGCATCGTGACCGTCGTGGACGTCGTCGTCCCGCAACAGTGGACCGGCGGAGACGAACTCAACTCCCTGCTGCCCGAGATCGATTATTTCCTGCCCAACGACGACGAGGCCAAGCACCTGACCGGCCTCGCCGATCCGATGGACCAGCTCCGCTATTTCCAAAAACACGGCGCCCACACCGTGATCGTCACGCAGGGCAAGGCCGGCGCCGTCGCCGCGCGCGGCGGCCAGTATTGGCGCAGCGATATCTTCCCCGCCAAGGTCGTTGATCCCTCCGGTTCCGGCGATGCCTTCGACGCCGGCGTCATCACCGCCATCCGCCGCGGCTGGGACCTGCCCAAGATGCTCGCCTACGCCAGCGCCCTCGGCTCCTCCGCCACGCGCGCCGTGGGTACGACCGACGGCGTGTTCACCGCCGCGGAAGCCGAGACCTTTCTCGCCGCCCACGCGCTGACAGTCACCACCGGCAAACTTTGACCTTTCGTCATGTCCTCCGCCGCCCCGACTCCCTCGCCGACCGTCCTCGCCAATCGCTGGCTGTCGGTCGTCCTGTCGGCGGGCGGCACCGCCGCAAAGCCAACGCATCGTGTCGGTGCCCTGGCGATCAAGGACGGCGACACGTGGCGGCAGCTCCTGCAGGGGATCGAGGGCGCGGAATTTTCCACCTCCGTCGCCAGTGCTGACGCCACCACCTGCACCACAAAGCAACTCCCCGATGGCGGATGGGAAGTCACGCTGACCGGCGCCACGGAGTTTTGGAACGCGTCGTCCGTGATCACGCTCCCCGCGCAGGAGGCCGTCGTGCGCCGGGTGCAACGCTACCGTTTCCTGAAACCCTGCGCGGCCGCGATTCATCCTGGCTTCCGCCTCAACGCCGGCGCCGCCCTCCGCTACACCCTCCCGCTGCATGCGCACGAGCAGCCGTTGGCGGAAGTCCCGGCGATCCGCAGCGCCGTGGACTGGGCCCTGCCCTTCCCCTTTCACCTCTGGCACGACGGGAAAACGGTCGCCATCTACGGCGTGGACCGCAGCCGCTCGGCCGGAACGCTCGATTTTTCCCCGACGCCGGACGGCGGCGGACATCTGCGGTGCTACCTCCCCGACGTCGCGATCCAAAACGAAGGCGGCGTGCCGCACGTGCCCCCGGGCGTCACGGCGTTCGCCGCCGGCGACGAGGTGACGCTGACCGAGGTCTTCGCCGCGAAACCCCTCGCAGCCGCCGACGAACCGTGGCTCGAGGCCGAGCGCATGGCGGCGGACATCCTGCTCCGCACGCCGCCGCATCCGATGAATCCCACGAAAGTGGCGGCGGGCATCGTGTCCTTCCTGCAGCATTGCGAACTCTGGGAACCCGACGCCCTCGGGCCGGGCCGCGGCTGGTTCAGCAACATGTGGGTGCGCACGCAGACCGGCCCGGCGAAGAAGCGCGGTGAGATGAGCGGCTACTTCGACTTCGGCTGGGGCGAGGGTGTCGCCGTGGAGATTTGGATGGGCGCCGTCCGCAACTGGCGCCGCACCGGCGACCGCGCGCTGCTGCGCTATGTGGACGAGATGACGCGCAATCTGGATTTCTTCCAACGCGACACCGGCCCGGCCGGGGCGTTTTTCGACCGGACCGATGGGAAGAAATACGGCGACTTCCTGATGGACCACGTGGCCGGCCGCCGCATCTGGACGCATTCCCTCGCCCACACCGGCAGCCAGATCATCCAGCTCTATCAGATCTCCGCCGGTTACCCTGACCCTGTCATCCGCGAAAAATGGCGCACGACGGCGCTGAGCATCGGCACTTTCCTCGCCTCGTTGCAGCGGCCGGACGGCGACGTGCCGGACATCCTCGACGACGCCAACCAGGAGGTGAACCGCAAGCCCCACCGCATCACCGCGCGGGTCGTGACCTGCGGCCTGTGGACTCGCCTGGCGGAGGTCACGGGCGACGCGGCCTGGCTCACCCGGGCCACGCGTCTCGCCACCGCGCTCACGCCGGCGATTCACCGGTACGAGTACGTCAACCAGATGCTGGACGGCATCATCTCGGCGGACGCCGAATACGTGGACGCCGAGGCCTCCTGCTACGCCCTCGAAGGCCTGGTGCCCCTCTACGTGGCCACGCGCGATCCCGCGCATCTCGCCCTCTGCCACAAGGCCGCGGCCTTTGCGTTCGCGTGGAGTTACTTCTACGACCTGCCGCACGCGCATCGCGGTATTGCGCGCGGCGGCCAGTGCTGCCGGATGAAGGATTACCCGCTGCTCTACCCGATCGGGCCGGCCAAGGCGATGGAGCCCACCCTGACACTGGCACGGGTCACCGGGGATGCGTTCTACCGGAAAATGGCCGACGAGATGGCCGCCTTCATCGGCAACTGGCAGATGGACGCCCCCGGCCAGCCGTGGGACGGCGGCATGGTCCACGCGCTCGGGCAGTTCTGCGGCAAGCATTGGGGTCCCGCCCTCGCCGGCCAGGTGGACAGCGGCATGGCCACGTCCAACAGCCTCGCGGCCCTCGAAATCTGGCTCGAACACCGCAAATCCGAAAAGCCCTCCGCTCCCTGACATGGAAATCAAAATGAAGATGCCCGACCTGGCCACGACGGACTCCGCCATCAAGGTGGTCCGCTGGCTCGTCACGCCCGGCCAGCCCGTCCAGCGCGGCCAGGCCCTGCTCGAGGTCGAAACCGACAAGGCGACCATGGAGGTCGAGTGCATCGCCACCGGCGTGTTCAAGCAGCCCCTCGCCCAACCCGGCGACACCCTCCTCGCCGGCCAGGCCCTCGCCGCCATCGAAGTGGCAGGCCCAGCCCGCCCCCCCTCCGCCGAGCCTACGGCGGGCAGGCCCGCTCCGGAGAATGCGCCCTCCGCTCCGCCACCCTCAGCTTCCTCCGTTCAGCCAATCGAAATTCGCCTGCCCGCCGTAGGCTTGGCGAAGGAGGGAAATTCGAAAATCGAAAATCCACCAAAGGTGGGTGGCATGTTTGCCAAAAATCGCGCCGCGGCGAACCGCCCCAACCAAAGCTAAGCGCTTCCGTTCAGCCCCAACACGCCCGCTCCGATTTCCATGAGTTCCCCCACCGCCCCCACCGTTGCCCCCGCCGGTCTCGAACCCGAGCTGGCCGAGGCCTACCGCCAATGCGCGGACAAAAGCGTCCTCGCAGCGCTGAATCCGAAGATCTTCTTCGGCTACTTCTCCGTCTGCGCCGACACCACGCAAGGCCACGGCTTCAACACGACCTTCCCCGGCCTCGACTGGGGCCAGTCCGCCGAGGCGCTGCTCTGGCTGGGCCGCACCGCCGAGATCCTGGCGAGCTGGGACTACGTGAAGAGCTTCCTGCGCGAGGACGGCCTGATCCCCTTCGCAATCGTGCCCGACCAGGCCGGCCAGACCCACATGATGGAACTGCCCAAGAAGACCGAGAAGTTCCCCTTCGTCGTGGCGGCCAACGGCGGCGCATACTCCCACTGGTTTCCCGGCAATCCCCTGATGATGCTGCCCAACGTCACCGTGGTCCAGGTAGCCGACGCGATCTTCCGGCACACGAAGGACTCGGCCTGGCTCGCGGCGCAGCAGTCGTTCCTGCGCAGCGTGACCGACTGGATGGCCAGGCAGGTCACGCCCGAGGGGCTCGTCAAAGGCGGCGGCTTCTACGTCGAGCGGCCCCCGCGGCTGGAGCATGACGGCGTCACGCAGTGCTACACCGCCCACGCGTTCCGCCTTGCGGCCAAACTCACCGGCGAGTCCGCCTACACGGCCGTTGCCGACCGGATCACCTCCGCGTTCCGCACGAAATTCTGGGCCGGCGACCACTGCGTCGAGTACATCAACGCCGAGCACGGCGTGATCTCGCACCACGGTCTCACCGACGTGGACTGGGCCGCCATTGCCACCGGCCTGGCCACGCCCGAGCAGGTGAAAATCCTCTGGCCGCAGCTGCGCCGCAACCCGGACTTCGTTTACAACGGCATTCCCACCGGCATCTCCACGCGCCCGGAAACCTATGAGGACTGGGAAATGATGTTCCTCGACCGCCACGACCTGGCCGCCATGGGGCGCGTCTGGTACGTCGAGGCGTGGGCTCGCTCCGTGATGGGCGACCGCGAGGGGCTGCTCGAGTCGCTGCGCCAGGTCGCGCGCGTCGGCCGCGAAAACAACTGGTACTGGCGCGAGCGCTACTACTCGGAGCGCAGCGGCGACCTCGGCAGCTACCGCATCAACACTTACTGCGAGTACCCCGCGAACTTCATCCGGATCGTCCACCGGTTTGTACTCGGCGCCTGATCCTCATGGCCGCCCCGTCCGTCACGCTCACCGCTCCCGCCGCCCGGGGTCCCGTCACCGAGACGGGGCCGTGGCGCGAGCCGGGCCAGGCGGTGGACGCCGCGTACCTCCGGGCCGGCAAGCTGCGGTACCGCGCCGAGGACGGGGAAATCATCGGGCACAACCGGCCGTATTTTAACAACCGCCCGCTCTATTGCCGGCTCAACACCGACGGCGCGGTGCTCACCGGCGACCGGCCGCTCGCCCGCCTGATCGCCAAGCCCTACCTCTTCGGCGCCCTCTCCCTGGCCATCGCGCGGCAGCGCCGGGCGATCTGGCTCCATGACGCCGCGGAAATCGAGTCCCGCTACCACTGCGGCCGGATGGCCTGGCGCTGCTCCGACCCCGCCCTGCCCGGCCTCGAGGTTTTTCTCACCGTCGTGCCGCTCACGGAAGTCGCCGGCTTTGCCGCCCAGCTCCACGTCTC
>CAIOAO010000060.1 GCA_903855985.1 uncultured Opitutia bacterium | reverse complement strand
CCCCACCGCGTTTTGCGAACTACGCGGTGGGGGCACCGCGTCTCCAACGCTTCGAAATCACCGCCGACGAGATGGCCCGCGTCAGTCATTTTCCCAATCCCTCGAGCGTGCTGGCCGTGGGCAAAATTTCCCGCCCTCCCCTCGCGCCCGGCGCGCTCGACCGCGGGCTCACCCTGGCGCTCGATGGCGTGCAGGACGCCGGCAACGTCGGCACGCTCCTGCGCATCGCGGACTGGTTCGGCCTCGACCGCGTGGTGCTCTCGCCCGACTGCGCCGACCTGTTTCACCAGAAGGTCATCAATGCCAGCATGGGCTCGTTCGCCCGCGTGGCCGCCCACACCGCCGACCTGCCCGCCGTATTGGCCGCGGCGAAGGTCCCGATTCTCGGCTGCGACCTGACCGGCGACGACGTGCACGGCCTGGCCGCGCGGCGCGACGCCGTGATCGTCGTGGGCAGCGAGGGCTCAGGCCTGTCGGCGGCCGTGAAAAAATGCGTGACGCGCTTCGTCACCATCCCCCGTTTCGGCGGAGCCGAGTCGCTCAACGCCGCCGTCGCCGCCGCCATCGTGTGCGATAATTTGCGCCGCGCGGCGAAGCCGTAGCAGGGCGGGGTCACCGAACCTCGCCAAATCCCCGCCAACCTTTCCGCGGATAACACGGATTGCCGCGGATAAGGACCGGTCATCCGCGTCGATCTGCGTGATCCGCGGGAAATTATTCCCAAAGCGAGACGGAGTTCGGAGACCCCGCCCGACCTCAATCCTTCGAAGCCTTCTTTTTCGAACCGCCGCCGGTGTGGAGCACCATGCCGGCCATCATGCCGATCGCGAACACGCCGAAAAAAATCAGCGCCGCCTGGGCATGGAGGGGATTCTTGGCCGTGGTGCCGGCGATCGGGAAGTTGAAGTCGATCACCTGCAGGTTGTTCATGCCCACGTAGAGCACGATGAACAGCATCGCGAGGAACCAGAGGGTCTTGAGGAAAGCCTTCATGGCCCGGCACCGTGGAGAATTCCCGCCCGCTTGGCGAGTATTTGCCGCGAAGACCTGACTCAGAATTTTTACGGGAGGTAACCGAGGAAACCGTGAGAGAGGTTTTCAAACGCCTCCTCCGGGCCTGGCCTTTTGGGCAGGTTTCAGCGGCTGATGACTGGCGGGAGACCGGGTTATGTGTTAACGGATACCCTCCTTACTGCATGATCCCCGCAACCCTCGGCACCCCTTCCCACGTCATTGATACCGGTGGCTTCGCCGGCACGCGCCAGAGCACCTTTCCACAGGTCCGCCCGCCGGGCTATTTCTCGCCCGACGCCGATCCGGCCGCCATGAAGGCATTCTACGCGGCCAACGGTTACCTCGTGCTCGAGAACGGGTTCACCCCCGCCGAGGTCGAGGCGCTTAAGCGCGAGACGACCCTCATCTGCCGCGGTGAGCGCGGCGAACTGCCTGATCATCCCAAGGCCACGCCCACCGAGTCCGACGCCGACGTCCTCCAGCGGTTCCTCTGCATCCATTTCCCGCACAAGTGCTCCGAGGTCATGCTGGGTGCCATCCACAACCAGCCCTCCGTCCGCGCCCTCACCACGATCATCGGCCCGAACGTGAAGTGCATGCAGTCCATGCTCTTCATCAAATCCTCCGGCAAACCCGGCCAGGCCTGGCACCAGGACGAGGATTACATCCCAACGCGCGACCGCTCGCTCACCGGCTCGTGGATCGCCCTCGACCGCGCCACCCAGGAAAACGGCTGCCTGTGGGTCGTGCCCGGCTCGCACAAACACGGCATCCTTTGGGAACAGCGCTGGCATGCCGACCGCCGCTTCGACTGCGCGCAGGAGTCCGTGGATTTTCCGTACACCGACGAACAGTCCATCCCGGTCGAGGTTGAGGCGGGTTCGGTGGTGTTCTTCAACGGCTACCTGCTCCACCGCTCGCTGCCCAACCGCGCGCCGCAGGGCACCTACCGGCGCTCGCTGGTGAACCATTTCATGAGCTGCGAATCGTACCTCCCCTGGGGCAAGACCCCCGAGGGCGAGCACAATGCGCACTATGATTACCGCGACATCATCGTCGTCGCCGGCAAGGACCCGTACGCCTACCGCGGCTACGCCAGCATCCAGACCCCGAGCGTCCGCCCGAGCGGTCAGGGCGGCTGCGACAAGTGGGGCGGCAAGGGCAACGAATACTCCGAAAACCCGCCACCGCGGCCGATCGGGAAAATCTGAGGAAGGGCGGGTCGCCAACCTTCCGAAACGAAAAAGGCGGGGTCCCACGACCCCGCCTTGATTATTTCCGGCGATGATCGTTACGCCTTCTTCTTCGCCTCGATCCAGGCGCGCACGTTTTCCTCGAGGATGTCGAGCGGCACCGCGCCGTCCTTCAGCACCACGTCGTGGAACTCGCGCACGTCGAACTTGCCGCCCTGCGCCTTCGTGCCGCCGAGCTCCTTCGTCGCCAGCTCGCGCAGCTCCAGGATCTTCATCATGCCGATTTTGTAGGCGGTCGCCTGGCCGGCCATGACGATGTAGCGGTTGGTCTCGGTCAGGATGTCGCGCTCGCTGTTCGGGGTGTTCGTGCGGAGCCAGTCCATGGTCTGCTGCCGCGTCCAGTGCTTCGCGTGGATGCCCGTGTCCACCACGAGCCGCGCCGCGCGCCAGAGCTCCATCGAGAGCCGGCCGAAGTTGGAATACGGGTCGGCGTAGAATCCCATCTCCTTCGGGATGCGCTCGCAGTACAGGCCCCAGCCCTCGATGTACGCGGTGTAGCCGCCGAACTTCCGGAACTTCGGGATGCCCGTCAGCTCCTGCGCCATCGCAATCTGCATGTGGTGGCCCGGGATGCCTTCGTGGTAGGCCAGCGCCTCCATCTCGTACTTCGGCACCGAGTCCATCTGGTAGAGGTTTACGTAGTACGTGCCGGGACGCGAACCGTCCGGCGCCGGGCGCTCATAAAACGCCCCGCCGCTCTCGCGTTCGCGGAACGGCTCGACCGCCTTCACGATAATCATCGCCTTGGGCTTCGTGATGAACAGCTCGTCGAGCCGCCCGCGCATCGTGTCGATGATCTTGATCGCGCCCTCGAGGTAGGCCGCCTTCCCCTCCGGCGTGTTCGGGAAATAGAACTGCTTGTCCTCGCGCATGAATTTGAAGAACGCCGGCAGGTCGCCCTGGAAGCCGACCTGCGCCTTGACCTGCTCCATCTCGGCGTGGATCCGCGCGACTTCCTTCAAGCCGATCGCATGGATCTGGTCCGCGGTCAGGTCGGTCGTCGTCGTGCGGCGCAGCGCGTAATTGTAGTAGTCGGCGCCGTTCTGGAACTTCCAGACGCCGTCGTCCGTCGTCGCCACCTTCTCGAGCGCCACCAGCTCGGCGATAAGCTCGTCATAGGCGGGCTTGACCGAGCCGGTCAGGGCGAGCTTCGCCCCGGCCAGGAGGCGGTCCTTCGTCGCCTGGTCGGCGTCGGGCAGCTTCGCGACCTTCTTGGAAAAATCCTCCAGCAGCGTGCTGGGCTTGCCGGACGTGTCGAACGGCTCGCCGGTGATGATGCCCTTCGACGAATCAATCACGAGCGGGAACACGAACTTCGGCGGGACGATGCCCTTCGCCCGGCGTTCCTCGAGGCCGATGACGAGTTCGTCAAACTTCGCCTTGATGCCGTTGAGCCGCGCGATGTACGCCTCGGCGTCCTTCACGTCGCCGATGCGGTGGATGTTGATCAGGAAAGCCGGCGTCCCCGAGTGTTCGCCGAACATCTGGTTCACCGGGTAGTTGTAGAGCCGCCATTTGAAGCCCTCGATGCCGCGCTCGGCGCGGCTGACGAAGAGCCGGTAGCTCAGCTGGGTCTGGTGGTTGAGCGCCTCGAAATTGATCGTCTTCTTGAGCTCCGCGAGGTGCTCCACCGTCAGCGCGAGGTCCTCGGTCTGGTGCGCGTCGGAATCGTCGTCCCACTTGTCCTGGTCCTTCTTGATGCCGAGCTGCGACTCCATTTCCGGGCTGCGGGCCACGGACTCGTTGAAGACGCGCTCGAAGAACGCGTTGGCCTTGGCGGACTCGGCCGCGATTTGTTCAGGGGTATAGGTGGCGGGGGCCGCGTGAGCCGCGCCTGCGATGAGAAACGCAAACAGTCCCGCCAGGGCGGAACGGGAGAGGAAGGATTGCATCGGGGGAGCACAAACGGCCCCCCGGGCCCGGGCAACGGGATTTTGGATGGGTGGCGCGATCAAGGGCTGAGCGGGGAGTTCTGTCCTTCGGTCCTGTACCGCCCACGGGACCCAGAGGTACGAACTGCCGCTCCGCCCAACTAGGAGTTGCAGTCCGCCGCCCACCCCGCCGAGCATGCCGGCCCCTTTCCTCCATGCCCACCCAAACTCCCGCCCAGCAACGCGCCTTCTTCGAAACCTACGGCATCCTCCGGCTGCCGGGCCTGGTCAAGGACCGCCTCGACGGCATCATCGCGGGCTTCGAGGCGGTGTTCGCCGCGCACGGCCGCAAGCCCGACGGCACACGCCGCCGCACCATCGTGCCGTTCGTGGACCAGCACCCCACCCTCAGCGCGCTGCTCGACCATCCCGGCATCCTCGCCGTCGTCGAAAACCTGATCGGCCCGGACTTCAACTACGTCGGCAGCGACGGCAATTACTACACTGGCGACACCGGCTGGCACCGCGACAGCTTCTACCAGAGCAACAGCTACCTCAAAGTGGCGTTCTACCTCGACCGCGTGACCAAGGACACCGGCTGCCTGCGCGTCATCCCGGGCTCGCACCATGACGACACGATCCGGATCTTCGATGGCACCGTGGCGGCGGAGACCGAGCTCAACTTCGGCATCACCGGACGCGACATCCCGGCCGTGCCGCTCGAGAACGAGCCCGGCGACGTGCTGATCTTCAACCACCGCGTGCTCCACTCCTCCTGGGGCGGCGGCAGCGAGCGCCGGATGTTCACCATGAACCTCGGCCGCCGCGCGAAGGATCCCAAGGAAGTGGACGACCTGATCTCCTACCTTTCCTACCACCTCCTCCCCCACGGCAACGCGCCCTACGGCAAGTTCATGCTCGAAACCGCCAGCCCCGCGCGCTCGGTCCACCTCACCCAGCCCCCGCAATTCTGGGCCGCCAGCGGCGAGCACTACAAGCTGCGTACGGCGAAGTAGGCGCGCGGGCCAGTCAGGCCGCTCAGCTGCCCGCTGCGGTCAAACGCCGGTGCTCCACCAGTTCCTGTTCGTTCCGCGCCAGCCGGCCGTGGTGACGCAGCCCGCCGTGGGAAATGTTCACGCTCATTGCGACCTCCGCACCGGCCTCCACCCAGTGGGGCGTGAGCAATTCGTTCCACAACACGTCGCCGGGCCGCATGTCATGGCAGAGCGCGTCGGCCTCGGTCAGCTCCGCCGGCCGGGCCAGCTTCCCGGCCTGGTAGTTCACACGCGTCTCCCGCGGCGCCCAGCGGTCGGGCTCCTTCAACCCGCAGAATCGTTTCCGCCCGTAAATCTGCCACGCCAGCACGTGCGAGAAATCCATGTGGTAGTTCGTCGCACACTGCCGCCCGCTGATGAAGATGATCGGTGAGCACCGGTCGTACGTGAACCCGTTCGCCGCGAGCGCCGCCCGCCACGGGGCCATCACGCCCTGCTCAAAGCCGTGCAGGAACTTCCCCGGCGCGTCGAACCGCGCCAGTTCAAAGTGCGCGAGCGCAAAGGGCGTCTCCAGCGCCTCGGCGACCGGCCGGCGGCGAAAGTCCTCCGCAATGTTGTCCAGCTGGAGCCGGTCGCCGCGCGCGCCGGGCGTGATGCGGGTCTGCGGGTCGTCGCGCAGCTCCGACACCACCCGGTCCAGCGGCGGCAGTGCAAAGGCGAACGGCACGCAGGCGTCCGCCAGCAGGAAATTATGCACTCCGTCCCAGCGCTGTTGGAACTGGTCCCAGGTCCGGACCGTGGCGGAGGCGGACATGCGGGTTCAGCCCTGCTTCTCCGTCAGCTCGTCGTACGCCACGCTGAGGTTGCCCTGCAGCCGGTTCGGGAGCGGGGCGTGCAGGTCGGTGAAGCCGGGGAAATTCTCCAGCGCCACGATCTCCGTCTTCGCCTTTCCGGCCGCGAGGCCCTGCTCCACGTGCGTGAGCAGCGCGCTGAAATAGTCCCGCTGCGCCAGCAGGTCGGCGTGCCCGCCGGTGACGCCAAACTTCGGGTTGCCATGGCCGCAGATGTAAATCGCGTCGGCCGGATAAGTCTTCACCGCCGTCTCCAGCACCGTGATCCAATGGCGGATGCTCGCCCCGCCCGGCCGGTCGATCACCGGGTAGATGCGGTTGAACTGCAGGTCGCCGAGGTGGACGACATTGGCCTTTTCAAAATGTACGATCACGTCGCCCCGCGTGTGCGCGGGGCCGAAATACCTCGCCGTCACCGTCTCGTCCCCCAGCTCCTTCCGCCAGGCGTCCGGGAACGTCGCATCCGGGTAGGTCTGCTTGTCCGGCATGCCGGTCTTGACCGTCGCGCGCATGAGCTCCGGGACATTCGCCTGCGCCACGATCGCGCGCGCCGCGGGCTTGAAGACGCCGTTGCCGCCCGTGTGGTCGGCGTGGTGATGCGTGTCCAGCACGACATCAATCATCCGGTCCCCGCGCCCGGGCAGGCCCGCGAGGCAGACCGCCGCCGAGTCCAGAAACTGCGTGTCCACCACCATCAGCGCATCCGCATTCGACAGCCAGCCGATGGTGCCGCCGCGGCCGATGAACAGCCCGACGTTGCGCCGCAACGGGCGAAACTCCGGGGTCCACTTGGCCATGGGCCCCGCCGGCGTCTTCACCGGCACGGTGGGTGCGGCGGCGGGGGTTTCAGCAAACAGGGAGGGGC
This sequence comes from uncultured Opitutia bacterium, assembly GCA_903855985.1. Classification (GTDB taxonomy): domain Bacteria; phylum Verrucomicrobiota; class Verrucomicrobiia; order Opitutales; family Opitutaceae; genus Opi-474. The sequence continues at coordinate 33,638 of CAIOAO010000060.1, read as the reverse complement.
GGGCGAGCAGGCCCGCGGAAGCGAGCAGCGACGAACGGACGAGGAATTCACGGCGGTTCATGCCCGGATGGTTAACCGCGAATGGCCGCGAATGAACGCTAATTTTTGAAAGAACCTCCCGGTCGTTTACCACGGATTACACAGATGACCACGGATGGGTACCCTGACACCGGATTGTCATTGCGAGGCGGCCCAGCGGGCTGACGAAGCAATCCATCTGGATTCGAGGCGCCGCAGTCAGGATGGATTGCCGCGTCGGCCGGTGGCCTCCGCGCAATGACAATGGCGGATTGATCCGTGGTCATCCGTGTAATCCGTGGGGAAATGTCCGGATGCCTTTTCCCCTTCGCGTCCATTCGCGCTTAAAAATAATCTGTAACCTATCCGGCCCAGCCCGGTTTCCCCTGACATCCAGCCATGTCCCTTTTCGACCGTTTCACCGCCCGTGATTGCCGATCTTACAGAAAGCCGTGTTCAAGCGTGCCCTTCCGTGGTTAGTTCCCCCGCGACTGACGCCGTGGACCCCGCGACCGACACCCTCTCCGACCATGAGCTCATGCTGGCCGTCCGCGACGGCGAGCTCGACGCGCTCGGCGAGCTCTTCGAACGCCACCACGGCCCGCTCTACGGCTTCCTGGTGAAGTTCACCGGCTCGCGCACCGCCGCCGAGGACATCGCCCAGACCGTCTTCCAGCGGATGCTCAAATACCGCCACACCTACCGCGACGACGGCAGCTTCACCGCGTGGATGTACCACCTCGCCCGCCGCTGCGCCGCCGACCACTTCCGCAAATCCAACGCCGCCCCCGCCGCCACCGACCCCGCCGAGCTGCGCCATCACGCCGACGACGCCCCGCACGCCGGCGACCGCGCCGCCACCCGCGACGACCACGCCCTCCTCCACACCGCGCTCAAGCGCCTCGACCGCGACGACCGCGAGGTGCTCCTCCTCAGCCGCTTCCAGGAACTTTCCTTCAACGAAATCGCCGCCGTACTCGAATGCTCCGTCGGCGCCGCCAAGGTCCGCGCCCACCGCGCGCTCCGCGAACTCCGCGACACTTACTTCCAACTCCAAAAGGAGAACCTCTCATGAACTGCTCCACCGCCCAGGAACGTTTTGCCGACCTGCTCGACGGCCGCCTCGCCGGGGCCGGCACCGCCGAGGTCCGCGCCCACCTTGCGTCCTGCCCCGGCTGCCAGCGCGAATACTCCGCCCTCGCGCAGACGCTCACCGCCCTCGACGCCCTCCCCGCCGCCAAGCCCGGCCCCGCCCTCCGCAAGAATTTCTACGCCATGCTCGAGGAGGAGAAAAACTCCGCCGCGAGCATCTCGGCCGCCGTCATCCGCCGCCGCCACGCCGCCCGCGTCTCCCTCTGGCGCTGGATCCTCGCCCCCGTCGCCGCCGGCGCCCTGGCCGTCGGCGCGTTCCTCGCCGGCACCCGCTTCGCCCCGCCCGCCCCGGCGCCCGGCCTCGATCCCGCCACGCGGCAGGAGCTCGCCGCCCTCCGTAAGCAGGTCGATTCCGTCAACCAGCTCGTCAATTTCTCCCTGCTCCAGCAGCGCTCCACCAGCGAACGGCTGCAAAGCGTCCTCGCCAGCGTCGACGCGAAAAATCCCAACCCGAAGGTCATCACCGACCTCATCGGCCTCCTCGCCCTCGACCCGAGCACCAACGTCCGCCTCTCCGCCCTCGACGCGCTCTACCCGCACGCCGACCAGCAGGTCGTCCGCACCAGCGTGCTCGCCACGCTCCCGCGCGACCCCAGCCCGCTCGTGCAGGTCGCCATGATCGACTTCCTCGTCGCCGCCCGCGACCGCGAGGCCGCCCCCGAGCTCGAGCGCATGGCCCGCAGCGAAACCGTCGACCGCGCCGTGCGCGACGCCGCCAAACGCGGCCTGGCCCAGCTCTGATCCCTTTCCACAACCCACCACCGGCGACTGCGAACGAGCGCCTTCCTCCACCCAATCCAACCTCCGCCCGCCATGAAAAATCCCCGTCTGTTCCCTTCCTTCCTGATCGCCGCCGCGGTGGCCGTGCTCCTGCTCACGGCCGCCCGCGCGGACGAAAATGAAACCGCCACGCTCAAGTTCAGCGACCCGGCCAAGCCCGGCACGCTCAAGATCACCGTCGCCAACGGTGACATCCACCTCACCGGCGCCGACACCGGCGAGATCCGCGTGACCACCGACCTCAAGCCCGAGACGCCCGCCCTCCGCAAGGACGGCCTCCGCGTCCTCACCTCCTCCTCGAGCTATTCACTCACGGAGAAGAACAACCTCGCCGTCCTCAGCTACGGCACCGAGGGCTGGCCCACCAGCGGCGGCGAATTCACCATCGTCGTCCCGCGCAACACCGCCGTCATCATCAACAGCAACTTCGGCGGGGACGTCGACATCGGCGGCATCACCGGCAACATCGAGGTCAAGAGCCTCAACGGCGAGGTGAAGCTCGACGACATCGACGGCGCCGCGCTCGTCGAGACCATGAACGGCGAGATCCACGCCTCCGTCCACGAACTGCACGAGGGCAAGCCGCTCTCCTTCACCTCCATGAACGGCGAGGTCGCCCTCCACCTGCCCGCCGACACCAAGGCCAACATCCGCCTCCGCACGCACAACGGCTCTATACTCACCGACTTTGACGAGAAGGTCCTGGTCACCAAGACCGAGTCCCTCCGCGCCAGCGGCCACGGCCGCAACCGCGCGCCCAAGGCCGTGATCGTGGGCACCGACGACAACGCCGAGATCCGCGCCGCCGTACACGAGGCCGTCCGGGCCGGCGCCGAGGCCGCCCACGAGGCCGCCGCCGCGATCCGCGACGCCGCCATCGATGCCCGGAACGCCGCGCGCGAAGCCGCCCGCGAGGCCCGCTCGGACGACGAGGACGCCCCGGTCGCCCCGCTCCCGCCCATGGCGCCCCTCCCGCCCATGACCGGCGGCAAGATCGTCGCCGGCACGCTCAACGGCGGCGGCCCCGAGATCCGCATCGCCACCATGAACGGCGACGTGACCCTCCGGAAGATCGACGACAAGAAATAATCCGGCCAATTGCATCGCCCAAGGCGGGGTCCGCGGACCCCGCCTTTTTCGTTTGCGCGGCCGGCCCCGCCGCAGCCATGGCGAAGGCCGGCGCTTTTCTTTTCCCGCGAGGCCTGCTCCACTCCGTCCACCCTGCTGGCCGCTTACCGCTCACGAGTTAACGCCTACCGCTTACTCCCCATGCTCCTCCCCGACCGCGTCGCCCTCATCACCGGAGCCGCCTCCGGCATCGGCCGGGCCGCCGCCCGCCTCTTTGCCCGCGAGGGCGCGCGTGTGCTCATCGCCGACCTGGACGAGGCCGGCGGCCGCGCCGCTGTCGCCGAGATCACCGCCGCCGGGGGTACCGCGCTGTTCGTCGCGACGGATGTTTCCAAAACGGCCGACGCCGCCCGCGCCGTCGACACCGCCGTCCGCACTTGGGGCCGCCTCGACATCCTCTACAACAACGCCGCGCCCACCCGGCTCTGCAACGAGCGCGACCGCGCGGTCCACGAGCTCGATGAGGCGGTCTGGGACACGATGATCAACGTCGCCCTGAAGGGCGTGTTCCTCATGTCGAAGCACGCGCTGCCCGTCATGATGAAGCAAAAGCGCGGCGTCATCCTCAACACCGCGACGATCAACGCCCTGGTCGCCGAGCCGGGCGTGGACAGCTACACCGCGGCCAAGGGCGGGGTGGTCGCCCTCACCCGCTCGATGGCGCTCAACTACGCGAAACACGGCATCCGCGTGAACACCATCAGCCCCGGCTACGTCGTCACCGAATGCCAGCAGGACTGGATCAAGGACCCCGTCGCCCGCGCCGCCGCCGAGGCGCTGCACCTCACCCGGCTCGGCAAACCCGAGGACATCGCCGGACTCGCGCTCTTCCTCGCCAGCGACCAAGGCGAGTTCATGACCGGCAGCAACGTCGTGATCGACGGCGGCTTCACCGCCTTCAAGGCCCCGCCCGCCGCCGGCACGTTCTTCCGCCCCGAGGCGTAAGGCGGCGAGGAGATTACCCGCCGCCCGGGTTGATTTTCGCCCTAGCTTGCTCCCCGGCGCGGGGCCTGCTCTCTTCGCCGGCGTGTCCCGCCCCGCGTCCCCTGTTCCCACCGATCCGACCGCGCCGGCCCGCCTTTGCCAGAACTGCGCGGCGCCGCTGACCGGCCCGTTCTGCGCCGCGTGCGGCCAGCACGACGTGGATTACCACCGGGGCTTCCACCACCTCTTCCACGATCTGCTCGAGAACCTCTTTCACTTTGAGGGGAAATTTTTCGTGACCGTGGCCTGGCTGCTGGTGAAGCCGGGCCGTATCACGCTCGAGTTCCTCGCCGGCCGCCGCGCCAGCCAGCTGAATCCGCTGCGGTTCTACATCTTTGTCAGCGTCCTGTTCTTTCTCGGGGTCACCCTGCTGAACCACGGCCACCTGATCGATCTCTCCCGCAAGAAGGTGGAGGACATCCAGCTCGATCTCACCCGGCAGGCGAATCAGATCAAGACGGTGGAGGAGCTGACGCCGGAGGAAAAGGCGGAACTCAGCCGGCGCATCGGCGAGGCTGCCGCCCGGAGCCAGGGCAAGTTCGATCGCAAGGCGCTCGCCGACGCCATCCGCGCGGCCCGCCCGGCCCCCAAGGCGGCGCCGGTGGACGAGGTCGTGGCCAAATCCGGGCACACCAAGGTTCGCATTGACCGCTCGTCGAGCCTGGGGAACAGCCTGGTGCGTAAACTCGGGACGGGCGAACTGAGCCTCATGGATATCTGGGACGCCATCGAGCACCGGGTGCCCTCGTTGCTTTTCCTCGGCGTGCCGCTGTTCGCCCTGTTCCTGAAGCTCTTCTATCTCCGCTCGGGCAGGTTCTACGTCGAGCACCTCATCTTTTCCCTGCACCTGCACACCTGGTTCTTCCTCGTGGTCATGGTGGGCAACGGCTACCTCAAGCTCGCCTCGCTCGGGCCCGGCTGGCTCGACAATCTTCTCGGCTGGGCGCTCACGCTTTGGGCCGCCTGGTATTTTTTCCGCTCCTTCCGCGTCGTGTACGGCCAGGGACGGCTCAAGACCGCCGGGAAAATCGTGCTGCTGGGCTTCTGCCATTTTTTCTCGCTGCTCTTCCTGGCCTTCACGCTCGTGTCCGCGACGGTGGCCTGGCTCGCGTGGGAGTAAACCGGGAGCAGGTTGCCCAACCCGGACTGCGCCGGGAGGACCTCCGAGTCAGGCCAGTCCGTGTCATCAACCAACTTCGCGGAACCTCCGTGGGGCCGGAAAGACTCATGTCTCTTCCCGTTGAGCCGAAATAATACCTGCAATCCCCGACCGTTACACGTGTCCGCCCGTATTTACCTTTACGCCCAACTGGCTCTCATGACTTACTGACCCTTTTCCCGCTTCCCACCTGCCATGCTCGCTCCCCTCATCGTTATCCTCCTCCTGACCGCCCTCGTGGCGTCGGAACCCGCTTCCCCGGGTGACCGGGAGAGCTAACTGGCTGGCAGTGGCTGAGCTAGGCGTGTTTTTGGCCCGGGACTAGAAGTCTGCCTCTTGCACTTGGGGGCGCTTTCTTTTCGCTGGGGCCGACCTGTGACTCCTCCCCATTTCCTGCGCGCCCTTTCGTCGCCCAATTACCGCCGGTATCTTTTCGGGCAGTGCGTTTCGTTGATGGGCAACTGGATGACGTCCACGGCGGCGCTCTGGCTCGTCTTTCAAATGTCGGGCGATCCGTGGCACGTCGGCCTGGTCGGATTTGCGAGCCAGATTCCCGTGCTCCTGTTCGCGCCGTTTGCCGGCGTGTTGATCGACCGCCGCGACCCGCTGCAGCTCATGCGGCTCGCGCAGGTGCTCGCGATGCTGCAATCCGCCGCCCTCGCGGCCCTCACGCTGACCGGCCACATGACCGTGCCGCGGCTCATCGGCCTCTGCCTCGTGCAGGGCGTGATCAACGCCCTCGACTGGCCTTCCCGCCAGGCGCTGACCTACCCGCTCGCCGGCGATCGCAAGCTGCTCGAGAACGTCATCGTCCTCAATTCCATCACCTTCAACCTCGCGCGCCTCATCGGCCCGGCGATCGCCGGCTTCATCATCGCCGCCGTCGGCCCGGGCTGGTGCTTCGCCATTGATGCGCTGAGTTATGTCGCGGTGCTGGTCGCCCTCGCCGGCGTGCACCTGCCCGCCCGCGTCGCGCGCCTGAATGCCGCGAACCCCCTCGCCGACCTGCGCGAGGGGGTGCGCTACGCGATGAACCACCCGGCCATCCGGCGGATCCTGCTCATCGTGCCCGTCATCGGCCTCGCGGGTTTCGCCCACAGCATCCTCGCCCCGGTGTTCGCGGAAAAAATCTTCCACGGCGACGCGCGCACCCTCGGGTTCCTCATGTCCGCCACCGGCGTCGGCGCCCTGATCGCCGGCGGCAGCCTCTCGCTGCGGACCGCCCCCAGCGGGCTGGAGCGGGTCGTCACGCTCGGCGCCGCCGTGGGTGGCGCAGGTCTGATCGGCATCGCCTTCGCGCCGACCTTCGCCTGGGCCTATCCCTGCTTCGCCGCCGCCGGAGCGGGTGGTGTGCTCGTCATGGCCTCCAGCAACACCCTCCTGCAATCCGCCGTGGACCACGACAAACGCGGCCGGGTCATGAGCCTGTTTTCCATGGGCCAGAGCGTGTTCCCCCTCGGCTGCCTGCTCACCGGCGCCACGGCCTCCGCGTTTGGCGCCCCGCTGGCCGTCGCGGTGAGCGGCATCGTCTGCCTCCTCGCCGCCGGCGTGTTTGCCCGCGGCCAGACCAGCGTCGCCGCCGCGGTGAAAGCGGCCCATTGACCGGTGATTTCGCGCCCCGGCCGGCATCCCGCCTGCTTGGCTGCGCGTAGTCATGAGATAAGCCCTGTTCGGCCGCGTTAAACCTCGGCTTGGCCGGGCTGCTGGAATACCCTCCTTCACGCCGCGCACCTGATGTCCTCCTTACCCGCCACCGTCCCGCCCTTCCGCCGCGCCCTCGCCGCGCTGGTGCAATGGTTCGACTCCGATCACGCCCCCGGCGGCGCCGACCAGGTCCGCGCCGAGCCCGATCGCGTCGAATGGGTCCGCTGCATTCCCTTCATCATCCTGCATGCCGGCTGTTTCATCGTGCTGTGGGCCGGCGTCAGCCCCTTCGCGGTCGGGACCGCCGTCGCGCTTTATTTCCTGCGGATGTTTGCCGTCACCGGCATTTACCACCGCTACTTCTCCCACCGGACGTATCGCACGTCGCGATTCGGCCAGTTCCTGCTCGCCCTCTGGGGCGCGACCACCGTCCAGCGTGGCGCCCTCTGGTGGGCCTACCACCACCGGAATCATCACCAGCATTCGGACGACCCCGCGGACGCCCATTCGCCGCATGTGCACGGTTTCTGGTGGTCGCACATCGGCTGGATCACCAGCCGGCGGAATTTTCCCACGGACTACTCGAAGCTCCGCGATTTCACTCCCTATCCCGAGCTCGTCTGGTTGAACCGCTTCGACACCGTCGTGCCCATTCTTTTCGCCACCGGTCTGTGGGGTCTCGGCTGGCTGCTCGAGCTCCATGCCCCCGGCCTGCACACCACGCGCTGGCAGCTGCTCGGCTGGGGATTCTTCGTCAGCACCACCTTCCTGTTCCACGGCACATCCTGCATCAACTCCCTCGCGCACCTGATGGGCCGGCGGCGGTTCCAGACCTCCGACCACTCGCGCAACAGCTGGATTCTCACGTTCATCACGCTCGGCGAGGGCTGGCACAACAACCACCACCGCTACATGAGCTGCACGCGGCAGGGTTTCTACTGGTGGGAATTCGACCCGACCTACTACGGCCTCAAGCTGCTCTCCTGGACCGGCTTCATCTGGGACCTGAAACCCGTGCCCGCGTCCGTCCTGGCCGAGGCCGCGGCCGCCGACCACGCCGGTACCATCGCCGCCGCCGAGCGCGCCGCGCTTACCCACCCGGAATTCTCCTCGTTCAAGAAGGTCGTCCCCGCCGCCGCCGCGATGGCCATGGCCACCCTGCACGCCTCCCACGGGGTCGCCCCGCGCCGGACCGACCCGCCGGCGATCCAACGCGACCTCACCGGGCTCGCCCAGTCGTCTGAGGTGACGCCGCCGGGCCCGTCCGCGACGCAGGATTGAATCCATCCGCGCCGCCTGCGCGTAATCAGGTCGCACATGGCTAAACTCGCGATCATCGGCACCGGCATCGCCGGCCTCGGCTGCGCCCACTTCCTCCACCGGGAGCACGAACTCACGCTGTTCGAGCAGAACTCCTACGCCGGCGGCCACACGAACACCGTCACCGTCAGCGAGCCCCACACCGGCCGGCCCGTCCCGATCGACACCGGGTTCATGGTTTTCAATCACGCCACCTACCCGCTGCTCACGCGGCTCTTTCACGAGCTCGCCGTGCCGACCAAGCCGACCCTGATGTCGTTCAGCGTGCGCCATGCCGCCACCGGGCTCGAGTACGCCGGCTCGTCGCTCAACCACCTCTTCGCCCAGCGCCGGAACCTCTTCCGGCCGCGTTTCTACCGGATGCTCGCCGCCGTCAGCCGCTTCAACCGCGAGGCCGTTGCGACGCTTGCCCTGAGCGAGTCGGACGGTCCCGAGGCAACCCGCCTGCAAAACGAGACCCTGGGCGACTACGTGCAGCGCCGCGGCTACGGGGAGGATTTCTTCAACCTCTACCTCGTGCCCATGAGCTCGGCCGTCTGGAGCACGCCGCCGGCGCTCATGCTGGGGTTTCCGGCGACCTCCCTGCTGCGCTTCTTCCACAACCATGGCTTCCTCGGCCTGAACACCCAGCACCAGTGGTGGACCGTCGAGGGCGGCGCCAAAACCTACGTCGAAAAAATCACCGCCCCGTGGCGCGACCGCCTCCGCCTCGGGTCGGCCGCCACCCGCGTCATCCGCTCACCCCGCGGCGTCACCGTGATGACCTCCACCGGCACCGCGCAGCAGTTCGACCAGGTCATCCTCGCCTGCCACGGCGACGAGGCGCTGAAGCTCCTCGACAACCCCACCGCTGACGAGGCCCGCCTGCTGGCCGAGTTCAAGTATCAGCCAAACGTCGCCACGCTGCACACCGACACGAGCGTCATGCCGCGCACGAAACTCGCCTGGTCCAGTTGGAACTACGAAATCAACCGCGACCCCGCCACGGGAGGGGTTTCCACCGCCACCCATTACTGGATGAACTCGCTGCAGGGCGTCTCCAAGCGCGAGAACTACTTCGTCACCATCAACCGCCCCGAGGCCATCGCCCCGGACAAAGTCCTCCGGCGCATCGCCTACACCCATCCGCTCTTCAGCCTCGGCGCCGTCCGCGCCCAGGCCGGGCTGCCCGCCCTCAACGCCGCCGCCCGTGGCACCACCGGGACGTTTTTCGCCGGCGCCTGGCAGCGCTACGGTTTCCACGAGGACGGCCTGCTCAGCGCCTATAATCTCAGCGCCCAGCTCATCGGCCGCGACCCCTGGCCGACGAAGGCCTGATTGTCATTGCGAGCCCGCCCGGCGGACCTCCTCGCAATGACATTTGCGGCGTCCACGTACCAGCCTTGCCCGTACCAGCTTTACCGCTATGCTGCCGTCAGCCCGCATGAATTCCTGTCTCTACGAGTGCCATATCATGCACGCGCGTTTCTCCCCGCGGCCGCACCGGTTCCTTTATCGGATCTTCCTGTTTGCGATCGACTTGGACGAGCTCGACTTGCTCCACCGCCGCTTCGCCCTCTTTTCCGTCAACCGCCCCAATCTCTACTCCTTCCGCGAGCGCGATTTTCTCCCGACGAGCGAGCCGCTTCACAATGGCACGCCCGACAGCTCGTCACTCGTTTCTGGGCACTCGTCCCTCAAACAACGCGTCGTGGCCTATCTCGCCGCCCGCGGCGTCGATCTCACCGGCGGACGCGTGATGCTGGTCACCCTCCCGCGCGTCCTCGGCTACCTTTTCAACCCCGTGTCGTTTTATTTCTGCTACGACCGGACTGGCGCCCCCGTCGCCGCCCTCGCCGAGGTCACCAACACGTTCAAGGAGATGAAGCCCTACTTCCTCGGCCCCGACACGCGCCCGGCCCCGCTTTCAACTCCCGTCAACGCCGCAGCCGCTGACTCCGCCGGCGCGTTCCGGCTCCGGACGCCCAAGAATTTCTACGTCTCCCCCTACACCGACGTGGATGTCGCCTTCGATTTCGCCCTGCACCCGCCTGCGGAAAAGCTCTCCATCCAGATAGACGACTACATCGGGACCGAGCGCACGCTCACCAGCACGCTCAACGGCCCGCGCCGCGAACTCACCGGCGCCCGCCTCGCCTGGTACCTGGTGAAATATCCGCTCATCACCCTCCGCATCATCGCCCTCATCCACTGGCACGCCTTCCGGCTCTGGCTGAAACGCGTCCCGTGGTTCGCCAAGTCCGCCCGGGCCGCTGACCAGCGCGGGCTCTATCGCCCGCACTCCTCCCTCGCCCCCTCCGCTCCTTCCAATTTTTGAACCAAAAACCGCCACGCCTTCATTCCGCCGCAGCGGAACGTCGGCGGGCCCAACCTGCATGAGCCAGCCCCCCACTCCTTCCACGCCGATCGTCGCCGACTACGCCCGCCAGCCCAGCGGCACGTTCATCCAGCGCGCCGTCCTCGACGCCTTCACCGCCATGCCGCGCGGCCACCTGCGCCTGGAGCTGCCCAACGGTGACGCCCGCGAATTCGGCGCGCGTTCCACCGAGGTCTCCCTCCCGCTCGGCCTGCCCGCCCTCGCCACGATCCGCGTGCTCCGGCCGGCGTTTTTCAGCAAATGCTTCTGGTCGGGCGATATCGGCTTCGCCGAGTCGTTCATCGACGGCGACTGGGAAACCACCGACATCGCCGCCGTCATCGCCTGGTTCATCCTCAACCTCGAGCACGCCCCCACGCTCTCCGGCTCCCAGCGCGCCCGCTCGCTCGCGTTGAACCTCCTTCGCTTCGGCAACCGGGTCGGCCATCTCCTCCGGCCCAACTCCCGCACCACCGCCCGCCGCAACATCAGCGAGCACTACGATCTCTCCAACGACTTCTTCGCCCTCTTCCTCGACCCGTCCATGATGTACTCCGGCGCGCACTGGAAGCGCCCGGGCATGTCCCTCGCCGAGGCGCAGCGGGAGAAAAACGATGCCCTCTGCCGCAAGCTCCGCCTTGTCCCCACCGACCATATCCTCGAGATCGGCAGCGGCTGGGGCGGCTGGTCCATGCACGCCGCCCGGACGTACGGCTGCCGCGTCACCACCGTCACCATCTCGCAGCAGCAATTCGACCTCGCCACCGCGCGCGTCGCCGCCGCCGGACTCACGGACCGCGTCGAGGTGAAGTTCTGCGACTACCGCGACCTCACCGGCCGCTTCGACAAGATCGTCTCGATCGAAATGATGGAAGCCATCGGCCACCGCTACCTGCCGGCGTTCTGCGAGACCCTCAGCCGCGTCCTGAAACCCGATGGCCTGCTCGCCCTCCAGTTCATCACCTGCCCCGACGGACGCTACGACCAGTTCCGCCGCGGCGTGGACTTCATCCAGAAGCACATCTTCCCGGGCTCGCTGCTGCTCTCGCTCAACCGCGTCAACGACCAGCTCACCCGCGCCGGCGGCTTCGTGCTCCATGGCGTCGAGGATTCCGGCCACGACTACGTGTCGACGCTCCGCGCGTGGCACGAAAACTTCCGCGCCCGCCTCACCGAGGTGCGCGCCCTCGGCTTCGACGAGCGCTTCATCCGCAAATGGAGCTACTACCTCGGCTACTGCGAAGCCGCCTTCGCCATGCGCAACATCTCCGTCGTCCAGACCCTGCACACCCGGGCGAACAATATTTCTTTCTAGCTCTCAGCGGTCAGCTCTCAGCTTTCAGCTCCGAGCCACCCGCCGGGTCACAATCTCAAATTCCGCAAGCTGACCGCTGAAAGCTGATCGCCGACAGTTTCCCAAAATGATCCTCTTCCTCCGCGCACTCTTCGTTGTCATCATCGCCACGATGCTGTGGGTCACGAGCTGGGCCAGCCTGCAGTGCCCGCTGTTCGCCATTCCGCGCGACGTCTTCACGCATCCGTGGTTCATCGCGACCCTCTTCGACGCCTACTGGGGCTTTGTCACCTTCTATGTCTGGGTCGCCTTCAAGCAGACCTCGTGGATCGCGAAGCTCGCCTGGTTCTTCGCCATTATCCTCCTCGGCAACCTCGCCATGTCCGCCTACTGCCTCCGGGAACTCTTCCGCGTGCCCCGCGACGGCCGGATCGCCGACGTGCTGACGACCCGGCGCGAGGGGATCAGCAAACTTGGCGTCGCCCTCGCCGTCCTCGGCCTCACGGTCACCCTGCTGGGTTTGCCGCGCCGCTGATCGTAACCCACCGGACGCGAACACGGCTTGTGCCGGCCGGCAGCGTCGTTTAGCCATTTACGGTTGTGCCAGAAACCCACCCTCATTCTCCACCCGCCCCCCGGCGCAATTTCTGGCAGCGGCGGGTGCGCGACCCGATCGTCGCCCAGCTGACGCAGGGCATCACGCCGGAAAAGATCGCCCTCACCCTCGCCGTCGGCAGCGCGTTCGCCCTCTTTCCGGTTCTCGGCACCACCACGCTGCTCTGCTTCCTGATCGCCTGGGCCCTGCGGCTGAACCAGCCCATCGTCCAGCTCATCAACCAGGCGCTCTGGCCCGCGCATTTTCCGGCCATCTTCGGCTGCATCTGGATCGGCGAGGCCATCTTCGGCGCACCCCATGTCCACATCAACATCCGCTACCTGCGGAAAATGTCCGACATCGTCTGGAACGACCCCAACCTGTTCTTCCGCCAGTTCGGCCTCACCGTGATGTACGCCGTCGTCGCCTGGGCCATCATCGCGCCGTTCTACATCGCCCTCGTCTACTACATCGCACTGCCCATCACCCGCGAGGTCACCTACCTCAAGCACAAGGCGGAGAAAACCCCGCCGGCGGATCCCCCGCCGACCGCATCATGAGCCCGCTCACCCTGCTGCTGATCGCGCTCGCGGGCCTCTGCGCCGCCTTCGGCCTGCTCTACCTCGTCGCCCGCCGGATGGACAACTACGGCATCGTGGACATCGCGTGGTCGTACGCGTTCGGCGCCCTCGCGGCCTTCTACGCCCTCGCCGGTCCCGGCTGGCCGGTCCGCCGCGCGCTCCTCGCCGCCATGGCCGTCCTCTGGAGCGCCCGGCTCGGCACGCATCTCGCCATCCGCGTGATCGGGCACCACCCGGTGGAGGACGGACGCTACCAGCAGCTGCGCAAGGACTGGGCGGGAAACTTCACCACCAAGATGGCCGGCTTTTTCCAGATGCAGGCCGGGTCCGTCGTCCTGCTCGGCGCCGCCTTCCTCATCGCCTGCCTCAATCCCACCCCCGCCCTGCACCCGCTGGAACTCGCCGGTGCCGCCCTCTGGCTCATCGCCATCAGCGGCGAGGCCCTCGCCGACGCCCAGCTCGCCGCCTTCAAGCGCCAGGCCGCCAACAAGGGGAAGGTCTGCGACGTCGGCCTGTGGCACTACAGCCGGCACCCGAACTACTTTTTCGAGTGGCTCATCTGGGTCGCCTATTTCGTCTTCGCCCTCGGCTCTCCGTGGGGCTGGGTCGCGATTATCGGTCCCGCCAGCATCCTTTACCTGCTGTTGCGCGTAACAGGCATACCGATGACCGAAGAACAAAGCCTCCGCAGCCGCGGCGACGCCTACCGCCGCTACCAGTCGACCACGAGTGCGTTCGTGCCTTGGCCGCCGAAGCGGCCGCCGGCGGCAAGCGCTAAGCAATAAGCTTTAAGCGCTAAGCTCCCTTTTTCGCGGCTTCGCTCACGGCTTAAAGCTTACCGCTTATCGCTTATAGCTCCCGAACCATGCTCGACTCCCTGCTCGAAAAAAACCTCCTGCCCGACTGGCTCGTCCGCATCGGCATCCGCCGGCTGGTCGCCCAGCGCCTCCGCGACGAGTCCGCGCGCTATAACCGCGATGCGTACGTCGCCGACCTGAAGACGCGCGCCCTCGCCGAGCAGACCGCCGCCGCCAACGAGCAGCACTACGAGGTCGCCACGCCGTTCTACCAGTTCTGCCTGGGCCAACGCCTGAAATACTCCGGCTGCCTCTATCCCACCGGCACCGAGACGCTCGACCAGGCCGAGGAAGCCATGCTCGCCCTCTACGTCGAGCGCGCCCAACTGGCCGACGGCCAGAACATCCTCGAACTCGGCTGCGGCTGGGGCTCCCTCGCCCTCTACAACGCCGCGCGTTTCCCGCACTCCAAGATCACCGCGATCTCCAATTCCCGCACGCAGAAGGAGTTCATCGACACCGAGGCGCGGAAACGCGGGCTCACCAACCTCCGCATCATCACCTGCGACATCAACGCCTTCGACATCGCCCCCGGCCAGTTCGACCGCGTCGTGTCCGTCGAGATGTTCGAACACCTGAAAAACTACCAGCGTCTCTTCGCGAACATCGCCCGCTGGCTCAAGCCCGGCGGCCTGCTCTTCGTCCACATCTTCACCCACTCCCGCTTCTCCTACCACTTTGTCTCCGAGGGCCCCAGCGACTGGATGAGCCGCTATTTCTTCACCGGCGGCCAGATGCCGGCGCACGACCTGCTCCCCCAGTTCCAGGACGAACTGAAGCTCGTCTCCGACTGGCAGGTCAACGGCACGCACTACCAAAAGACCGCCGAGCACTGGCTCCAGAACATGGACGCCCACCGCGAGGAGATCTTCCCCCTGTTCATCGACACCTACGGCCGGGAAAACGCCACCAAGTGGTGGGCCTACTGGCGCGTGTTCTACCTGAGCTGCGCCGAACTCTGGGGCTACCACGGCGGCAAGGAGTGGATCGTCAGCCACTACCTGTTCCGCAAACCCTGACCATGCGCCGCGCCGGGTTGCTGTCCGTTTTCCTCGCGCTGGCCGCCGCGCTGCCGGCCGCCCCCGTGGACCAGTTGCTGAAGGACGCGCTCGCCGCCGAGGCGCGCTGGGACACGCCAACCGCCCTGCAGCTGTTCCGGCAGGCCGACGCCCTGCACCCGAACGACGCGATGATCCTGCAAAAGGTCTCGAAGCAATACTCCGACGCGACCAGCGACACCACCAACCCCGTCGAAAAGCAAAAGCTCAGCGCCGAGGCCCTCGCCTACGCCCAGCGCGCCGTCGCCCTCGAGCCGAAGAACCCCGTCAACATCCTCTCCGTCGCCATCTGCTACGGCAAGCTGGCCACCCTGGCCGACACCCGCACCAAGCTCGAATACTCGCGCCACGTGAAGGAATACGCCGAGCAGGCCCTCGCGCTGAAACCCGACTACGACTACGCCCACCACATCCTCGGCCGCTGGCACTACGAGGTTGCCACGCTCGGTGTGGGCACGCGTTTCCTCGTGAAGCTCATCTACGGCGGCCTGCCCGCCGCCTCCACCGCTGAAGCCGTCAACCAGCTCCGCCGCGCCACCGAACTCGCGCCCGAAAAACCTGCCCACCGCGTCGAACTCGGCCTCGCCCTCCTCGCCGACGGCCAGCGCGACTCCGCCCGCCAGACCCTCCAGCAGGCCCTCGCCATGCCCAAGTGCGAGAAATACGACGACGAATCCTTCGCCCGCGCCCGCGCCGGCTTGGAGAAATTGAAGTAATCCAAACCCCGTCCTTTCCGCGGATTACGCGGATGGGTTCAGGCTCAATTCAACCTGGTTTGGACGAATGCATCCGGATCGGATCCGTGGCATCCGCGAAATCCGCGGGGAAGATCGATCCTCACTCCGGCAGTTTGAAATTCTCGAACTGCACCTTCAGCTCCTGCAGGAACGCCGCCGTGCCCGCGCCATTCACCACGCGATGGTCAAAGGTGACCGAGAGCGTGGCAACTTCCACGGGGTGGATCACCCCGCCGTCGTTGATCATCCGCTCGTGCGCCGTGCCGACAAAGAGCGTGCTCATCGCCGGCGGCACCACGATGGGCTGCGCCTTCTCGATGCCAAACGCCCCGAGGCTCGTCAGGTTCAGCGGCGCCTGCACTTCCTCGGGCTTGCCCGTGCGTGCCGACTCCAGCGCCTTGGCGTACGCGGCGACAAAGCCCGGCCAGTCGAAGAGGTTGCTCTTGCGGATCACCGCCGTCGCCAGCCGGTCGCCCTCGAGCGCCACCGCGATGCCGAGTTCAAAATCCTTGTGCTCCAGGATCGCGCCGTCCTTGGCCACGATCCGCCGGAACGCGGCATGCTTCTCCATCGCGCGCACCACGCACCAGGCCATCATCACCGACGGTGACGGCGCGGTCTTGCCCGATTTCTGCTTCGCCGTCTCGCGCGCCAGGCGGATCGCACCATAGCGGACGTCCATCTCCATGTTCGCGGGCACCACGCTGTCCAGCCGCCGGGTGATCGCCGACGGCAGCGCGGGCTCGCGCCGCTCGCCAGGCGGCGCGGACACGGCCGGGGCCGCGGGCCGCTGCTGCAACTGCTGCAAACTCGCGTGATCCGCCGGCGCGCTCGGCGCCACTCCCGCCGGGGCGTTATCCCCCGCCACCAGCGCGATTTCCTGGCCGATCTCAACCGTGTCGTCCGGCTTGATCTTCCACGCCTTGAACGTGCCCGTGAAGGACGCCTCGATCGGGTAAACCGCCTTGTCGGTCTCGACCTCGCAGAGCACGTCGTCGTGGCTGACCTTGTCGCCGGGCTGCTTGTGCAGCGCCACGACCCGGGCGGAGCGCAGCCCTTCGCCCATGATCGGCACTTTGACGACGATGTCGCTGGTGGAGGGCACGGCGGAATTTAGGGGTGCCGCCGGCTGGCCGGAAGCAGAAACCGAGGGCCCTGAGCCTGTCGAATGGGCAGCTTGTGCCGATGGGGCCGAAGGGATCGAGGTCGCGAGCGCCCGGCGCAACGCCGCCGCAATGCGCTTCGCATCGGGCAGCGCGGCGTATTCGTACACCGGGCTGTAGCCAATCATCACGTTGCCCTTCGACACCAGCACCGGCGGGGCGACCATTCGGCTCCAGACGTCGGGCCGGCCCGCAATGTGCGAAATGATCATCTGGCCGACGGAGCAGTTCTCCGTGTCCTCCTGCACCACCACGAGCCGGCCGGTCTTGCGCACCGACTCCTCGATCATCTCGTGGTCCCACGGCACAATCGAGCGCAGGTCGATCAGCTCGACGCTGACCGCGTCCCCGACGGCCGCGACGGCCTCAAGCGATTTCTCCATCGTGTTGCCCCACGCCACCAGCGTCACATCGCGGCCCGGCTGGCGCAGGCGCGCATGCCCGATCGGCACCGCCATCGCGGGTTCGTCGATCTCGCGCTCGGCCCAAAGCATGTGCTTCGGCGCGAGGAAGATCACCGGGTCCTCCGAATGCATCGCCGTCCAGAGCAGCCCGGCCGCGTCCTCCGGCGTGCTGGGAATGACCACCTTGAGCCCCGGGAAATGCGCGATCGCCGCCTCGTTCGCCTGCGAGTGCCAGAGCGAACCGCCCGGCAGGTAGGCGCCGTACGGCGCGTAGATCACGACCGGGCACGACCATTTGCCGTAGGTGCGCCAGCGGAGCGTCGCAAGGTTCGTCACGAGCTGGTTCCAGCCCGGGTAGATGAAATCAATGAACTGCAGCTCGAACACCGGCCGCTTGCCGTAACTCGCCAGCCCGCACGCCACGCCGAGGATCGTACTCTCCGCCAGCGGCGAATTGAACACCTGCTCCGGAAAATCCGTCGACAGCTTCTGCGTGAGCCGGAACACCCCGCCCTTCGGATCCTCGATGTCCTCGCCGAAGATCAACCGGCCCGGATCCGAGTCGAGCCCCGCGCGCAGCGTGAGGTTGATCACGTCGCCCATCCGGTACTTGCCCGGCCGGAGCACCTGCTCGTCGAGCTGCGCGGGCTGCGATGACACATTCGTCTCGAGTTCGTTCGCAATGGGATTCTCCGCCAGCTCGGCCGCGGCGTAGTCGAGCCGCACCCGCTCCTTGATCTCCTTGTCAAGCGTCTCGTACGCGGCCTCGGTCAGCTCGCCCTCGGCGATGAGCTGCGTTTTCAGCAGCAGCAGCGGGTCGCGCTCCCCGAGCGTCGCCAGCTCCTCCTTGCTGCGGTAAATGGCCTGGTCGTCGGAACTCGTGTGGCTGGAGAGCCGCTCGAGTTTCAGCCACAGCAGCACCGGCCCGCCGCCCGCGCGGATCTCCGCCAGGGCGGTTTCCGTCGCCGCATGGACCGCCTCGACATCCCAGCCCTCGACCAGGCGCCACTGCTCCTCGTTGAGCACGCTGAGCGCGCGCGGCGTCGTGCGGCGCGTCGGCGTGCTGATGCCAAAGCCGTTGTCCTCGACGATGAACAGCACCGGCAGCTTCCGCTCCTGCGCAAAGCACACCGCCTCGTAGAAATCCCCCTGCCGCGTGGCGGCGTCGCCCACCGTTGTGACGACCACGTTCTTCTTCCCGTCCAGCTGCATGCCCCACGCCATGCCGCAGGCCGGTAGCAGCTGCGCCGCCGTCGGCGTCGGCACGCTCCAGATGTTCAGCTCGCGATAGCTGTAATGGGACGGCATCTGCCGGCCGCCGGACGACGACTCGCGCTTTGCCATGTAGTCGAGGGCAAGCTGCTTCGTCGTCACACCCCGCCCGAGCATGAGCCCGCGGTCGCGGTAGTACGGCACAATGTAATCGTCGGCCTGCAGCTGCAGGCCCGCGGCGGCGAGCGCCTCGTGACCGCGGCCCGACACATGGAAGTGTCCCTTGCCCTGGCGGTTGAGGTTTTCCTCGCGCAGGTCGCCGTGACGGCTTTCCAGAATTGTCGTCAGCAACCGGCGCTTGAGGGGGGTGGACAGGCGGGAGGCAACAGCAGGCATGAGACTCCTAAGGGGGGTCGGGAGTTGAGGTTACTTATTGCCCCCAACCTCGCCCAAACCCCGCCCAAAGCAACGCGTTTCCCCTACTCCCTTCGGAGTAAAATGCATTTATCGCGGAAATGCGGCGGAACGGAGGCTGGGCAACACTCCTTTTGAACGTGATCGGATTCCGCGTTTCCGCTCCTCCGGGCTTCCGCGATAAATTCCGACGTCACACCGCCCCGATGCTCTTCGCGTAGCGCATCAGGCCGCCGCGGAAGGCCGGGAAGCCCGCCCCCATCAGCAGCGCAAAATCCGCATCCTCCGGCGTCTTGAGCACACCTTCGTCCAGCACCCGCTTCGTCTCGTCGATCATCACGCGGTTCAGCCGCTCCGTGATCGCCGCCGCGCTCAGCTCCGATTTCGCGCCGGACGCAAATTGCGCCATCGCCGGGTTCAGCGCCTCCTTGCCGTCGGCATAGGTGTAGAACCCCGTGCTCGCCCCATTCTTCCGGCCTTTCATCCCCGCCGCCAGCATCCGGCCGCACACCTTCGTGCCTTTGAACCGCGGTGGGAAATAATGCGCCATCTCGCCAAAGATGAAATCCGTCACGTCCACCCCGACCTCGTCAATCAGTCGCATCGGGCCCATCGGCCAGCCCCAGCCGCGCAGCGCGCTGTCGATCGTCGTCGTGGACACGCCCTGCTCCCACAACTGGCACGCCTCGTTGAGGTAGAAAAACAGCACGCGGGTCACCAGGAATCCCGGCGATGACTTGCAGATGACCGGGCTCTTCCCGAGCGCCTTCGCGAACGCCAGCGTCCGTTCCGCCGTGCCGCGGGCCGTGTGCGGGCTCAGCACCAGTTCGACCAGCGGCATCCGGCTCACCGGGTTGAAAAAATGCAGCCCGATCGTCCGCCCGGGCTCCGTCGCCGTGGCGGCGAGCTCGTCGATCGGCAGCGCCGACGTATTCGACGCCAGCACGCAGTCCGGCCGCACCACCTTCGCCAGCTCGGCAAACAGCGCCTGCTTCGCCGCGACGTTCTCCACGATGGCCTCGATCACGAGGTCGCAGTCGCCAAAGCCCTCCCACCCCGTGGTGGTCTTCACGCGCGCCAGCCCCGCGGCCGCGGCGTCGGGTTTCATTTTTTTCCGCGCCACCGCCTCGTCAAACACCCCGCGGATCACCGCCAGGCCGCGCTCGACGAACTCCGGCTTCACATCGCGCAGCACGACGTCGTGCCCGCGCGCTGCGCACCACTGCGCGATGCCCGAACCCATCACGCCCGCGCCGACCACGCCGATCTTCCGGAACGGCGCCGGCGCGGCCGGGACCGCCGCCGGAAACCAGGCGTCCACCGAAAGCTTTTTCACCGCATCCTTCAGGAAGAAAACATAGATGAGGTTTTTGCAGACGTCCCCCGCGGTCAGCTCGCCGAACGCCTGTGTCTCCACCTCCAGCGCCGCCTCGAGGGTCAGGCCGAGGTTTTCCTCGACCACGTCGATCACTTTCATCGGCGCGGGCTCGTGGCCGCGGGTTTTCTTGAGCGTCGACGCCCGCAGCCCGGCGTAAAACGCCGCGTCCACCGCCGGTGGGACCGCCCGGGCCGGACACCCGCTCGCCGCCAGCCGGAGCGCGGCCGCCTTGGCCCGCGCCTTGAGCTCGGCCGCGGGGACGACCTCGTCCACCAGCCCCGTGCGCAGCGCCTCCGGCGCCGACAGCAGCGTGGCCTTCAAAATGCACTCGAGCGCCGCCGCCGCGCCGATGAGCCGCGGCAGCCGCACGGTTCCGCCCCAGCCAGGGATCGTGCCGACACTGTTCTCCGGCAGGCCGATGACGGTCTCGCGCGCATCGCTGGCGATGCGCCAGTGACACGCCAGCACCACCTCCGTCCCGCCGCCCGCGCACGCCCCGTGGATCGCGCCCACCACCGGGACCTTGAAATTCGCGAGCAGCGAAAAACACGCCTGTCCCTCCCGCCCCACGGCCCTCGCCGCCGCGGCATCGGGCAGCTTGGACAGCCATTTCAAGTCGGCGCCCGCGATGAAGATGCGTTCCTTCGCACTGATCACGACCACCGCCTTCACCGGCTGGGCCGCCAGCGCCGCGAGCGCCGCCCGCAGGTCGGCAAACACCGCCGGCGTGAAAACATTCGCCCGCGCCGCGGGATCATCGAACACCAGCCAGCCCACGCCATCGCTGTCCACGGAATGCGTCACGGTCGGGGTCATGGGGTGGTCCGACGATGCCCACGACCCGGCCCGAGTAAACTGCCGAGGCGCCCGCGGCACATTTTATTAGGCCGCGTTTCAGGCTGTGCTGGCTTTCTGCACAAGGCGCGCAACCACACCTCCAGCCCAAACCACTTCCGCGTTGCCGATGGAATCAGAACCGGGAACCGTTACCGCCCATGCCCCCGCGCTCTGCGAACTCGCGCCCCACTCCGCCGGCTCCCCGCGCCGCGCCGGCCGACACGTGGTGGTGGCTCGGCTGGCTGGGCCTCGCCGCCCTCTGCGTGCTGGCCTATCTGCCGGCACTCCACGGCGGTTTTCTCTGGGACGACAACGGCCATGTGACCGCACCTGAACTCCGCTCCCTGAGTGGACTCGGCCGGATCTGGTTCGAGCTCGGCGCCACCCAGCAATATTATCCCGTTCTCCACAGCGCGTTCTGGCTCGAGCACCGGCTCTGGGGCGAATCCGCCGCCGCCTACCACTGGCTCAACGTCCTCCTCCACGCCCTCGCCGCCGGCCTCCTTGTGCGCGTGCTGCAGCGTCTCGCCATCCCCGGCGCGTGGCTCGCCGGGCTCATCTTCGCCCTTCATCCGGTCGGCGTTGAAACCGTCGCCTGGATCTCGGAACAGAAAAACACGCTCTCCGCCGTGTTCTATCTGCTGGCCCTGCTCACCTACCTGCGATTCGACCAGGCCCGGGAAGCCGGCCCGGGAAAATCGAATTCCGCCGGTTGGTCTTACGTTCTCGCCACCGCCTTTTTCCTCCTCGCGGTCCTCACCAAATCCGTCACCGCCACCCTTCCCGCCGCCCTGCTCGTCATCGCGTGGTGGCAGCGCGGCCGGCTCTCGTGGCGGCGCGACATCGCCCCCTTGCTGCCGTGGTTCGCCATCGGCCTCGCCGCAGGGCTCACCACCGCGTGGGTGGAGCGCAAATTCATCGGCGCGGAAGGCGCCGCCTATGACCTCCACTTCCTGCAGCGGGTCCTGCTGGCCGGACGCGTCCTGTGGTTTTACCTCGGCAAACTGCTCTGGCCCGCCGACCTGAGCTTTGTCTATCCGCGCTGGACCATCAACGCCTCCGACCCGTGGGCCTACGCCGGAGTTATCGCGACCCTCGCCACCCTGGCTGTCCTGTGGCGGCTCCGCCACCACACCCGCGCCCCGCTCGCCGGCGCGCTGCTGTTCGCCGGCACGCTGTTTCCCGCCCTCGGGTTTTTTAACGTCTACCCGTTCATCTACTCCTACGTCGCCGACCACTTCCAATATCTCGCGTGTCTCGGCCTCATCGCCCCGCTCGCCGCCGGACTCGTGCGGGCCCTCGCGTCCGCTCCCGCCTGGGTTCGCCGCGGGGTCCCCGCCGCACTCGTCGCCCTGCTGGGTGGCCTCACCTGGCACCAGGCGCACGACTACCGCGACAACCTTGCGCTCTACCGCGCGACCCTCGCGCGCAACCCCGCCGCCTGGATGGCCGCCTACAATCTCGGGATGGAACTCGCGGCGCGGAACCAGACCGACGCCGCCATCGCCTCGTACCGCGAGGCGCTGGCCCTCCGCCCCGACTACGCCGAGGCCCACGCCAATCTCGCCATGTCGCTGCTGACCCAGCCGGACAAGAAGGCCGAAGCCATCACCCACCTCGAGACCGCCGTCCGCCTGAAGCCCGAGCTCTGGCAGGCGGAGTGCAACCTGGCCAACACGCTCGTCACCGTACCGGGCCGCGAGGAGGAGGCGATCGCCCACTACAAGACCGTGCTGAACCGCCGGCCCGAGCTGGCCGAGATCCAGCTGAACCTCGGCATCGCCCTGCAGGGCCTGCCGGGACGCGAGGCCGAGGCCGCCGCCCGCTTCGAGTCGGCGCTCCGCACCAACCCCGACCTCTGGCAGGCCCACTTCACTCTCGCTAACACCCTGCTGAATCTCCCGGGACGCCGGACCGAGGCCATTCCCCACCTCGAGGCTGTCCTCCGCCTCAATCCCGCCTTCACCCCTGCCCGCCAACTGCTCGATCAGCTGCGCTGAACGGGGCGCCCGCGGTTGAATTTCCGCAGGTATTTCAGCGCGATCTCGAACTCGTGCGGCAGCGGGGCGGTCAGAATGACCGGCTCGCGCGTGGTCGGGTGCTTGAGCGTCAGCTCGCCGGCGTGCAGCGCGAGGCGCGTGAGCAGCGGCTTCTCCTCGTCGCGGCCCTTGTAGCCCCGCTTCAGGTCGGAGAGCAGCAGCGTGACCGCAGGGTCGCCGTAAAACGCATCGTTGAGCACCGGGGCGCCGAGGGCGGCGAGGTGGACGCGGACCTGGTGCGGGCGGCTGCTCACCGGGTTGCACTCCAGCCATACAAACCGCCCGAAGCGCTCCAGCGTGCGGACCGCCGTCTGGCTCTCCCGGCTCTCGCGGCCCGTGCCCACGCGCAGCCGGCCCGGCTCGCGCTCGTCATCCCGCAGCGAGAGTTCGATCGTGAAAATATCCGGCAGGCTGTCGTTCGCCGCGCGCAAGATCGCCACATCCTTCAGCGCCCGCTCCGCCGGCTGCACCACCGCCAGCGCGAAATACTTCATCGCCGCCGTCTTCGACTGGAACTGTCCGCTCAGAAAATCCAGCGCGACCTTCGTCTTCGCGAACACCACCACGCCGCTCGTGTCGGCATCCACCCGGTGCACACTCGCCACCCCCGGGCCGTACTTCGCCTGCACCAGCGCGATGAGGTTCTCCGCGCCCTTGGCCCCCTTCAGCGGTGCCATCGGCAGCCCGTGCGGCTTGTCGAACGCGACCAGGGTGTCGTCTTCCAGGAGAATGGTCGGGAGCGGCATGCGTCCCCTGTGACAACCCCAAAGCCCCCGAAAGTCACGCCTGCGTTTTTAACCGGGAAAAACACGAGGCACCCGAAACCGGACTCCGGTCCGTGGGCGATGAATTCCGACCTCCGGGGTTTCATGCTTTTCGTTTTTCTCGTGGTCAACCCCCTGCCGCCGCCCGCTTGCAATAGGGCCGTTCGGCCCTCCGCCGCGGTCAAAACCTCGTAAGCTCGGGGGCCGCAGCAGGAATCCACTTGCGGCTTCCCGCTCGGAGGGACTGCCTAACTGACCCAGCCGCCGCGATGCCTGCCCTTCCCAAGAGCCTCATGGTTTTAGGCGCGCGCCTGCAAACGGCCCGCACCGCCCTGCGGCTGCGCCAGAAGAAAACGGCGGTGCCCGCGCAGCAGCGCACGTTCCGCCGCCTGCTCCGGTCCTTCGCGAAGACCGCCTTCGGCCGCAAGGTGGGCCTCGAGGCCGGCCTGACCTACGCGCAGTTCCAGCGGCGCGTGCCGCTCCATACCCATGCGGACCTCGCGCCGTACATCGACCAGATGAAGCGCGGCGCCGCCGACGTGCTCTGGCCCGGCCAATGTCCGTTTTATGCGGTCACCCCCGGCACCACGGACGGCCCGGTCAAGTCGCTGCCCGTCACCTGGGACCTGCTCGAGCATTTCCGGGGCGCGACGCGCGACGCCCTGCTCTACTACTGCGCGCGCACCGGCAGCACCAAGGTCTTTCACGGCCGCCACCTGCTGCTGGGCGGCTCCAATTCCCTCGCGCTCATCCCCGAGGCCGCGCCGTTCACCGCCTACGAGGGCGACCTGAGCAGCCTGATCGCACTCAACCTGCCCAAGTGGATCGAGCACCACCTCTATGAGCCCGGCGCGGACATCGAGCAGTTGAACGACTGGTCGAAGAAACTGGATGCGATCGTCGCCCGCACGCGGCGCCTCGACATCTCCCTCGTCGCCGGCCAGCCCAGCTGGCTGCTGACCCTCGCGGAGGCGCTGCGCCCCGGCGGCTCCGCCGGTCCGTCGCGCGCGCCCAGCCTGCAGCAGACCATCTGGCCCAACCTCGAGTGCCTCGTGCACAGCGGCGTGCCCCTCGGACCGTTCCAGGGTGAACTGCGCCGGGCCTACGGGGCCGGTGTGCATTTCCACGAGATCTACCCCGCATCGGAGGGCTTCATCGCCGCCCAGGACGCCACGCCCGTCGAGGGCCTGCGGTTGATGGCGGACGCCGGGCTGTTCTTTGAATTCCTGCCGATGAAATATTTCGACGAGGACCGTCTCGGCAACCTCGGCCCGTCGGCCGTGCCCCTCGAGGGCGTGAAGACCAACGAGGATTACGCGCTGGTGCTGACGACCCCCGGCGGACTCTGCCGCTATGTCGTCGGCGACATGGTGCGCTTCGTTTCGACCGAGCCGCCGCGGCTCATCTACGCCGGCCGCACCGGGCTCCAGCTCAATGCGTTTGGCGAGCGGGTGATTGAGAAGGAGCTGACCGACGCGCTCCTCGCCGTCTGCTCGCCCAATGGCTGGAGTATCACCAATTTCCACGTCGCGCCGATGTTCACCGACTCGCTGACCGGCAACAACCGCGGCCGGCACGAGTGGTGGATCGAGCTGCGCCCCGGCTCCGTCCAGAACCCCACCGGCCCCACGCTCGCCGTGCAGCTCGACGCCGAGCTGAAGGTGCGCAACGCCGACTACGAGGTGAAGCGCCGGAGCAACAACATCGAGGCCCCAATCGCCCGGCTGGTCATGCCCGGGGTGTTCGAGCACTGGATGCGCCACCACGGCAAGTGGGGCGGGCAGAACAAGCTGCCCCGCTGCCGCAGCGACCGCGCCATCGCGGACGAGCTGATGCAGCTCGCCCGGTTCAACGACTGATCCGCGCCCCTACTTCAGGTACTTCAAAATCGTCTGCTCGTATTCGGCCGTGGGCTCGGCCCCGACCTTGCGGTCGCGGATCTGGCCGTTCCGGTCGATGATGAAGGTCGTCGGGATCGCATCCATGCCGCCAAACGCCGCCTGCACCTCGTCGTCACCCATGACGATCTGGTAGCTCACGCCGTATTTCTGGACGAAATTCTTGACGGTCTGGTCAGCGTGCCGGTCCGAGTCCAGCGAGACGCCGACGATCACCAGGCCGTCCTTGCCGTATTTTTTCTGCAGCTCGACGTACCCGGGAATCTCCATGCGGCACGGCCCGCACCAGGTCGCCCAAAAATCGAGGACGACCACCTTGCCCTTGAACTGCTCGGAGCTGACCACCTTGCCGTCCACATCCTTCAGTTGCCACGCCGGCGCCGGCGCGGCGGGAACAGGCTCGGCCCGGAGCAGGGCGAAGGCGGTAAAGGCGAGGCTGAGGGCCAGGAGGCGGCGGAAGGTTTTCATGAGGACGGGAGTGAACATTGGGAGACAGCATGCCCCCGTTTTATTCCCCCGCAACCCGCCGCGGCGGATTATGAGCTGCCCGGGATGTCCACGCCCAGCGTCTCGATGAATTTCTTCATCGCCGGCGTGAGCACGCGGCCCTTGCGGTGCAGGATCGCGAGCGGCCGGGTGAAGTCCTTGCCCTTGAAATGCACGGCGATGAGCGTGCCCTGCTTCACCTCCTGCTGCACCGTGGCCTGCGGCACGATGGCGATGCCATGGTCGATCTCGACCGCGCGCTTCACCGTCTCGATGTTGTCGAACTCCATCACCGGCTCGATCTCGAGCTTGTGGTCGCGGAAAATCTGGTCGACCGCCTTGCGCGTGGGGATGTCCGGGTCGAACCCGATGAACTTCTGCCCCGCCAGCTGCTTGATGTCGATGTCCCCGCCCTTCGCCAGCGGATGCCCGGGGTGCGTGATCAGCACGAGGTGGTCGTCGCGGAACGGGATCGCCTCGATCTGCCGCTGCTTCACCGGGAAGGCCACGAGGCCGAAGTCCACCGCGTTGTGCAGGATGTCCTCGTAGACCAGGTTCGAGCGGCGGTATTCGACGCGCACGTTGACCGAGGGGTAGTCGTGCAGGAATTTTTTGATGTACGCCGGCAGCTCATGCAGCCCGATGGAGTAGATGGTCGAGATGCGGATCGTGCCGCTGATGACCTTCTTCATCTCCTGCAGCTCCGAGAGCAGCTTGTCGTAGGTGTGCAGGATCTCCTTCGCCGACTCGTACACCCGCTGGCCCTCGCGCGTGAGCTGGAACTGCTTCTGGCTGCGGTCGATCAGCAGCGTCTTGAAGTGCCGCTCCATCGCGCGCGCCTGCTGGCTGACCGCCGATTGCGTGATGCCATTCAGCTTGGCCGACTTGGAAAAACTCTTCGTCTCGACGAGATCGGCAAAAATTTTGAAATTCTCGATTTGCATGACTGGACCTTGGGGTTGCCGGAACCATAATCATCGCTTATTTAACATCAACCTATAAGCAGTTCCACTTTAACCCCCATGATTATCCCCTATGATGAGTTCTGCCGCCGGGCCGACACCGTCCGGGCCGGGATTGCCGCGGCCTGCGTGCGGGCCGGGCGGAAACCCGATGAGGTCGGGCTGCTCGCGGTGACGAAAAACCATCCGCCCGCCGCCGCCGAGTACGCCGCGCGCTACGGGCTCCCGGCCGTCGGGGAAAACCGCGTGCAGGAGGGCGTGGATAAGCGCGCCGCCACCACGGCGGAAGTACGCTGGGAACTGATCGGCCACCTGCAGTCGAACAAGGCGAAGCTCGCCGCGACGCATTTCGACCGCATCCAGACCGTGGACAGCGAGAAGCTGCTCCGTCTCCTCGACCGCGCCGCCGCCGAGGCCGGCAAGATCCTGCCCGTGCTGCTCCAGATCAACGCCGGCCACGACCCCGCAAAATTCGGCGCCGACCTGGCCGACGCCCCGCGCCTGCTCGACGCCGCCCTCACCCAGAGCCACCTGAAGGTCGAGGGCTTCATGACCATCGCGCCGTTGAGCGACGACACTTCCGTCGCCACGCGCACGTTCACGACCCTGCGCGAGCTGCGCGACCAGCTTGCCGGCGAAACCGGCGCGCTGCTGCCGGAGCTTTCGATGGGCATGAGCGGCGACTACGTCGAGGCCATCGCCGCCGGCAGCACCCAGGTCCGCATCGGCACCGCCCTCTACGGCGAGCGCGAGCCCGTGGCCTGAGCCCGGCCCGCGATCCGTTCCGCGGATCACGCGGATGATCGCGGATTCAGATTTAGAATTCCCCGGGTTCAGGGAATTACATCCGCGTCGATCCGTGTAATCAGCGGGGAAATTTGACTGGCACGAATGTTGCGTTTCCGGTTGCCACCATGGCTAATAATTTTTCGTCTGGTGGCGTGGAAACCGTGAAACTCGACGAAGCCCGGCAGCAGGCGCTTCGCGATTTGCTCGACGATTCCAGCCCGTCCGTCCGCAAGGCCCTCCTCGCCCACTTCGCCGCCCTCGGCCCGGACGCCCTGCACTTCCTGCAGGCCACCGCGCGCGGCCACCACCGCGTCCTCGCCCGCCACGCGGCGTGGTTCCTCGAGGAGCTGAAATTTTCCGATCCCGTTGCGGAATTCCGCGGCTTCATCCGCTCGCTGAACTACGAGCTGGAGACGGGCGCGCTCCTCCTCAGCCGCACCGTCATGCCCCAGCTCGACGTGGGCGCGTGCTGCACCACGCTCGACGCGATCGCCGCCCGCTGCCGCGAGCTCATCAGCGAGCCCGCCAGCACCCGCCAGCAGTGCCGCATCATCAACCGCGTGCTGTTCCACGAGTGGGGCTTTCACGGCAACGTCGAGCATTACACCGACCCGCTCAACAGCCTGCTCGACCAGGTCCTCATCCGCCGCACCGGCATCCCGCTCTCGCTCAGCATCGTCTATCTCCTCGTGGCCGAGCGCCTCGGCCTCGCGCTGGAGCCGGTCGGCCTGCCCGGCCACTTCATCGTCGGCTGCTTCGAGGACTCGCCGCCCTTCTTCGTGGATCCCTTTGACAAGGGCGTCTTCCTCGACCCCGACGAGATCTTTTCACTCCTGCGCGCCAACCAGATCACCCCGCAGGTCACCGACCTCGCCCCCACGCCCGTGCGGGAGGTGCTGTGCCGCAACTGCCGCAACCTGGTGAACCATTACACCGCCACCGGCGACGCCGAGCGCGCGCGCCTGTTCGCGAGTTTCGTCACGGAGTTCGAGACCACCCACGAGCGCCACGCCCAGCCGTAGGCGGGTCACCACGAATCACCCGGAAAGGGCAGACCCCTCGGCGGGGCGGATTTTTGGGTGGTTCGTGTATTTCGTGGTGATATTCCGGAAGATTGTTCTCCTGTCGTGAACGCATGAGCGCCGATGCTGTCCTCACCCTGTCCGACCTCGAGTCGTGGTCGCGCCCCGGCACGTCGCTGGCCGTGCTCGGACAGCCGATCGGGCACTCCATCAGCCCGGCCATGCACAACGCCGCCCTGGCGGACATCGCCATCTCCAACCCATCGTTTGCGGACTGGCGGTATTTCCGCTTCGAGATCCCCCCGGCCGACCTGCCCCGCGCCCTCGAGCTGTTCCACGCGAAGAAATTCCGCGGCCTCAACCTCACCGTGCCGCACAAGGTCCTCGCCTTCGACCGCGTTGCCACCGTCGCCGAGGCCGCGCGACCCGTCGGCGCCGTCAACACCCTGCTCTGGGAGGCCCGCGGCTGGCGCGGCCACAACACCGATGGCTACGGTCTGGTCGGCGCCCTGCGCCAGGATCTCGGCTGCGACCTTGCGGGCAAGCATGTGATCCTGCTCGGGGCCGGCGGCGCGGCCCGCAGCGCCGGTGTCGAATGTCTGCGCCGGAATTGCGCGTCGCTGAGCATCGCCAACCGCACCCGCGAAAACCTCGATGCCCTGCTGGCCGTCCTGGCCCCGCTGGCGGGCGGGATTCCCCTGCGCGGTTTCGCCCCCGACACCCCGCCGGCCGGCCTGCCCGCGGGCGCCGTCGTGATCAACGCCACCAGCGCCGGCCTGCGCGCGGCGGATCCGGCGCCGATTGAATTGCAGCGGCTGCCCCGTCCCGCCAGCGTGTTCGACATGATTTACAACCCGCCGCAGACCCCGCTGTTGCGCGCCGCGGCGGCGCTCGGCCTGCCCCACGCCAACGGCCTTTCGATGCTCGTCCACCAGGGAGCCAAATCCCTCGAGATCTGGAGCGGCATCCCCGCCGGCGGCACCGCCCCCGTCATGCAGGCCGCCGCCCGCGCGGCGTTGAATCCCAAGTAACCATGTCCTCCTACCACCAGTTCGCCGTCACGTTTCCCTGGTTCTTCCCCGCCGCGGCGGCGCTGTTCGGCGCGATGGTCGGGAGTTTCCTCAATGTCTGCATCTACCGCATCCCGGCGGCGCAGTCGATCGTCACGCCCGGCTCGCACTGCGCCTGCGGGAAACCCATCGCGTGGTACGACAACATCCCGGTGCTCAGCTGGTTCATCCTGCGGGGCAAGGCGCGCTGCTGCGGCCGGCCGTATTCGTTCCGCTACGCCTTCGTCGAGCTCCTGACCGCCGGTCTCTTCCTCGCCTGCTGGCTGCTGTTCCCGCCGGCCAAGGCCGCCTGCGGCATGGTGTTCGTGAGCGTGCTGATCGCCGCCACCTTCATCGACCTCGATCACATGATCATCCCGGACGTGTTCACGATCGGCGCCGGGCTCCTGGGGGTGCTGCTGTCATTCCTCATCCCCGCGCTCCACGGCCAGCACGGCGAGATCTACATCGTGGACAGCCTGCGTTCCGGGACCGCGGGTTTGCAGGGGCTGCTCATCGGCTCCGGCCTCGTGCTCTGGATCGCACTGCTCGCCGAGATGGCGCTGAAGAAGGAGGCCATGGGCTTCGGCGACGTGAAATTCGTCGGCATGATCGGCGCGTTCTGCGGCTGGCAGGGCGCCGTGTTCTCCGTGTTCGGCGGCGCCGTCGTTGGCACGGTCTGGTTCATCCTCGCCCTCCTGTGGCAGAAGGTCGCCGGGAAGCCCGCCGCCCTCGCCCCGCCGTCCGAAACCCCCGAGGGCGAGGCGGCCCCGCTCGGCTTCGGCATGCATGTGCCGTTCGGCCCGATGCTGGCCATCGCCGGCCTGCTCTACTTCCTCCTCTTCCACCGCTGGGTCGCGGCGTATTTCTCCACGCTCAGCGAGCTACTGTAACGCCGCGCCGTCACCTGACTGCGCGCGCAATACCTCGGGCCGGGAACCGAATTTCTTCGCGTAGGCCTCCGCCACCGCCGCCGCCTGGGTCTCACTGAAGTCCGGCGAGGTCACCGCCATCACCGCCCCGCCAAAGCCGCCGCCCGTAAGCCGCGCGCCAAACACCTGCGGCGCCGCCGCCAGCTGGTCCACGAGGAAATCCAGCTCGGCCGTGCTGTTCTCGAACAGGGTCTGCGAACTGCGATGGGATGCCGTGAGCAGCTTTCCCACCGCCGCCAGGTCGCCCGCGCGCAGTGCAATCACCGTGGCATCCACCCGCGCAATCTCGTCCACCACGTGCTGCGCGCGGCGGAATTCCACCGGCGGCAGCTGGGTACGCGCGGCGGCCACCGAGGCCGGTGACGCATCCGCGAGGAGCGGCACGCCGAGCAGCTTCGCCGCGGTCATGCACTCACGGTGACGCGCCGCGTACAGCCCGTCCACCAGCGCGTGCTTCGTGTGCGTGTTGAACACCCAGAACCGCGCCGACGCCGGCAGCGGCACCGGGGCAAACTTCGGCCCGCGGCAGTCAATGAACACGAGGTGATTTTCCCGCCCGAAGCCCGACACGCCCTGGTCCAGCACGCCGCAGGGCACGCCGACGAATTGATTCTCCGCGTGCTTGCACAGCATCACGACGGTCTCGCGCGGCGCCTGCTGCCCGCTCAGCTCGAGGAACGCGAGGGCCGACGCCAGCTCGAGCGCCGCACTGCTGCTCAGCCCCGCCCCCGAGGGCAGGTCGGACATGGCCAGGAAATCGAATCCCGCCGGGGGCCGCAGGTTGAACTTCGGCAGGGCCGCGATGACGCCGAGCGGGTAGTTCGTCCAGCTGCCGGCGCCGGTCTGTTTCGCCGGCGGGTTGCCCGCGGGTAAAGTCACCAGCGTCGCCTGCGCCTCGCTCGCGAGCCGCCACTGCCCGTCGTCACGCGGCGCCACCGCCACCCAGACGCTGCGGTCAATGGACACACCCAGCACGGTGCCGCCGTTGTAGTCGGTGTGGTTGCCAACGAATTCGAGCCGGCCCGGGGCCCGCGCGATCACCGCCGGCGACCGGCCAAACCGCGCGCGAAAAGCCGCAATAAGTTTATCCTTCACGGTCAAACCGCCGCCTTGAGCGCGAGCCCGGCCTTGAACCGGATGGTTTTCATCGCGCGGATCTTCATCGGCTGGCGGGTGTGCGGGTTGTAGCCGCGCCGGGCCGCGCGGGTCGCGATGTCGAACGTGCCGAAGCCGACCAGCTGCACTTCACGGTCGCGCCGGATGCCCTTGCCCACCGCCGCGAGCACGGCGTCCACTGCGCGCTCCGCCGCGGCCTTGGAGGTTTCCGCCCCGAGGCGGCTCTGCACTTCATCGATCAATTCGGCTTTGTTCATGGGGAAATCGGAAGGAAAAGACGGTCCCACGAAGCGACGCCGGCGCAGTCGGCGCAATCCCATTTCAAGCAGCCGGCGGACTCGTCGGTGGAAACCCCGGCGGCGTTTCGCCGTTCCGGCCCTTGACCACGAGATTCAGCAGATGGGTCAGCGCCGCCTCGCGCGTGATTCCGCGTTCCACCGCCAGCTGCGCCGCGCGCTTCTGCAGTTGCGCCGCCATCGTCGCCGCCTGCGCCGGGCTTGAACCCAGTTTCACGCACAGCGCCTGGAGCTGTTCGTCCTCGGTCATGGCGTGTCCGCGAAATGAATGACGGCCGCACCCTCCGCCGCGAGCGCCAGCCCGGCTTCGCGTTGAAGCTGCACCAATGAAACCAGCGCGAACCCGACCCAGCCCGCGCCCTCCCTCACGGTAGAGCGGAGTTCCCCCGCCTTGCGCGCACCCTGGAAAACCGGCGTCAGGCGCGCCGGCGGTTCGCCGGGGCCGCGCACGCGGAGCAGCCCGCGGCGCACCTGGCCCAGGTTTTTGAGGCGCGCCATCACTTCCTGCCCGAGATAACAGCCCTTCGTGTACGAGATCGCATCGGTCTCCAGCCCGCCTTCGTTCGGCAAATCCGCCGGACCGAGGTCCGCCGGCACCGCGGGAATCCCGGCGGTGATCCGCAGCGTTTCCATTTGCCCGGACGTCAGCTCCGTGTGTCCCGACAACTTCGGCGTCAGCGCGGCTTCCATTTCCGCGGGAAAAATGATCTCCGTGTGCACCTCGCGCGTGCGCCGTCCGCGGAATTCCCAGGCGGGCGCTCCGAGACCCATCTCCGTCGCCGTCGCCGGACCGAAAATCGTCAGCCCACGCGTGGAGTCTGAGACGTCCTCGATCACCACGTCGTCCGCAATGATGTACGCCTCAAGCCGCTCGCGAATCACCGCTGCGGGCGAAAAATAGCTCACAATCCACGCCTCCTGCGGTGACGTTTTGCGCACGAAACTGTCCGCCAGGACCTTTCCTTTCTGATTCAGCCACAAACCGTAGGTCGCCCCGGCGTTTTTGCCCTGTTGCAAATCATTGGTAAACTGCCCCTGCAGAAAGGTTAGTGAATCTTCACCCGAAACCCGCAGGCAGGCCGCCGGACGCCAGGGGTAAAAACACTGCTGGGCAGCCAGATTCATTGATTTAATAAGACGCTATTTTTCAGCTACTAGCAAAATAAAGTGGAAGAAATTGATAACTTTCAGTTGACGATGCGGGAAACGGGTTT
>CAIOAO010000059.1 GCA_903855985.1 uncultured Opitutia bacterium | reverse complement strand
CGACGGAGCGGACATTGTGCGAGGCGAAGTTGGGGGTGACGACGTCGGCGTTCTCGAGGAGAAACAGCGTGAGCTTCTCGTAGTTGGCGTCGGACTCGGGCTTTTTCTGCCAGACCGGGATGGGCCAGTCGCGCTGCTGGGCGATGATGGTCTCGTAATCCCAATATGCGCCTTTCACGAGGCGGATGCTGAGCGGGCGCTGGCGCTGGCGGGCCCAGGTGACGAGGTCGCGCAGGTCGGCCTCGCAGTCGCGCAGATAGGCCTGCACGGCGATGCCGATGGCGGGTTTCTGGGCAAACTCGGGTTCCTCGAAGATGGACTTGAAGAGCGCGAGGGTGAGGTCCTTCAGCTTGTAGCTCTCCATGTCGAAGTTGATCAGCGCGCCCACCTCGGCCGCGCGGCGGAGGATGGGACGGAGGCGCTGCTTCAGGGCGGCGATGGAGTTCTCCGGGTCCGCGGGATGCACGTCCGGCGTGAGGGCGGAGATCTTGACGGAAAGGTTGAGGCGCGGGAGCGGGCCGGCGGGGCCGATGTCGCTGAAGCAGGGGTTGCCGTCCGCGGCGAAGAACTTCGAGACCGAGTCGAGGATCTCGAGGTTGCGCTGGAGGAAGACGTCGGCCTCGGCGTCGTTGACGACGGTTTCTCCGAGCAGGTCGATGGTCGTGGCGAGGCCGAGCTTGGCGTTCTTCTTGATCTGCTTGAGCAGGTCCTCGCCGGTCTGGCCGGCGACGAACTGGCCGGCCATGTCCACGATCTGGGCCTTGACGGGCGTGGCGACGAGGGCGGGGGCGAAGGACGACGCGGCGAGGCCGGCCTTGAGGGCGGGATTGAGGGCGACGGCCTTGTCCCCGAGGTATTCCTGAAGATGGCGGACGATTTCGGCGGAACTGTTGAGGGAGGGCAGGACGTCGACGAAGCGGAAGAGCTGGGTCTTGAAAGCCGGGTCCTTCATCGACCAGTCCATCAGGCGGGCATAGGCGCCCTTCTTGGAGAATAGCGCGGGGCCCGGGTGCTCGCTCATCAGGGCGAACAATTTTTCGCCCTTGGCGCGGATGGCGGCCTCGAGGGTGGGGGAAGGGGCGGGAAAAGCAGGAGAACTCATGACGGGATGGGCAGGTTGGGGAGGGTTATTTGTGCCGGAAGCTCCGCCAAAGCCGGCGGATTGGCAAGGAGGACGCGGCCGGTCCCACGGGTTGAATACGCGCTAATTAGCGGCGTTAGCGCTATTTGCCTCATTTCTTATGCGCTCGCCCCCAACGGGCTGGATCACCAGTAACATTCCTGCGACTTTCCGGCGCGGGCCGTGTTCTGGGCATGAACGATGACACTCCAGTGCAAACACCACCCACGGGCCTGATCACCCCGGTCGACTTCACCACGTTCATGCGCAACTACCAAGACATGGTCTTCTCCACCGCGGCGCGCCTCACCGGCAACGACGCGCAGGCGGAGGACATTTCCCAGGAAGTTTTCCTCAAGGCGTATGAGCACTTTGACATGCTGCAGACCAGCCCGACCGCCGGCGGCTGGCTGAAGACTGTCGCGACCAACCTTTCGCTCAACCACCTCTCGCGGTACCGCAACCGCTGGAAGTTCTTCTCGGAGTACCGCCGCGACGACAGCGCAGGCGAGTCCGAGCCCCCCGACGTGGATTTCGCCGCGCCGGACACGTTTTTCTCCGGCGTGGACGCCGACGAGCGCCGCGCCTGGGTCGAGGCCGCCCTCGAGAAGCTGCCCGAGCACCAGCGCGTGCCGCTCGTGCTCTATCACTTTGAAGACATGCCCTACGAGGACATCGCCCGGAAGCTCGGCGTGTCCCTCGCCAAGGTGAAGACCGACATCCTCCGCGCCCGCACCGCCCTCGCCGCGATCATCGCTCGCAGCGGCGCCCCCCACGAAAACTTTTCCGCCTAACCCGCCATGAAACCCTCTCCCGAAGACCTCGAGAAGCTCATCCACCAGACCCTGCGCAGCCTGCCGGCCCGCCGCGCGCCGCTCTCGCTCGAGTCGCGCGTCCGCGCCGCGATCGAGGCCCGCGCCGCGCTGCCGTGGTGGAAGCAGTCCTTCACCGCGTGGCCCGTCGCCGCCCGCGTGGCCTTTCTCATCAGCTCCGCCGGCATCGCGAAACTCGCGATCATGGCGGTCGTCTGGGCGATGGCCGGCTTTGACGGCGCGCAGCTCGCGAACGCGTTCTCCACCCAGTTTGCGTGGGTCCAGACCGTGTCCGGGGTCTTCACTGTCATCGGCAACTTCTTCGTCACCGTCTACCGCGCCATCCCGCCGCTCTGGCTCTACGGCGGCCTGGCGGCCGTCGCCGCCCTCTACGCCGCGCTCTTCGGCCTCGGCGCCACCGCCTACCGCCTGCTCTACGCCAACCGCTAACTCTTTCCCGTTACTCCCATGAATACCTCCCTCCGCCCTCTTTTTCTCGCTGCCGCCATCGCGGCCAGCGCCGCGCTGACCCCGACGGTCTTCGCTCAGGATAACAAACAGCCTGATGCCGCTCCGCCACCGGCCCCCGCCACCGCGGTGCCGGCCGCTGACGCCAAGTCGGTGTCGGAGAAGACGGCGGTCACGCCCGCGACGCCGGCTGTGGCTCCCGCCGCCGCTCCTGCTGCTGCTCCTGCTGCCGCGCCGGTTGCCACGCCGGAGCCGGCGACCCCGGCTGCCGTCACGCCCGCGGCGACCACGCCCGAGGCGGAGCCCGAGGTCAAGTCGGAGGACGAAGCTCCGGAAACGCCGAAGCTGCGCCGGCTGGATACGGACGAAAACACCGAGGCGCCCAAGACGCGCAAGGAAATCATCCGTGAGCGCATCGAGCGTGCCCACCAGCGCACCGCGGCGCGCCGCGCCAATTCCGTCGGGCGCGACGTCGTCAACGTTTTCAGCGATTCCATTCTGCCCAAGGGCGAGAAGGCCGACAGTGTTGTCGCGATCTTCGGCTCGGCCACGGCCGAGGGCGAGGTCACCGACGCGGTCGTGTCGGTCTTCGGTAACACCCGCGCCGAGGGTGCGGTCAGCGACGCGGTCGTCGCGGTCCTCGGGGACAACGAGGCGAACGGCACGGTCGGCGACGCGGTCGTGACGGTGTTGGGTAACACCACGGTCAACGGCCATGTGCGCGGCGATGTCGTGACCGTGCTGGGCGACATCAAGTTCGGGCCGGCCGCCGTGGTTGACGGCCAGGTGGTCTGCGTGGGTGGCGTCGTGACCAGGGACCCGGCGGCGGTTTTGAAGCACAGCGTCCAGAATGTCGGCATGGGTCACTCCATGCATGGCTTTGTGGGCATCAAGGCCTGGATCCGCGAATGTTTCCTCTTTGGCCGGCCGCTCGCGTTTGGCCCGAACCTGATGTGGGCGTGGTGGATCGCGCTGGCCTGCCTGGCGTTCTACGTGGTGCTCGCGCTGCTCTTCGGCAAGGGCGTCAACCGGTGTGTCGACAACTTTGCACAGCGTCCCGGCTATTCCATCCTGACGGCGCTGCTGACGGTGCTCGTGGCCCCGATTGCGATCATCCTGCTCGCGATCACCGGCATCGGCATCGCGGTGATTCCCTTCCTGGCGGCGGGCCTCTTCTTTGCCTCGCTCTTCGGCAAGGCCGTCATGCTGGCCTGGATCGGCCGGCGCCTCACCAAATTCCTCGGGACGGACAATGCCGCGCTGGCGGTGCTCATCGGCGGTGTGATCGTGCTGCTCCTCTACACGATCCCGGTGGTCGGCTTCATCACCTACAAGCTCCTCGGCTGGATCGGCGTCGGTGTGGTGGTGTACACCCTCCTCGGGAACATGAAGCGGGAGAAGCCCGCCGTCCCGCCTGCACCCCCCTTGGTGCCCCCGGCGCCCGGCGCGGCTCCGGTGATTGACCCGGTGACAGGTGCCGTCTCGCCGCTGGCGGGTGCGGGCGCCGTGGCTGCGCTCACGCCGCCGGTCCTCCCGGCCGTGTCCCTCCCGCGCGCCGGTTTCTGGATCCGCATGGCGGCGCTGCTGCTCGACGTGATCATTGTCGCGCTGATCTGCAGCCTGCTCTCCGAGATGTTCTCGTCCGGCTCGCACATCCGCATCAGGGCGGACCTGCTGCCGTCGCTGGCGCTGTACGGCGCCCTGATGTGGAAACTCAAGGGCTCGACCGTGGGCGGCATCGTCTGCGGCCTGAAAGTCGTCCGGCTCGACGACCGCCCGATCGACTGGGGCACCTCGATTGTCCGCGCGCTCAGCTGCTTCCTCTCCCTGTTCGTGATGGGCTTCGGGTTCATCTGGATCGTGTTCGATGACCAGCGCCAGTCCTGGCACGACAAGATCGCCGGCACGGTCGTCGTGCGCGCGCCGCGCGGCGTGTCGCTGGTGTGAACTGGAGCGGTAAGCTTTAAGCGATAAGCGGTAAGCTTATTCATGAAGGCGGGGCCAACTGCCCCGCCTTTTTCATTGGCTGGACTCAGGCTTTCCGGGCTTACAGCTTAGCGCTTACCGCTTATGGCTTCTTCACCTCTCGTCGGAATCATCATGGGCAGCACGTCCGACTGGGAGACGATGCAGCACGCGGCCGCGCAGCTGACTGCCTTGGGCGTGCCGTTTGAAAAGCGGGTCGTGTCCGCGCACCGCACCCCGAAGCTCATGCTGGCCTATGCCGAGGCCGCCGAGCGGCGCGGCCTGAAGGTCATCATCGCCGGCGCCGGCGGGGCCGCGCACCTGCCGGGGATGACGGCGTCGTTCACCACGCTGCCCGTGCTCGGGGTGCCGGTGGAATCGAAGACCCTCCAGGGCCTCGACTCGCTTCTCTCCATTGCGCAGATGCCTGGCGGCGTGCCCGTGGCGACGTTTGCCATCGGCAAGGCCGGGGCGATCAATGCGGCGCTGTTTGCCGCGTCGCTGCTGGCGCAGAGCGACCCGGCGACCAAGCGGGCGTGGAAGAAATTCCGCGCCACGCAGACGGCGAAGGTGCTGAAGGCGAAGCTGCCCTGAATTGAACCACGAAGGGCCCGAAGATCACGCCGGGTGATTTTCCGGTTTGAGCTTCGTGGGCTTCGTGCCCTTCGTGGTTAATCCAATGATTTTGCCGGGCAATACGATCGGTGTTTTGGGTGGCGGCCAGCTCGGACGCATGCTTGCGCAGGCGGCGAAGCGGCTGGGCTACCGGATGCACGTCTATGAACCGGCGGCCAAATGCCCGGCCGGCGCCGTGGCGGACAAGGAAGTGAACGCGCCGTACGAGGACCTCGCGGCGCTGACGGCCTTCGCGAAGGAATGCGCGGTCGTCACCTACGAATTTGAAAACGTCCCGGCGGCCCCGCTCCAGGTGATCGAAAAGGTGACGCAGCTCCTGCCGCACTGGCGCGTGCTGGAGACGGCGCAAAACCGCTCGCGGGAGAAACGCTGGCTGCGCGAGCACGGAATCCCGCACGCGCACTTTGCCGAGGTGGCGGCGGGGGGCGACCTGGCGGCGGCGATCCGCGGGGTGGGCCTGCCGTGCGTCGTGAAAACCGCGGACTTCGGTTACGACGGCAAGGGCCAGCTCAAGGTCATGGCGGAGGCGGAGGTGGCCGCGGCCGTCGCGAAATTCCGGAGCCAGCCGGTGGTGGTCGAGCAGTTCATTCCCTTTGCCTGCGAAGTGTCGGCGGTCGTGGCGCGTTCGGCTGGCGGCGAGGTGCGGGTGTTTCCGGTGGCGGAAAACATCCATACGAACCACATCCTCGACTTCTCGATCGTGCCGGCCCGCGTGGCGCCGGCGGTGACGGCGCAGGCGGAGGACCTCGCGCGACGGATCGCGGCGGAGATCGGCCTCGTCGGCGTAATGGGCGTGGAGTTTTTTGTCACGAAATCCGGCGGGGTGCTGGTCAACGAACTCGCGCCGCGCACGCACAACAGCGGGCACTACACCCTGGACGCCTGCGCGACCTCGCAGTTCGAGCAGCAGGTGCGCGCGATCTGCGGGCTGCCGCTGGGCGACACGGCGCTGCTTTCGCCCGTGGTGATGGTGAACATCCTCGGTGACGCGTGGGCGAAGGGCGAACCCAGGTGGGACGTGCTGCAGTCCGACCCGGCCGTGCACCTGCACCTTTACGGGAAAAGCGAGGCCCGGCCCGGCCGGAAGATGGGGCACTTCACCGTCCAGGCGGCGGATGCCGAGACGGCGCTCGCGAAGGCGCGCGAATTGAAGGCGAAGCTGTAGGTGCGCGACGCCTCAGGGCTTCGCCACGGCGGCGGGCTTCGGCGCGGGCCGGTCGGCGGCGCCGTTGTCCATGACGTAGCGCCACGAGCCGTCGGGCTGGCGTTTCCAAATGGTGAGGAACCAGCCGGTGTGGACGCTCACGGTGCCGTCGGGCTTGGTGAGCTTCGATTCGTAGCGGCCGTAGTTGTAGCCCAGGGTGCCGTCGTCGGAGACATCGGTGAAGGTAGCGGACCAGGTCAGACTCAGGCCCGGCTGGTCGGGGCCGATTCGCTGCAGCACGGCGGCGGGACCGCGTCATTTGCGCGGGTCGGTGTCAATGAATGCGACATCGGGCGCGGCAAAGTGCTGGAAGGCGGCCAGCAGGCCCTGAGTCTTGGCCATGGCGCAAAAGGCGTCCTCCATCGCGGCGACCTCGGCCTTGAGTTTGGCCTTGTCCGGCTGGGTGTTGGCCAGGGCCGCAGTGGTCAAAGAGGCGGAAAACAAGGCGGCGACGAGCAGCAGGGAGGATAATTTCATGTGGGGACGATTGTGGTGGTGATGCGGGGCGGGGCGAGGAATCCGCGACGAATGGTGGAAGTAGTGAGGCGGATGGGGCTCAGGTGCTGGCGGGCAGGATGGTTCCGCGGCATTCGCCGAGGCCGATGCGGGCAAAGCCGGGGCGCGCGGCGTAACCGCGGAAAATCACTTCGTCGCCATCCTGCAGGAAGGCCCGCGACTCGCCGCCGGGCAGGACGAGCGGGTCGCGTCCGCGGGTGGTGAGCTCAAGCAGGCAGCCCCGGGAATCGCGTTCCGGGCCGGACACGGTGCCGCTGCCCAGCAGGTCACCGGGGAGGAGATTGCAGCCGTTGCTGGCGTGATGGGTGAGCAACTGGGCGAGCGTCCAGTACATCGCGGAGAAATTTCCGCGGGACACGAGGTGGGCGGGCACGTCCCGTGCCCGCATTTGCGGGGTGAGGAGCAGAACCTCGAGGGTGAGATCGAGTCCGCCCTGCGCGGCGTTGGGGGCGTCAGCCAGATAGGGCAGGGGCGCGGGGTCGCCGGCGGGCCGGGCGAAGGCGGCGGTGCGGAAAGGAGCCAGCGCCTCGAGCGAAACGACCCAGGGTGAGACCGTGGTGGCGAAGTTTTTGGCGAGAAACGGGCCGAGCGGCTGGTATTCCCAGGACTGGAGGTCGCGGGCGGACCAGTCGTTGAGCAGGCTGACGCCGAAGATGCTCTCCTCGGCGCGGGCGAGCGGGATCGGGGTGCCGAGGGGATTGCCAGGACCGACGAAGGCGGCGAGTTCGAGTTCGTAGTCGAGCTGCTGGCTGGGGCCAAAAATGGGTGCGGGAGAACCGGCGGGGTTGCTTTGGCCCTGGGGTCGGCGGACGGAAGTGCCGCTGACAACGAGGGAGGAAGCCCGGCCGTGGTAGCCGACGGGGACCCATTTGTAGTTGGGCAGGAGGGGGCTGTCGGGACGGAACATCGTGCCAACGTTGGTCGCGTGGTGGATGGACGCGTAAAAATCGGTGTAATCTCCCACCCGGGCGGGGAGCAGCAGGTTGGCTTCGCGCCGTGGCACCAGACAGTCCGCGATCATCGCGCGCAGCGGTCCGTCGGGGCAGGTGTCGGCCCCGAGCAGCTCACTCAGGCGTCCGCGCAGGGCGGACCAGGCGGCCGGTCCGAGGGCCATCAGGGCGTTGAGGGTGGGTTGCCGGCAGGCCTCGATGACCTCGGTGGGCAGCATCCCGGCCGATCCGGCCTCCGCCAGGTCCAGCACCTGGTCGCCGATGGCGACCCCGGGGCGGGGCAGGGGGTGGGCGGCGGTGCGAAAGATGCCCGCGGGCAGATTTTGCAGCGGAAAATCACCCGCCGGGTCATTGGCCGCCTCCACCCAGCTCCGCCGGGAGGCGTCATGGGTAAAGTTCAGCGTCGACATCATGGCCGGGCGCTCCCGCCGGGCGGGATCACTGGATGCGTTTGACGAAAACGACCCGGTTGGCCGGGACGATGAGCATCTTATAGCCGACAAAGCCGCGGGTGATGAGGCCCTCGGGGTTTTCGAGCTTGGGCGTGAAGTAGACCGTGTCCGGGATGCGCTGCTGCCAGATCTGGCCGTTATCCAGCACGAAGACGGCGCGGCCGGAGAAGCTTTCGATGGTCCCTTCAATGTGGGCATGCAGTTCCTGGTCGGTGACCACCTTCTGAACCGGTGCGACCTGCTCGGCGCCAAAGGAGCTGGCGGCCCGGTCGGTGGATTTGATCACCGTCTCGGTGGGTGCGATCGGGGCGGCCTGGGCCGTGCCCTCTTGATGACGGGTCAGGGCCTCTTCCAGGAAGGTCAGCTCATCCGGGGTAAGCTTGCTCAGGCCGGCCTTGGCAAACTCCTCCGGGGTGAGGGTCTTAATCAGGGAGGCGGGGGCGGGATTCGCGGCCGCCAGGGCGGCGCAGGCCAGAAAAGACAGGCAGGTCAGCAGGCTGGGGACGAAGCGCATGGTGGGATAGCCCCTATCAGGCGGTTAAGTGCCGGGGGGGCAAGCGCAGCTTTTGGTGATTTGGTCTTAAAGCTGCTATACCCGGGTCCTCCCAATCGTGTCCGAAGTGCCACTCACCGCCGATTATGTGCCAACTGGCGCATGTAAAACGCATCTTAACGAAATTATTGCATTTCGGGTTATTTCCACCCAGCGTCCTCTTCAAGTTCAACATGGTCCCAAGCCGGTTAACTTGCACAACACACAACACAAACTGATAACACAATGACTATGAACAACCTCCGCTTGCGGAAGTTCATGGCCGCGCTGTCGCTCCTGGCGACTTCCGGCCTCTTCGCGGTCTCCGGCTATTCGGCCGACCCCGCGCCTGCTACGACTACCACCACGACGACGACGACCACCACCACGGAAAAGACCGTGGAGATGGAGAAGTTCCAAGTCACGGGTTCCTACCTGACGCCGGCGGCCAATTCGGTGGCCATTCCGGTGATCACGGTTGATGCGAAGGCGATCGCCAACTCCGGCAACAGCACGAGCGTGCTGGAAATCCTCCGCAAGACGGTGCCGCAGTT
>CAIOAO010000058.1 GCA_903855985.1 uncultured Opitutia bacterium | reverse complement strand
CCGTCCTCAAGCTCAAGGACCAGATGCCCAAGTCCTACGCCGAGCTCCTCAAGGTCCGCGCGACGCTCGAGAAGCACTTCAAGGACGTCCAGGACATCGAGTTCACCATCCAGGACGGCAAGCTGTTCATGCTGCAGACGCGCAACGGCAAGCGCACCGCCATGGCCGCGCTCAAGTTCTCCATCGATATGGTGAAGGCCAAGCTCATCGACTGGCGCACCGCCATCCTCCGCAACCCCGCCGACCAGCTCGAGCAGCTCCTCGCGCCGGTGTTCGACCTCGCCGAGGTCAAGAAGGCCAGGGTCATCGCCACCGGCCTCCCCGCCGGCCCCGGCGCCGCCACCGGCAAGATCTACTTCAACGCCGACCGCGCCGTCTCCGCCGCTGAAAAGGGCGAGAAGGTCCTGCTCGTCCGCATCGAGACCTCCCCCGAGGATCTCCGCGGCATGATCGCGGCCGAGGGCATCCTCACCGCCCGCGGCGGTGTTTCCTCCCACGCCGCCCTCGTCGCCCGCCAGATGGGCAAGGTCTGCGTCTGCGGCGCCGCCGCCCTGTCGGTGGACTACAACGCGAAGACCGTGACGGTCGACGGCCAGACCTTCGCCGAGGGGGACTTCCTCTCGATCGACGGCACCCTCGGCGTCGTCTACGCCGGCCAGATCCCGACGGCCCCGTCCGAGATCGTCGCGGGCCTCATCCACGGCGACAAGGCCGCGCAGGCCACCGAGAAGTTCAAGAACTACGTCCAGCTCATGAAGTGGTGCGCGCAGGCCACGAAAATGAGCGTCCGCACCAACGCCGACACCCCTGAGCAGACCGCGCAGGCGATCGCGTTCGGCGCCGTCGGCATCGGCCTCACCCGCACCGAGCACATGTTCTTCGAGGGCGACCGCATCGACGCGATGCGCGAGATGATCCTCGCCGGCAACCTCGCCGACCGCGAGGCCGCCCTGGCCAAGCTCCTCCCCTACCAGCGCGCCGACTTCTTCGGCATCTTCAAGGCGCTGAAGGGCTTTCCCGCGACCATCCGCTTCCTCGACCCGCCGCTCCACGAGTTCCTCCCGAACTCCCAGGAGTCGCAGGTGGACCTCGCCCATAAGCTCGGCATCGCCGTCGAGAAGATCGAGCACCGCGTCCACGAGCTCCACGAGTTCAACCCGATGCTCGGCTTCCGCGGCTGCCGCCTCGGCATCAAGTATCCCGAGATCACCGCCATGCAGGCGCGCGCCGTGTTCGAGGCCGCCGCCGATGCGAACAAGGCCGGCTTCAAGGCCCACCCCGAGATCATGATCCCGCTCGTCGGCTTCAAGAAGGAGCTCGATCTGCAGGTGGAGGTTGTCCACTCCGTCGCGAAGGCCGTCATGGCCGAAAAGAAAACGAAGATCGCCTACAGCGTCGGCACGATGATCGAGATCCCGCGCGGTGCCCTCACC
Organism: uncultured Opitutia bacterium; assembly: GCA_903855985.1. Lineage (GTDB taxonomy): Bacteria > Verrucomicrobiota > Verrucomicrobiia > Opitutales > Opitutaceae > Opi-474. Next base: position 70,268 of record CAIOAO010000058.1, on the reverse strand, counting down.
GCCGACGAGATCGCTTCGACCGCCGAGTTCTTCAGCTTCGGCACCAACGACCTCACGCAGACCTGCCTCGGCATGTCGCGCGACGACTCGGGTTCCTTCCTCGGCGCCTACCAGGAGTCCGAGATCATGAAGAAGAACCCGTTCGCCTCGATCGACCAGACCGGCGTCGGCCAGCTGATGGAGATCGCGATCAAGAAGGGCCGCCAGACCCGCCCCGGTATCAAGCTCGGCATCTGCGGCGAGCACGGCGGCGACCCGGATTCGGTCAAGTTCTGCCACAAGCTCGGCCTCAACTACGTCTCCTGCTCGCCCTACCGCGTCCCGGTCGCCCGCCTCGCGGCCGCCCAGGCGGCGGTGGCCGACGCGAAGAAGTAACGGGTCGTCAGCCCCCAGCGTTCAGCTCTCTCCTTCCAGCCCCGCGCCTCAACCGCGCGGGGCTTTTTTCTGCCCACCTTTCCCGCCCCACCCCCGAAATCCAGTGTAACCTATTGGGTTACACTTCGCCTTCCCGCTTGCCGCTCCTGAACCCTGCTTACAGCTTTCCGCTTAGCGCTTATCGCTTAGCGCTTACCGCTTAGAGCTTAGAGCCTCCCACCCCATGCCCGCCGTCTCCATTTCGCTCTCGTCCGCCGGCTGCGAACTCGACACCTCGCCGGCGGCGTTTGGTTTCATCCGCAGCTCGGCGGACTGCGCGGGCGACTTCGCGGAGCTCAACCGGCGGCTCGCGACGGACGGTTACCTGTACCTTCCCGGCTTCTTCGATCCCGCGCTGATTCTCGCCGCGCGCGCGTCGATCACCGACCGGCTCGCCGCCGAGGGTTCGCTGGACCCGGCGCATCCGGCCATCGAGGCGGTGGCCAACCCCGAGAAAAAGTTTTCTTTCCGCGGCGACCTGGCGAAGCACAACGCCGCCGTGTCACGCGTGGTGTATGGCCCCGAATTGCTGGCGTTCTACACCGCCCTGTTTGGCGAGGCGGTGCGGCACTTCGACTACACGTGGTTCCGCGCCGTCAGCCGCGGCATGGGCACCACGCCGCATTGCGACCTCGTCTACATGGGCCGCGGCACGCGCGAACTGCTCACCGCCTGGATCCCGTATGGTGACATCCCGCTCGAGATGGGCGGGGTCATGCTGCTCGAGGGGTCCCACCGACAAGCGGAGCGACTCAAAAACTACCTCGAGGTGGACGTGGACTCCTACTGCGAAAACCGCCCGAAGGACGTCGAAAAAGTCGTCACCAAACTCGGCTGGAGCCATCCCGGCTACCTCAGCAAGAATCCCGCGACCCTCCGCGCCAAGCTCGGCGGCCGCTGGCTGACCTGCCCGGATTACAAGATCGGCGACCTGGTCACCTTCGGCATGACGATCGTGCACGGCGGCCTCGACAACCAGACCGACCGCCTGCGCTTCTCCTCCGACACGCGCTACCAGCGCGCCAGCGCGCCGGTTGACGAGCGCTGGATCGGCGCCAACCCGCCCGCCAACACCCTCGCGGGCAAGCGCGGCCGGGTGTGCTGAGGTGGGCGGGCACGCAGCAGGGCCATTCGCACCTAGCGGACCGGGCCATAAAATCCTCAACCCCCTCCGGCTTCCGCCTTGTCGTTGCAACCACCTGACGGTTAACCTGTCCGTGTCGCAGCCCCCTCCTTCCCACTCATGAAGTCTTCACGCAGTCTGTTCGCGGCGCTAGCCGCCGTTTCGGTCTTCGCGGTCAGCGCCTTCGCCGCCGATCTTTCCGGTAATTGGAAATGGAACTCGGTAACCAAGTCCGGCGGTCCTTCCGAGGTCGTCGCCGCCCTCGTGCTCAAGGACGGGGTTCTCACCGGCACCGTCACCGGCCGCCAGGGTCCCGCGGAAATCGCCGATGCCTCGCTCAAGGGCGATCTCGTGACCTTCACGGTCACCCGGTCCTCGGGCAACATGACCGTGGTCTTCAAATACTCCGGCCAGCTCAGCGGCGACACGATCACCGGGAGCATTGAAAAAACCACCGTGGGCGGAGCCGCTCCGACCAAGACCGACTGGAAAGCCACCCGCGGCCACTGACGCGTTCGTCGCGCGCCCGCTTCCACCCTTCCCCGCCCCGGCCTTCCCGCCGGGGCTTTTTTGTGTCCCGACACAGGCGCATCCCCCGGTGGGTTACACCCCATTTTTTCCGGCCCGGTTCGGCGGTACTGTGCCGACAACCAGAACCTAACCGGCGAACGCCCGCGCCCTCGCGCTATCCCCCATCCTTCCCATGCGTCCCCTCTCCCGTTTCATTCCCGTCCTCGCCACCGCCACCGCGCTGGGGCTCGCGCTGTCGGCGTCCGCCAGCACGCCATTTTTTCAACCCCTCCACGAGCCGCCCACCGGCGAGCAGCATCCCGGCAAGGTCATCTGGGCTGACCTGTTCACCGCCAACGCCCCGGCCGCCACGAAATTTTACAGCGGGCTGTTTGGCTGGACCGCCAACGTCGTCGAACAGAGAGGCCGCACCTACACGGTCTTCAGCAATGGCTCCCGGCCCGTCGCCGGCCTCGTGGCCCGCCAAAGCCGGGACCTGAAACGGCCGTCCCGCTGGATCAGCTATATCGCGGTCGCCGACGTTAATGCCAGCCTCGCCCTGGTGACCAAGGCCGGCGGCAAAGTCCGGGCTCCCGCCCGGGATTTCCCGGGCCGCGGCCGCCAGGCCATCATCACCGACCCGGAGGATTCCCCGGTCGGCCTGCTGCAGTCGACCTCGGGCGACACTCCCGACACCGAACCCCAGCCCGGTGACTGGAACTGGTTTGAACTTTTTGCCCAAAAGCCGGCGGACGCCGGCGCCTTCTATGGCCAGGTCTTCGGTTACGCCGCCGCCGCGGACACCCGCACGGAGCGAAAGGACGACTACCTGCTGTCGAGCGGCGAGCTGCCTCGCGCCGGCATCGCTCCCCTCCCGGAGCGCGACGACGCCAAGCCCGGCTGGGTCTGCGTCGTCCGGGTTGAAAGCATTGATGAAGCCGTGAAACGCGTGCCCGCCCTCGGCGGCGAAGTCCTCGTCGCGCCGCGCCCCGCCGCCTATGGCAGCCGTTTTGCCATCATCGCCGATTCCACCGGCGGCACCCTCGGCCTCGTGGAGTATGTCGATCACGCCAATCCCGCCACCCGCCCATGAAAACCCCTTCCCGCTTCCTTGTCGGCACCGTCCTCCTCTCCGGCCTGGCCTTTGCCGTGATCGGCTGCGTCTCCAGTGGCTATGTCGAGGTGAGCGACGGCTACTACTACGGTCCCGGCTATCGCGATCCTTGGTTCCGCGGCGGCACGTGGATCGATGGCAACCGCGGTTATGGTGCACCCCATCGGAACGGCGGCCGCGACGCCTACATCAGCCCGCCCCGGCATCAATCCGCGCCGCGCCGGGAGCAAGCCTCGTTGCCCCGGCCCCCCGTGCCGCATCTGCCTTCCCCGCCCCGCCTCCCGCATCCGTGAACCAAGCGGCTGGGTGAAGGAATCCTTCGCGCACTCCGTGCCGGGGTTGGAGTGTGGCGCTTACCACGGACCGTTTTTCGCTCAGGTCGCCTGCTTCCGCCACCACGCGCCGGCCTCGGCCATGCCTTCGAAATACGAGCGCACCGGCGCATAACCGAGCTCCGCCACCATCCGGTCGTTCGGGCAGTGCCCGATGAACTTGTCCCCGGGCTTCGCCGCCTCGGCCGGAATCACCGGCGCCGGCGGCGCGTCCGGAAACCACGAGCGCATGTCCTCGATGAAATCCCGCCATGCCACGTCGCCATCCACGACGTTGTAAGCGCGGCCGATGGACTCGGACCGGTCGAGCGCGAGGCCGATGGCGTGCGTGACGTTGTCCACGTGCGTCCACGGCATGATGTCCGAGCCGTCGCCCAGCACCGGCACCTTGCCCGCCCGCACCTTCGCGGGCACCTTCACCGCCCAGCTTGAAGTCGGATGCACCCCGAGCACGGCCCCGAGCCGGAAGATCGTCGCGGGCAGCCCGTGGGACATCTCCACCTGCAGCACCCGCTCGGCCTCCGCCTTCGTGATGCCATAGTGCGGCGTCGCGGCCGGGGAATGCGCGTAGGTCTTGCCGATCATCCGCAACGGGGAGTCCTCGGTGAACGCCTCGCGCCCGCTCTGGAAATCGTAGACCGACAGCGTCGAGATGTGGATGAAGCGCTGGCAGTGCGCCGCGCGCGCCGCACCGGAAAGGATGGCGGTGCCGGTGACGTTGACATGCAGGGCCTCGCCGAGGTCCTTGCCCACGGTGGCGGCGGCATGAAAGACCAGCTCGCGTCCCCCGCAGATGTACCGGGCCATGATCGGGTCGGTGAAATCCCCCTGCACCTGCGTGATGTGCGGCGAATCCAATCCCGGGTGCGGACCCACCTTGCGCACCACGGCGCGGACGTCGGCCCCCTGCTTCGCCAGCCACGCCGCGATGCGGCTGCCGATAAAACCGCTGCCACCGGTGACGAGAACGGGAACGCCGAGCAAATTCATCGCCTCCACACTCCTCAACCCGCCGCGCAGGACAAGCCGGATGATTCTGACCACGAAACCCCCGGAAGGCACGAAACCGAACCCATCGGATTTTGGCCCACCGATTTCGTGGGTTTCGCGTGTTTCATGGTAAAAAAACTCCGAACCGCTGAGTGCGCAGGGAAAAACAAGGAGTGACTATATCCTCAGGTTGACGGGCACCCCCCGGGGAGCATGCTGGACTTCCCCAATTATGGTCAGCCCAAACTCTCCCGAAACCCCGGGCGGTCCCGCCAAGCCCGGCTCACCGCGCACCCTCAACGACGTCGTCATCCGCCTCGCCGGCAACTCCCAGGACGGCATCCAGGCCATTGGCGGCTTCCTCGCCCGCCTCGCCGGCCGCTCCGCGCAGGAGGTCATGACCTACATGACCATCCCGTCCACGATCTCGGGCGGTCCCTCCATCTTCCAGGTGCGCATGGGCACCGGCGACATCCAGTCGTCCGGCGACCGCGCCGACGTGCTCGTCGCCTTCTACCAGCACAGCTACGAGAGCCACCGGAGCTCGCTCCGGCCGGGCGGCGTGCTGCTCTACGACTCGGACCACGTCCAGCCCAACCCCGACGACAAGACCATCACCGCCGTCGGCGTGCCGATGACGAGCGCGACGGTCGAGGCCGTCGGCGGCTCCAGCAAGGAGAAGGGCAAGAACATCTACGTGCTCGGTCTGCTCGCGCGCATGTTCGACCTCGACGTCGCCAAGCTCACCGCGCTCATCAAGGAGCGCTTCGGCGGCAAGAACGAGGACATCGTCCGCAACGCCCTCCTCGCCTTCGACGCCGGCCACGCCTATCCCGCCGAGGGCCTCCGTGACTGTCTCTACCAGCTCGACCGGCGCACCCCGTCGCCCGGCGCGCGCCCGCAGATCACCACCGACGGCAACACCGCCCTGGCCTACGGCCTCATCGCGGCCGGTGTGCGCTACGGCGCCGGCTACCCCATCACGCCCTGGTCCTCCATCATGGAAACCCTCCGCGTCGAGCTGCCGAAATACGGCGGCCTCTTCGTGCAGTGCGAGGACGAGATCGCCGCGATCTCCACCGCGCTCGGCTTCTCCTACGGCGGCAACCTCGCTGTCACCGGCAGCTCCGGCCCGGGCCTTTCGCTGAAGGCCGAGGCCCTCGGCTGGGCCGTCATGGCCGAGATCCCGCTCATCATCGTCAACGTCCAGCGCGGCGGTCCGTCCACCGGCCTGCCCACCAACATCGAGCAGAGCGACCTGATGCAGGCCATCTACGGCAGCCATGGCGACGCCCCCCGCGTCGTGCTCGCGCCCCGCACGGTCGAGGACTGCTTCTACACCGCCCTCGAGGCCGCCCGCCTCGCCCGGGAGTTCAGCACGCCCGTCATCATCCTCACCGACCAGGCCCTCGCCACGCGCATCGAGGCGTTCGACGAGCCCGACCTGGAACGCCTCATGGTCACCGTCAAGGCCGACCTGAGCCCCCGCCCCGTCGGTTTCAAACCCTACCCGCTCAACGGCCCGACCCGCCACGCGCCCCCGGGCTCGATCATGGAGGACGGCAAGTACCCCACGGTCACCGGCCTCGAGCACGACGAACTCGGCCACCCCACCGCCAATCCCGCGCTGCACGCCAGCATGACCGTCAAGCGCCGCGAGAAGATCAAGGCCGTCGCCGCCACCTACAAGGCCCCGCCGGTTTACGGCGACCAGTCCGGCGACCTCCTGCTCCTCGGCTGGGGCTGCACCTTCGGCCCGATCCACGAGGCGGTCGGCCGGCTCCAGGCATCCGGCCTCAAGGTCGGCCACCTCCAGATCCGCCACATCCACCCGCTGCGCTCGGACCTCGAGCAGGTCATGGCCCACTACAAGCACATCCGCGTCGTCGAGATCAACGACGAGGGTCTCTACGGCTACGGCCAGCTCACCACGCTGCTCCGCGCCCGCTACTGCAACCCCGAGATCCAGAGCATCACCAAGACCGACGGCCTGACCTTCCGCGTCAGCGAGATCGTCGAGCTCGTGGCCAAGAACCTCGGCATCACCAGCATCAAGAGCGGCGCCCGCGCCCAAAGCGTGCTCGCCCCGCCCACCCGCGGCTGAACCACCCCGGAGCGTAACACCTAAAACGTAACACTTAACACCTTCCGCCGACCCATGTCCGCCTCCACCCTCGCCCCCGCCCCCGACGCCCCGCGCGCGCCGCTCACCAAGAAGGCCCTCACCGCCGACCACCCCACGTGGTGCCCCGGCTGCGGTGACTTCGCCGTCCTCGCCTCCTTCTACAAGGTGCTCGAGAAGCTCAACTACCCGCAGGAGAAGATCGTCACCTTCGCCGGCATCGGCTGCTCCTCGCGCTTCCCGTACTTCGTCAATTCCCACGGCGGCCACTACATCCACGGCCGCGCCCTGCCCTTCGCCGCCGGCATCAGTCTCGGCCGTGACGACCTGCACGTGTTCGTCTTCGGCGGCGACGGCGACGGTTTCTCCATCGGCGGCAACCACCTCGTCCACACCGCGCGCAAGAACCCGCGCCTGACCTACGTCATCATGGACAACTCGGTCTACGGCCTGACCAAGAAGCAGACCTCCCCGACCTCGCCGCTCGGCTTCAAGTCCAAGACCGACCCGTGGGGCGCCTTCGACCAGCCGATCAACCCGATGCGCACGCTGATCAACAGCGGCGCCACCTTTGTCGCCCGCAGCCATGCCACCCAGGTCAACCACATGGTCGAGATGATGCACCGCGCCGCGCTGCATGACGGCTTCTCCGTGGTCGAGATCCTCTCCGAGTGCGTGGAGTTCTTCCCCGGCGCCTTCGACACCTCCATCCCCCGCAAGGGCGGCAGCTTCCAGGCCATCGAGCTCAAGAAGCACGACGGCACGCCCGAGGACGAAAAGCGCCACGACCCGACCGACGAGCTCGCGGCCTTCCAGCTGGCGCTCGAGCCCTGGCCCGGCAAGTTCGGCGTGTACTACGAGAACAAGACCCGCCCGACGAAGAACGCCCTCGAGCAGAAGCTGATCGCGAACACCCGCGAGAAGACCAAGAACGCGAGCGACCTCGACCTCCTGCAGAAGACTTTCGCCAAGATGCGGTAGGCGCGCGGCTTCGCGCGTAAGGCAAGCGTTCAGCTGTCAGCGGTCAGCTACGAGCCCTCCGACGGCTCAAGCGCAAGTGCCTGCCGGAACGGCCATCGGTCCGTCGCCAAGTTGGCTTGGTTGAAAGCTGATCGCTGAAAGCTAGCTATCGCTTCGCGTGCGCGACCAAGAACTCCACAATCGGCGTCGGGTCCACCAGGCTGTGCGGGTGGTGTTTTCCACCCGGCTTGATCACGACTTCGATCAATCCGCCCGCGGCCCGGTAGCGCGTCACGAGCAGGCCGAGGTTCGCCGGGTACGGCACCGACTCGTCCGTATCGCCGCTCACCCCGAAGATCGGGATGCCCGCCTTCGCCACGGTCTCATACCGGTCAATCGGGTTCACTTTCGCCGCATCGAACTGCGCATCCGTCACGCCGTAGCCCGCCAGGCACTCGGGCCAGAGCCGGCTTTTCCGCCCGGGCCAGCTCAGCAGGTCGAGCGCCGGCGCATCGAGGTACAGCGCCGCCACGCGCTCGGGCCAGGTCGCCGCATAGTTCATCGCATAAAGCCCGCCGCGGCTGAACCCTTCCACCACCACGCGCGGCGCCAGCCCGTACTCGGCCCGGACGTGCTGGTAATAGGCGTCCATCAGCTTCATCGACGCCGGGTCGCCGTACATGTCCTTCACGTTCATGTAACCCACGTGCCACCCGCGTGCGACCAGCGCCAGGTCCGCCTGCGGGAAATGCCCGAACCATTCGGTCCGCCAGATCCACGGCTTGCCTGGCGCCGGCGTGGCCGGGACAATCAGCAGCGCCGGCCGGCCGGCGACGACAAAGTCGAGGCGCAGGCAGCCGAACCAGTCGGAGGGGGTGACGGCAGGGTTGGGATTCATGGGAGTGGTAATGACAGCCCGGGCGGTGGGTAGGGAAAAGGACAGGAGCACCGCCGCGAGGCAGAGGAGTCGGGAGGGGAATTTCATTCGTTCAGGCGGGGATGGGATGCCGGGTCAGTAGGTCATGCGCGTGCCCATGCCCTTCGGCGCTTTCGGCACATCGTCGAGATAGGCATCGGCCGGCGGGGCTGGCCGGGTGGCGGGTTTGGCGAGGGTCGCCTCGACAACCTCCCCGGCCTGCACGGTGAACACAAAGTCCTCCCCGGACTTTTTCACCCCGGCGCGGGACCAGGCCGGCGCGCGGCCGCCGAAATTATCGCGGATGCGCAGCTCGCCGGCCCGCGCCGCCACGACCCGCAGCCAGACCGTCGCGTTGTTCTCGCGCCGGGCCGAGACCTTGTGCCCGCCCTCGGCGACGAGGTCGGTGAACGCCGCCTCATGCCACGCCCACGGCGTCGCCGGGAAAATCCGGATCGTCCCCCACCCGCCCGCACCGGGCCGGGCATCCCAGCTCTGCAGCAGCATTTCGTGCACCGCCGCATCGGCGAGAAAGTTGCCCTCGAGGGTGAACGGCCGGTAGTCGAACGCCGAGAAGCCCGACTTGGTCTGGTCGCCGTTCGCGTGAAACCCGTTCCGCAGGATGAACGCATGCAGGTAGGCCTTCAGGTGCCAGAGCGCCGCCTCGGGCTCGCCAATCCGCGCCCGCAGCGCCGCCATCCACGTGTAGCTGTAACCGCACCACTCGACCACGCCGAGCCGGTCAATGTCGGGTATCGTCGCGTGGATGATCGCCCGGTCCGCCGCCGACCCCTCGATCGTCATCAGGTTGAAGGGATAGACCGCCATCAGCGTCGCAAAATGCCGGTGGCTGAAGGTCAGCTCCTCCACGGCGTTGAGCTTGAGGATGTTTTTGCCGGTGACGTGGTACGGACCCAGCCGGCCCGCCGTGTCGCGCCAGTCCGCCGCCGCCGCGGGGTCGCCCAGCTCCGCCGCCATCTCGGCGTTGCCGAGGAACAGCATGCGCAGGCACATCAGGTCGTAGTTGCTGTTGGGCTGGAGCCACGCGCGGCTGTCGTTGTTGAACGCCTCGGGCGAGGACGAGAGCGGCAACACGAGCACGCCGTTCGCGTCGGGCCGCAGCAGCCCGCGCAGTGCCTCGCCGACCTCGCGGCACCAGGGATAGGCCACGGCGCGCAGATAGCCCGCATCGCGGGTGTAGCGCCAGTGCAGGTAATACAGGTGGCCCACCCACGCGCCGTTCACCGGCGCGAGGCTGTACATCGCCCAGCCGCCGAGCGGCTCGCCCGCGAGGGTCATCACCGCCGGCACCGCGGCACCGGGCTGGCCGAGGAATTCCGTCGAAAACTTCCGGAACGCCGGCAGCCGGTCGTGCATGAAGTCCAAAAACACCCGGCCTTCGTCGAAGCGTCCGGCGGCCTGGTAGGCCATGTACGTCATCTGCGTGTTGAGGTCGTGGTGGTAATCACCCTTCCACGGCGGCAGCTCGCCCGCATCGGCCGTCCACACGCCCTGCAGCGGGATCGGCGGCGCCCCGGTGCGCGAGGCCGCGCCATAAAAATACTGCACGAGGTTGTAGTGCTGCTGCACCTGCGCGTCGGGCACCGTGACGGAGGACTTCGCCCAGAAACCCCGCCACCACGCCGCGTGGGTCGCGTGCCGGGCCGCAAATCCGGCGCGCAGGGCGGCGTCCACCTGCGTACGCGCCGCCGCGAGCACGTCCGCGCCGTCGCGCGGGGAAAAGGTCACCGTCGTGGCAATGAGCGTGGTTTCGCCCTCGCGCCGCGTCGCGACGTACACGCAGGTCACATGGCCCTCGGCCGTGGCCTGCGTGAACCACTGGGCGTCGCCCGCGCGGCCGCGCACGGGATCGGGAAAGCCGATTTTCTTCACCGCCAGCGGCGCCAGCAGCCGCAGCTCCTTCGGCGCGGCGCCCGGGACGCGCAACAGCGCCACCGGGTGATCCGCACTGAAAAACGCCTCGACCGCCCCGGCCTTGCCCAGCTCCGCGCGGCCCGTGGCCGTCGTCAGGTCGAGCTCGAAGCCCGTCACCGTCTGCCCCGGCGCCAGGTCGAGCTCCAGCCGGCCCGCCGGAATCTTCGTGGGATAGTCCGAGAAATACGCGCCGTCCACGATCTTGCTGATGCCGGCGTTGTCCTTCGCCGCCACCAGCTTCTCGAGCTGCGCGTAGGTGAAGCCCTTGAGCGGGTTGCCGGGCGCGGGGCGCTCGTCCCACAGGTCGCCGCGGTCGAGCGACAGGCGCAGCGTCCCGCCCTCGCCCCAGAGGAGGCCGCCGAGCAGGCCGTTGCCGAGGGGCAGGGCCTCGTCCCACGTGGTGATCGGTGCGGTCAGGGCTAGTTTCATGGGATCAGCGGGGGCTGGCGCCGCGCCGGCCGGCAGGGAAACGGAGAGCATCACAACAGCCAGGTTCGCCCAGCGGGAAATTTTTTCATCGGCGCACAATCCGGCCCTGTTAAAACCGCGGCCCCGCCGGACGGGAAGCGTATTCCCACGAAAATTTCCACGGTGGGGGTGGCACGTCCCTGTGTCCGCCCACCTCACCCCGCCCGGCTCCTGCGGGGCCCGCTGCGCGATAGATTGACGCCTGAATCCCCGCCCGCCATTGAGAACACCGTCCTCCGCCCGCATGAACGCCCCTCTTCCCGCCGAAATCGCCTCACTCCTCCAGGACGAGGCGTATGCCATTCTCTGCCGGGAATCGCTGGTCGAGGAAATGGACAAGATCAAATCCGCCAAGGAACAGATCCTCACCACCCGTCCGCCCTTCGGCATGCTCGCCTCGAGCGAGGTCCGCCAGGAATTCCGGACCTCCCTCCGCGCCGCCATGGACAACGAGGCCGGCCTGCAGGGCCGCCTCGACCAGATCAGCCAGATCGATGCCTGGCTGAAGGATGACATCGATAAGGCGCTGCAGAATTACCTGCCGTTGGGCAGCCAGGACTACCGCATCTGCCACGAGGCCACCCAGGTCGTCGGCCACTGGGAACACACCATCCAGGCCCTGCATGAGCTGGCCGTGGCCCTCGCCCGTGACGCCCATGCACTGAACGTGCTTGTCAAAGGTGGCACCGTCTCCGGCATGAAAGCGTCGCTCGTCCAGCAGACGCGCGCGCGCGCGCTTGCCAATCTCCGCGCCACGGCCCTCGGCATGCAGGCCGGGCTCAGCAGCGTGCTCGACGTGCAGCAGGAATTCATCCTTCTCTGCGACAGCCAGGCCGACGGCCTGAAGCTGCCCTCCGCCCCCGCCTTTCGCGACGCCGCCTGGGTTGACCACGTGGCCAAGCTCAGCGACTCCCAGGCCGGCGCCGAACTCGGCGCCTGCGAGATTGAGTCCCGCACCTTCTGCGCCACCGGCATGATCGCCCTCCTCCGCGAGGGCGGCGAGGTGCGCGAGTCCTGCATCGACGCCGGCCGCGCCATCCTCGCGAAATACTGGCGCCAGCTGCGGATCCACGCCCAGGAACATTACGTCAAGGCCCGCGAGGTGGACGAGGTGATCGCCGAGCTGTCCAAGCACCGCGAGGCCGCCGACGCCAAGCGCCGCCAGGCCACCTTCGAGAGCGCCACCGTCGCCCACCTGCGCTGAGTGGCTTCGGAGTGTGCCCGCGAATCACGCGAATTGGCGCGAATGGATCGGATCCAAGGTTTAGGATTTGGGTTCGGAATCAATTCGCGCCAATTCGCGTGATTCGCGGGCCCGGATCGACGTTCCCCGTATACTTTCGTGTCTTTCGTGGTGATCCCACGCACCGTGGACTGGCTTTTTTCCCCGGGTTCCGGAAACTGCCGCACATGGCCAAGCTCTACTTTTACTATTCGGCGATGAATGCGGGGAAGAGCACCGTGCTCCTCCAGTCGAGTTACAACTATCAGGAGCGCGGCATGCGCACGCTGATGTTCATCCCCGCGATCGACACCCGCGCCGGCGCCGGCCGCATCGAGTCGCGCATCGGGCTCGGGGCCGACGGCCTCGCGCTGCGCTCCGCGGAAAACGTCCTCGAGCGCGTCCGCGCCGCCCACGCCACCGAGGCCGTCGCGTGCGTGCTGGTGGACGAGGCCCAGTTCCTCACCCGCGCCCAGGTCGAGCAGCTCACCGAGGTCGCCGACCGGCTGGAAATCCCCGTGCTCTGCTACGGTCTGCGCACGGACTTCCAGGCGCAGCTCTTCCCCGGCAGCGCCGCGCTGCTCGCCCTCGCTGACGACCTCATCGAGCTGAAAACCATCTGCCACTGCGGGCGCAAGGCCACCATGAACCTGCGCATCGCCGACGGCGGCCGCGCCGTCACCCAGGGCGCACAGGTCGAGATCGGCGGCAACGACCGCTACGTCCCGATGTGCCGCCGCCATTACAAGGAGGCCGTCGCGTCGGTCTGACCGGCGGTTGTCCATGCGCCTGCTGTTTTTTCTCCTCATGACGCTTTCCGCCTCCGCCGGACAACTCCTCTTCATCGGCACCTACACGCGGACCACCAGCAAGGGCATCTACGCCGTGTGGCTCGATGAGGCCACCGGGGTCCTGTCCACGCCGGTCCTCGCCGCCACCACGCCCAGTCCGTCGTTCCTCGCTTTCACCCCGGACCAGAAAACGCTCTACGCCGTGAGCGAGTCCAACGCGATGGCTGCGGCCTTCGGCACCGACCTCGCGCACGGCACGCTGCGTCCGCTGCAGCCGCCCCAGCCTTCCGGCGGCGCGGCGCCGTGCCACCTCGTGGTGGACGCCACGTCGCGCACTCTCCTCGTGGCGAATTACCACACCGGTGTCGTCGCCGCGATTCCGCTGCTGGCCGACGGCACCCTCGGAGCGCCCCACGCCATTCAGCACACCGGTCACAGCGTGGATCTCTCGCGCCAGACTTCGCCGCACGTGCACTCGGTCACGCTATCCCCCGACAACCGTTTTGCGCTCGTCTGCGATCTCGGGCTCGACCGCATTTTCACCTACCGGCTCGATCCCGCGCAGGCCACGCTCACCCCCGGCGAGCCGCCGTTTGTCGCCACCACCCCTGGCGCCGGCCCGCGGCATCTCACCTTCGGCGCCGACGGCCGCCATGCCTACGCCATCACCGAGATGTGCAGCACCGTCCTCGCCTTTGACTACGATCCCGTCACGGGCGCACTCACGCTGCGGCAGTCGCTTTCGACCCTGCCGGCGGATTTCAAGGGCACCTCCTCCGGCGCGGAAATCCGGCTGCACCCGAACGGCCGGTTCCTCTACGCCTCCAACCGCGGCCACGACAGTATCGCGGTGTTCGCGGTGGATCCGGCCACGGGCAAACTCAGCCTCGTCGCCATCACGCCCTGCGGCGGGAAAAACCCGCGGAACTTCTCGCTCTCCCCGGACGGCGCCTGGCTCGTGTGCGCCAACCAGAATTCCAACTCACTCAGCGTGTTTCGCTTGGACGCCGTCACCGGCCGGCTCACGCCCACCGGCCACACCGCCGAGGTGCCGTTGCCGGTCTGCGTGCTGTTCGCGCGGTAAGTAGCAGGCAGGCATCCCGCCTGCACCGCTCCTCAAGCCGGCTTGGGCACCGGCAACGGTCCGGGCATCGGGGCCGTCGTGGTGCTGCCGGGCTGGGTGGAAAACGCCGTCTCCACGCAGCTCAACAGTTCCGGCAGCGTGAAGGGCTTGGGCAGCAGCGCATGCGCCCCGCTTTTGCGTGCGATGTGGAGATAGCTCTCGCTCGACACGCGCCCGCCACCCGACGCGGCGATGATGCGGATCTCGGGATGGTGCCGGCGCACATCCGCCATGACCTCCAGGCCGTCCTTGTCGGGCATCAGCATGTCCGTGATCACGGCCTCAAATTTCTGCTCCTTCAACAGGCGTGCCGCCACGCGGCTGTCGGTTGTGCAAGTCACGTCGTGACCGGCCTTTTCGAGGAGGATCTTGGTCATCTCACAAATGTCCTCCTCGTCATCGATCACTAAAATTTTGCGCTTGGTCATAGCTGGAAGCCCGACGCTACGGGCACCCCCCGCCTGCTCAAGCCTACACCTGTCAAAACCGTGTAAAGCTTTCCGGGATGAGTGTTTTTACCCCACTTTGACAGCCTGCGGCATGCCAACCTCCCGCCATGGGGCATCCGGCCTGAAATATCATGCGGAAGCCACGCCGCGGGCTTGCTGCTGGCGGGGCGTTCCGGCACAGCACTCGTCGCCATGGCGAAACCCGACATTGATACCCCTTACCCGCTCACGCCCGCCCAGATCGCGCAGTTCCGCCGCGAGGGATTCATCAAGCTGAAGCACGTCCTCTCGCCCGAGGCCATCGAGTACTACGCCAAGGTCATCACCCCCGAGGTGTTCCGCCTCAACACGATGCACCTGCCGATCGAGCAGCGCACCACGTACAACAAGGCGTTCCTCCAGGTCGGCAACATCTGGACCAAGAACGAGACCGTGAAGGAATTCTGCTGGAGCCAGCGTCTCGCCCGCCTGGCCGCCGAGCTGCTCGGCGTCCGCGGCGTCCGCATGTACCACGACCAGGCCCTCTACAAGGAGGCCGGTGGCGGTATCACCCCGTGGCACGCCGACCAGTACTACTGGCCGCTGAGCAGCGCGCAGAGCGTCACCGCGTGGATTCCGCTCCAGGCCGTGACCCAGGAGATGGGCCCGCTCGCGTTCTCCATCGGCAGCCACCAGTTTGAAGCCGGCCGCGAGCTCGCCATCAGCGATGAGAGCGAGGCCCTGATCGGCCGCTCACTCAAGGACCGGAATTATCCGCTCAACGACACGCCGTTCGACCTCGGCGAGGTGAGCTTCCACTACGGGTGGACCTTCCACCGCGCCGGCCCGAACACAACGAAGACGCCGCGCGCCGTCATGACGATCATCTACATGGACGAGGACATGCGCCTCATCGAGCCGAACACCAAGGCCCGCGAGGGCGACCGCGCCTACATCGCCCCCGACGTCGAGGTCGGCGCCGTCCTGAACGGCAAGATGACCCCGGTCATCTACCACGCGACCTGAGGCAATTGAGCCGCCAAGAGGCGCAAAATGCGCAGGATTTCCAGAGGATCGCGGAGACGCGGAGGAACGGAGATTGGGAAACCGAGGCCCTTTCCCGGTGTTTCCGCCCCTCCGCGCTTCCGCGATTAGGATCGAATCCGAGTCTTTGCGCTGCTTGCGCCTCCTGGCGGCCAATCGTCCGAGGCCTGTTGACCGCACCTTCGGCTCCAGCCACTGTCTGATCTCCCATGGCTGATTTCCTCACCGACAAGCCCACCTCCAACAAGCTCGAGCGCGCCTTCCTTATCGGCGTGCAGACGCACTCCATGCCCGCCGGTGAGGCCGACGAGCTCCTCCTGGAACTGAAGGAACTGGTCGAGAACCTGCGCATCTCCGTCGTCCGCTCCACCCTCGTCAACCTCCGCCAGCCCACCCCCGCCCTCCTCCTCGGCAGCGGCAAGGCCAAGGAGCTCGCCGACCAGGCGAAAGAGGACGGCGCCGACGTCATCGTCTTCGACGAACACCTTTCCCCCGCCCAGCAGCGCAACTGGGAGGAACTCTCCGGCCTGCCCGTCATTGACCGCGAGGAGGTCATCCTCGAGGTCTTCGCCGACCGCGCCCACACGCGCGAGGCCGTGCTCCAGGTCGCCCTGGCTCGCATGGAGTACTCCCTCCCCCGCCTCACCCGCGCGTGGACCCACCTTTCCCGCCAGCGCGGCAAGGGCTCCATGGGTGGCGAGGGCGAAACCCAACTCGAGCAGGACCGCCGTCTCGTCCGCGACCGCATCGCCCACCTCAAGGTCGAGCTCGCCGAGGTCGTGAAACAGCGCGGCGTCCAGCGCCGCCGCCGGCTGCGCGTGCCCGTGCCGACCACCGCCATCGTCGGTTACACCAACGCCGGCAAGTCCTCCCTGCTCAACGCCCTCACCGGCGCCCACGTCCTCGCCGAGGACAAGCTCTTCGCCACGCTCGACCCGACCACGCGCTCCCTCGAGCTCAAGGGCAATTACAAGCTGCTCATCACCGACACCGTCGGCTTCATCCGCCGCCTGCCGCACGGGCTCGTCGAGGCGTTCAAGGCCACGCTCGAGGAGGTCGTCGTCGCCGACTTCCTGATCCACGTCCTCGACGTCACCAACCCGAACTTCGAGCAGCACCACGCCACCACGCTCAGCGTCCTCGAGGAGCTCGGCGCCGCCGACCAGACCATCATCACCGTCTTCAACAAGGTGGACGCCGCCACGCCCGCCATGAAGCGCCGCGCGAAGCAGCTCGTGCCCGACGCGCTGTTCGTCAGCGCCCACACCAAGGCCGGCCTCGACGACCTCGAGGAGCGCTGCATCGAACTGATCGCCGATACGACCAACGAGCAGGAACTGCTCATCCCCCACGACCGCTACGACGTCATCGCCCGCTTCCACCAGCTCGGCCACATCCGCGAGCAGGAGCACGAAGAAAAAGGCGTCCGCATCAAAGGCCAATTCCCCGACACCCAAGCCGGTTACTTCAAGCCCTTCATCGTCAAAACGAAGAAGTGAGGTCTGGTTTTATCGCGGAGGCGCGGAGGAGCGGAAATACCGGGAAACAGAGATCGGACTCCCCATCTCCGCGCCTCCGCGATAAAAGCGCCTTAGCCTTCGCGTTAATTCGCGTCCATTCGCGGTTAACGTCCTCAGCGGTCCAGCTTCGCCAGCTCCTCCGCCACGCCGAAGTTCATCGGCACATCCGGATCGGACGACGGGATCGCCGACAGCAACAGCTTGGTGTACGGATGCTCCGGTGCCGCGAAAATCCGCGCCGTCGGCGCCAGCTCGACGATCTTCCCGCGGCGCATCACCGCCACGCGGTCGCAGAAGTTGCGCACCACATCGAGGTTGTGCGCCACAAACAGGTACGTCAGCCGGAACTCCGCCTGCAGTTCCTTCAGCAAATCCAGCACCTGCGCCTGGATCGTCACGTCGAGCGCCGATGTCGCCTCGTCGCAGACGATGAGCGACGGCCGCATGATCAGCGCCCGGGCGATGCCGATGCGCTGACGCTGCCCGCCGCTGAACGCATGCGGGTAACGCACCCGGTGCTCCGGCTTCAACCCCACCCGCCGCAGCGTCTCCGCCACGCGTTCGGCCAGCTCAGGGCCACGCGCGAGCCGGTGGATCACCAGCGGTTCGCCGACGATGTCGCCCACGGTCATGCGCGGGTTGAGCGAGGAAAACGGATCCTGAAACACCATCTGCGCGTGCTGCCGCAGCGGCTTGAGCGCGCGGTCCGACAGGCTTGCCAGGTCCACCGTGCGCCCGTCCGGCAGCCGGAACAGCACCTGGCCCGCCGTCGGCTCGATCGCGCGCAGGATGCAGCGTGCCGTCGTCGTCTTGCCCGAGCCGCTCTCGCCGACGAGCCCCAGCGTCTCACCCGGCGCGAGATCGAAGCTCACGTCATCCACCGCCTTGGTCACGCCCGTGACCTTCGGCCGGAACCCCCGGCTCATCACCGGGAAGTGCTTGCTCAGCCCGCGGACGGAGAGGAGCGGGCTGAGCGCGGGTGATGGGTTATGGGTCATGGGCGATGGGCGGGTCCAATCCCAATGCAGATCGCGGAGACGCGGAGGAGCGGAGATTGGGAAACCGAGGCCCCTTCCCGGTGTTTCCGCCCCTCCGCGTCTCCGCGATAAAAGATCGAATCCGGATTCATGGCTCTCAAGCGACGCGGACGCGACGCGATGGCAGCGCCTCGAGCAGCGCCCGCGTATACGCGTGCTGCGGGTTTTTGAGCACGGCCCGCACCGTCCCATGCTCCACGATCTTGCCGTGGTGCATCACGGCGACGTCATCCGCCACCTGCGCCACGACGCCGAAGTCGTGCGTGATCAGCAGCACCGAGCAGCCCAGCCCGCGCTGCAGCGTTTTGATCAGCCCGAGGATTTGCGCCTGGATCGTCACATCGAGCGCCGTCGTGGATTCGTCCGCGATCAGCAGCTCCGGCCGGCAGACGAGCGCCATGGCAATCACCACGCGCTGACGCATCCCGCCGGACAGCTCGTGCGGGTATTGGTCAAAGCACATCTCCGCCTGCGCGATGCCCACCTGCCCGAGCATCTCGACCGTCAGCCGCCGCGCCTCTTTCTTGTCCACCTTCCGGTGCAGCAGAATGGCCTCCGCGATCTGGCTGCCGACGGAGTGGACCGGCGAGAGCGCCGTCATCGGCTCCTGGAAAATCATGCTGATCAACCCGCCCCGAACCTTGTACAGCGCCTCCGACTTCTCGCCCAGCGCCGCGAGATCAATCTCCCCCGCCCGCGCCGAGCGAAACAGGATCTTCCCGCCCGTGATCCGCCCCGGCGGCTGGATGAGCCGCAGGATCGAGTACGCCGTGACGCTCTTCCCCGACCCGCTCTCGCCGACCAGCGCCAGGGTCCGCCCCCGCATGAGCGAAAACGACACCCCATCCACCGCCGGCACCACCCCGTCCTCCGTAAAAAACCCGGTCGAAAGGTTCTCGACCTCAAGCAACGGAAGTTCAGCGGGGTCCGGCATTACTTCCGAGCAAACGGCCAGCGAGCGGCGGCGGCAAGAGCCTACTCTCGGGAGGGAATTTCAATCTCGCGACCGACTAAGTTGGCGTAGCTGCGGGCTGTCACCGCGAACGAGTGCTTCCTTCTTAGCGCGAGACCAACGCTTGAGTTGAAACTCCCTCTGAATGGCGACTTTCAAGTCAAAGGGCCCTTCAACATAGACCAGTTTGGAGAC
Organism: uncultured Opitutia bacterium; assembly: GCA_903855985.1. Taxonomy (GTDB): domain Bacteria; phylum Verrucomicrobiota; class Verrucomicrobiia; order Opitutales; family Opitutaceae; genus Opi-474. Next base: position 51,072 of record CAIOAO010000058.1, on the reverse strand, counting down.
TCCATGGTCCTGGGTAAATTTGGCGCCTCGCCCGGCTTGATGCTGGTGCGTTCGTCGAGACACATCACGGGCACTTCCGATGTAAAAGCCCCCATCAAGCGACTGGAGAATATAGACCCACGACAGCCCATCGACCGGCCTGGGAAACTCGGCCCGCGCGAATTCGCTCATGCTACCCTCCAAAGTAGACAAGACCCCAAGCGAGCCTCACCGAGCGAACCGCAATAAATCCGCAAACCTCCAATTTTGAGCCATTTGCCAACAATCAAAACCCTTCGACAAGCTCAGGGCATTCGCCGCAAGAGCGCCCCCCTAGGCTCGCCATGAGCAAGCGTAAGCGCGTCGAATGGCTGCCCGACATGGATTCGAACCATGACTAGGCGAGTCAAAGTCGCCTGTGCTACCATTACACCATCAGGCAGTGATGGAGCGCCAAACAGTGCTCCCACCCCCCGGACGGTCAAGGGCGGAAACTCCTCCTTTCGGGGCCTCCGCCACTAACTCCGAGGGTGGAACGTGTTAGTTGCCGCGCCGTCGGAACCGCGAAGGCAGGTCCCTATCGCGAGTGACCCTCACCCGCGCCTTCCAGTGGGACTACACCCCATAGCGAAACCGCACCCGGCGGCGCACTCTCCGTGAAACCATCCGGGCGGATCGCGGCGCAGCCGGCTTCTCTCGCCCGCGGTCCGGCCACTTCGGAAGCTAAACCCAACTGAACGAAAAAGGATTCACCATGAAAGGCTATGTCCAGGATCTCGAAAGCCTCGCCGTCAAAAACGACGATTTTCGCCGCGTGCTGTACACGGCCGAACATTGCCAGCTCGTGCTCATGGCGCTGAAGCCCAAGGAGGATATCGGGGCGGAGGTCCATCAGCTGGACCAGTTCTTCCGCGTCGAGGAGGGCTCGGGGGAGGCGGTGCTCGATGGCGTGCGGACGCCGATCCGCGCGGGCTTCGCGGTGGTCGTACCGGCCGGGACCAAGCACAACATCATCAACACCGGCAGCGGCGGGTTGAAGCTCTACACGGTTTATTCGCCCCCGAACCACCGGGACGGCGTCGTCCACCCCACCCGCGCCGCCGCGGAGGCCGACCACGAGCACTTCGACGGCAAAACCACCCCCTGACCCCTTCGGCTTGGCTCCGGCCTCGCGTAACACGCTTCCCTCGCCGGGCGATTTCGGCCATACTGCGGGCATGACCACCGCTTCAAACACCGGGGAGGATCCGATCGCGCAATTTCACGCCTGGTTCGCCGAGGCGGAACGGGGCGGTGTGCCCGAACCCACGGCCATGGCGGTGGCCACGGCGGACGCGTCCGGCGCACCCAGCGTGCGGATGCTGCTGCTCAAGGGGGCCGATGAACGCGGCTTCGTGTTCTACACCAACCTCGAGAGCCCCAAGGCGCACGAGCTCGCGGTCCGGCCGCGGGCGGCGCTGTGTTTCTACTGGAACCAGATCAAGCGGCAGGTGCGCGTCGCGGGGCCGGTCACGCCGGTGAGCGCGGCGGAGGCCGACGCCTATTTCGCCTCGCGCGCGCGGCTCAGCCAGCTCGGCGCGTGGGCCTCGCACCAGTCGCGCCCGATGGCGGATCGATTTGCCCTCGAGAAAAACTGCGCGGTGGAGGCGCTGCGCTATGGCGTGGGCCCGGTGCCCCGCCCGCCGCACTGGTCCGGCTTCCGCCTCGCGCCCGAGAGCATCGAGTTCTGGCACGAAAAACCCTTCCGCCTCCACGAGCGCGTCATCTTCACCCGCACGTCCGCCGGCTGGCAGTCGCAGCGGCTGTTCCCGTAATGGCGTGAAGCCAGCCCCAGGTAACAAGGAACAGGCTGCCCCCTTTACCGGCTCCCTGGGTAACCTCGGGCACCGGGAAAAAGGGCAACCTGCCCACCTTCGAGCCCCGTCGGCTTGGCCTTCTCAGGCCCCGTTTTGGGCCCGCAATGCCCTACGTTCCGCCAGCAAGTGCCCACCCACCCACGGCCTTGCCAGCATCTACTGCACCTCTAAACCCGACATGCACTTTCATTATGATGTCAGTTTGAAGGACCTTAAGCGACTTGTGCTTAAGGATCAGACACGGACGGTGCAGTAAATGAAGCATCCCCAATTCGTACCATGACCCAGGGCAGGTAAAACTGGGTCCGAATTGGGGTCCGAACCGGCTTTCGGACCGTTCATCCTTCGCCCGGCTCCGCTCGGCGCGAAACCCTTGAGTTTCGGGGTGGGCGGCGGCTGACTCGGGGGATGCAATCCACACGTCTGACGTTCCTCCCCTTCGGTTCCTTGGTTCGCGGCGGCTTGGTCGCCGGCTTGGCGGTCTTCACGGCCGCAAGCGCGTCGGCCGCCGACCAGGCGGACTGGATCACCCAGAGCAACCGCCACGCCCAGGTGCTGCTCGATGCGACGGCCAAGGTGGCGCCGGAATTCGCGGGGCGCATCGGCGTGCGGGGGTTGGATGACCAGATCGCCGACCTCACGGCCGGCAATGACGAGCGCACGCGCGCCCTGACGACCGCGGCGCGCGATGAGCTCGCCAAGCGGGCGATGATCGAGACCGACCCGCGCGTGCAGCAGGACCTCGCCATCCTGATCAAGTCCGCCAACGACCGTCTCACCAGCGCCGCGCTCAACGAAAAGCTCACCCTCCCCTACGGCAATGTGCCGCAGCTGATTTTCTTCGGCGAGTTCAGCCTGCTCGACGACCAGATCGAGGCCGCCCGCCGGCCCGCCGCGCTGGTGCGGCTGAAGCGCTACACCGGTCTCATGCCCGGCACCAAGCCGATCACCGAGCTCGCCAAGGACCGTTACAACGAGCGCGTCGGCAATCCCGCGCTGCTCCCGCCGTTCAAGGGCGAGGTCGAAAACCACCTCGCCGCGATCTCGCAGTACGCCGCCGGCATCCACAAGCTCTACGCCAAATACGGCATTGATAAACTCGACGGCGCGCCGGCCGCCCTCGCGGCGCTCGACGCCCAGCTCACGGATTACGCGGCGTGGCTGCGCAGCACGGTCCTGCCCCACGCGCGCACCGACGCCCGCCTGCCCGCCGAACTTTACGCCGACAACCTCAAGAACATCGGCCTCGATATCTCGCCGCAGGACCTGATCAAAAAGGCCCAGCTCGCGTTCGCCGAGTACCGCAACGAGATGAAGGCGCTCGCGCCGCTGGTCGCGAAGGAACACGGCTTCACCGATCCCGATTACCGCGCCGTCATCCGGGAATTAAAGAAGTCCCAGCTCACCAAGGCCGAGGTCGAGCCGTATTACCACGAGATCATCGGCAAAATTGAAGAGATCATCCGCCGCGAAAAGATCGTGACGCTCCCCGACCGCCCGATGCAGATGCGCATCGCCTCCGACGCCGAAAACGCCGCGCAACCCGCGCCGCATTTCCAGCCGCCGCCGCTCATCGGCACGAAGGGTGAACAGGGCGTGTTCGTCCTGACCACGAGCAACCCCGGCGCCGGCGGCAAGGCCGCGTCGTTCGACGACTTCACGTACAAGGCCGGCGCCTGGACGCTCACCGCGCACGAGGGCCGTCCCGGCCACGACCTGCAGTTCGCCGCGATGGTCGAGCGCGGGGTGTCGCTCGCGCGCAGCCTCTTCGCGTTCAACAGCGTCAACGTCGAGGGCTGGGCGCTCTACGCCGAGGCCGAGACGAAACCCTTCGAGCCGCTCGACGGCCAGCTGATCGCGCTGCAGCACCGGCTCATGCGCTCCGCGCGCGCGATGCTCGATCCCATGCTCAACCTCGGGCTGATCACGCGTGAGCGCGGTTTCGAGATCCTCACCCAGGACGTGTGCCTGTCCGAGGGCATGGCCAATCAGGAGCTCGACCGCTACACCTTCCGCTCCCCCGGCCAGGCCTGCGCGTATTTCTACGGCTACACCCGCCTGATGGAAACGCGCACCGCCACGGAGCTCGCGCTCGGCAAGAAATTCGACCGCCAGACCTTCAACGATTTCGTCATCAGCGAAGGCCTGCTCCCGCCCGAACTGCTCGCCAAGGCTGTCCGCGAGAAGTTCATCCCGGCGCAGCTGAAGAAGGAGTGAGGCGCTGCGCCCCGTGGGATTGCCCGCGAAACACGCGAAAGAGCGCGAAAAACCGGACAACAAACCAACCGGGCGAGTTCGGAAATTTCGCGTTCGTTCGCGTGATTCGCGGGCAAATCCGACCGGACTCACGGCCCAGAGGGCCGTGCCCCGCCGGACGGACAGAATCGTTTAATCGTCCTCGATCTCGGGCGGGCGGATGGCGGTGAGCAGGCGGTCGAGCTCGGGCTGGGTCGGGTTGCGGAGGGCGCGGATGGTCAGGAGGGCGGCACCAGCGGGGAGCGTGACGGTGGCGGGAGCGTTCACCGACAGCCCCAGCACGGCGGCGGCGAGCGGGGAGTTGTGCGGGAGGCACTCGATCCCCGTCTCCGGGTCGCTGGCGGTCTCGCCGTGCGTCGTGATGAGAAAGGTGAACGTGTGCTTCCGCTTCGTCGCCAGGTCCTGCTTCTCCAGTGTGACCACGTGACCCAGTTGCAGCGTGTCCGTCGGCTTGGTCAGCCACAGCGTGGGATCGACCTCGATGAAGGTGTTGCGGGCGACGAACCGGTCGAGCGACGTCATCTTGCGGTCCACCGCGCGGATGGCGTCCTTCGCCGCCTTGAACCCGAAGTTCTCGCGCAGGTCGCCCTGGCTGTGCGCCTCCACCTTGTCCTTCACCAGGTCCACGCGCTTGCGCTTCAGCGCCTCGAACTCCTCCGCCAGCACCCGGTTGTACCCCGGCCGCACGTAGATCGTGCCAGGCGGCGGAGCCGGGATGCGAAAAATCTTCTTTCGGTGCAGGGGCATGCGGGACGGGAGCACCGGAAGCGAATCCGGAAGGAGGAGGACGGACAAGGACGGACCCGGAATTTATCGTAAAAGCGCGGACGAGTAGAATTGAGGAGCAGCCCTGCCGAGCTCTGATTCCGTTTCCGCGGTTTCGCCTCTCCGCGCTTTTGCGATAAAACTGCACCGGATGGATTGCCTGATCAGCGGGGAATTGACGCCCCCGGGGGCTTGGCCTGAGGCTGCCCAGGTCCCACCCCCAACCCCTTCCTCCCATGATCAAGAAAATCCTCCTGGTCCTTGTGGCCGTCGTCGCCGTGATTCTCATCGCGGGCGCGTTTCAGTCCGACACCTACCGCGTCGAGCGCTCCGTCACCATCGCCGCTCCCGCCACCGCGGTGTTCCCGCAACTCAACGATCTCCGCCAGACCCAGGCCTGGTCGCCGTGGCTGCAGCTCGATCCCGCCGCGAAGATTACCTACGACGGCCCGGCCAGCGGCGTCGGCGCCAGCAACGCGTGGGTGGGCAACAGCAAGATCGGCGAGGGCCGCCAGACCATCGTCGCCAGCACGCCGAACGAACTCGTCCGGGTGAAGCTGGAGTTCCTCAAGCCGATGGAGGACACCGCCACAGCCGAATTCCTCCTCAAGCCCGCGGGCGCCGGCACCACCGTCACGTGGGCGATGTACGGCGACAAAAACTACATGGCCAAGGTCATGTGCATGTTCGTGAGCATGGACAAAATGATCGGCGGCGATTTCGACCGCGGCCTCGCCAATTTGAAGGCGCTGGCGGAGTCAGGCGCGAAGAAGTGAGTCCGAGCACAAGGTCAGGGGTGATTGGTCATGGGTAATGGGTTGTGCCGGAGGCAGGGTATTTCCCTGCCAGAACCCAATTCCTATCGCCTATCACCCAAGACCCATAACCCATCACCTGTCAGCTTACGCCTTCACACTCTCTCGCTCCGCCGTGACCCGCCACTCCGCCCAGAGGTTGAACAGGCAGTAGGCGAGAACGAGGTACATCGCCTCTTCGCGGGCAAAGAGCAGGCCGGTGACGAGCGAATGGCTCTCCGCGAAGATAAACTCCCGGACCAGGCCAAAGGCGGAGAAAGTCGCGCCCATCGCCACGACGAAAGCCAGGCCGGTGGAACGGCGCAGCAGTGCTGCCGAGGCGAGGAGCGCGACGCCCCCGAAAAGGATCACCGCAACCGCCCCGTCCGCACTGAACTGCTGCTGCAGGCTGACGCACTTCGCCACGATCACGCTGATCACCACGAGCAGCTGGACTTTGGAATGCGTCTTCATCGGCGGGGTAACTGACCCCAAATTGCCGTTTCGGTTGCCCCGGGTCACGCCGGGGAAATACCTACGGGTCGTACGTAGATCCCCGGGCTCCAGCCCGGGAGGTGATGGGTGATGAGCGATGGCTGGAGGATGAGCGCGTTGCCCCTAACGCGCTGGTAGCAAGGGGATGCGGCTCCCTCGCCGCGTTCCACCCTGAAAGGCGGGGTCAGAGACCCCGCCCTGCGTCATCCAATCCCCTCGCCCGCTCGCTACGTTTCAGCGGAGCGAACCCATATCAATCACGAAGCGGTACTTCACGTCGCTCTTCAGCATGCGTTCGTAGGCTTCGTTGATCTGGTCCATCTTGATCAGCTCGATGTCGCTCGTGATCCCGTGCTTCCCGCAGAAATCCAGCATCTCCTGCGTCTCGGGCAGGCCGCCGACGAGGGAGCCGGACAGGGAGCGGCGGCGGAAAATCAGCGGGAACGCCGCGACGGGCAGCGGTTCGCCGGGCGCACCGACCAGCGTCAGGTTGCCGTCGCGCTTCAGCAGCTCGAAGTAGGCGTTGAGGTCGTGCGTCGCGGCCACGGTATCCAGGATGAAGTCGAAGCTGTTGGCGTGCTTCGCCATCGCGGCGGCGTCCTTCGAGATCACCACCTCGTGCGCGCCGAGCCGGAGGGCGTCAGCGGTCTTGCCGGGCGAGGTCGTGAAGAGCACGACGTGCGCGCCGAACGCGCGGGCGAACTTCACACCCATGTGGCCGAGTCCGCCCAGGCCGACGATGCCGACCTTCTGGCCGGGACCGACCTTCCAGTGACGCATGGGCGAGTACGTCGTAATGCCCGCACAGAGCAGCGGGGCGGCGGCCGCGAGGTTCAGATTGGCCGGCATGCGCAGCACGAATTCTTCCGTCACCACGATGCCCGCGGAGTAACCGCCGAGCGTCGGGGCGTTGAGATGCGCGTCCATGCTGCCGTAAGTCATCGTCATCGTGGGGCAGTATTGCTCGAGGCCCTTCAGGCACTCCGGGCAGGTGCGGCAGGAATCCACGAAGCAGCCCACGCCGACGGTGTCGCCGACCTTGAACTTCTTCACGGCGCTGCCGACCGACTTGACCTTGCCGACGATCTCATGACCCGGCACCGCGGGGTACTGGGTGAAATGCCACTCGTTGCGCGCGAAATGGAGGTCGGAGTGGCAGACGCCGCAGTAGAGGATGTCGATCTGGACGTCAGTCGGACCGGGCTCGCGGCGCGAAATGGTGGCGGACGAAAGGGGCGAGGTCGCGCTGGTGGCGGAGTAGGCTTTGCAGGTGTAGGGCATGGGAGGGAGTTGGGATTTAGGAGTTAGGATTTAGGAATTAAGAGGTAAGGGCGGAGAAAGGGCGGGAGGTAAAGAGAAGGGACTGAGGGATTAGGGAAAGGCAATGAGGCAGGGAGTTATTCTCCGGTTCGTAACCGAACTGTCGTGGGCCGGAATTCCAAGCCCGTTTCATGCCTGAGCGATTCCTGATCCGACGCCTGCGTGTGTTTCGGGTCTTTCGTGGTTAAAATCCAGGGTTCGCCGCCGTGCTCACCGTCCGACGAGCTTCTGCAGGTTCATCGCGTTGGAGGCCGTGGTGAATTCGCGGAGGCCGGCGGGCGACCCGGGCCCGGCGTTGACCGCGGCTGAAATCCGCCCCCTGATGCGGCCAATTCCCGTCACTCCCCGCGACCCATGGATGCATCCGCCCAGCGCCCGATCGTAGCCCAGACGCTGCCGTCGCGGAACGAGTTCGACGAGCAGGCCTACGTGCAGCTCCACCCGGACGTCGCCGCGGCGATCCGTGCCGGCGTGGTCGGCTCGGGCTGGCAGCATTTCACCCTGCATGGCCTCAAGGAAGGCCGGGCGTGGGTCCCCCAGCCCGACCCCCTCGTCGGCGTCCGGCGGGAAATCGCGCCGGACGACGAAATGTTCCGCGGCGACGAGGAGCATTATTTCGACGTGGGCGCATCGGCGCTGCACTGCATCGAGGCCGCCCTCTTCACCGCGCGGCGGCAGGCCTCCACCCTCCACCGGATCCTCGACCTGCCGTGCGGCCACGGCCGGGTACTGCGGTTTCTCCGCCGCGCGTTTCCCGCCGCGCAGCTCACCGCGTGCGACCTCAACCGACCGGGCGTGGAGTTTTGCGCGCGCACCTTCGGGGCCGTCCCGGTGGTGTCATCGGTGGACGTCGCGCAGATTCCGCTCGGAGAACCCTACGACCTGATCTGGTGCGGATCGCTGCTGACGCATCTGCCCCGCGGACAATGGACGGCGTTCCTGCAGTTGTTCCACCGCCTGCTCGCCCCGGGTGGCATCGTGGTGTGCACCACGCACGGCCGGAGCTGTGAAGCGGATCTCGTCGCCGGCAAACACCGCTACGGCCTCGAGGACGCGCCGATCGCCGCGCTCCTCGCGGAGTACCGGCGGACCGGTTTCGGCTACGTGGACTATGCCGACTCGCCCGGCTACGGCATCAGCCTGGCGCTGCCGTCGTATGTGTTGAAGAATTTCGTGCAGCAACCCGGCTGGCAACTCCTCGGCTATCATGAGACGGCCTGGGACCAACGGCAGGATGTGATTGCCCTGCGCAAAGGGTGAAACCACCGGCCATCTCCCGCCGGCCGCTTCTTCATTTGACAGTCTAGGGGAAACGAATTGGCTGCACGCAACTCCCGCCACGGCGGAAGATTCGCACCATGGCCAAAGAAAAAACCGACTTTGTTTACGGCACGCTCGACATGCTGATTTTGAAGTCCCTCCAGCACGAGCCCATGCACGGCCTGGGGATCGCCAACCGGATCCAGCAGATGTCCGACGAGGTGATGCGGGTCGAACAGGGCTCCCTCTACCCCGCCCTCTACCGACTCGAGGCGCAGGGCTGGATCGCCGCCGAATGGGGCGTGTCGGAGAACAACCGCAAGGCGCGCTTCTACAAGCTGACCGCCGCCGGCCGCAAACAGCTGTCCGCCGAGACGGATCATTGGACGCGTCTCACCACCGCCATCAACCTCGTGCTGGCGAAGGCCTGAGTTCCCCTCCCTTCCGCCCATGACTCGCACGGAAGCCCAGCCCGGTGCCAGGCGGCCCATCATTCCGCACGGCGCCCGGCTTCCGCTCTGTGGGCTCCTGTGCTTTGTGGGCGTCGCGGCCTGCGTCAGCCGGTTCCGCGGGGTCGACACCGCCCTCGCGGTCGCCTGCGGATTGCTGATTGGGGCGACGGTGAACACGTTTGTCGCGTGGAAGACCAAGCGGGAATCCATCGTGTGGGCCGTCATGGGCGTGGTCGCGCTCGCCTGGATCATCGCCCTGCGCCTCATCGCTCATCCATGAAACCACTGCGCTCCACCCCGGGATATTGCCTCGTCCTCGTTTGCCTGGCGGCCGGGGGCTTCGGGCTCACCGGTCCCGCCGCGCGCGCCCAGGAACAGCTCGATGTCGGGGTGCGCTCCACGGTGGTGGACAAGCCGTTCGGCCGGGTGAAGTCCTCGCTGCAGGCCGCCAAGCCCCACGGCAAAATCTACGGCATCGTGCTCGTGAAACAGGTCAAGTCGCAGGACAAGCTGGTGAAGCCGGTGGACGAGTCCGCCATTCTCCAGTTGCTCAGCACCGAGCTCAACACCCACGGCTACACACTGGTGGCGCCCGGCGCGGACCCCGAGATTGTGCTCACGGTTTATTACGGCCGCGGTTTCCTCAGCAATCCGTACCAGGTTGACGGCGGCCGCACGGAGACCAACGCGCTCTCCTCCTCGGTCACCTCCAGCGGCGGCCAGACGCTGGGCGCCCCCTCCATCGCCATCACCGGCATCCCCACCCAGCTTTTCAAGGAGAAGGGCAACGGTTACGAAGCCAAGTTGCAGAAGGCCGGCTTCGAGAAACTCTACATCCGCGTCGCCGCGTGGGCCTACCCGTCCAAACCCAAGGAACGGGCCCGGCAGCTTTGGAACACGACCATGGTCGTGGATGATCCCGACCACCGCGACCTGAACGGCGTCATGGAAAAAATGCTCAAGGCCGGCGTGGCGTATTTCGACCGCGACATCACGGAACCGGAGGTGGACGTCTACGAGGCGCTGCCCGAGGGCCACGTGAACGTCGGCGCACCCGAGGTGGTGCCGGCCAAAAAACCCTGAGCGGCGCGGCCGTCCTTCCCTCGCCCGCCCATTGCCTCACTCCGGCAACCCGGACCGACTTTCCTCCATGAAAATCCTTCTCTCCCGCCTGGTCTCGTCCGCCCCGTTCCTCGCGGCGGCGATTCTGGCCCTGCAGGCTCCCGCCGCCCGCGCGCAGGAAGTGGCCATCGGGGTGCGGTCCACCGTCGTGGACAAGTCCCTCCAGTGGTCCCACCGGACCAGCGCGCCCGACGAGGGCGGCCACAGCAAGAGCTTCGCCCTCTTTGCCATCGATCTCATCAAGTCGGACCAGAAGCTCGTGAAGCCGGTGGACCAGCAGGCGATGCTGCGCCAGCTGTTCCACCAGCTGGAGCTCAATGGGTTTCACCCCTACGCCAAGGGCACCAAGCCCGACATCCTCCTCACCGTCAGCTACGGCCGCGGTGACATGAAGAATCCCTACATCCGCGACCAGGGCGAGACGCCCACCATGGACGGGACGCCGCAGGTCAGCATCACCGGGGCGTTTGCCCAGCAGATCATGGACGAGAAAACACCCGGCTATGAGGCGAACCTGCAGAAGGCCAGCTTTGAGAAACTCTTCATCCGGGTCACCGCCTGGGAGTACAACCCGGACCCGAAGGCCAAGGCCAAAATGCTCTGGAAAACCGTCATCGTCGCCGATGATCCCGATCACCGCGACCTGAACGCCATTGCCGCCCAGATGCTCGAGGCCGGGGCGCCGTATTTCGACAAGTCGATCAAGAAGCCAGAGCTCGATTTCTACCGGCCCATGCCCGAGGGCCGCGTCAACGTCGGCACACTGGAAGTGGTGCCACCGACGGCCAAGTAACCGGTGGCACCGGCGACGCCGGCGTTACTGCACAAAATCCAGGTCCAGCGGCGCGAAGACCTTGCGGCCGCTGCGCGCGATCAGCGTCACCCCGCCCTTGGCCGGGACCATGCTCTTCACCGCATCGAAGCCGCGCGGGATCGCCGCCATCGCCATGATGTGCGCCACGCGCAGCGGCCGGTCGGGCCGGAGCTGCACCGCGGTCGGCGCGCCGGCGCGGGTGAGTAGGTTGGGCTTCGCGGACTCCGCGAGGCCGAGGTGGAAATAGGCGGTCACGTCCTCGACGCCGACGACATTGAGGTGCCGCCCGTTCCACGGCGGATAATGCCGGCCGCCATTTGAGAACCACAGCACCGTCTCGCGCAGGACGCGCGGATTCTTCACCGTGAAAAACACCCGGCCCTCGCCCGGGAACGTCACCGCGTTCCACGCAAACGGCAGGCGCGCGTCGCTGATCACCTCCACCAGCTCCTCAAACCCGCGGCGGGCCGGATAACGCGTGAGGTCAACCGTGCCACCCGCGGCCGCCGGCACGCGCTCGAGGGACGAGAACGGCGCGCCGAGCTTGAGCAGCGAGTAGCCCTTGGCCGCCGGTGTTTCCCAGGCGCCCGGCACCACAAAGCCCTTTTTGAACGCACTCATCGTGAGCGTGCCGGAACCGGGCCGGTCCGGGAACAGCAGCATCGGGTGCGTCCCGATCGACATCGGTCCCGTCATGCCGGACAGCACGTGCTCGGAATACACCGCGGCGTGGCCGTCGCGCAGGATCAGCCGCTTGTCCACGCGCCCGCGCCTCACGCGGGTCTTCAGCGAGGTGTGCAGGGTCGTGGTGCCGCCGGCGCGCACCAGCGACTCAAAGGTCCAGTCCCGGTTGGCGGACTCACCGTGCGCCGGGTGCTGCTCCCCGCGGTACGGTGCGGCATTGCCGCCGAAGGGCGCGCAGAAAAAATCCCCGCGGGCCACCCGCAGCATCGTCGGGGTTGCGGCGGGCAGCGATTCCTTCGCCCAGGGTGTGATGGAAAACGGCTGCACCGACTTGCGGCCCAGCTTGAACACCACCGGCGCCAGATGACCGCCCGTGCGGGTGAGGAAACCCTGCACGCGGTTGCTTTTGAAACTCCAACCGGGCTGGCCGGCCTGCAGTTTGATCGGGGATTTCATGGGGAGTAATTCGAGCCCGGGCAGGACCGCCCGATCGTTACGTCTTCGGCGGCTGGTTCACCGGCGCGGCGCGGAAATCACCCGGGTCGCAGAGCTGGCAATCCTTGGTGCCGAGCCGCTGGTCGGACATGCCGAGCTTTTGGCGGATCGCGATCAGCTCCTTCAGCTTGTCCGCGCCAAACGAGTGCAGCGGGCTGCCGAGCTGCGAGGCGATCCAGACGGTGCGGCAGTAAGCGTCAATGTTCTCCATCTTCCAGTGCGCGTCCTCGACGTTGTCGCCCCACGTGATCACGCCGTGGTTCTGCATGAGGACCACCTGGTGGTTCACCCCCACCTCGCCCACCGCCTTGCCGTTGGCCGGCGTGCCGGGGGTCTGGTACTCCGCCATGCCAATCTCGCCCAGGAACACCTCGGCCTCGGGAATGAGACAGGAGGGCGGAATGACCGAGGCCACCGCGAACGCCGTCGCGTGCACCGGGTGCGCGTGGACGCACGCCCGGGCCTTCGGCTGGCGTTTCATGATGCCGAGATGGGTCAGCGCCTCGCTCGTGCGCTTCTTCGTGCCGGCCACCTGGTTGCCGTCCAGGTCGATCAGGCACATGTCACAGGGCTTCATGAAGCCCTTCGAGATCAGCGTCGGCGTGCAGAGCACGAGGTTCTCCGCGACGCGCACCGTGATGTTGCCACCGTTGCCGTCCACGTAGTCCTTCTCCCACATCCGCCGGCCGATGTCGCACATCTGGACCTTGATCGCCTCGACCGCGGGGGACGTGAAAAACTTCTGGATCGCCGCCGGGTTCTTCAGGTCCACCGACTGGCTGCAGTCGCAGGCGTGGGGTGCGGCCGCAGTCGTCGGCGTGGAACGGGCGGGCAGCTTGCGGCTGCGCATGAGATCGCGGGCGGACGGCGTGACGATGGCGTCGGCCGGAATGGTGTCGAAGCTCTCACCCGCGCGGAGCAGGCGTTCGACATCGGCAGCAGTGATGACCTTGCGCATAAAATTATTGGGGTGGCTGGTGGAAAATCTCGTCGGCGATGGCGGCGTTGAACGCGTCCACCGGCGTGGCCTCGGCGAACGGCTTGGAGGCCTCGGCGCCCTCGGTGAAACCGATCAGGTGGCCGAGCCCGGCGCCGAGGTTGTCGTAGACCACGAGCGTCGGGCCCGCGGTTTGGTTCTGGGCGGCCCACGGGCGCACCAGCAGGAAGCGACCGCCAAAGTAGGACGGATCCTGCCGGCTGAGGGTGACTTTTCCGATGACGTGGCCGAGGCGCATGTTAGGAGGAGGCGGCGTCGAGGATCGCGATGATGGTGTTGCGGAGGGGCGATTTCGGATCGCCGACCTGGGCCCGGGCGGCCGCACCGTCGGTGGAGACCAGCACGCGCTGGTGCTGGCCGGCGCCGTGCGCATCGAGGGCGAGCACCGGTGTGCCCTCGGCGGCACCGTGCTCGTTGAGCGGCTGGCAGATGACGGTCCGGCAGCCCCGCAAACTCGGGTGGCAGACCGTCGAGACCATCACTCCATCAACGCGGGCGAGGATCATGGGAGGTTATTTCGCCGCCTTGGACTCGGGATAGATCGTGCGGTGGTTCACATCCACGTTGTCCACGATGCCGGTGACGACGGCGTCAACGGGCACCGCGGCCATGCCGGCGGCCTGGCGGGCGGAACTGCCCTGGCAGAACAGGACCGTCTCACCCTGGCCGGCGCCGAGCGAGTCGACGGCGACGATGGTGGACGGACCCGGACGAAACTGACCGGCCTCGTCCACCAGGAGCGGACGGAGCAGCAGGAGCTTCCGCCCCTGCAGGGCGTCGTCCTTCTGGGTCGAGACGACGGTGCCGATGACGCGTGCGAGGAGCATGGGATTATTTGGCCTTGCCGGGTTTCGGCAGGATGGACGCGACCTCGTCGTGGGGGCGCGGGATCACCTGCACGCTGACGACCTCGCCGACGGCGCGGGCCGCCTGGGCGCCGGCGTCGGTGGCGGCCTTGACCGCGGCGACGTCACCCACCACGACGGCGGAGACGAGGCCATGGCCGACCTGTTTCATGGGACCGGCGAGGGTGACGTTGGCTGACTTCAGCATGGCGTCCGTGCCGGCGACGAGGGCCGCGAGGCCCCGGGTTTCGAGCAGACCGATGGCTTTTGACATGGGAGAAATGGGTTAGGGGTTACGTTTTAAGTTTCAGGCGGGACTCCCGATCCATTTGCCGAGGCCGATGAGTTCCTCGTGCGGGCGCGGGATGACCTGGACGCTGATGACTTCGCCGACCTTGGCGGCGGCTTCGGCGCCGGCGTCGATCGCAGCCTTCACGGCGGCGACATCGCCGCGGAAGAACGCGGTGACGTAGCCCGCGCCGATCGGCTCCCAGCCGGTCATCGTGACGCTGGCGGCCTTGAGGGCGGCGTCGGTCGCTTCGAGAAGGGCGCAGAGGCCCTTCGTTTCAATCATGCCGAGTGCTTCGTGGGACATTGGAGTATTGGGTAAGTTGTGAAGGGCGATGGGTGATGGGATTACAGGCCGACCTGCTTGAGGAGATCGGGGTGCGGGCGGGCGATGACGTGGGAGCAGACGAGCTCGCCGACGCGGTTGGCGGCGTCGGCGCCGGCGTCAACCGCGGCCTTGACGCTGCCGACGTCGCCCTTGACGACGACGGTGACAAAGCCGCCGCCGATCTGGATCTGGCGGCTGAGGGTGACGTTGGCGGCCTTAACCATGGCGTCGGTCGCCTCGATGCTGCCGACGTAGCCGCGGGTTTCTACCATTCCGATGGATTCGTTCATGATGATGATGATGGGTTGATTGATGCTGGGTAAAGGGACTCAGAGGCGGGTGAGGATCTGGCCGACGCCCTCGCTGGGGCGCGGGATGACATGGGCGGAAATGAGCTTGCCGACGGCCTCGGCGGCGGCGCGGCCGGCGGCGACGGCGGCGGTGACGGCGGCGACATCGCCCTCGAAGATCACGGTGACGTAGCCACCGCCGAGCTTTTCCTTGGCGATGACGCGCACGCCGGCGGCCTTGCAGGCGGCGTCGGTGGCGGCGGTGACGGCGGTGAAGCCCTGCGTTTCGAGCAGGCCGATGGCCTCGGGAACTTTGGATTTATCACTCATGGCAACTTTCGTGGGTTGGGGGATGAAAACGACTTCCTGCTCCAGCAGCGGCTGGTACTCCGGCGGACTCTCGATCACGGACCAGGCCGCCGCATCCGGGGCGTCGAGCGCCTTGGCGGTGAGCGCGACCTTCATTTCCGTGGTGATGGCCCGCGCCGTCTCGATCGCGATCCGCACCGAGGCGGAATCGCCCGAGAGCTTGAGAAACAGGCCGTAGTAATCGTTCAGCTCCGCCTGCAGCACGCGCACGAGCGCGGCCTTCTCGATCCGGTCGAGCACCACCAGCGCGGCCCCGAGGGAGTAAACCTCGAGGAGCGCGAGTGCGGGGGGGCGGAGCGTCGGGGCGGACATCGGGCATGGTCAGAGCTTCGCCGCCGCCTGGCGGATCAGGTCCCGGAGCTGGATGGTTTCGGAAATGGTGTCGCTCTCGTTGCAGTGCTCCCAGTCGATCCAGATGTACTCGACGCCGATCCAGCGCTTGTAGCCGGCCTTGGCCATCGCCGCGAGCATGCGGGGGTAATCAATGGTGTTCTGCTTCAGGTTGCACTGCAGCCGGCCGCGGCAGGCGCCGCGCATGTGGAAGTGGCTGGCATGCGGCACGAGGGGCTCGATGCTGCGGTCGGAGATGCCGGCGCGCGTGAAATGGGTGTAGTCGAGCGTCAGCGTCAGGCCGGGCACGCGCCGGACCAGGTCCGCGGTTTCCTCGGGCGTCGTGACGATGGAGCCGACGTGCGCCTCCGTGCCGAAGATCAGGCCGGCCGCGCAGCTTTCCTCGACGCGCCAGCCGAGTTCGTCGGCGGAGCGCGCCAGCGAGGCGTCCCTCCCCTCCTCCGCAAACACCACGCCCGGCAGCGTCGTCACATGCTCGCACCCCACGGCGTCGGCGTACTCCAGCGTGCGCAGGAACCAGTCCCGCGCCTTCCGGCGGCGGGCGGCGCTGGGCTGGTTGATCGCGAACGGCGTGAAGTCCGGCATCATCTGCAGGAACACGTCGGCGGCGACGAGGCCGCGGTCACCCAGGGCGCGCTTCAGCTTCCGCGCGCTGGCCTTGACGTTCTTGAACTCCTTCGACGGCCACAGGTGCGAACGCTGCTCGAACAGGCCGATGTCCACGCCCTGGAAACCGAGGTTGGCGATCAGGTCCAGCGCGTGCGGATGGCTCAGCAGCGGAAAGGTGAAGTCGGCGCAGGCGAATTTTGCTTTCATGGGGGTTTAGACGTTCTCCTGGAACAGGGTCGGGCCGGTGCACTGCCACTCGGCCGCCGTGAGGTAGCCGCAGTCAATCGTGAGCGACGTGCCCGTGATGCCGGCGGAATCCTCGCAGCTGAAATACCGGATGGATTTCGCCACATCGAGCGGCGAAAGCGAGACGCCCATCGGCACGCGCTGCAGGCGCTCGGCCAGCGCCGCCTTGGGATCGGGGCGGACGTTGAGGTGCTCCCACAGCATGGGCGTTTCCGTGATGCCCGGGCACACGCAGTTGCAGCGCACGCCGTGCGCCGCGTAGTCGAGCGCAATGGAGCGGGTGAGGCCGAGGATGGCGTGCTTCGTCGTCGTGTAGACGGGGGTGCGGGCCTGGCCGACAAAGCTGCTGATCGAGCCGACGTTGACGACATAGCCGCGCTTCGCCTTCCGCAGGTGCGGGAAGGCGTGCTTGAAGGCGAAGAACATGGATTTGACGTTCACGCCCATCACGCGGTCCCACTGGGCCTCGGTGTAGGTGTGCAGGTCGCCGATCTCCACCATGCCGGCGTTGTTGACGAGGATATCAAGCCGGCCGAAGCGCTTCACCGTCGCGGCGATGGAGGCCTTCACGTCGCGCTCCCGGCTCACGTCGCAGGCCAGGGCAATCGCGGCGCCGGGCGCCGTGCGGTTGATGCGGCGGGCAATGGCCTGGCCGAGTTCGCGCCGGCGGCCGACGATCGCCACCTTCGCGCCCTCGCGGGCAAACAATTCCGCCGCGGCCTCGCCGATGCCGGAGGTGGCGCCGCTGATCCAGGCGACGCGGCCGGCCAGCCGGCCGGATCCCGATGGCTTGGTTTTCTTTTTGGTGGTCATGACGAAATTCAGCGGGGGCAGAGACGCTGCCATTTCTCCTGGAACGACGGCTTGGCCAGCACGTCGGGATTGACCAAGCCGCGCGGTTTCTGGCCGAGCGACAGGTCGATCATCCCCTGGCAGGCGGTGCGGCCGATGTCGCGGAACAGCTCATGCGTCCACGCGATGCAGTGCGGCGCGAGCAGGACGTTGTCCAGGTCCGCGAACCGTGAGGGCGAAGTGACCGGCTCCTGCGCAAAGCAATCCAGCGCCGCACCCGCGATGCGGTTGGATTTGAGCGCGGCGTAGAGTGCGTCCTCGTCCACCAGTCCGCCGCGCGCGGTGTTGAGCAGGTAGGCGCCGGGTTTCATCAGCGCGAGTTGCGCCGGGCCGATCAGGCCGCGGGTCTGCTCGGTGAGCGGGCAGTGAATGGAGACAAAATCCGACTCCCGCAGCAGCTCGTCCAGGCTCACCTTGCGCGCGCCCGCCTTGGCGGCACCGGCGTCGTCAATGAACGGGTCAAACGCCAGCGGCGGCTTCATGCCCCAGTTCTCGAGGAGTTTGATCAGGTGGCGGGCAATGCCGCCGAGACCGATGACGCCGAGCGTGCGGTCGCGCAATTCGCTGCCCATGAAACGCGAACGCACCTCCCACTCCCCGGTGCGCACGAGACGGTCCTTGGTGCGCATGTGATGCGTGAGGGCGATCATCCAGCCGACCGCCGCCTCGGCGACCGGGCGGTCCACGGCGCCGCTGGTGATGAACACCGCGACGTCCGCCGCCGTGCACGCGGGCACGTCCACGGAATCGTAGCCCACGCCGAAACGGCCGATGGCGAGCAGGTCCTTCGCCGAGGAAACGGATTTCGCCGTCACCTTGGGCGTCAGCACGATCACGCCGTTCGCCCCCGCGAGCTGCTCGGGCGAGATCTCCGGGCTGTGCACGGCAAACGGGGACTGCCGGATGTGGGGCGCCGCCGAAAGCACGGACAGGCCGATGTCCTGATACTTCGGTTTTCCGGCGGCGTCGAAGAAGTCGGCGGTGAGCTTGAGGTTGAAGGGGGCGGGCATGGCTCGGGGGAAATCAGGCGCTCGCCATCGCGACGTTGGGCACGGTGGCGCAGGTCTCGTCCACCACGATGCGCTCGGGCATCGGGCCGGCGTAGAACCAGATCATGCCCATCGGCGCGGGCGTTTCGTTGATGAAATAATGCACCCGGCCGCGGGGCTGCAGCGCGGTCTCGAGGTTGCCCAGCGTGTAGCGGCGGCCCTCGACGAGGCAGGTCGCGGAGCCCTCGACGATGCTGATGGACTCGTCGAAATCGTGCAGGTGCGCCGGCAGCCGCCCACCCTGCTGGAACAGGCCGTAGCCGCCGCTCATCTCGATGCCGGGCACGAGCTCGGCGTTGCAGAAGTCCACGAAGGCCGCGCCATTGCCGGGGGCGTAGCGCTCAACCTTCTTCTGGTACGTCACGCGTTCGCCGCCGGGACGCGTCGCCGTGACCTCCGGCATGGTGCGCCGCGGGAAAAACGTGTCCACCAGCTCCCGGTCCGGCTTGGCCGAGGCCAGGGCGATATGGAACACCGCGGGGTTGGTGCGGGAGAGATTGGTGACCTTGTGCGCGAGGCCGCGCGGCACGGTGACATTGTCGAGCGGCCCGACCTCGTAGCAGCGGCCCTCCACGTCGATGACGGCGCGGCCGCGGAGGAGCGTGATGGATTCGCCGAACGTGTGGCGGTGACACGGCAGGACAGCACCGGGGGCGAAGGTCACGTAGCCGGTGGTCAGGTTGCGCGCCGTGTTGTGCGCGCCCACGAGGCAGTCGAACTTCACGCCGGGGGTGATGGCGAACTGCGGGCCGCTGCCCGGCTTGTTCATGACCTCGTTGCGGTCCGGCTTCATCTCCGGCGGCGCACAGCTCACCGGTTTTTCGGCGGCAAGGGCCGCGGCGTTGTTCTCGAGGGTGAAGGAGGCGCGCATCTGGCGGTCGCGCCCGGCGGCGCCAAGCGTCGCGTGCAGGCTGCGGATCAACAGGCCGGCATCGAGCCCGAGCGCGATGGCGGCAAAACCCTGGTCCTTGCGCTTGGCGAGGTTGGCGTTGTCGGTGGCGACGACGCCGCAGTGCTTGCCGGCGGCGCGGAGCGCGTCCTTGGCCGAGACGATCATGTCGCCGACGCCCGGCCCCTCCCACTGGCCGGGGAAGCCGGCGGTGGAGGACAGGTCGGCGGGGCCGAAGAAATAGAGTTCCGCGCCCTTCACGGCGGCGAGCTCGGCGATGTTCTTCACCGCGCGCACCGTCTCGATGATGGGGATGACCATGACGTTCTGGTCGGCCTCGCCCGTGTGCTCGATGAAGCACTGGCCCCAGCACGTCGCGCGCTCGGCGCCGATGCCGCGGATGCCGCGCGGCGGATACGTCGCCGCGGCGATGGCGGCCTCGAGCTGCAGGGCGGTCTCGATCCACGGGATGATCACGCCGTCGGCGCCGACATCGAGGGCGCGCTTGATCAGCGCGGGGGAGTTTTCCGCCAGGCGGACGAACACCACGGTGTCGCTGCGGACCGCGGCGCGGATGTGCTCGACGATTTCCTTCCAGTCGAGGTGGCCGTGCTCGGCGTCAATCGTCACCCAGTCGAGTCCCAGCCCGACCGCCATCTCGCAGATGCTCGGCGATTCCAGCGTGATCCAGAGCCCGTAGACGGGCGTGCCGGACTTCATTTTCGCGCGGAGGCGCTGCAAGGCGGGGACTTTCATGCAAGCAGGGGACGGCGCGGAGGGAAACGCCGGGGTTGGGGGTGCGTCGACACTAGCGGATTGCCACCCCCGGGGACATGGACAGTCTGAGCGTTTACCTAGGTTTTTTGAGCGCCCACCCCTTGAGCGACGCCCCCCAAAGTTTCCACCGCTACCTGCTGGTCGACTCGAAAGATCGCGACTGGGGCATCTATGCCACGTCGGCGGGCTACGTGGACATCGCGCCCGGCGCGCCCTACCCGCCCGAGGGCCATCCCAAGCAGTACACGTTCCGCTGGGAGGACGGCCGCAAGCTGGACGAGCTGCAGATCCACTTCATCACCCGCGGCGGCGGCGTGCTGGAATCGGGGAAGGAAGGCGGGCGCCGGCAGAAAATATCAGCGGGCAGCGCGTTTTTGCTGTTTCCCGGTGAGTGGCACCGCTACGCGCCGCAGAAGCAGTCCGGCTGGTTCGAATACTGGATCGGCTTGAAGGGCGAATCCGTCGAGCGGTTGCTGAAAAAGCACATCTTCACGCCGGGCCACCCCGTGTTTGCCCCGTCCGACAGCAGCGCGCTGCTGCGGCTGTTCACCGAGGCGGTGGGCTGTCTGCGTCACCATTCGACGGGCACGTCCCGCGTGCTGGGATCGCTCGCGGGGCAGATCCTGGCGGAGTTGTCCACGGGCGCCGTGGCCGCCCCGCCGGCCGAGACGCGCACGGAGCACCTTGTGCACGAGGCGAAGCTGATGCTCGGCCAGCACCTCGAGCAGGAACTGGATCTGGAGTTGCTCTCGAAAAAGATCGGCGCGGGCTACCACTGGCTGCGGCGCGCGTTCAAGTCGGAGACGGGCCAGTCCCTGCACCAATACCGGCTGCAGGTCCGGCTCAGCCGGGCCAAGCTGCTGCTGAAGAACTCGGATCTCCCCGTGGAGCAGGTGGCGCTGCAGACGGGTTTCCAGGACCCGTATTATTTCTCCCAGATCTTCAAGCAGAAGACCGGCGTGACCCCGACGAGCTGGCGCAAGGGCGATACGGCGCTGATCACGTGAGTTTTTTAAGGGGAGGCCAGGAAACCAGGAACGGAAGGTTTGCTTCCTGGATTCCTGGCTTCCCCTTCTGCATTCCGACATGGACAACGTCCCACGCCCGCCGGTAAGCACGTGACCGTGAGCACCACGCCGGCCCCGACGCCCTGGAAACGCGCCAATACCGATTGGTTCCATGACGCCCGCTGGGGGATGTTCGTCCACTACCTCGCCGATTCAGCCAGCAACCTGAAGCCGATCACGCTGACGGCGGACGACTGGAACCGCCGCATCGACGCGTTCGACGTCAACGGTCTGGCCAAACAACTGGCCTATGCCCGCGTACCCTATTTCTGCATCACCCTCGGGCAGAATTCCGGGTTCTACCTCAGCCCCAACCGCACCTACGACGCGATCGTGGGGATCAAACCGAGCAAGTGCTCGAAGCGCGACCTGATCGCCGACCTCGCCGCAGCGTTCAAGCCCTTCGGCATCCGGCTGATGGTGTACCTCCCCGGCGGCGCGCCCGCCGCCGACGCCGTGGCCAAGGCCCGGCTGGAGGAGCCCGTGGACGAGCGGCTCTCGACGATCCAGAGGAATTGGGAAGCCGTCAGCCGCGAGTGGTCGCTGCGCTGGGGCAAGAACGTGCACGGCTGGTGGATCGACGGCCCCTACAACAAGGAAGCCTACTCGCATCCCGATGCGCCCAACTACCGCAGCTTCGCGTCGGCGCTCAAGGCCGGCAACCCCGACTCCCTCGTGTCGTTCAACAACGGCCTGCGCCTGCCACTCTACTCGGTCACCGAGTGTGACGACTTCACCCCGGGCGAAATCGAGCGCGACCTCCCCGTGGCCCCCGGCTGCCTGCCGGACTACTCGCGACTGCAGAATTTCTCCCGCTACCTCGACGGCGCGCAGCTGCACGTGCTGACCATCATGGGCGAATGGTGGGGCAAGCACCCGAAGCGTTTCGACGACGAGCTCGTCATCGCCTACACGAAATATTTCAACCGCAAGGGCGGCGTGATCTCGTGGGACGCCCCGATCCAAGAGAACGGACTGATGGACGAGGCCTTCCGCCCGCAGATCGAGGCGCTGGGGCATGCGATCCGGGCGGCGAAAGCCCAAGGCTACTGACCCCATGCGGAGCAGCCGTTGTCCCCCACCCGTCGCCCATGACCGCTGAACCGGCAACCTTCACGATTGCCCGCGCCGAGCTGGCCGCTGAGAGCAGCCAAGTACTCATCGCCGCGCTGAATGCCGAGCTCAGCGCGATGTATCCGGAGCCGGGGGCCAATCACTTCGGCCTGAAGCCGGCGCAAGTCGCGGGCTCGAGCGGCGTTTTCCTCGTCGCCTCACTCAACGGCACGCCCGTCGGCTGCGGCGCAGTGCGGCTTATTGATGCGGCGACGGGCGAACTCAAGCGGATGTATGTGGCGCCGGCGGCGCGCGGGAAGGGTTTGTCGAAGCAACTGGTAGCAGCGCTTGAGGCGGAGGCGCGGATGCTGGGGGCGAAGCGCCTGGTGCTTGAAACCGGCATCCGGCAGCTGGCGGCCCTGGCGCTCTACCGCGGCGCGGGGTTTCAACCGATTCCGCTGTATGGCGAATACCTGGTTTCCCCGGAGACCAGCGTGTGTTTGGGGAAGGACTTGTAGGTCGCCGGGCGCGACCCGGGCCCGCTTTCGCCCTCCCAGAACATACATGCGGGCACCGAAAAGTACCCGTCCGCCCTTCTTTCGCCCGCCCCGGGCATCTCCGGAATTGACGTGGATTTTGCCGTCCCGTTTCCTGTTTGGCATGCACGCCCCCTCGACGGTTGATCCCCGGGTCAAATACAAGCGCATCATCCTGAAGCTTAGCGGCGAGGTCCTGCGCGGGGGCACGTCCGGCGATCCCATCGATGCCGCCACCCTCGAGAAGATCGGTTTCCAGGTGAAGGAGATCCATGAACTCGGCGTCGAGGTCTGCGTCGTCATCGGCGGCGGCAACATCTTCCGGGGCCTGAACGGCGAAAAGCGCGGCGTGGACCGCACTACCGGCGATTACATGGGCATGCTCGCCACCGTCATCAACGGCCTGGCCCTGATGGACTGCCTCGAGAAAATGGACGTCCGCACCCGCGTGCAGAGCGCCATCCCGATGAACCAGATCGCCGAGCCGTTCATCCTCCGCCGCGCCATGCGCCACCTCGAGAAGCAGCGCGTCGTCATCTTCGTCGCCGGCACGGGCAACCCGTATTTCTCGACCGACACCACCGCCGCCCTCCGCGCGTCCGAGATGCATGCCGACATCATCATGAAGGCCACGAAGGTGGACGGCATCTACAACAAGGACCCGAAGAAGCACCCCGACGCCGTCAAGTACGACGAGCTCACCTTCATCGACGCGCTCAAGCAGCGGCTCAACGTCATGGACTCGACGGCGTTTTCCCTCTGCCTCGACAACAACGTGCCGATCCTCGTGTTCGACCTCGCCGACGAGCACGCCATCAAGCGCGCCGTCATGGGCGAAAAAGTCGGCACGCTGGTGAAGAACTGAGCGGCGGCCCGCCCCGTCGTCTTCCCGCTTTCAACTTTCACCTTTCAACGTTCAACTCCCCCCTCCCATGTCCCACCCCATTCTCACCGACTCGCAGGCCAAGATGAAAAAAGCCGTGGATTACACGCTGCACGAGTTCAGCGCGATCCACACCGGCAAGGCCACCCCCGCCCTCGTTGAGGGCGTGATGGTCGAGGCCTACGGCTCCATGGTGGCACTGAAATCCTGCGCCGCCATCAGCACGCCCGATGCGCGCATGATCCAGATCCAGCCGTGGGACGCCGGCCTGGCCAAGGCCATCGGCAAGGCGATCCAGGAGGCCAACCTCGGCTTCAATCCCATCGTGGACGGCAAGCTCATCCGCATCCCCCTTCCCGACATGAGCCGCGAGCGCCGGCTCGAGTTCGTCAAGACCTGCCACAAGCTCGCCGAGGACGGCCGCGTGCACGTCCGCAACGTCCGCCGCGACGCCCTGGAAACGGTGAAGAAGGCGAAGCTGCCCGAGGACGAGGCCAAGCGCCTCGAGAAGGACATCCAGGCCGCCACCGACAAGTCCATCAAGGACATCGGCGACCACCTCGCGCACAAGGAGAAGGATCTGCTTACCGTCTGAGGCGTGCTGCGCACGCCGGTCATTGGTTATGGGTTATAGGTTATAGGCTGCTGACCATCCGCCTTCCCCAGGCCATCATACCCATGACCCATCACCCCTCGCCCACGACCCGTTTGACGACCAGCCGCCCCCGGCGGCTCGTCGTCAAACTCGGCACCGGCGTCCTCACGTCCGGCATCGGTGAGCTCAACACCGCGCGCATCGCCGCCGTCTGCGCCGGCATCGCCGCCCTGCGCGCCCGCGGCACCGAGGTCATCGTGGTCTCGTCCGGCGCCGTCGGCCTCGGCATGGGCCGGCTCCGGCTGGAGAAAAAGCCGAAGGAAATCGCCAAGAAGCAGGCCTGCGCCGCCATCGGCCAGTCCCTGCTCATGCAGACGTGGCAGGCGGGCTTCGCGCCGCACGGCCTGACCGTCGCGCAGGTGCTGCTCACCCACGACGACCTCCGCCTGCGCTCCCGCTACCTCGGGGTGCAGGAGACGCTCCGCCAGCTCATCAGCTACGGCACGATCCCGGTCATCAACGAGAACGACACCGTCAGCGCCGCCGAGATCAAGTTTGGCGACAACGACATGCTCTCCGCGATGGTCGCGAGCCTCACCGGCGCGGAGCACCTCATCATCCTTTCGACCGCCCCCGGCCTCATCGACCTGAAGGGCACGAAGGAAATCGTGCCCGTCGTCGAGCGCATCACGCCCGAGATCGAGGCGATGGCCGGCGGCACCACGAGCGAAACCGCCACCGGCGGCATGGTGAGCAAGATCGCCGCCGCCAAGCTCGCCACCAAGTCCGGCTGCGGCGTCTTCATCGCCAGCGGCGCCGAACCCGAGATCCTGGCCAAGCTGCTCTGCGGCCGCGGCCCGGGCACGTTCTTCGTCCCGAGCGGCCTCCCGCTCGTCGCGCGCAAACGCTGGCTCGCCTACTTCCAGCGCCCCGCCGGGACCATTTCCCTCAACGATCGCGCCGTGCCCGTCCTGCGCGAACAGGGCCGCAGCCTGCTCGCCGTCGGCGTGACCGGCTCCCGGGGCGAGTTCGCCGCCGGGGACATCGTCAATCTCGCCGGCCCCGACGGCATCGTCTTCGCGCGCGGACGGACCGCCTTCGGCAGCGACGAGATTCCCGCGCTCGCCGGCCAGCAGGGACCCGCCGTCGCGGCGCTCTACCCCGCCCGCAAGCGCCTCGAGGTCATCCACCGCAACGACCTCGTGCTGCTTTGATGGACTTCACGGTGCGCCAGGCCGGGGCGGCTGACGGCGAGTGGCTCTGGGTGACCAAGACCCGGTGTCTCCGGGCCTACATTGAGCAGACGTATGGCGCGTGGGACGAGGACACCCAGCGGGCCCGCTTCGACGCCGTGTTCATCCCCGAGGAAATCCGGATCTTCGCCGTCGGCGGCCGGGATGCCGCCTTCACGGCCGTCCGGTACGACGCCGACGTGATCCAGCTCTTCAATCTGATGGTGGCGCCGGAATTCCAGAACCGCGGGCTTGGCACCGGCATCCTGCGCCGGTTGCTGGCGGACGCCCAGGCCCGCAACCTGCCGGTCCGCCTGCAGGTCATGAAGGTCAACCCGGCCCGCCAGCTCTACCGGCGGGTGGGCTTCAGGGAAATCCCCGCCGAGGAGATCCCCACGCACTACCGGATGATCTGGCGGCCGGCCTGATTTTCGCTTTGCGCCTTCGCCGCTTTGCACGAGCTTGGGGCGATTCATGGAGATTTCCCTCGACGCCCCGCGCCCGCCCGACGGCATCCCGCCGATTGATTTCCGCGCGCAGCTCAACGACGAGCAGTTCAACGCCGTCACCGCCGCCCCCGGACCGCTGCTCGTCCTCGCCGGCGCCGGCTCCGGCAAGACCCGCACCCTCACCTACCGCGTCGCCTACCTGCTCTCCCAGGGCGTGAAGCCCGGCGAGATCCTCCTCCTCACCTTCACCAACAAGGCCGCCAAGGAAATGCTGCACCGCGTGCAGGACCTCACCGGCATCGAGCCGGCCCGGTTCTGGGGCGGCACGTTCCACTCGCTCGGCCACCGCGCGCTCCGGATCTACGGCGAGGCGGTCGGGCTGCCGAAGAATTTCACCATCCTCGACGCCGACGAGTCCGAGTCCCTCCTCAAGCAGGCCGTCGAGGCCGAGGACAAGCTGTTCTTCAAGGACAAGACCAACCCCCGCCCCGGCCCGCTGTTCAACGTCCTCTCCCTCGCGCGCAACACCCAGCTCCCGCTCGCCGAGACGGTCACGCGAAACTTCCCGCAGTACGCCGACATCAGCCACCGCCTCCCGGCTTTCGACGCCGCCTATACCAAGAAGAAGCGCACGCAGAACGTCGTGGACTACGACGACCTGCTCGAGCTCTGGCTCAAGCTCCTGACCGACGCCCCCGAGGTGGCCGCGTATTTCGCCCACCGCTTCCGCCACGTGCTGGTGGACGAATACCAGGACACCAACACCATCCAAGCCCAGATCGTGGACCGGCTCGCCGCGCACCACTGCGTCATGGCCGTGGGTGACGACGCGCAGTGCATCTACTCGTGGCGCGGCGCAGACTTCGAGAACATCATGACGTTCCCGAACCGCCACCCGGGCACCGTCATCCACCGCATCGAGACCAACTACCGCTCGACGCCCGAGATCCTCGCCCTCGCCAACGGCGTCCTGCTCGCCCAGCCCAAGGGCCGCCACTTCGACAAGGAGCTCCGCGCCGCCCGCGGCCACGCCCAGAAGCCGTTTCTCGTGCAGTGCATGGACGACCGCGAGCAGGCCGAGTTCATCCTCAAGCGCATCCGCGCACTCGTGGAGGACGAGGGCGTGGCCATGAACGAGATCGCCATCCTCTACCGCTCGCACTTCCTCGCCCTCGAGATCCAGGTCGCGCTCTCCCGCGCCGGCATCCCCTACCACATCACCAGCGGCGTGAAGTTCTTCGAGCGCCAGCACATCCGCGACGCCGTCGCGCTGCTCCGGTTCGTGTACAACCCCTCCGACGTCACCGCCTGGTCCCGCGTCGCCGTGCTCCTGCCGAAGATCGGCGAGAAGGGCGCGCAGAAGATCTACGCCGCCGCCGCCGACCATGCGCGGCTGCTCCAGAAGGACTTTCTCGACGTGCTCCCGAGCGACGATGTGAAGAGCAAGGTCGCGAAGGATGCGCGCGAGGACTGGCAGAATTTCTGCGACTCGCTGAAGCAGGTCTCCGAGGTGATGCGCACCGGCAAGCCCAGCGAGGCGGTCGAGACCGCGGTGGACGGCTGGTACGGCGACTACCTGAAGGGCGCCTACGCCGACTACGTGGACCGGCTGGATGAACTGAAGGCGCTGGTCGGCTTTGCCGGCCGGTTCGAGGAGATGCAGGACTTCCTTGCGCAGATCATGCTGCTCAACTCCGAGACCAGCGACCGCCAGGTGGATCCCGACGCCGAGGCGATCAAGCTCACCACCGTGCACCAGGCCAAGGGCCTCGAGTACGACGTCGTCTTCCTGATCGGCCTCGCCGACGGCCAGTTTCCCGGCCGCCGCTCGATCGAGGCCGGCGACGTCGAGGAGGAACGCCGGCTGTTCTACGTCGCCGTCACGCGCGCCCGCAACGAACTCTACCTGAGCTTTCCCAAAATCGCCTCGCGCGCCGGCCCCGGCGGGATGATGCTCACACCCAGCCGTTTCATCCTCGAGCTTCCGACCGACCTCTACGAACCGCTGAAAATCAAGCGCAGCTACGCCTGGTGAACTCCGCCTCCCTTTCCCGCCGTTTCGCCCTGCTCGCCCTCGCGGCAGGCCTGCTGACTTCGTCGACGCGCGCGCAGGACGTCGCCGCCGACACGGTGATCAACGCGCCGAAACCCGCCAACGTCCGGATCTATCCCGATCTCGCCTACCTCCAGGGCGGCAGCCCGCGCCAGAAACTGGACATTTACCTGCCCTCCCCCGTGCCCGCCGATCCGCTCCCGCTGATTGTCTACCTCCACGGCGGCGGGTGGAAAAAAGGCAGCAAGGCCGACGGCCGGCGGTTCGCCTTCCGGATGGTGGCCCAGGGTTACGCCGTCGCCTGCGTCGGCTACCGGCTCAGCGACGAGGAGTTGTTTCCGGCGCAACTCGAGGACTGCAAGGCCGCCGTGCGCTGGCTGCGCGACAACGCCCCGCGCTACCGGATCGATCCCGAGCACGTCGGCGTGATGGGTGTCTCCGCGGGCGGATTTCTGGCGGTCATGATGGGCGTGACGCGTTCCACCCAGCTGTTCGACGTCGGGGAGCACCTCGGCCAGGCCAGCGGCGTGCAGGGGGTGTGTGATTTTTTCGGCCCCACCGATCTCGTCCAGTTGCACGAGTATTCCAGCCAGGCCCGGACGCCCCAGGCGGAGGAAATCGTGAAGCTGCTCGGCGGTGACCCGCACATCCAAAAGATCCAGGCCCGCAAATCCAACCCGCTCACCTATCTGGATGGGGTCGCGCCGCCCTTCCTCCTCGTGCAGGGCGTCAACGACACCGTGATCCCGCCCGCGCAAAGCCGGCAGCTCTACGAGGCGCTCAAAAAGCAGGCCATCCCCGTGCACCTGCACCTGGTCAATGACGCCGGGCACACGGGACCGGCCTTCGTGGCCCCGGACATCAACGCCCTGGTGGACACGTTCTTCATCCGCACGCTCAAGCCCGGCCGGCTGGAGCAGGAGAAAGTGCCGGCGTACGTCACCGAAAGCACCGCGGCGAAGAATTAAGCCTGCGCCGCGCGGTAGAGGCGGAGCGTGTTGCCGCCCCAGAGTTTCGCCAGGTCGCCCTCGGCCCACCCGCGCGCGAGCAGCGCCGCTGTGAGGTTGGGATATTCGCCGACGTCATTCAGGCCCGTCACCCCGCCGCCCCCATCGAGGTCGCAGCCGATGCCGACATGGTCGATGCCGGCCACTTTGACGGCGTGCTCAAGGTGCTTGATGTAATCATCGAGCGTGGCGGTCGGGTTCGCGTAAGTTGTCTCAATCCGGTGCCATTCCTGGCCCACCGCCGCCAGCACCTCCGGCGTGAGCACCGCGTCCGCAAGCGACAGCAGCATCGCCGACAGCGCGGCCGTGCGGCCGTCCTCCGGCGAGGTCA
Organism: uncultured Opitutia bacterium; assembly: GCA_903855985.1. Classification (GTDB taxonomy): domain Bacteria; phylum Verrucomicrobiota; class Verrucomicrobiia; order Opitutales; family Opitutaceae; genus Opi-474. The sequence goes on along the minus strand of CAIOAO010000058.1, from coordinate 21,684 downwards.
CCACCGCGACCGGCAGGGCGTTCAACTGGATGACGCCGCCCGACGCCGCCAGCGCGCGCAGCAGGTCATCGCCGATGTTGCGCGGGTGATCGCACACCGCCCGGCAGCCGGAGTGGGACAGGATCACGGGCGTCTTGGAGCAGCCGATCAGGTCCACGAGCGCCTGGTCCGACGCATGCGAGGCGTCGAGGAGGATGTCCAGCCGGTTGCATTCCGCGACTACCTCGCGGCCGAAGGGGCTCAGCCCGCCCCACTCGGTTCCGCGCGGATCGGTGGACGAGTCCGCGAGGTCGTTGTTCAGCATGTGGGTGAGCCCGAGCATGCGCACGCCGAGATCGTAAAATTTCCGGACACGCCCGAGTTCACGACCCAGCGAGTAGCTGTTCTCGATGCTGAGATAAATCGCGCGCCGGCCCTCGGCCTTCAGGCGCAACCCGTCTTCCGCAGTGAGGGCCAGGCCGCACCGATCCGCGTTTTGCTGCAGCACCTGGTGCGTCCGGGCGAAAACCTCGAGCGTCTGCCCGTGAATCGCCGCAAACCCGGCCGGGGTCCGCGCGGCCTGCGTGCTGTAGACCGCGAACACCATGGCGTCGATCCCACCCGATTCCATCCGCGGCAGGTCGCACTGCGAACGGTCGGTGGCGTAGTCGTGCTTCGCCCCGAAGTCCCAGCCGGCGCGCGTGAGGCTCGCCGTCGGCGTGTCGATGTGGGTGTCGATGGTGAAGAGGCGCGACTGGAGCGCCCGGGGATCAGCAGGAGGGTTTTTCAAGGGAAGGAGCGGATGAGTTGGCGCAGTGTGCAAAGCAATGGGAGAATTGGAGCCGGAGCCGGGGAATTTACCCCAGGGGAAGTACAACCGCGGCCGCCGGATATTTCAGCTTCAATCCAACCCGGCATGAATCCGGGGTCGAGGCGGGCGCATGTAAACGAAAAGTGAGAATCCCCGCCCGTTGGATTTGCACTTGGCGCGGTTCAACCCAGCGTATTCAAACACCACCTCTCCCATGTCCACCACCGTTGAAAACGTCGTCATCATTGGCACCGGCTGCGCGGGTCTCACCGCGGCCATTTACACCGCCCGGTCCAGCCTGAATCCCCTCGTGCTCGAGGGTTCGCTGCCGGGCGGGCAGCTCACGACGACCAGCGAAGTGGAGAACTTCCCCGGCTTTCCCCATGGCGTGGACGGCTACCAGCTCACGCAGAACATGCGCGAGCAGGCCACGCGCTTCGGCACGCGCTTCGAGCAGGCCCTCGTGACGTCCGTGGACTTCACCACGATGCCGCGCAAGCTGGTCGTCGCGGACCGCACGATCCTGGCCCGGACCGTCATCATCGCCACCGGCGCCTCGCCGCGCATGACCGGCATCCCCGGGGAAAAGGAACTTTACGGCGGCAAGGGCGTGACGACGTGCGCGACCTGCGACGGCGCCTTTTACCGCAAGATGGAAGTCGCCGTGATCGGCGGCGGCGACAGCGCGGCCGAGGAGGCTTTGTTCCTCACCCGCTTCGCCAGCAAGGTGTACCTGGTTCACCGCCGCGACTCCCTGCGCGCTTCGAAGATCATGGCCGACCGCGCCACGACGCACGAAAAGATCGTCCCCGTCTGGGACAGCGTGCCCGTCGAGGTGCTCGGCGTGAAGGAAGGCGCGGTCAGTGGGCTGAAGGTGAAGAACCTCAAGACCAACGCCGAGTCCGTGCTGCCCGTGAAGGGCATTTTCGTGGCCATCGGCCACATCCCGAACACGGGTCCGTTCGCGCCGCCGCTGGCAGTGGACGAGGGCGGCTATTTCAAGCCGCAGCCGGGCTCACAGGTGCAGACCAACATCCCCGGCATCTACGTGGCGGGCGACTGCTCGGATCACGTCTACCGCCAGGCCATCACGGCCGCGGGCATGGGCTGCGCCGCCGCGATCGAGGCCGAGCGCTGGCTCGCCGAGCACCACAGCGGCTGAGGGACGGTTCACCCCGATGGGGTGTTCACCTACCTTTCGGGAGGCCGCCGCGCCGGGTAGAGTCATCGCCGCCCAGCTTGGGCGCGCCTGATGCCTGCCCTCCTCACTCCCTCCCAAGACAACGGACCCCCGACGGTACTGACGCGCCGGGCACCGGATGAGCGGCTCCTGGCTTCCGAGATCAGGTATCGCCGGCTGTTTGAAACGGCCAAGGACGGCATCCTGATCCTCAACGCCACGACCGGCGTGGTGGAGGAGGTGAATCCCTTTCTCACCAAGCTGCTGGGCCTCCCCATGGAGGAGGTCCTCGGGAAAAGGATTTGGGAGCTGGGCAGCTTCCAAAACCACGTCGCCAACCGCGAGAAATTCGGGGAATTGCAGCGGAATGAGTATGTCCGCTATGACCATCTGCCGCTGGAAGCGGCCGACGGGCGGCGGATTGACGTGGAGTTCGTCAGCAATGTCTACGAGGAGGACGGCACCCGGGTAATCCAGTGCAACATTCGGGACATCTCCGCCCATAAGGCCGCCGAGCGGGCGCTGCGCCTCAGCGAGGAACGGTTCAAGTTCGTGGCCCGCGCCGTGAGCGATGCGGTGTGGGACTGGGACCTGGAGACCAGCGTCCTCTGGTGGAACGAGGGCTTCCGGTCCACGTTCGGTTACGTTGATAGCGAGATCGAACCCGGGATCGTATCGTGGACGGGCCGCATCCATCCGGATGACGTCACGCGGGTGGTCGAGGGCATCCATGCCGCGATCGCCCTCGGTCCGGAAACCTGGAGCGCGGACTACCGTTTCCGCCGCAAGGACGGCAGCTACGCCGCCGTGCAGGACCGCGGTTTCATTGTCCGGGATGCCGCGGGCCGGGGCACCCGTGTGGTGGGCGGCATACGCGACCTCACGGAGCAGAGGAAACTGGAGACGCAATTCCTGCGCGCGCAGCGCATGGAGAGCATCGGCACGCTCGCCGGCGGCATCGCCCATGACATGAACAACGTGCTCGCGCCCATCCTGATGTCCATCGAGCTGCTCAAGCTCGACTCCGCCAATGACGCCGGCCGCACCCGGCTCCTCGAAACCATCCACCTGAGCTGCCGGCGCGGCGCCGACCTGATGCGCCAGGTCCTCTCCTACGCCCGGGGCGTCGACGGCCAGCGGGTCGCCCTCCGGGTCCGGGTCCTGATTGACGAGCTCGAGGCCATGATCGGCGAAACCTTCCCCCGCAACATCCGGATCGTCACGAGCATCGCCGATGATCTCTGGCCGGTCACGGGGGATCCCACCCAGTTGCACCAGGTGCTGCTGAATCTCGCCGTCAACGCGCGCGATGCCATGCCCCAGGGCGGCACCCTCACCCTCGCCGCCTGCAACCTCCTTCACGACGCCCCGCCCGCCGGCGCCGGCCCGATGGCCGGGGCCGGGCCCCATGTGCTGCTGCAGGTGACCGACTCCGGCCGCGGCATTCCCCCGGAACTGCGCGAACGGATCTTCGAGCCGTTTTTCACCACCAAGGAACTCGGCCAGGGCACGGGGCTGGGCCTCTCGACCGTGCATGCCATCGTCAAGAGCCACGGCGGGTTTGTGTCCGTCGAAAGCGAAATCGGCCACGGCACCACCTTCAGCGTCCACCTGCCGGCCGAGCCGGCCCAGCTTCCGACCGGCGCACCGCTGCCGCCTGGCACCGAACTGCCCCGCGGCCAGGGTGAACTCGTGCTCGTGGTCGACGACGAGCAGTCGATCCGCGAGATCACCGCGGATCTTCTCGAGACCTTCGGCTACCACGTGATCACCGCGCAGGATGGGACCGAGGCGGTGGCGCTCTTCGCCGCCCGGTCGGACGAAATCGTCCTGGTGCTCACCGACATGATGATGCCGGTCATGGATGGCGCCATGGCCATCCAGGTCATGGTGCGGATCCACCCGGGCATCCGGATCATCGCCGCCAGCGGTCTCGGGATGACCGAGTATATGGCGAAGGCCACCGGTGCCGGGGTCCGGCATTTTCTCACCAAGCCCTATTCGACCCAGACGCTCCTGCAACTCGTCCACGAGGTCATCAGCGGGCCGGCCCCCGGCCACAAAAAAACGCCGCCCACTTTCGTGGTGCGGCGTTGAGCGGGAACCGGACCGGGCCGGGATTACTTCAGCACGTCGGCGTGGAATTCCTGCCAGCTGTCGAGGTCGTTGAGGTGCACCGCGTCCTTCACGGCCGTCGCGTCATCCGGCAGACCGTTGTTCTTGAGGATGCCCTGACGGGTGGCGTCGTCGTGGTTGTAGCCGAGGACGCTCGCGTTGTGTTTCGCGATCGTGGCCTGGTCGAGTTTCACGCCGGGCTGCTTCTTGACCCAGGCCTCGAGCTGCGGGTAGGTCGGGCGGCTGTCCTTGATGAACTTCAGCGTCGCATCCTTGTTCAGGCCAAGCGCATTGAGGGTCATCATGTCGTAGCCACCGCCGCAGCCGGGATAGCGGGAGTCGAGCTTGCCGCGGGCCTCGAGCGAGGCCTTTTGCCAGAAACGGGGCAGGTGCAGCACGCCGAGCGGGCCGGCGGTGCCGGAGCTGATGAGGGGAATGAAGGTACTCATGTTATTTTTTTGGGGGTTGAAGATCAGGGGTCGAAGTGACCACAGCGGAAAAATCGTAGGGATCAGCCGGGGTTTGTCTAGGACGGTGCGGAAAAATCTGCGGGCCTGCCGCGATGTCCTCGACCGGTCCCGGCCGTTGCTCATGCTGCCCGTCATGGCCGCCGACTATCTGACCCGGATTCGCTCGCTCCACCGCGCGCTCGGCATCCCGGCCGGGTATGCGGCCCGGCGGCGCCTGCCCATTCAGCGGGAGGCCCGCCGGCTGGTGGTCGCGGCGCGGGCCGCCGACGACGGCCAGCCCATCCGGCTGAGCCCGCGGGCCGCCGCCGCGTGGAAAAAAGATGCACGCCGCCGCCGCCCGGGAGGGCGTGCAGCTGCTCCCCCTGTCCGGCTTCCGGAGTGTCGCCCGGCAAACCGCAATCATCCGCCGCAAACTGGCCGAGGGCCAGGCGCTCCCGGCCATCCTGCGGCTGGTGGCCGCACCCGGCTGCAGCGAACACCACACGGGCCGCGCACTCGATCTGGGTGACGTGAATCATGTCGGGCTGGACGTCGATTTCGCCCAAACCCCGGCGTTTCGCTGGCTGGAAAAACGGGCGGCCCAATTCGGCTTCCGCCTCTCCTACCCGCGAAAAAACCGCCATGGTATCGGCTACGAGCCCTGGCATTGGTTTTGGCAGGGGTAATTAACTAACTGCAGGGTATTATGATACAGTATAGTTTAGAATAGTTCTCATTCCCACTTGCTACTTAGAACCATTCCAATTTGTTGCCACTTCCCAGATGTCCACCCTGACCATGGCCGCCCCCGACGCCCTCGCCCAACGCCTCGCTGACAGCGGGCTGCGCTCCACGCCCCAGCGCGAGGTCATCTACGATGTGATCCTCCGGAAACGGGATCATCCGACCGCCGACGAGGTGTATGCCCGCGTCCGCGCCGACATGCCCTCGATCTCCCTCGCGACGGTCTACAACTGCCTCGAAACGCTCGTGCAGTGCGACTTGGTCCGCGCGGTCAATTTCGAGCGCGCCCCCACCCGCTACTGCCCGAATCTCCATCCGCACGCGCATTTTCACGACGAGCAAAGCGGCTCGATCCACGACATCCAGCTCCCCGCCGAGCTGCTTGAAAAAATCAGCTCGGTCCTCCCGGCCGGCTACGACGCCAAGTCCGTCCAAATCACCTTCCGCGGTTCGGCAAGCTCACCTCGCCTCGAGTCCGCCGAGCGGCGCGGCAAGGCCCAGCCCGCCGCCTGACCCCTTCCAACCCTTCCCCGTCATGTCCCAGCTCGAAATCAAAGACCTCCACGTCTCCATCGGAGAAAAACCCATCGTCAAGGGCCTCACGCTCACCGTCCGCAGCGGCGAGGTGCACGCGATCATGGGCCCGAACGGCACCGGCAAGTCCACGCTCGCCAAAGCCGTCGCCGGCCACCCCAGCTACACCATCACCTCGGGTGACGTGCTCCTCGACGGCAAGTCCGTCCTGCCGATGCAGCCCGACGAGCGCGCCCGCGCCGGCCTCTTCCTCGCGTTCCAATACCCGAGCGAAATCCCCGGCGTCTCGATCGCCAACTTCCTCCGCGCCGCCATCCAGGCCCGCCTCGGCGAGGGCGAGGAGCTCGACGCCACCGGCTACTACAAGCGCCTCTACTCCAAGATGGACCTGCTCCAGATCGACCGGAAGTTCACCTCCCGCGCGATCAACGACGGCTTCTCCGGCGGCGAAAAGAAACGCTGCGAGATCCTCCAGATGGCCATGCTCGAGCCGAAGTTCGCGCTGATGGACGAGACCGACTCCGGCCTCGACATCGACGCCCTCCGCATCGTCGCCGACGGCGTCAACGCCCTCCGCTCCACCAACCTCGGCGTGCTCATGATCACCCATTACCAACGCCTGCTGGGCTACATCGTCCCCGACCACGTGCACGTCATGTGGGACGGCCGCATCGTGAAGAGCGGCGACAAATCCCTCGCCCTCGAGCTCGAGGCCAAGGGCTACGACTGGGTCAAAAACGAACTCGTCCCGGCCTGAACCCCGAACCCTCCCGACCCATGTCCGACGTCACCGCTACCGAGTCCCTCCCCGCGCCGATTGCCGACACCGTCGACAATCCCGTTTCCGGCATTGACCAGACCGCCGGCAATTTCAGCTACAAGATGGACTACGAGTTCGACGCCGGCACCGGCCTGTCGGAAAAGACCGTCCGCTACATCAGCTCGGTCAAGAAGGAGGCGCCGTGGATCCTCGAGTTCCGCCTGAACGCCCTGAAGCAGTTCCTCGCCAAGCCCATGCCCACGCACTGGGCGACGAAGGACCTCGAGAACATCAATTTCGACAAGATCCGTTACTACCTCTCCAGCGGCCAGAAGCCCAAGCGCACGTGGGAAGAGGTGCCGGACGACATCAAGAAGACCTTCGAGCGCCTCGGCGTCCCCGAGCACGAGCGCAAGTTCCTCGCCGGCGTCGAGGCCCAGTTCGACTCCGAGGCCGCCTACTCCAACATCAAGGACATCGTCTCCAAGCAGGGCGTCATCTTCGTCAACTCCACCGAGGGCCTCCGCGAGCACCCCGAGCTCTTCCGCAAGTTCTTCGGCAAGGTCATCCCGACCGGCGACAACAAGTTCTCCGCCCTCAACAGCGCCGTGTTCTCCGGCGGCTCCTTCATCTACGTGCCGAAGGGCGTGAAGGTCGCCCAGCCGCTGCAGGCCTACTTCCGCATCAACGCCGAGAACTTCGGCCAGTTCGAGCGCACCCTCATCATCGCCGACGAGGGCGCCGAGGTGACCTACATGGAGGGCTGCACCGCCCCGAAGTTCAGCACCTCGACGCTGCACAGCGCCGTGGTCGAGCTCGTCGCGCTCAAGGGCGCGAAGATCCAGTACATCACCGTCCAGAACTGGTCCGCCAACGTCTTCAACCTCGTGACGAAGCGCGGCGTGGCCGAGGAAGACGCCGAAGTCCGCTGGATCGACTGCAACATCGGCTCCCGTCTCACGATGAAGTACCCCGGCGTGGTCCTGCGCGGCAAGCGCGCCCGCGGAGAGGTCCTCTCCATCGCCCTGGCCAACGACGGCCAGCACCAGGACACCGGCGCCAAGATGATCCACGCGGCCGATGACACGACCTCGAACATCATCGCGAAGTCGATCTCCGTCGGCGAAGGCCGCTCGACCTACCGCGGCCTGGTCCACATCCCGAAGACCCTCGCGAACTGCCGCAACAACACCGAGTGCGACGCCTTGCTCATCAACGAGCACAGCCGCACCGACACCTACCCGGCGATCTCGGTGCGCGGCCGCAAGAACTCGGTCCAGCACGAGGCGAGCGTCTCCAAGGTCTCGGCCGAGCAGATCTTCTACATGATGCAGCGCGGCCTGTCCGAAGGCGAAGCGATGTCCCTCGCCGTGAACGGCTTCGTCAACGACCTGGTGAAGGAATTCCCGATGGAATACTCCGTCGAGCTGAAGCGCCTCATCGAACTGCAGATGGAAGGGTCCGTCGGATGAGCGCCGTCGCCTCCGTCCCCGCCGGCGTCCTCGACGTCGCCCTGCAGTCCGCCGAGACCGCCGCCTTCCGCGCGCAGGACTGGTTCGCCGTCCTCCGCCAGCAGGGCTGGCACGCCTTCCAGTCGCTGCCGATGCCCACGCGCGACAACGAGAAGTGGCGCTTCTCCGACGCCCGCACGCTCTCGCTCGACGGCTACGCCCCTGCGCCGGCCCCGACGCCCGCGCAGGCCGCCGACCTCATCGCGCGTTCGCGCCTGATCTCCGACGCCGCCGGCCTCATCGTCCACGTCGACGGCCACTGCGTGCTGAAGCCGACGCTCTCCGCCGAGCTCGTCGCCCAGGGCGTGGTCTTCGAATCCCTCGAGGACGCCGTCCGCGCCCGCCCTGCCCTGCTCCAGGAACACCTCCTGAAGCACCCGGTCCTCCTCGGCGGCGACAAGTTCGCCGCCCTGCACCGCGCCTGGCTCCGCGCCGGCTACGTCCTTCACGTCCCCAAGGGAGTCGAAGTGAAGCAGCCGTTCGTCTCGGTCACCTGGACGCTCACCGACGGCGTCGCGGTCTTCCCGCACGCGCTGATCATCGCCGGCGAGCGCGCCACGGCCGACATCCACGACTTCCACCTCTCCGCCAAGGCCGACCAGCGCGCCCTCGCGATCTCGGCCGTCGACATCCACGCCGGCACGGGCTCGCAGGTGCGCCGCCTCGCCGTGCAGGCCTGGGGCTCCGCCACGCAGTCCTTCCAGATCGACAACACCTGCGGCGGACGCGACGCGGTCATCAGTTCCGTCAACGCGGCCGTCGGCTCCCGCCGCGCGCGCCTCGAGAACACCGTCCGCATCGACGGCCCGGGGGCCGACGTCAGCCTCTACGGCATCTCGGTCGCCTCGGGCGAACAGGAGTTCGACCAGCGCACGCTGCAGGTCCACGCCGCCGGCCACGCGAAGTCCGACCTGCTCTTCAAGAACGCCCTGCTCGGCAAGGCGCGCACGATCTTCTCGGGCCTCATCAAGGTCGCCCCGGACGCCCAGCGCACCGACGCCTACCAGACGAACCGCAACCTCCTGCTCTCGCCGGACGCCGAAGCGGATTCCCTGCCCGGCCTCGAGATCGAAGCCAACGACGTGAAGTGTTCGCACGGCGCGACGACCGGCCAGATCGACCCCGCCGAGCTCTTCTACCTGCGCGCCCGCGGCATCCCGCTCGCCGTCGCCCAGGAACTGCTCGCGCAGGGCTTCCTCGAGGAAGTCCTCGCCAAGGTCGGCCACGAAGAAGCCGCCGCCGCGGTGCGCGAGATGCTGCGCCTCAAATTCCACCAAGCCTGATCATGAGCGACGACACCACCGGCCAGCGCCACACGCCCAGCCCCCACGACCGCGTCCTCGCGCGCGACGTGCAGGCCACCGTGATCCCCGCCGGCGAACCCGCCGTGCTCCCCGCGGGCACCAAGGTCACCATCACCCATCGCCTCGGCGGCAACTTCACCGTCGTCTGCGACACCGGCATGTTCCGCATCAAGGGCTCGGATGCCGACGCCCTCGGAGAACAGATCCCCTCCGACTCCAGCGAGAACGAAGGCAAGACCGACGCCTACGGCTCGGTCGGCACCGCCGAACACCCGGGACACACCGGCAAGCCCTCCGACGAAGCCGTCTGGGAAAGCCTCAAGAAGGTCTTCGATCCGGAAATCCCCGTGAACATCGTCGACCTCGGCCTGGTGTACTCGCTCAAGGTCGAACCCCTGGACAATTCGCCCGACCGCCACAGTGTGGTCGTCGCCATGACGCTCACCGCTCCCGGTTGCGGCATGGGCCCTGTCATCGCCGAAGACGCCCGCAATCGCGTGCTCGGCGTCCCTGGCATCAACCAGGCCCGCGTCGACATCGTCTGGGACCCGCCGTGGACCCAGACCATGATCTCAGAGGATGGCAAGATGCAGCTCGGGCTGATCTGACCGCCGACCAAGCCTCCTTACGACGTCCGCCACATGGCGGACGTTTTGTTTTCCACACCTACCTACCCCTACCCCTTATCCGCTCCCCGCTTGCCCTTGGAGATTTTTCCCCAACCCTGCGGGAACCCCACCCACTCCTCAAGGTCACCTCCCCATGGCTTCCACCCCCGTCCGCCTTCTTTCCCTCCTCGGCGCCGCCCTGCTGGCTTCCGCGCCGGCCGCCCGTGCCGCCGACGCCGCGCCCGAGGATATCCGCTTCCAGACCGAGACCTTGCTCACCGGACTGCCGCAGCCGATGCACCTCGAGTTCGGCCCCGACGGCCGCATCTGGTTCAACGAGTACCTCGGCGCGCTGAAGATCTACGACCCGAAGACCAAGCACGTCACGCTCGTCACCGAGATCGAGGTCTTCAAGACGCTGGAGAACGGATTCCTCGCCTTCGCCCTCGACCCGAAGTTCGCCGAGAACCACTGGATCTACTTCCTCTACTCGCCCGTCGGCTTCGAAGGCCAGTACCTGTCACGCTTCGACGTGAAGGACGACAAGATCGTAGCCGGCAGCGAGAAGGTCATCCTGAAGTACGAAGAACAGCGCCTGCAGTGCTGCCACCACGGCGCCTCGATCAAGTTCGGCCCCGACGGCTGCCTGTATTTCACGGCGGGCGACAACACCAGCCCCTTCGGCGACAGCCAGGGCTACGCGCCGCTCGACCAGCGCCCGGGCAAGGAGCCTTGGGATGGCGAACGCACTTCGGGCAACAGCAACAACCTCGTCGGCAAGATCAGCCGCATCCGCCTGAACCCCGACGCGACGTACAGCATCCCCGAGGGTAACCTCTTCAAGCCCGGCACGCCCAAGACGCGTCCGGAGATCTTCGTCATGGGCTGTCGCAATCCGTGGCGCATGAACATCGACCCGAAGACGGGCTACGTCTACTGGGGCGAAGTCGGTCCCGACGCCCGCAACGACGGCCCACGCGGCTCGCGCGGCTACGATGAGATCAACCAGGCGAAGAAGGCCGGCAACTTCGGCTACCCCTTCTTCGTGGGCAAGAATTTCCCCTACGCCGAGTACGACTACGAGACCAAGGTCGCGGGCAAGATGTTCGACCCGGCCCATCCGGTGAACAAGAGCCGCAACAACACCGGCCTCGTCGACCTCCCCCCTGCCGTCCCGGCCATGATCTACTGGCCTTACGCGGTCTCCGAAGAGTGGCCGGAACTCGGCGAAGGCGGCCGCACCGCGTGCGCCGGCCCGGTCTTCTACTGGCAGGAATCGTTCGAGAAGACCAACGGCTTCCCGAAGCACTTCGACCGCTCCCTGCTGTTCTGGGATTGGCAGCGCCCGTTCATCAAGTGGGCCCGTCTCGACGCGAACTCCGACCTCCAAGGCCTCGAGTCCTTCGCGCCGACGACGTTCGTGACCGCGAACACCGACGAGCAGCGCAAGAAGCAGAAGGCCCTCATCGACAACGGCGCGACGATCATCCGCCGCCCGGTCGACGCGACCTTCGGCCCCGACGGCTGCCTCTACCTGCTCGACTACGGCGAGACCTGGGGCGCCAACCCTGACTCCGCGCTGCTGAAGATCTCCTACGTCCGCGGCAACCTCCAGCCGATCGCCAAGCTCGCCGTCTCCACGCCGGCCGGCCCCGCTCCGCTCAAGACCACGCTCTCCGCGAAAGGCTCGCGCGACCTCGATGGCGGCAAACTCAGCTACGCCTGGAAACTCCAGCCCGGCGACAAGAAGCTCGGCGAAGGCGAAGAACTGGCCGTGACGCTCGAGACGCCCGGCAACTACAACATCGAGCTCACCGTCAACGACGGCCAAGGGGGCGTCGTCACGCGCTCGACTCCTGTCGTCGTCGGCAACACCGTGCCCGTCGTCCGTTTCCTCGCCCCGCAGGACGGCGACTTCTTCACGCCCGGCAAGCCCCTGACTTATAAGGTGGCCGTGCAGGACGCCGAAGACGGCTCCTCCGATGCCAAGCCCGCCGAGTTCGGCGCGCGCACGCTCGTGACCTCCGCCTTCCTGCCCGCCGACGGCCGCGCGGCCGCGGTCGACCCCGGCCTGGCCTCGATGCGCCAGAGCGACTGCTTCAACTGTCACGCCATCGAGACCCAGCTCGTCGGTCCGGCCTTCCTGGCCATCGCCGACAAGTACCGCAAGCAGGCCGGCGCGGATGAACTGCTCAACAAGAAGGTCCGCCTCGGCGGCAGCGGCGTCTGGGGCCAGGTCCCGATGCTCGCCCACCCGCAGCACACGGAAGACGAAGTCGCCATCATGCTCCGCTGGATCCTCGGCCTCGAGAAGGGCAAGGGAGGACCGACCCTCGCGCGCGGCCTCGAAGGCCAGCTGACCGCCCCGAAGGATAATAAGCCGGGCTCGTTGGTCATCGAAGCCGTCTACACCGACCTCGGTGCCGGCGCGGCCGGCCCGCTCTCGGGCAAGGCCTCCGTCTCGCTGCGCCATCGTCGCCTAGAAGCCGAATCAGGCGAGGTCACCAATGCCAAGAAGACCTCCAAGGCCGTCGGCTCCACGAACCACGGCACCACGATCATGTTCGCCGGCCTGAACCTCGCCGACACCAAGAACGTCAAGATCAGCGCTTCCGCGGGCGGCGGCGCCAAGGGCAGCCAGATCGAGGTCCGCCTGGACTCCCCGACCGGCCCCCTCGTCGCGACCGTCGACATCGCCTACACGGGCGACTGGGGCAAGTTCATGGAGAACAAGGCCAAGCTCATGCCCACGCCCGGCCGCCACGACGTGTACCTCGTCCTGACCAACCCCAAGAAGGGTGGCGGGTTGATGAACGTCGACTGGGTGGAATTCGGCCAATAAGTCGCCGTAAATCGCTTTGCCTCAGGAAAGGGGAAGGGCCAGAGTGCCCTTCCCCTTTTTATTTCCGCCACGTGTCCGACGAAACCGAAGACCAGCAAGACAAGCCGCTCGACCCTTTCGACCCTGAGGTCATCGCCCGCTCGAACCGCGCGATCCTGGTCGGCCTGCAACGCCCGGAGGACACCCCCGAAGAAGCCCAGATGCTGCTGGATGAGCTCCACGAGCTCGTCAGCAACGTCGGCGTCGAGATCCGTGGCGAGATCATCGCCAAGCTGCGCGAGGAGAACCCGCGCACGCTCGTCGGTTCCGGCAAGCTGGAGGAGATCGCCCAGCTGGCCCGCGACAAGGAATGCGGCCTGATCATCTTCGACGACGAGCTCACGCCCGCGCAGCAGCGCAACTGGGAGAAGGACGCCAAGCTCCGCGCGATCGACCGCCAGGAGATCATCCTGGACATCTTCATCACCCGCGCGAAGACCCGCGAAGCCGTGCTGCAGGTCGAGCTCGCCGCGCTGCAGCAGATGCTGCCGCGCCTCAAGCGCCTCTGGTCCCACCTCGACCGCCAGCGCGGCGGCGGCACGCAACAACGCGACGCCGGCGAGACGCAGCTGGAGATGGACCAGCGCAAGATCCGCGACAAGATCGCGAAAGTCCGCCGCGACCTCGCGGAGGTCGTCGCCCAGCGCGCCACCCAACGCAAGCAGCGCAAACGCATCCCTCTCCCGACCTTCTCGATCGTCGGCTACACCAACGCCGGCAAGTCGTCGCTCCTCAACAAGCTCACCGGTTCCGAAGTCCTCGCCGCGAACAAGCTCTTTGCCACGCTCGACCCGACCACGCGCCGCCTGGCCCTTCCCTCCGGTCGCGCGCTGCTGCTGACCGACACCGTCGGCTTCGTCCGCCGACTCCCGCACCGCCTCGTCGAGGCGTTCAAGGCCACGCTCGAAGAGGCCGTGCAGGCCGACTTCCTCGTCCATGTCATCGACCTCGGCTCGCCGGAGCGCGACAAGCATGCCGAGACGACCTTGCAGGTCCTGACCGAGATCGGCGCCGGCGACCGTCCTGTGATCACCGTGCTCAACAAGGCCGACCTCTGCGACGAGGTGGAACGCGCCCAGGCCCTGGCCGCCTACCCCGACGCCAAGCTGGTCAGCACCAAGACCGGCGAGGGCATCCCCGCCCTGCTCCAGCGCCTCGAGGAATGCGCCGCCAGCCGGGATGAGCATATGACCCTACTCATCCCCCACGACCAGTACGCCATGCTCTCCAAGCTGCACGCCGGGGCCACTATCCTCAATTCCAAGGCCCTTCCCGAAGGAACCAGGGTCGAAGCCTATGTCCCGACCCGCATGCAGGAGACCTGCCGGGCCTGGGCGATCCGGGAGTAGGTCATTTTTTGCTCCCCAAGAGGGCAACTTTCGGCTTTCTCTGGTGTTACCTTAACACACACCCATGCGCACCCTCGCCCTCCTCACCCTCCTGTCCGCCTCCTCGGCCTTCGCCGCCGTCGACCATGAAGCCGCCTTCAAGGCCGACATCGCCCCGATCCTCGAAAAGAGCTGCGTCGGTTGCCACGGCAAGGACAAGACCAAGAAGCCCAAGGGCGGCTTCGACGCCACCTCCCTCGAGACCATCGTCAAGGGCGGCAAGGAAGCCGGCGCCGGCATCACCTGGGGCGACATCTCCAAGAGCTCCCTCTACAAGAGCTGCGAACTCGGCATCAGCAACCCTGACGACGACCTCGCCATGCCCCCGAAGAAGAAGAAGGACCGCGTCGCTCTCACCAAGGAGCAGCTCGCCAAGCTCAAGTCCTTCATCGAAGCCAAGTAAGCCTCACGGCTTCCTGACAAAAGCCCGCGGCAACCCGCGGGCTTTTTTTGTGTCTAATGACAGGCGGACGTGACGAGGTCACTTGCGTTTGACCCCACCCCGACCCGACCTCATAAACGCCAGACCCCTTTCCCACCCCATGACGCCTCTCCACCGCATCGAAGAACGCCTGCACGCGCTGACCTTCCGCCAGGCCCTCGGCCTCGTCGTCGGCGCCAACCTCTTCCTGGTCGCGCTCGCGCTCGCGCTGCCGGCCGACGGCGAGATGCGCGGCCCGGCCGTCCTCTCGATCCTCGGCAACTTCCACATCCTCGCCCTGCACATCCCGGCGGCCGTGCTCCTGGTCGTGCCGCTCTTCGAATTCTTCGAACGCCACGAGCACGCGACCGCGACCGTCCGACGCCTGTCCGTCTTCTCGGCCGCCGGCACCTGGACCGCCGTCTTCTGCGGCATCCTGCATGCCCACTACAACGGCTTCGCGGGCGACGCCGTCCAGCTGCACCTCTGGGGCGGCATCGCCGCCTCGGCTTTCGCCGGACTGGCAAGCCTCGCCCTCTCCAAGGAGTTCCGCGTCCGCCTCGCCGCGCAGGCCGTGGCGATCGGCGTGATGGGCTTCGCGGCCCACATCGGCGGCGAACTCGTCCACGAGGAAGGCTTCCCGTTCAAGCCCAACAAGGTCGCCGCGCCGAAGCAGGACCCCGCCGACCGCACGGTCACCATCAGCCAGAAGCGGGACGACTACACGCAGGTCGTCCGCCCGATCCTCGAGGCGCACTGCGTCTCGTGCCACGGCGCCAAGAAGGTGAAGGGCAAGCTCCGCATGGATTCGCTCGAGGCCCTCAAGAAAGGCGGATCGGACGGACCCGCCTTCACCGCCGGCGACCTCAAGAAGAGCGGCATGTTCGCCCGCATCACGCTCGACCCGAAGGACGACGACTTCATGCCGCCCAAGGAAGAGAAACCGCTGACCAAGGAACAGACGCAGGCCATCGGACTCTGGATCGAGGGCAAGCCGATCCCCGACGACATCGCCAAGGCCGCGCTCGAGGCCACCAAAGCCGCCAAGAAATAACCCGATGCGCGCCGCCCTGCTCTTCTCCGCCGCCACGCTCGTGGCCGCCACGCCCTTCACCCCGAAGAAGGCCGAGCCGGCGAAGCCGCTGACCGCCGCGCAGAAGGCGGACTACGCCAAGGTCATCCAGCCGATCTTCGACGCGCATTGCGTGTCGTGCCACGGCCCGAAGAAGGAGAAGGGCAAGCTGCGCCTCGACACCCTCGAGGCTACGCTCAAGGGCGGCAAGAATCCGACGTTCGCCATCGGCAAGCCTGACAGCAGCATGCTGCTCTCGCGCGTCTTCCTCGACCGTACCGCCGGCGACGTCATGCCGCCCAAGGCGGAGAAGCCCCTGACCGAGAAGCAGAAAGAAGCCCTCTACGCCTTCGTCGAAGGCCAGCCCATCCCGGACGAACTCGCCAAGTCAGCCATGGCGGACACCAAGGCCGCCGCGACCGCCGCGAAGGAAGCCGCCAAAGACGCCCCTAAGGCCAAGAAGTAAGTTTGATTTGCCCAACCCCCTGCCCCCGCCCTTTATCCCAGACACCCCAATGAAACTCCGCTCCCTCCTCGCGCTGGCCCTCTTCGCCGGCCTGACCTCCTCGCTCGTCGCCGAGCAGAAGCCCCTCCGCGTCCTCGTCGTCGCCGGCGGCTGCTGCCACGACTACGGCGCCCAGAAAGACATCCTGAAGAAGGGCATCGAAGCCCGCCTCAACGCGACCGTCGAGATCGCCTATGTCGACATCAAGGACAAGGACTTCAAGGGCAAGGCCACCCAGCCGATCTTCGAGATCTACAAGAACCCCGACTGGGCCAAGAACTTCGACGTGGTCGTCCACGACGAGTGCGCCGCCGACGTCACCGATCAGGCCTACGTCGCCAACATCGTCAACGCCCACCGCAACGGTCTCCCGGCCGTGAACCTCCACTGCGCCATGCATAGCTACCGCTGGGGCAAGTACGGCGAGCCCGTCAAGGTCGGCGCCGACAACGCCAGCTGGTACGAGATGCTCGGCCTCCAGTCCACCGGCCACGGCCCGCAGGAACCCATCGCCATCTCCTTCACCGACAAGGAAAACCCGATCGTGAAGGGTTTCGCGGATTGGACGACGATGAAGGAAGAACTCTACAACAACGTCCAGGTCCTCACCGGCCATGGCCTCGCCACCGGCACCCAGAAGATCCCCGAGAAGAAGGACAAGGCCGGCAAGGTCACCCCGGCCAAGGAAGTCACCACCATCGTCGCCTGGACCAACGAGTTCGGCCCGAAGAAGACCCGCATCTTCAGCACCACGATCGGCCATAACAACGCCACCGTCGAAGACGCCCGTTACCTCGACCTCGTCACCCGCGGCCTGCTCTGGTCCGTCGGCAAGCTCGAAGCCGACGGCAAGCCCTCCGCCGGCTTCGGCAAGTAAGCCGACGCCAAGCCTTCAGATCAAAGCCCCCGGCCCTCCGGGGCTTTTTTGTGCCCGCAGGCATCGAGGCAGGGCCGAGAATCCCTGCTCGGCCGCGGCCGGCCCAGGATGGCCGGCCCTACCTCTTGGCTTCGCAGCGGTTCACCATGCCAGCAGTTCCCCGCGGAGGGGGTCCTTGCCGCACGCTCACTTCAGCGGACAGCCGGCCAGCAGTTCGCCGGGGGCGTCCTTCCAGACAAGCGGCTTGGCGGTCACGCCGCCGAGCCTGGCGACGGTCGCGGAGATCTCCGTCAGAGAGTCGGCGTTATAGCCAGGATAGGCCTTGGCGATCTTGCCGCCGGGCGCGACGACGGTGACATAGACGCTACGCTTGGCGCCATAGGCATCGATGACGGCGAAGTCAGGATCCGCGACGACTGGGAAGCCAGGCTTCGCGGCGGCGGCCCACTCCTTGGCCCCGGCCTCGTCGGCATTGATCACGCCGACCACCGAACAGGCGTCGCCATAGGCGGCCTGCAGCTGCGACAGGTAAGGTGCGGCATCCCGCGAGCACGGGCACTCCTTCTCGATGAAGAAGAGCACGACCGGCTTCGCCTTCGCGAGGTCGGCCAGGACGAGCTTACGGCCGGCGAGGTCGGCCTTGGCGAAGTCGGCGGCGGGCTTCGCCGCCTGGGCGGCGGTGGCGGCGACCTCGGCCGCCGGGAGCGGATGCTTGGTCTGGGCGCGGAAGTTGATCATGCCCTTGGCGTCCTTCTTCACCGCGGCGGGATCCTTCGAGACGATGAACTGACCCATCATGCCGCCGTCCTCGTGGTTGGACATGTGGCAATGGAACATGAACGGATCGGTGTCGCTGGCGTAGTCGTCGAACTTGGCGACGAACGTCACCGAGGCGCCCCTGGGCAGATAGAACGTATCCTTCCAGCCCTTCTCATATTCCGCGACGTCCCGGTCGGTCCGGGCAAGGATCCGGAACTGCACGTCATGCAGGTGGAAGGAATGCCCGAAGATGTTGTTGTTCCGTACCGTCCAGACCTCGGTGGCGCCGAGCTTCACGACCATGTTCGTCGTATGCATGTCGAACGGCTTGCCGTCGAAGGCGAAGTGCGGGCGGCCGTCGGTGACGCTGATGGTCCGCTTGGCCGAGGCTTCCTTCTCGCTCACGAAGGCGTTGCGGACCAGGACCTCGGGCACCTTGGTGACCGCCTTGGCGGTGGGAGCGGAGACATTGATACGCAGCAGGCGGTAATCGTAGTTGTTCAGGAAGCTGCCGTTGGCGCCGCCGGTGCCCGGCTCGCCGCCGGGGAAGCCGAACGCCTGATTGGAGTTATAGGCCATCAGGTCGACCGTGCCGCCGACCTTGTCCGCGCCGAGGTCGACGAGGATCTCGGTGCGCTCCCCGACCATGAGGGTGAGGCGCTTGAGCGGGACGGGCTTATCGACGAGACCGCCGTCGGTGGCGATCTGGTAGAACACGCGGTTGTCGCTGAACCCCAGGACGTAGCCTCGCTCGATCTCGGCGTTGAGGATGCGCAGGCGCACGAGCTGACGAGGCAGCTTCGTCTGGGCGTCGAGCGTGCCGTTGGTGAGCTGATAGTCGCCGTACTTGTCGTTGTCGCCGTCGTAGGTGATCTGGCTCTCCTTGAAACGTCGGCTCGTGAGCACCAGAGGCAGGTCGTCGACGCCGTAGGTACGCGGCAACGCCAACTTCGCTTCGTCCGGATCGCGGATGATGATCAGGCCGCCCGCGCCGAGCGCCAGCTGCTTCTGGGTGAACTCATGCATGTGCGGGTGATACCAATAGGTCCCGGCATTGTTCTTCACGACGAACGAAGGCGACCAGGTCTTGCCGGACGCGACGATCTGATGCGGCCCGCCGTCGGTCGCGGCCGGCAGATGCAGCCCATGCCAGTGCACCGTCGTCGCCTCCTGGAGCTCGTTCTTCACGTTCATCGTGACCACCTCGCCTTGGTTCAGGATGAGCGTCGGCCCCCAGAAACTGAGTTTGTTGTAACCGTAGGTGTTCGTCGTGCCCTCGAGGAACTTACGGGAACTCGTGCCGAGCGTGAGATTGAAAGTCCTGCCTTCGAGCACCGGAGGAATCCACAGTTCTTGCAACGGACGATTGTTGGCGGGGCGCGCCTTACCACCCCCGCCACCGGGACCGCCCGGCCCCTTGCCCTTCCCCTTCTTGCCTTTCCCCTCCGGACGATCGCCGGGAGGCGGACCATCCTCTGGCCGCGGCGGCCGTTCTCCGTCAGGGCGCGGCGGACGATCATCAGGGGCATCTGCCTTCGGCGACGACTGGGCGAGCAGGCCGACGACAGCGAGGGACAGGAAAACCAGGAGCAGGGACCGGAACCGGGACATAGGAAAAGTATACCAGAGCCGTCCTTAAGAGCGAATTAAGGACGGCCCATCCAATCCGCCTTCCCTCCCCCGCCGCCTGCCTTTAAACCTGCCCCTACCCCTGCCCCTTTTCATCCCATGCGCCTCCTCGCTTGCCTCCTGCTCCTCGGCTTTGTCCGGCTGAACGCCTGGACCGCCCCTATCCCCCTCCCGCTTTGGAACGGCGATGCGCCGGAAGGCGACGGCAAGTTCTCCGATTCCTCCAAAGCCAGGCTCACCGTGCATCTGGCCAAGCAACCGAACGGCGCCGCGGTCGTCATCTGCCCCGGCGGCGGCTACGGCGGACTGGTGACCAAGGGCGAAGGCCATGGCATCGCCGAGTGGCTCAACGAACACGGCATCGCCGGGATCGTCCTCGAGTATCGCCTGCCGGCCGGCCGCCCCTACGTCCCGCTGCTCGACGCGCAGCAGGCCATCCGCACCGTCCGCGCCCATGCCGCGGAGTGGGCGCTCGACCCGAAGAAGGTCGGCATCATCGGCTTCTCCGCCGGGGGCCACCTCGCCTCGACCGCCACCGTACACTTCGAGACCATCGAGACGCGCGCGCCTAACGCCGTCACCGGCCAGAGCAGCCGTCCGGACTTCTCGATCCTAATCTACCCCGTCATCAGCATGGAAGAAGGCGTGCATCGCGGCTCGAAGAAGAACCTCATGGGTGAGACGCCCGCCGCCGGCCTGCCGGATTACTTCTCGAGCCAGAAGCACGTCACGGCCGCGACCCCGCCCGCCTTCCTCGCGCACGCGATCGACGACAAGGTCGTGCCGATCGAGAACAGCCGCATGTTCTTCGAGGCCGAGAAGAAAGCGGGACTCCCGACCCGTCTGGTCGAACTGCCCAACGGCGGCCACGGCCTCAACGGCTACAAAGGCCCCTCCTGGGACAAGTGGCAGGCCGAATCGCTGCTTTGGCTCAAGGAAATCAAGGTCCTGCCCTGACCCTTGATTAAGGACTTCAAATCAGGCCATAAACCTCCCATAACACGCATCCCCTCATGAAATCCCTCCTCCTCGCCCTGCTCGCCACCGGCGCCCTCTTCGCCGGCGAAAAGGTCACCCTCACGCTCAACGACTTCACCGACGCGAACGGCAACCCGCCGCCCGCCGGCTGGACCACCGAAGAAGGCGGCGTCATCCACCTGACCCCGCAGAAGGGCACGGGCTTCCTCATCTCGAAGAAGGAATACTCCAGCTTCGAGATGGAGTGGGATTGGAAACTGGCCGCCGCCGGCAACAACGGCATCAAGTACTGGGTCACCAACATCAAGGACGCCAAGGGCAAGGGCGACTGGCTCGGCATCGAGTACCAGATGATCGACGACTTCAAGAACTCCGACGGCAAGCGCGGCGGCAGCCACAACACCGGCTCGATCTACGACCTCGTAGACTCCGCCAAGGACAAGATCCTCAAGCCGATCGGCGAGTGGAACCACAGCCGCGTCCTGATCAAGGACGGCAAGATCGAGCACTACCTCAACGGCAAGCTCTGCTCCTCCGTCGACACCAAGACCGACGAATGGAAGGCCGACGTCGCCAAGAGCAAGTTCAAGACGAAGAAGGATTTCGCCCCCGGCCACGGCAAGCTGATGCTCACCGAACACGGCGACCCCTGCTGGTTCAAGAACCTCACCGTCACCGAACTCTGAACCTCGCTCGGAATCCAAGAACAAAGGGCGCCCACTGGGCGCCCTTTTTCATACCAGCTTATTCACCAAGCTTGATCCGCAGTCCGTCGTAACAAAGGCCGACCTTCGGGTGCGTCTTATGGAGCTGCGCCGTATAAGTCTCGTAATTGATCTGGTACGTCATGTGCGTGATCAGCGCCCGCTTGGCACGCAGGTCGTGGGCCGCCTGGCAGGCCTCATCGATCGTCATATGCGTCGGGTGCGGATTCGGACGCAGGCCGTCGAGGATCGCGAGATCGGCATGAACGCCCAGTTCGAGGGACTTCTCGGTCATCGCGCGGCAGTCCGTGTAATAAGCGAACTTCATGCCGGTCGAAGGCTCTTCGAAGACGAGGCCGAGCGTGGATTCGTTGCCGTGAGGAAGGAGGGTCGAGCGGATGATGCCGCCACCAGGCAGCATGAGCTTCGAAGGCATGAGTTCCAAAGCGAGCGAGACGTAACCCGAGGCCTGCGG
>CAIOAO010000057.1 GCA_903855985.1 uncultured Opitutia bacterium | reverse complement strand
CCCTCCGCCAGGGATGGACAACCAGCGTCAGTCGTATCAACATCAACCAATCGCCCAGACCGACTCTAGGGATGGACCGAAAAGAGGGATCCACTCAGACGGGCACCGGACGGGTTTCTTAGAAAAATAGTTTCCCCACTGCCCGCCGGACGCAATGTCCGCCTCCGCCCCGCCGGCCGGCGCCGCGAATTCCCGGCTTGCCAGCCGCTCCGCGCGGGCTTTTTCTCCGGCCGAACCCCGCCCCGCCATGATGACCCGCGACCATTATATTTCTCCTCTCGTCGCGAACGCGGGCCCCTCGACCATCTGAGTCGAGTTTTCGCCCGCCGCACTCCGAGCGGGCTCCCCGGAAATCCAGTTTCCGCCAGCCCGCTCCGACCCGAGCGGGTTTTTCTACGTCCTGATTTCCCCTCCTCCCTTCTTCCCTTCCGGCTTTCGCCCCTCGCCTTTCGCCTGCTTCCTCCATGTTTTCCCAATTCCAAGTCATCTGGTCGCTCATGCGCGGGTTCCGCCTGCGGTATGCCTGCGCGCTCGGCTGCCTGGTGTTTGTCACCGTCCTCAACTACGGCGTGCCGCTCGTCGGCAGCGCCGCGATTGACTATGCCGTGGCCCACAAGTCCCTCGATGCCGCCACCCCCGGCCTCATCGCCGGGCTGCTGCGCCTGCTGGGCGGCGCGGATTTCCTCCGCGCGCACCTCTGGCTCGCCCCGCTGGCGATGGTCCTCCTCGCCGCGGCCGCCGGGCTGTTCAGCTACCTCAAGGGCTGGCAGGCCTCGCTCGCCAGCGATGGCATCGCCCGCCGGCTCAAGGATGACCTCTACGACCACCTCAACCACCTGCCCGCCCGGTATCATGACAAGGCGGACACCGGCGACCTCGTGCAGCGCTGCACCAGCGACGTCGAGACCGTCCGCCAGTTCCTCGCCGCCCAGGTGATGGAAATCGGCAACGCCCTCCTGCTCGCCGCCACCGCCCTCCCCCTCCTGCTCTCGCTGAGCGTGCCGATGACCCTCGTGTCGTTCGCCCTCGTCGGGCCGCTCACGATCTACGCCTACATCTATTTCCGCCAGGTGCAGCACGTCTTCAAGGAAGTCGCCGAGGCCGAGGGTGCGCTCACCGCCGTCATCCAGGAAAACCTCACCGGCATCCGCGTGGTCCGCGCGTTTGCCCGGCAGGAGTTCGAGCGCGACAAGTTCGCCGCGCCCAACGGTCGCTACCGCGACCGCAGCCTCCATCTCATGCGGCTCATGGCGTGGTATTGGTCCATCAGCGACGTCGTGGCCCTGGGCCAGCTCGGCATCACCCTGATCGTCGGCGCGCAGTGGATCACCGAGGGCAAGCTCACCGTGGGCATGCTCTTCGCCTTCCTCTCGTACCTCGGCATCATGCTCTGGCCGGTCCGCCAGATGGGCCGCATCCTCACCGACCTCGGCAAAACCTCCGTCGCCCTCACCCGCATCCGGGAAATCCTCTCCGTGCAGCGTGAGTCCGTGCCCCCGCAGGACCTGAGCCAGCCCTCCGGTCGCGTCGAAGGTCTCACCGGCCGCCTCGCCGTGCGCGACCTGCACTTTCACCACGCCGGGCCGGAATCGGCGGAGGCCAGCCGTGGCGCCCTCAACGGGCTCAGCTTCGACGTCCAGCCCGGCGAAACCCTCGCCATCCTCGGCCCCTCCGGCGCCGGCAAGAGCACCCTCATGCACCTGCTGCTGCGGCTCTACGATTACACGTCGGGCTCCATCCAGTTCGACGGCCGCGAACTCTCCGCGCTGCCGCGCGCGTGGGTGCGCGCGCAGATCGGCGTGGTCATGCAGGAGCCGTTCCTCTTCTCCAAGACCCTCCGCGACAACCTCCGGCTCGGCCGCGGCGACGCCCCCGACCACGAAATCGAGGCCGCCGCCCGCGCCGCGGTGATCCATGACACCATCCTCGGTTTCGCCGAAGGCTACGCCACCCTCATCGGTGAGCGCGGCATCACCCTCTCCGGCGGCCAGCGCCAGCGCGTCGCCATCGCCCGCGCCGTCCTCAAACGGCCGCCCCTCCTCATCCTCGACGACGCCATGAGCGCGATCGACGCCGAAACCGAGTCCGTGATCCTCCGGGCGCTGCAGGAGCGCCGCGGCCACGCCACCACGCTCGTCATCGCCCACCGCCTCTCGACCCTCGCCCACGCCGACCGCGTCATCGTGCTCGACCACGGCCGCATCATCCAGACCGGCACCCACGCCGAGCTGTCCTCGCAGGAAGGGCTCTACCGCCGGCTCTGGCAGATCCAGACCAGCGTGGAGTCGGACTTCAAAAACGAACTCAAACCCGCCTGACCATGTCCGCCCAATTTCACCAGGAGGACGAATTCTCGGCCCGGCTCGACACCGGCCTGTGGTGGAAGATTTTCCGCCGCTCCCTCCGCTACAAGCGCCAGCTCTACCCGCTCTTCGCCTCCGCGGTCGTCCTCGCCGTCTGCGACGCCCTCTTTGTCCAGATCACACGCTGGGTAATCGACGGGGTGGTCCGCGACGGCGCCGCCGCCCCGTTCGGCCGGTACGTGGCGGTCTACCTCGCCATCACGGTGGTCTTCAGCGGCTGCGTCTGGAGTTTCATCAACCTCGCCGGCAGCCTCTGCAACCACCTCGCGCACGACATCCGCACCGAGAGCTTCGACAAGCTGCAGGCGCTGGAATTCGCGTTCTTCGACACCCGTCCCGTCGGCTGGCTCATCTCGCGCCTCACCAGCGACTGCGACCGGCTCGCGCGCGTCATCGGCTGGGGTCTCCTCGATATCACCTGGGGCATCACCTACGTGGTCATGATCGCGGCCAGCCTGCTCTACATGAACTGGCGCCTCGGCCTCATCGTCATCGGCGTGGTCCCGCCGCTCGCCCTCATTTCGCGGATCTTCCAGAAAAAGATGCTCCTGAGTTCGCGGGAAATCCGGAAGTACAACTCCCAGATCACCGCCGGCTACAACGAGTCCATCCAGGGCGTCCGCACCACCAAGACCCTCGTGCGCGAGGCGGAAAACCTGAAGGAGTTCCAGTCGCTCTCCGCGGCGATGTTCGACGCGTCCGTGCTCAACGCCCGGCAGACCTCCATCTATTATCCCATCGTCACGACCCTCGGCAGCCTCGCCGCCGGCCTCGCCCTCTGGCGCGGGGGCTACCTCACGGCCGGCGGCGCCATGAGCCTCGGCACGCTCGTGGCCTTCGTGAATTTCGCCGGCCAGTTCTTCAACCCCATCAACCAGCTCGCCCAGCGCCTCACCGAGATGCAGGGCGCGCAGGCCGCGGGCGAACGCGTCCTGGGCCTGCTCGAGACCATCCCCGCCATCAAGGACTCGGATGCCGTCACCGCGAAAATCGCCGCCCACGCCGCCTCCGTCCCGTCCCCATCGAAAATCGAAAACCCGAATTCGAACATCGCCGACGACGGCGGCCCGGCGCGCATCGATGCCATCGAGTTCCGCAACGTGACCTTCCGTTACGAAAACGGCCCGGTCGTGCTGCATGACTTCAACCTCACCGTGCGCGCCGGCGAGACCATCGCCCTCGTCGGTCCCTCCGGCGGCGGCAAGAGCACCATCGTCTCGCTCGTCTGCCGGTTCTACGAGCCGGTCTCCGGCTCGATCCTCATCAACGGCACCGACTACCGCGAGCGCTCGCTCGCCTGGCTCCAGTCGCAGCTCGGCATCGTCCTGCAGACCCCGCACCTCTTCAAGGGTAACGTCCGCGAGAACATCCGCTACGGCCGGCTCACCGCCACCGACGCCGAGGTCGAGGCCGCCGCCAAGCTCGTCAACGCCCACGAGTTCATCATGCAGATGGAAAACGGCTACGACTCGTCCGTCGGCGAGGGCGGCAACCGTCTCTCCACCGGCCAGCGCCAGCTGCTGTCGTTCGCCCGCGCCCTGCTGGCCAACCCGCAGATCTTCGTCATGGACGAGGCCACGTCGTCCATCGACACCGAGACCGAGCAGCTCATCCAGCGCGGCCTCGAGACGATCTTCTCCGGCCGCATCAGCTTCGTCATCGCCCACCGGCTCAGCACCATCCGCCGCGCCGACCGCATTCTCGTGATCACCGGCGGCCGCATCGAGGAGTCCGGCACCCACGCCGAGCTGCTCCGGCGCCGCGGGCACTACTACGAACTCTACACCAGCCAGTTCCGCCGCGAGCGCGAGGAAGCCGTCTTGGAGGGCTCGGCCGGCATTTCCTGACCCTGATTTTATCGCGGAGACGCGGAGGAGCGGAGACACGGAATTCGATCCCCTATCAGTAGGATTGGTTTCCTGCGTCTCCGCGTCTTCGCGATCCCTCCGAATCCCCCGCCTTGGCACCGGGCACTGCTCCTGCTTGGGTGCACGCATGCGTTTCCGCCTGTCCGCCGCCCTGCTCGTCGTCCTTCCGCTCCTCACCACTGGCTGCACCAAGCGTGAGACCCCGGCCGAGGAGGGCATCCGCACCCACACCCTGCTCATCGGCAACCAGAACGAGCCCGGCACGCTCGACCCGCAGATCTACGACGCCGCCACCGACTTCAATGTCATCGGCGCCCTCTTCGAGGGCCTCACCACCTACGATGAGCAGACCGCCACCGCCGTGCCGGGCGTGGCGGAACGCTGGGAGATTTCCGCGGACGGCCTCGTCTACACCTTCCACCTGCGCGCCAATGCCCGCTGGTCCAACGGCGACCCCCTGACCGCCCGCGACTTTGCCTGGTCCTTCCAGCGCTTCATCACCCCGGCCCTGGGCAACTCCTACGCCTATTACCTGTACCCGGTCCGCGGCGCCGAGGACTTCGCCACGGGCAAGACCACGGATTTCTCCCGGGTGGGCGTTGAGGTCATCGATGACCTCACGCTGCGCATCACCCTCGCCCGGCCCGCCGCCTATTTCCTCGGCATCCTCGCCACGTCCGCCCTCCCCGTGCACCGCGCCTCGGTCGAGGCGGCCGGGCGCTTCGATGACCGCACCTCGCCGTGGGCCCAGCCGGGCAAGCTCATTGGCAACGGCGCCTTTACCCTGACCGAGTGGAAACCCAACGCCCGCATCGTCGTCACCAAAAACCCGCACTACTGGAACGCCGCGCCCAACCACATCGAGCGCGTGATGTTCTTTCCCATCGAAAAGGCCGACGCCGAGGAGCTGGATTTCCGGGCCGGCCAGCTCCACGTCACCTACAGCGTGCCGCCCTCCAAGCTCGCCACCTACCGTTCGACCGCGCCGGAGAAGCTCCGCATCGATCCGTTGCTGCAGCTCTACTTCATCAACTTCAACGCCACCAAGGCCCCCCTCGATCATCCCAAGGTGCGCCGGGCCCTCGCCCTCGCGCTCGACCGCGCGGCCATCTCGGCGAGTGTGTTCGACCGCGCCCGGCCAGTGGCGCACTCGCTCGTCCCGCCGAACTGCGGCGGCTACACCGGCCCCGCCGGCCAGACCGAGGACTATGCCGCCGCGCGCGCCCTCCTGGCCGAGGCGGGTTATCCGGGCGGCCGCGGCCTGCCGTCACTGCCGATGCAGGTGCTGAATGACGACAAGCTGCCGCGCATCGCGGAGGTGATCCAGGCACTGTGGCGCCGGGAACTCGGCGTGCAGATCACCATCGAGCCCTACGACCAGAAAACGTGGATCCAAAACCGGCAGAGCCTGACCCATGTTCTCTCCCTGCAGGGCTGGACCGCCGACTTTCCCGACCCGATCGGCTTCCTCGACATGCTGCACACCGGGAACGGCAGCAATGTCTTCGGCTGGAGCAACCGGGCCTACGACGCCCTGCTCGACCAGGCGGCGCTGACCGCCGACCGCGACGCCCGCTTTGCCCTGTTGCGCAAGGCCGAGGCCCTCATGCTCGATGACGCCGCCGTTGCACCCCTCGTCTTCGGCGCCCGCACCTACCTGATCAACCCCGCCGTGAAAAACTGGGAGTCCGCCCCGCTCGGCATCCACCGCTACCAGCTGGTGGAACTGAAATCACCCTAAGCGGGCCGTATCCCGCAGACTTTCCCGCGGATTGCACGGGTTGGCGCGGATATTTTCAGCCATCCGCGTCCATCGGCGTAATCCGCGGAAAGGTATGCCCGGAATCAAGGCCATGTCCCCGCACTTGCGCCTTTCCTTCCCCGCACTCAACTTCCCCTTGATGCGCCTCGTCCTCACGCTCGCCCTGTTGGTCGTCACCGCCGGACTTTCACACGCTGCCGAGGTCGAGTTCGTCCGCGTGTGGCCGAAGTGGCGCGACGCCGAGTCATTCAAGCGCATCTCCGAGTATTTCGACGGCCAGGAAAACACCGGCTCGCAGGTTGTCCTTCGGTCGCATCCGGAAATCCGCTCCGGCTTTTATTTCCTCGCCCGCGTGGCCCACTCCGGTCCCGCCCTTTCCGCGGCCAAGGTCGTCCTCACCCTCATCACCCCCGACTCGCCCAAGCCCAAGACCTACACCTTCACGACCGCCCTCCCGGCGGGTGACACGGTCTTCAACCTCGGGCTCACCGGCGCCGACTGGGCCGGCGAGAATGTCCATCCCGTGGCATGGAAGATCGAGGTCGTCACCACCGACGGCCGCCTGCTCGGCACGGCAAAAAGCTTCCTTTGGGAAAAGCCCGACAAGTGAGCGGCCCCGCGGCCGGCGCCGGCTGGTCCGGCTGGCAGCCACTGGCGCTCAGCGGCCCGCCGCTCTCCGCCGGCGTCCTCGCCGAGACCCTCGACGGCGGCCAGGCCTTCCGCTGGCACTGTGACAACGGGATCTGGACCGGCATATTTGACCGCAGCGTCGTCCGGCTCCGGCCCGACCCCACCGGCCGCCTGCACTGGTCCGCCCCCGCCGCGCTGGCGGCGTCTGCCGGCCCCGCTTTTGCCCATTATTTCGATACCGCGCGCGACCCGCGCGAACTCGCCGACGCACTGCCCTGGCGCAGTGACGCCCACCTCGCCGCCTGCCTCACCGCCTTTCCCGGCCTGCGCATCCTGCGCCAGCCCTTCGGTGAAACCCTCCTCGGCTTTCTCTGCAGCGCGACGAAACAAATCGTCCAGATCAAGCAGATGATCGCCCTCGTCGCGGAGCGCCATGGCAGTGCCTTGTTCTCTGAGCTTCCGCCTTCCGTTTTCCGCCTTCCGACTTGGACCGAACTCGCTTGCATCCCCGAGGCCGAGCTGCGCGCCTGCCAGTTTGGCTTCCGCGCCCGTTTCATCCATCAAACCGCCCAGTTCCTCGCCGCGAACCCTGGCTGGCTCGAGGCGACCGAGACGGCACCCTACGCCGAGGCCAAGGACCGGCTCTGCTCCCTGCCCGGCGTCGGCGAGAAAATTGCCGACTGCGTCCTGCTCTTCGGCGCCAACCGGCTCGAGGCGTTCCCCGTGGACACGTGGATCCTCAAAGCCATGGCCGCCCGCTACGGTCTCCACGATTGGAAACCCGCCCAGGTCGCCCAGTTCGGCCGCGCCCACTTCGGCCCGCTCGCCGGCCTCGCGCAGCAATACCTCTTCGCCTACGAGCGGCGCAAAAGTTGATGGCCAATCCGGCCGTCTACTTCGCCCGCTGGATCAGCTCCACCTCGTAGCCCTCGGGGGCATCGATGAAGGCGATCACCGAGCCGCTGCCGGACTGGGTCGGGCCATCGCTCAGCTTGTAGCCCTTCAGCACGAGCTGAACCGTGAACGCCGCGAGGTCGTCCACCTCGAACGCGAGGTGCATCAGGTCGGGCTGCACGGCCACGCTGGGGCTGTTCGGCAGCTGGCAGATCTCGATTTCCTCGTCGCTGTTCGGGGTCGACAGGAACGCCAGCTGCGCCCCGCGCGGCGAGGTGTGCTGGCGCGTCAGCTTCAGGCCCAGCGCCTCCTGGTAGAATTTCACGGTGCGGCCGAGATCGTTCACCCGCATCCGGGTGTGAAGGAGTTTTTTGACCATAGGGCTGCGCCTTGGGGCGCAACCAAGTAACAATTATCAAGGGCCAGGTAGCAAGAACAGGCCTCCGCCTCGCCGCTCATGTGATTTGGATGCACGTCGGGGACGCAGACCCGATGGATCCCAACTTGCCACTTGTTACTTGGCACTTGTTACTTGGGTTGCCGCTCTGGCGGCAATCACCCATGCTCGACCTCGCCGCCATCCAGGCCGCCCACACCCGCATCCGGCCGCACATCCTCCGCACCCCCGTGCTCACGAGCGAGTCGCTCGACACCCGCTGCGGCGGGAAATTGTTTTTCAAGTGCGAGAACTTCCAGCAGACCGGCGCCTTCAAGTCCCGGGGGGCGGTCAACGCCGTGTTCTCCCTCACCGACGCCGAGGCCGCCCGCGGCGTCGCCACCCACTCCTCCGGCAACCACGCCGCCGCCCTCGCCCGCGCCGCCCGGCTCCGCGGCATCGCCGCCTACATCGTGATGCCCTCGAATTCCTCCAAGGCGAAGATCCGCAACGTCGAGGCCTACGGCGGCCGCATCACGCTCTGCGACCCCACCACCCAGGCCCGTGAGGAGACTTGCGACCGCATCATCGCCGAGACCGGCGCCGCCATGATCCATCCGTTCACCAACGAACGCGTGATGGCCGGCCAGGGCACGGCGGTGCTTGAGCTCCTCGCGGAGGTTCCTGACCTCGACCTGATTCTCTGCCCGGTCGGCGGCGGCGGACTCCTCGCCGGCACCGCGACCGCCGCCAAGGCCGTTCGCCCCGCCATCAAGGTCATCGCCGTCGAACCCGCCGGGGCCGGCGACGCCGCCCGGTCGTTCGCCGCCGGGCACATCATTCCGCTCGAGCATGCCGCCACCATCGCCGACGGCCTCCGCGCCACCATGGGCGAGCCCAACTTCGCCGTCATGCAGCGGCTCGTGTCGGGCGTGGCGACCGTGAGCGAGGAGGCGATCATCGCCGGCATGCGCCAGCTGTGGGAAACGCTGAAGATCGTCGTCGAGCCCTCCGGCGCCGTACCCTACGCCGCCCTGTTGGAAAACAATCTCAGTGTCACCGGCCAGCGCGTCGGCCTGATCCTCACCGGCGGCAACGTGGACCTCGACGCCCTGCCGTGGATGATGAAACAGCCGTAAGGCTTAAGCGGTAAGTTTTAAGCAGCCGCGCCGCTGCATGATGCTTTCGGATTTTGAGCCTATCACCCAAGACCCATCGCCTATTGCCCGCCGCGTTTACGCCGCCGCCGTCGCCGGGCCGGCCTGGCCGAGCTGGGTGAGCATCTTGGTGAACCACGGCGTCTTGATGTCGAAGTGCTTGCCGCCCTTGATGCGCGGAAACTCGATCGCCCGGAGTTCGTTGTTCCGCTCCTCATCCTCGCCCACCACGCCGCTCTCGCGGCGCAGCGCGCAGGTCACGGCATGACGCACGCAGCGGTCGATCAGCCCGAGGTCCGCGCTGTTCGCCGCGGCCGCGCGGGCAAAATAGCCGCTCTTCTGCACCAGCACCTTGTCGGCGCCGATCAGCTTGGCGAAGCGTTCGCCGAACCATTTGCCGGGGTTGATCAGGTCGATCTTCACGTGGCCGAACGGGTCCCGCGGCGGCTCCTCGCCGCGCGCAATCATCTCGGCGACGATCTGCTCGATCCCCGCGCCCTCGCTGAGGAAAATGTTCACGTTGCCTTCCTTGTCCATGACCGCGCGCAGCCGCGTCGCCTCGGTCGCAATGTCAAAGGGCAGTTCCGGCAGGTAAATCCCGTGCACCGACATGCGGTCGCGCGAGATGCCGAGGCTCGGGACGTACGGCTGGGACTCGAGCAGCTTCTGGTACTCGTAGGTCGTCGCGGCCGCGAGCCAGCCGCAGTGGCGGCCCATGATCTCGTGGATGATGAGCACGCGCGTGCTCGAGCTGTGCTCGGCCACCACGCGCTGGAAAAACAGCGCACCCTCGCGCGCCGCGGTCAGCGCGCCGAGGCTCTGCCGGATGGGAATGATGTCGTTGTCGATCGTCTTCGGCAGGCCGATGACGGTCAGCTCGTGGCCTTCCTTCTTGAGATAGGCGGCGAGGTCGGCGGCCGTCGTGTTGGTGTCGTCGCCCCCGATCGTGTGCAGCACGTCCACGCCGTCCTTGCGCAGCTGCTCGGCGGCGACGGCGAGCGGGTCCTGGCCTTCCTTCACCAGGCCGCGCTTCACGCAGTCCTTGATGTTGGTGAGCTTGACGCGGCTGTTGCCGATGGGACTG
>CAIOAO010000056.1 GCA_903855985.1 uncultured Opitutia bacterium | reverse complement strand
GCGCCAACACCTACACCGGTCCCACCACCCTCAACGGCGGCATCCTGAGCATCAACGCGGACAACCGGCTCGGGACCGCGCCTGGCTCTGCCACCGCCGACCAGCTCGTGTTCAACGGCGGCACCCTCGCCACCACCGCGACCCTGGCGCTCAACGGGAACCGGAGTGTCACCCTGAATGCCGGTGGCGGCAGCATCGACGTCGCCTCGGCCACGACCCTCACCTTCAGTTCCACTATTTCCGGCGGCGGCACGCTGACGAAGCTCGGCGCGGGCATTCTCTCGCTGGGCGCCAGCACTAGCATGGGCGGCGAATTCGCCCTGAGCGCCGGCACCCTCGCGCTCAACGGCTTCAATTTCACTGTCGGCACGCTGCACATCACCGGCAACACGATCCTCGATTTCGGCAACTCGGCCGCGTCCATTCTCAGCGCCACCAATCTGGTCATCGACACCGGCGTCACCCTCACGATCAACAACTGGATCAACGTCGTGGACTATTTTTACGTGCAAAACGACCCGGGCGGCTCGGCGGGCAACGCTCCGCTCAACCAGATCACCTTCACCGGCGGCTCCTACACCAACAACGACACCAAGTGGCAGTCGTACGACAAGCAGATCACCCCGGCACCCGAGCCCGCGACCTACGGGGCGATCCTCGCCGGCTGCGCCACCCTCCTCCTCGCCTGGCGCCGCCGGCGGGCCGTTTAAGGCGATTGCCCCAAACAGGCCCGAGAACGCAGAAAACCGAACGGCTGTGCCGTCACGGCAGGCCGGATCCGCTGATTTTATTTCGCGCCTTATCGTGCCTTTTTGTGGCAATCCTCCCGCATCAAAACCGGTACACGCAGAAATACATCAGCGCGATGTTCGCCGCGAGGATGGTGAGCGCGATCGGCACCTGCGCCTTGATCACCGCGTTCTTGTCCCGCAGTTCCAGCAGCATCGCCGGCACCACGTTGAAATTTGCCGCCATTGGCGTGAGTAGCGTGCCGCAATAGCCGCAGAGCATGCCGATCGCCGCCATGATCGCCGGATTGCCCGCATGCAGCCCCACGATGAAGGGCAGCCCGATGCCGAGGGTGATCACCGGAAACGCGGCAAACGCGTTGCCCATGCAAATCGTGAAGAGCGCCATCCCCACGCAATAGGCCAGCACCGCCACAAAGGGATACTGCGTCGGCAGCGCCTGCGCCACGACGTCCGCGACCACCGCCCCCACGCCCGCCTTCGCAAAAATGCCCCCGAGCGCCGCCAGAAACTGCGGTAGGATGATCGCCCAGCCGATCGTCTGCAGCAACCGGCTGCCCTCGGCCACCGGGGTCGTCACCGGCGCCCCGGTCACCCGGAGCCCCGCCACGACCGCCACCGCGGCGCCGAGGCAGACCGAGGTCACGGTGATGCTCGCCGAGTCGATCAGCCAGAGGTCCCCAACGTGCAGCCGGCTCAAGGCCAGCGTGCCCAAAATGGCGGTCGCCGGGATGAGCAGCGCGGGGACAAAAAGCCTGTTCTTCAACCGCGCCGCAGAGGCCACCCGTTCGGTCAGGGGCGATCCCGCCTCGGGCTTTTCCCCGACTTGCTTCGTCGCGGCGAGCACCACCAGCGCGAGCAGGAAATATCCGCTCAGGGTCGGTGGCAGCGCCTTGCCCGCCAGGAAGGTCAGGGCCAGCAGTCCCCAAAAAACCGCCGAGCCCCAGCGTTGCGGGTGCGTGCGATCCAGCGCGATGCGCCCGGCGGCGAGGAGGAGAAACGTCCCGGCGATGATATAAAACAGGTCGAGGGTGAGCAGTTTCATCGCTCGCCCTCCGCCGGCGGCGCCGCCGTTTCCCGTTCAATCCGCCGGTCGAGCACGCGCACCCGCCACCACATCGCGCCAAACGCCACCAACGCCGTGGGAATGCCCCACAATGACAACGCCCAGACACTCACCTTGTGGCCCGACGTGTCCAGCACGCCCTTGATCAGGTAGATCGCGCCCACGGCAAAAATCGTGTCCTCGCCGAAAAAATTACCCACATTCTCCGCCGCCGCCGCATTCGCCCGGATCGCCTGGCTGGTCTGGTCCGGCAGCTCGCCGTGCCGCGCCCGTGCCGCGCCCTCCGCCATCGGCGTGACCAGCGGCCGCACCATCGCCGCATGCCCGCCGATGTTGATGCCCAGTGCAATAGAGACCTGCCGCACCGCCGTGTAGAACAACAGCACGCGCCCGGCCGTGGCGGATCGGACCCGCCGGATGAGCGTCTCCGCCCGCTCCCGCAGGCCGTACCGCTCCAGTAGCCCGACGACCGGCAGCATCAGGATCACCAGCAGCGTGACGTTTCGGTTTTGCACGAAATACGTCCCGAACAGCTCCATGATCTCGTTGAACGACATCCCCGCCACGAGACCCGTGGCGATGCCCGCCGCCATCACCACCAGCAGCGGGTTGAACCGCAGCGCAAAGCCGGCGACGACGATGAGAATGCCGATAAGTTTGATCATGGTTGGCTGGAAAACGCCTTCAGCTCGATTCCTGCCTGCGTGAGTTCCGCCTTCAACCGCCGCGCAAACGCCACGGCGTGCAACCCGTCGCCATGGAGGCAAACGGTATCCGCTTTGATCGCGACATCCGTGCCCTCCGTCGCCCGCACCGCACCCTCACGCACCATCCGCAGCACCTGCGCCACCGCGACTGCCTCGTCCGTGATGAGCGCGTCCAGACGTGATCGCGGTGTGAGCGAGCCATCGCGCTGATAGGTGCGGTCGGCAAAAACTTCCTCCGCCACCCGCAACCCCGCCGCGCGTCCCGCCCGCACCAACTCACTGCCCGCCAGTCCGAACAAAACCAGCGAAACGTCCACCGCGCGGACCGCCTCCGCGATCACCCGCGCCACCGCCGCATCCCGCGCGGCTAGGTTGTACAGTGCGCCATGCGGCTTAACGTGCCGGAGCGGGGCAAAACGGGCGAGCGCCGCAATCTGCGTGACCACCAGCGCGTGCAGCGCTGCGGGGGCCAGCCCCATTTCCTTCCGCCCGAAATTTTCCCGATCCGCGAACCCCGGATGCGCACCGATCGCCACCCCGTGTTTTTGTGCCAGCGTCACCGTCGCCCGCATCGTCGCCTCGTCCCCGGCATGAGCGCCGCACGCAATGTTTGCCGACGTGATCAGCGGCATCAGCTCCGCATCATGCCCGGCGCCTTCGCCCAGATCACAGTTGAGATCAATGCGCGGCATCTATTCGCGTGAATTCGCGTCCATTCGCGGTTCTCTCCGGTTGGTCTTCATTGGAATTTCTGCGCCAGTCCCTCGTGGAGCAGAGCGAGCACGTGCTCGCGGTCGTACGCGAGCTTCTGCGCCTGCTCCAGGGTCACCTCCGTAAATTTTACCCGGCCACCCGGCTGCAGCTGCGCCATCAGCGGCAGGTCCACGCTGATCACCTGCGCCGCCTGCGGGTAACCACCCAGGGTCTGCGCATCGGCCATGAGCACGATCGGCTGGCCGTCGGGCGGCACCTGCACCGTACCCGGCGCCACCGCCGAGGAAACCAGTTCGGTCGCACCGCCGATCCGCGTCAGCTTCGCCCCGCCCAGCCGGATGCCCATGCGGTCGGACTGCGGCAGGATCTTGAACTCCGCGGCAAAAAGTGCGCCGCCGAACTCGTCCAGCTGGGCGCCGCGCACCACCCGCACTGTCCCCGCCTCCGCGTAGCCCGGCAGGATGCGTGGATCGATCTGCCAGTGGTTCTTCAGGCGCCGCGCCACGTCCACGCCTGGCAGCACATCGCCGTCCCGCAACGCCCGCCCCTTAAATCCGCCCAATCCCGCCCGCACATAGGTGCAGCGGCTCCCCAGCACCACCGGCACATCAATGCCACCCGCCACGGCCAGATAACCCCGGCAACCTTTCCGGGCCGCGCCCAGTTTTAACCGGGAGCCTGCACTCACCACCTTCGGGTGCCACGCGGCGAGACCTTCAAACTCGGCCCCGCCCAGGGCGATCAGGGTGTCCGCGGAAAATACCAGCTCGGGTCCCAGCAGCGTGCACTCCAGCACGGCCGCGTCCGCAGCATTGCCGACGAGCAGGTTGGCCATGCGCAGGGCAAAGGGATCCATCGGCCCGCCCAGCGGCACCCCGGCCGAACGGTGCCCGACCCGGCCCAGGTCCTGCACCGTCGTCAGCATGCCGCCGCGGATGACGCTTATTTCCATCGGGCAAACTCCTCCGGGGTGATGGCGCGGAATTTCACCTTGTCCCCGACCCGCAGCAGCGCCGGCTCCGCCGAGCCCGGCCGGAAAAGCGCCAGCGGCGTGCGCCCGATGATCTGCCAGCCACCCGGCGTGGACAGCGGATAAACCCCGGTCTGCGCCCCGCCGATGCCCACCGAGCCCGCCGGCACACTCCCGCGGGGCGTGGGCCGGCGTGGCGTGGACAATTTGGCGGGCAACCCGCCGAGATAGGGAAAACCCGGCGCAAAGCCGATCGCATGCACCAGATAGTCCGCCTTGGCGTGCAAGGTCATCACCTCGGTCACCGGCAGGCCGCAGTGGCGCGCCACCTCGGACAGGTCCGGGCCGTACTCACCGCCATAACTCACGGGAATCTCCATCACCCGTCCGGCGGTCGCCGTCTTTTTCTTCGCCTCGCTGTCGAGGTGCCGGGCGCGATCGATGATAAACCGGCAGACCTGCTCGTACGGCCGCGGGCCGTTCGCCGCCAACCGCCCGGGCTCATAAAAAACCGTCACGGTCGCGTACGCCGGAACCACATCCATGATGCCGGCCGGCCGGTTCGCCCCCAACAGGTGGGCGAGCGCCCGCACCCGCGGCAGCACCGCTTCGTCAATGCCGGAACCGAGGGCCACCACGACTGCGGTATCGCCCAGCGCGGAAAACGTCATGCGGCGTTTATCCGCGGCGGACCGCTCCATGGCAAGAACCCGGTGATCAAACCCTTCAAGCCTGATGCATTTTACAGGAGGCAACAAAAAGAACGGAGAATCCATTCCCCTATTCCCTGCGTTATCTCCTGCAAGAAAGTCAGGGATCCAAAATACCCTTCCGCGTGTTCCGTGGGAAAATATTCCTGCTCAGCGTCCCTAATCCCCGTCGCGGCCGGGCCTGATAATTCGGCGGTTTGGGTTGAAGTTTCCCGGCAAAACCTTGAGGTCGGGGGCTCCATGCGCCGCGTCCCCATCCTCCTGCTGCTCGTCTCGGTGACGCTGCTTTCCGCGTGCCGTCAGGCCAAGGTGACGAGCTACCGCGCGCCCAAGGAAACACCCGACCCCCTGCATCCCGGCCTGGCCGCCGCCAGCACGAATGCCGCGACCGCCCCCCGGCCCGGCACACCGGCTCCGGCCGCTCCGGGCTCGGACATGGCCAGCACGGCCGTCCCAACGGCCGAGGGCTCCGACCTGACCTGGACCGCCCCTGCGGGCTGGAAACCCAAGACCCCCGGCGCGATGCGCAAGGGCAGCTTCACGGTCTCCGGCCCGGAGGGTGAGGCGGACCTGTCCATCACGGCCTTCCCCGGCGATGTCGGCGGTGAACTCGCCAATCTCAACCGCTGGCGCGGCCAGATCCAACTCGCCCCGCTCGCATCCGGTGATCTCACCACGGCGACCACCCGCCTCCAGCAAAATGGCCTGAGCTTCGTCCTCGTGGACTTTGTCAGTCCCTCCGCGACCAAGCCCGCGCGCATCGTCGGCGCCATGGTGCCCGTCAACGGCGCCACGTGGTTCTTCAAACTCATGGGGCCCGACCCCACGGTTTCCGCCGCGAAGCCCGCCTTCCTCACGTTTCTCCAAACCGTCCGCGCCCCCGCCGCCCCGTGAACGACACCGTCCGCCAGTTCCGGGATTTCTTCGTCTCACTCAAGCTCACCGTGGTGCTGCTGGTGCTCTCCATGGGCCTCGTTTTCGCGGCGACGCTCGACCAGGTGAACCTTGGGGTCTGGGCGGTGCAGGCCAAATATTTCCACAGCCTCTTCGTCCTCTGGAAAATCCCCGGCACTGACGTGCCGCTCCCGGTCTATCCCGGCGGCTACCTCCTTGGCGGCTTCCTGCTCGTCAACTTGGTCTCGGCCCACATCTACCGGTTCAAACGGTCGTGGCGCAAATCCGGCATCCTGCTGGTCCACACCGGGCTCATGCTCCTCCTGGTCGGCGAGTTCCTCACCGGCATCCTGCAGGAGGAATACCAGATGGCGCTGAACGAGGGGCAGACGAAAAACTACTCCGAGAGCTACCGCTTCAACGAACTCGTCATCGTCGACACGACCGACCCGAAGTTTGACGACGTCGTCGCCGTGCCCGAGGCGCTCCTGACGCCCGGCAGCGCGCTCCAGCACCCGAAACTGCCCTTCCGCGTCGTCACCAAGGAATACTACCCGAACGCCACGCTCAGCCTGCGCCGCGGCGCCACCGGGGAAAACCCCTCGCTCGCCACCGCCGGCATCGGACCTCAGATCACCGCCACGCCCCAGCCGCTGACGTACAAGCAGGACGAGCGCAACTGGCCCGTCGTCTTCGTCGAACTGCTCGGACCCGAGGGCACGCTCGGCACCTGGCTGCTCTCCCCGCAGCTGCCCGCCCCGCAGACGTTCGACTACGGCGGCCACAGCTGGCGGCTCGCGCTGCGGGCCGAGCGCGCCTACAAGCCCTTCTCGCTCACCCTGCTGAAGTTCACGCACGACGTTTACCTCGGGACGGATATCCCGAAGAACTACTCCAGCCGGCTGCGCCTCACGACGCCCGACGGCAAGGAGGACCGCGAGGTGCTCGTCTACATGAACAACCCGCTGCGCTATGCCGGGCTCACCTTTTACCAGGCCAGTTTCGACCCCAGCAACGACCACAACACGATCCTCCAGGTCGTCCGCAACCCCGGCTGGCTGCTGCCCTACCTCTCCTGCGTGATGATGACTCTCGGTCTCGTCGTGCAGTTCGGGATTCACCTCCTCGGCTTCATCAACAAACGCCGCGCTGTCCCGGCCACCCCCGCCTGATGAAAAAAGCCGTCGTCCTCATCCTCCTGCTCCTCGGCCTCGCCATCATCGCGAAGTCCCTCCTCCCGGCGCGCAATCCCACGGCCTTCGATGTCGTCGGCTTCAGCCGCCTGCCGGTGCTGGTCAACGGCCGGGTAAAGCCGCTGGACACCGTCGCGCGCTCCTCGCTGCTCGTGATCTGTGGCGCCACCTATAACGACTCTTCGAAGAGCAGCCTCATTCTCACCCCGGACAAGCGGGAGCTGAACCCCAACGAGTGGCTGCTCGACGT
Source organism: uncultured Opitutia bacterium (assembly GCA_903855985.1). Lineage (GTDB taxonomy): Bacteria > Verrucomicrobiota > Verrucomicrobiia > Opitutales > Opitutaceae > Opi-474. The sequence continues at coordinate 21,457 of CAIOAO010000056.1, read as the reverse complement.
GCTGTTCCGCCCCGGACAGGCCGACACCTACCAGGTCATCGCCATCGACAATCCCGACCTGCTCACCCTGCTCAACCTGCGACGCGAGGAAGGCCTGGCCGACCGCCGCTTCTCCTTCTTCCAAGTCGAAAAATCCCTCGCCGAGATCGACCGCCAGGCCCGGCTCACCGAGCCCGTCGAGCCCCAGGTGCGGTCCGCCTTCCAAAAGGCCGTCGTCCAGCTGCAATCGAACATCATCCTGTATGAGCGGCTCAAGGAGAGCCTGATCAGCTCCGACAGCCAGGATTTCCTCGCCGCGCTCTTTGCCTTTCAAAACTCACTCGGCGCCAGCGTCGAGGCCGTGCGCGCAAAGCAGGCCGGCCAGTCCTTCGACGCGGACGCGGCCCGGAAGCTGATCGAAAACGGCCAGCGCTTCGACCAGATGGCCCGGGTCGGCTACCTGCTCGCCATGCCCCCGGTGAAGGGCGAGGCCGACACCAATGGCTGGCGCAACGCCGGCACTGCCCTGCTCGAGACCTTCCAAACCGGCCAGGTCAACCCGCACGCCATGGCCTACGCCGGGCTCGGACATTCCTGGGCGGGCGGCAATGCCACCGACTTCAACACCATCCTCCGGCTCTACCGGGACGAGTTGGTGAAGAGCTTTCCCTTAGCACTCGCGAAATGCACGGCCGAGGCGCGCTTCAACGCGATGAAGCCGTTCAACACCGCGATGACCCTCTACGTGCTGGCCTTCTTCGTCGCCGTATTCTCCTGGCTCAAATGGCCCGCCGAACTCGGCCGCGTCGCCTTCTGGCTCATCCTCGCCGCGTGGCTGATTGCCACCGCCGGCATCGTGACGCGCATGTGGCTGGAGGGCCGCCCGCCGGTCACCAACCTCTATTCCTCGGCGCTCTTCGTCGGCTTCATCGCCGTCGGCTTCTGCCTCGGGCTCGAATACTTCTACCGCAACGCCATCGGCTCCGTCGCCGCCGGCGGCATCGGTTTCGCCACCCTGCTCATCGCCTACTACCTCTCCCTCGGCGGCGACACGCTCGAGATGATGCGCGCGGTGCTCGACTCGAATTTCTGGCTCGCGACCCACGTCGTGACCGTCGTCGCCGGCTACGGCGCGACCTTCCTCGCGGGGTTCCTCGCGCTGATCTACATCGTCCGCGGCGTGTTCACCAAATCGCTGGACCAGCCCACCGCCGACGCGCTCGCCCGCATGGTTTACGGCATCGTGTGCTTCGCCACGCTGTTCAGCCTGATCGGCACCGTGCTCGGTGGCATCTGGGCCGACCAGTCGTGGGGCCGCTTCTGGGGCTGGGACCCAAAGGAAAACGGCGCCCTGATCATCGTCATCTGGAACGCCGTCATCCTCCACGCCCGCTGGGGCGGACTCGTGAAGCAGCGCGGCCTGATGAGCCTCGCGGTCTTCGGCAACATCGTGACGGCCTGGAGCTGGTTCGGGGTCAACCTGCTCGGCGTCGGCCTGCACAGCTACGGCTTCGTCGAATCCACCTTCCTGTGGCTGATCCTCTTCGTTCTCAGCCAGGTCGCCTTCATCGCCCTCGCCAACCTGCCGCTGGCGCGGTGGCGGAGCTTCCGGCTTCCCTGACGGTAGGGCGGGACTAGCGATCCCCGCCTACTTCCCCAGCAATTCTTCGGCGTGGGCCAGGGCGCTCTTCGCCTTGCTGTCGCCCAGCATGCGCGCGAGTTCGCTAACCCGCGCCTTTCGGCTGGCTTGGATCGGCTCGATCGTGACCACGGCACGGTCCTTCGACTGGTCCTTGGTCACCACGAGGTGACACGTCGCCTGCGCGGCGACCTGCGGGAGGTGAGTCACACAGAGCACCTGGTGATTCCGCGCGATCTCGGCCATTTTTTCGCCGACCACGCGGCCAATCTCGCCGCCAACATTCGCATCCACTTCGTCGAACACCAGCAGCGGCACTTCGTCGAGATCGGCCAGCACGGTCTTGAGCGCCAACATCACGCGCGCGAGCTCGCCGCTCGACGCCACGCGGTTCAGTGGCAGCGGCGCCTCGCCGACGTTCGGGGAAAAGAGAAACTCCGCCCCGCAGTCGCCCGTCGGGCCCAGTTCGGGCAGGGGCACCACGCGCACCTGAAAATCCGCCTTCTTGAATCCCAGCTGCGCAATGCCCTTGGCCGCGACCTTGGCGAGGTCCCGCGCCGCCTTCTCCCGCAGGGCGTGCAGCGTCGTGGCGCTTTTCTTCGCCGCCCGGTGGGCGTCGGCAATCTGCTTTTCGAGTTTGGCGAGCGTACCCTCCAGGTCGCCCTGGACCTCGAGACGGCGGCGCATCTCGTCGCGCGCCTCGAGCACCGCACTCAGCTGGCCGCCATGCTTGCGCCGCAATTCCAGCCACGTGTTCATCTGCGCGGTCAGCTGCTCGGCCTGCTCGGGATCAAATTGCAGCTGCTGGCTCAGCGCCGAGAACTCCCCTCCGAGGTCGGTCAATTCCACCGCGGCCGACGCCAGCCGGTCCGCCAGTGGCTTGCTCGCCGCGTCGATGCCCTCGAGCTGGCGCGCCTCGCGAAGCAATGCCGCGACGCGGCTCTGCAAGCCCTCCTCCCCCGTCAGCCCCGCCGCGAGCGCCGCGGACAGCTCGATCAGCTCCTGCGCGCGGCTCATCCGGGCAAAATCCCGCTCCAGCGCCTCGATCGCTTCCCTCGTCAGCTCCAGGGCATCAATGCGCGCGAGCTGGTTCTCAAGAAAGGCGATCTGGTCGGGCGCAAGTTTCGTCTCGTGGGCGATCCGTTCCCGCTCCGCCACGAGCTCCCGCCAGGCGTGATAGCCCGCCTGATAGGCGGCGAGGGGCTCCCCCCCGCGGCCAAAGAGGTCGAGCAGCTCGAGTTGGCAGCTTTCCTTGAGCAGACGCCGGGGCTCGCTGGGCCCGTGAAAATCCACCCAATGCTCGCCCAGCTGCTGCAGCGCCGAGAGCGTCGCGAGGCTGCCATTCACCGTGATCTTCGGCGCCTTGTCGCGCGGGAGGCTGCGCTTGAGTATGAGCACGCCATCCTCGCAGGGCGGCAGGTCCAGGCCCGCCAGGACGGCATCGATTTTCCGGGAGTCGGTGAAAAAAAGTGCGGCTTCCGCCTCGGCCGCCGGCGCACCCTGGCGGATGATGGTTTTGTCCGCCCGCTCCCCCGCGAGCAGGCTCAGCGCGCCGAGCAGGATGCTCTTGCCCGCGCCGGTCTCGCCCGTGACGGCCGTGAATCCCGCCTCGAAGTCGAGCGCCACCTCCTCGAGGAGGGCGAGATTCCGGATGCGGAGCGATTGCAGCATGGCGGTTACCGATGAACGGCCGGCCCGCTGACGTCAAAGCCACTTCGTCGGAATTTTTTCCCGGCTTCGCGTCCCATCTCCGAGCCGGGTCGCCGGCTCGTGGATTCGATCCTCGGTCATCCAGTGCGACCCGCCTCCGCTGGGGTGAACACCGTAGACTGTGAACCAAGGCCCGTCTGCATGGTCAGGCCTTGATGCTTATACCGCGTTTCGTCCGCCCACTCGCCCTGCTTTGCCTGCTTGGAGTCAGCCCATTGCTGCGGGCCCAGGAACTCACCTTTCTCGGTGGTGAGCTGAAAGCCGGGACCGACGGCTCGAGCCCAGCCTGGCAGGTCGATTACCGCCAGGAATTCACCCAATATTTCGCCGGTTCATTCGCCTACATCAATGAGGGCCACGTCCCGGGTCATCATCGGGACGGCAACGCCCTGCAGGCATGGGGCCGTCTGCCCTTTGACAACGGCAAGCTGGCGCTGTCGGCGGGCGTGGGCGCGTATTACTTTTACGACACGCAATTTTCGCCGCTCGGCGGGTCGGCCGATGTGCACGGCACTGCGCCCATCTACAGTCTTTCCGGCAGCTGGTATTTTGCGAACCGGTGGTATGCCCGGCTGCTGGTGAACCGCATCGACCCGGCCCACCAAATTCAAACCACCTCCGCCATGCTGGGCCTGGGCTATTGGTTCGGCCGCGACCTGCACCCCGTCGCCGGCAAGCTCGGTGATACTCCGCAGCTGAAGGAATTCGTCACGGAAAACGAGCTCACCGCCTTCGGCGGCCAGAGTGTCGTGAACACCTTTCTCAGCGAAAAGGCCCTTGCCTACGCGCTCGAATACCGGCGCGGGCTTGCGCCCCACCTCGACTGGACCGCCACCGCCCTCTACGAGGGCGATCCCCAGATTATCCGGCGCAACGGCCTCGCCACGCAGATCTGGGCGGTGAACACCTTTTTCAACGAGAGCGTCACGGTCGGCGCCGGCATCGGCCCCTACCTGTTCATCGACCACAAGCATCCCGTCACCGGCCAGAAAATACCGGCGACCTTCGCTCCGCTCGTGTCACTGACCTTCGGCAAACGCCTCACGGAACACTGGGTCGCCCGTCTGACCTGGGACCGGGTGACCACTTCCAATAGCCGCGATTCGGATATCTTCCTCCTCGGTCTTGGTTATCGGTGGCAGTGAAACGACCGGCGTGAATCGGGCTCGCCACCCCGGCCCGCCCGCGCAGATTTCTGCTCCATGCTCAACCTGTCCGGCCAGCGCATTTTTATCACCGGCGGCAGCCGCGGCATCGGGCGCGCCGCCGCGCTGCTCGCCGCGGAGGCCGGCGCGGATGTCGCCATCGGCTATGCCCGCGACCGCGCCTCCGCCCTCGAGACGGTCAAGAAAATCGAGGCCCTGGGCCGCCAGTCCCTCGCGGTCCAGGCCGACGTCACCAGCGAGTCCGAAATCAAGGGCGCCATCGACCGTGCCGCGGTCTCCCTGGGTGGCTTGAACGGCCTCGTGGTCTCCGCGGGGATCTTTGAGGGCCAGCCCATTGAGGAAATGACTCTCGAGCTCTGGAACCGCGTCCTCGCCACCAACCTCACCGGCACTTTTCTTGCCGTGAAGGCAGTCGTGCCCCACCTGAAAAAAGCCGGGGCCGGCGGGATCGTCATCTACACCTCCACCGCCGGCCAGCGCGGCAGTGACACCTATTCCGCCTATGCGACCAGTAAGGCCGGCCAGATCATGTTCATGAAGAGCATGGCCAAGGAACTCGCCCCCGAGAAGATCCGCGTGAACTGTGTCGCGCCCGCCTGGACCGACACCGACATGGCCCAGGCGTCGTTTGCCCGCATCGGTCGAGACCAGATCATTGCCGGCTTTCCCCTCGGCCGCATCGGCCGGCCGGAGGACATCGCCGGAGCCACCGTTTACCTGCTTTCAGGCCTCGCGCAGTTCATCACGGGGATGACCTTGACCGTGGATGGTGGCCAGGACATGCGCGGATGAACCCGCGCGGCCGGGGCTGGGGCGAAACCCGGACCGGAATACCGGTAAACGAGGCACGATCAGCGGAGAACAGGTGGCGCCATATCTCCGACCCCGTGGCCAACATCAGCCTGATCGACGACGGCAAGTTCCTGGGCTCCATCCTGAGCCGGGGAAAATGACGGACGGCATCTGGTTAAACCCCGATTGCGGCGACGATTCACCCGCCGCGAGCAACAGGGCCGCCAGCGTCAGGATCAAGATGAGGGATTCTTCATAAAGTCTGAAGCTCCCCCCGTCCGGGCCTGCTCAATTCGCCCCGATGGGTTTGACGATAGCGGAGATATTTTCCCCCGGGGGTCGCGGGTTGTAAGTCCAGCCGCCGCCGGCGCCGGAACCGCGGCAGAGCACCGCCCCCTTCGACCACCGCTCGTCGATCGCTTTCACACTCGGCGGACAATAACGGATGGTCAGGCCGCAGCGGCGGCGGTCGGAGGTGTTCGGCTCCGAGCCGTGCGCCAGCATGTCGGCATGCAGCGAGAACTGGCCGGCCTTCAGCTCATCGAAAACCGGCGCCCCCAACTGGTCGGTGTTTTCAATCTCCTGGTTGAGCACAGCCTTGTCATAGCCCACCTCCCGCCACTTCAGGTGACCGTGCCGGTGGGTGCCCGGCAGGAATTTCATCGCGGCATTGGCCACGTCGGCGTCGTCGATCGCCAGCCACACCGTGACGGTGCGGGCGGGCGTCAGCGGCCAGTAGGACGCATCCTGGTGCCACGCGACCTTGCGCGGGTCGTGGGCCAGCTTGCAGAAAAAATGGGTGCCCCAGGCGATGACGTCGGGGCCGACAATATCCTGAACGTAATCGAGGATGACCGGGTTGGTCACAATGTCATAGAGCCCGGCGCAATGGGGGTGGAAGCCGTTGATCGAATACGCGTCGAGATCGGGCCGGGCCTGCTGGACCTTGGCCAGCATGTCATCGAAATACGCGCGGTTCTTCGCCGCTTCCGCCGGCGTGCAGGCGTCGAGCGGCTTGACGTAGCCCGATTCATTGTAGAACCGGATCTGCTGCTGCGTCAGCCGGCGCGGGTTACCGTTCACCACGGGCTGGAAACTCAGGTCCCGCTCTTCCTTCATCAGTGAGATGGCCATGGGAAAATCCGTAGGGGCCGGGGGGCCGATTACCAAGAAAAATGAGGTGTGGCCGGGGATCGGAAGTACCCGCCACCTTAGTGCGCCGGCAGGCGCTGTCTGGCCCGTTCATATTCCGCCGGAGTGAGGATGCCTTTTTTCATGAGGTCATCGAGTTTCTCCCGCTCGTCATTCCCTTCCGGTTTTGGGTCGGCTGAGTTCGTGCTGACGCGCCGGGCCCGCGGATCGTTCTTGTCCACCACCCTGAACTCATATTCCACCCGCACCCAATCACCGAACAGGCTATAGGCGTGCTCCTGAATGCTGACGGGGACCGCGACCTTGCCCAGGCCTTCGGCAAAATCCATTGCTTGGCTGACGGCGCGTTCCTTGAACCTGGGCTCGGCCATATCGAACACCCCGCTGAAGTCCTGGACCGTGGCCCGGTACTGGCCGGGTGACAGCGGGACGATCTTGGTGCCCGCACAGCCCGTGAACAAAACGGCCGGAGCCACCAACAGGAGCAGGCCAAGCCTCATGGGCCGCCGGGGCGATGGGTGCGTCATGTCGCCTTGATGTCCTTAAAAATATAAACCCGCGAGCGAATCACTTCAGCGCCGACGGTGAGCGGCAACCTGGACGCCACCGATCTCAAATACCCTCAGTTTATTATCTCAACTCATTGAGATGGTGGACCCTACTGGGCTCGAACCAGTGACCTCTTCCATGTCAAGGAAACGCTCTAACCAACTGAGCTAAGGGTCCAAATCTGAGGTCGGCGAGTAACGCCAGCCGAGCGCGTCACTGCAAGGAAAAATCCGCGGAGGATTTGCCCACGTAACACCCGACAAACACGGAATTTACTGACTCCCAAGCCCGACTACCCTGCCCCCCGGTTTCCCTTCCGTGTTTTCCGGGTGTTCCGGGGGCCAAAAATCAGGCGGAGGCTGTTTTGAAACTGTTCGCCGCCTCCGCCCGGTCCTTCGCGATCTGGGCCTTCAACTCCTCGAGTCCACTGAATTTTGTTTCCGGCCGCAGGAAACGCAGCCACTTGACCGTCACGTTGTCCCCGGGCCCAAACGGGCAGTCGCCGAGCAGGTGCACCTCGAGTCGTGGCTCCAGGGCCTGTTCCAGCGTCGGACGCAGCCCGTAATTCGCCACGCCGGGCAGCGCTTCGACAGTCTTGGCCCCGGCCACCCGCACCACATACACGCCATACCGCGGCCGCAGGTCCGGCGCCCAGGCGAGGTTGAGCGTGGGGAAACCGATCGTGCGGCCGAGGTGCTTGCCATGCACCACCGGGCCCTCGGCAAAATACGTGTAGCCGAGCAGCGCGTTCGCCCCCGCCACATCACCCTGTTCCAGCCGGCCGCGAATGCGCGTGCTGCTGATGGGCTCGCCATCGAAATTCACGCGCGGTGCGCTGAAGATCGTCAGCCCGTGCTTCCGGCCCTCGGCCACCAGCAGGGCGATGTCGCCGAGGCGGCCGCGGCCAAAGCGGAAATTTTCTCCCACGTAAACCGCGGCCAGCTGGGGTGCGCGCTGCTTGAGCCAGGGCAGGAAATTATCCGCCGCGACCGCGGCGAATTCGGGCGTGAACGGCTGCGTGATCATCGCCTCCACGCCGAGCCGGTGCAGCATGCGGGCCTTCATGCCCGCGTCCATGATGAGCCGCGTGGGTTGTCCCGGCCGGAAGAGTGTGCTCGGGTGCGGCGAGAAGGTCAGGACCGCCACCGTCCCGCCACTGCGGCGCGCCGATTGTACCGCGGCCTCGATCACCGCGCGGTGCCCGAGGTGGACGCCGTCAAACATGCCGATCGCGAGATGCAGCGGCCCCGGCGGCAGGGCCGTGTTTTCCAGGCCGCTGAACTGCGCAATCGAGTTCACAGCGCCACGCTCGGCGCCGCCTCGTACACCGGAATCAGGCGCCGCTCAATTTCCGGGATGGGCATCGCCTCGATCGCATCGAGGGTGATGGCCTGGGAGATGTTGAACCGGTCCGTCGCCGTGCGGCGGAGCGCGGAGAGATGCGCGCCGCAGCCGAGCTTCTGGCCGAGGTCGTGGGCAATCGTGCGGACGTAAGTGCCCTTGCTGCTGCGCAGGCGGAAATCCAGCTGCGGCAGCGCGAAGCGCGTCAGGTCGATGCTCATCACCCGGATGAACCGCGGCTCGCGCACGACGTCCTCGCCCTTGCGCGCGCTCTTGTAGAGCGGCACGCCGCCAATCTTGATGGCGGAGTACATCGGCGGCATCTGGTATTGGTCGCCCAGAAAGGAGTTCATCGCTGTCCGCACCTCGGCCTCGGTCAGCGGCGGCACGGGGCGGGTCTCCATCACCTGGCCGTCGGCATCCTGCGAATCCGTCGTCGCACCCAGCGTGATCGTGCCCTCGTACTCCTTGTCGAGGCTGATGAGGTACTGGGAAATGCGCGTGGCCTTGCCAATGAGCATGATCAGCAGGCCGGTGGCCATCGGGTCGAGGGTGCCGGCGTGGCCGATGCGCTTCATGTTCAGCTTGCGGCGCAGGCGGGCGACGACGTCGTGCGACGTATGGTCGGTGGGCTTGTCCACCAGCAGGACGCCTTCGAGTTCCTTGGTCTGGCCGATCATGGCGCGGCCTTTCCCGCGGCATCCACGAGGGTGATCTGCTTCGCCAGGGCGGCGACGAGCCGCGCGTAAAAATCCTCCGTGCCCGAGGTGAGGCTGAGCCCCGCCGCGCTGGCGTGCCCGCCGCCGTTGAACTGCGCGGCAATCAGGTCGAGCCGGTAGGTGGCATCCTTGGCGCGGAGGCTGGCCTTCACCGAGCCGTCGGTCCGCTCTTTAATCAGCACGCCCACGTCCACGCCTTCCACGGAGCGCGCGTAGTCCACCAGCCCCTCGGTGTCCTCCGCGCTCGAGCCCGTCGCCTCAAACACGCCGGCCGGCAGGATCCCGATGCAGACGCGGCCGCCGCACTCCATCCGGAGCGACGAGAGGTAGCGTTGCAGCAGTTCAAGCTTGGCCATTGATTCGCGCTCGTAGAGTTCCAGGCCCACCTGGGGCGGGTTGGCGCCGGCCGCCATAAGTTCGGCCGCGAGCAGGAATGTACGCCGCGAGGTCGAGGCAAAGCGGAACTGGCCGGTGTCGGTCACAATCCCGGTGTAGAGCGCCTGCGCCGCCGGCGCATCCAGCGCGAGCCCCCGGTCGAGGGCCAGGCCGGTCAGGATCTCGCAGGTCGCCGCCGAGCCCGCGTCAACGAGGTTCAGCTCCGCGAAATGCGTGTTCGAAATATGATGATCAAGGTTGGCCAGCGGCCGGGGAAAGCGAACTTTGAGCCGCTCCCCCACCCGGGCCTGGTCGGCACAGTCCACGAAGATCGCCGCGTAGTCGGTCGGATCCGCCAGCACGTCGTCCGTGCGCAGGAACTTCATGCCCGGCACGAGGAACTCGAGCCGGCGCGGCACCGCATCCGCGTTCACGCACGTCACGTCATGACCCGCGGACGCCAACACCCGGGCCAGCCCGACCTGCGAGCCGATGCAGTCGCCGTCCGGCCGGGCGTGCCCGATCACCGCGACCTTGCGGCCGGCCAGCCGCCGGAGGAGCCGGTCAAAATCCGTCGCGAAGGCGGGATAAAATTTACTCACCGTCATCCTTTTTCGGCGGATCGACCTCGTCGAGCAAGAGCAAGATGCGGGAACCGCGGATGGCGGAATCGTCGAGCACGTAGGTGAAGCGCGGCATGTATTTCAGCACGATGCGTTTTCCGAGCTCCTGGCGGATCTCCCGCGACTGCGCGCGCAGCCAACGCAGCTTTTTTTCAATGCTGTCCGCGTCCCCCACAATCGAGACAAACACCCGCCCATCGCGCAGGTCGGGCGCCACGCGCACTTCGGTGATGGTGATCGTCACAGCCTCGCTCTGGTGGCGCTGACGGAGGATGGCGCTGATTTCGCGCTGGATCAGCTCGTTGACGCGAAGGGTGCGGTTGGACATCGGCGGAGCACCACGGACGCGGTGCGGAGTTCGGAGATCGAAATTCGGAGATCGAAGTTTTTGTTGCTGGCAAAAAAGAAGGTGAACCATGCCGCTCGCAGGAGCGAACCTCAACGTAGATCAGGCGGAGAATCGACCCCGATCTACGATCTTCGCCTCGCCCAAACGGGGCTCAGAGCGTGGCCCGGACCTTCTGCACCTCGTAGCACTCGATCAGGTCGCCGGCCTGGTAGCCGTTGAAATCGTCGAGCTTGATGCCGCACTCCAGACCCGCGCGCACCTCGTTGGCGTCGTCCTTGAAGCGCTTGAGCGTGGAGATCTTGCCCTCGTGGACCGTCTCCTTGCCGCGGCGCAGACGGGCCGCCGCATTGCGGTTGATCTTGCCCTCGGTCACGAGACAGCCGGCCACAAAGCCCTTGGCGAGCGGGAACACCTGGCGGACCTCCGCCACACCCGTCTTCGTTTCCTTGAGATCCGGGTCGAGCAGGTCGGCCATCATCTCGCGGACCTTGTCGCCCAACTCGTAAATGATGGAATAGGTCTCGATGCGCACGCCGTGGTGCTTGGCCAGCGGCGTGACGCCGTTCTCCAGCTTGGTGTTGAAGCCGATGACGACGGAACCGGCGGTGCCCGCCATCAGTACGTCGTTCTTGGTGACGAGGCCGACTTCGGTGGAGACGATCTCCAGTGCGACCTTCGTGCTCTTGATGCCCTCCAGGATGTTGCGCACGGCCTCGGTCGAGCCGAAGACGTCCGTCTTGATGATGACCTTGAGCACCTTGGCCTGCGTCGCCGCGATGTTCGCGAAAAGCTGCTCGACCGAGACTTCCTTCGGCGTGGCGTCGGAGGTGGTCGTCGCCTTGCGGATGAGGTGCTGCGCCTCCTCGGCGAGCTTCTCGGCCTCGCGGGCGTTCTTCACGGTCTTGAACGTGGCGCCACTCTCGGGCGTGCCGGACCAGCCGATCACGCGCACGGGCGTGGACGGCGGGGCTTCCTTCAAATTCTGGCCCTGGTCGTCAAACATTGCGCGGACCTTGGCCCAGGTCGCGCCGCACACGAGGGCATCACCCACGCGCAGGGTGCCGCGCTGGACGATGACCGTGGCGAGCGGGCCGCGGCCGACATCGACCTGCGACTCGATGACCACGCCGCTGGCCTCGGCCTTCGAGTTGGCCTTGAGTTCCAGCACATCAGCCTGGAGGAGAATCATCTCGAGCAGCTGCTCGATACCCTGGTTCTTGATCGCCGCGACGGGCACGGTGATCGTCTCGCCACCCCAGTCCTCAGGGGCGATATTGCGCTGCTGCATCTGCGCCTTCACCTGGTCGAGGTTGGCGCCTTTCACGTCCATCTTGTTGATGGCGACGATGAGCGCGACCTTGGCGTGCTGCGCATGCGCGAGCGCCTCGTCGGTCTGGGGCATGAAACCGTCATCCGCCGCGACGACGAGCACGGCGATATCCGTCACGTTGGCGCCACGGGCGCGCATCTTCGAGAAGGCGGCGTGGCCGGGCGTGTCGAGGAAGGTGATCTTGCGGCCGTTGTGCTCGACCTGGTACGCGCCGATGTGCTGCGTGATGCCGCCGGCCTCGCCCGCGGCCACATTGGCCTTGCGGATGGCGTCGAGCAGGGAGGTCTTGCCGTGGTCGACGTGGCCGAGAATGACGACGACCGGGGGGCGCGGGACGAGGAACTTCGACTCATCCTCATCCGGCTGATCCTTCTTTTTCTCCTTATCCTTCGCCACCTGGTTGGGATCACCGCGGTGCTTGATCTCGAGGAGGAAGCCATGCTTGGCCGCGACCGCGACCGCGGTGGCCTCCTCGATGTTGGAATTCATCGAGGCGAAACCGCCGGCCTGGTTGAGCTCGGAGATGAGCTTGAACGGCTTGAGTCCGAGCGCCGTGGCGAAGTCCCGCACGACGATCGGCGGCTTGAGATGGATGGTCTTGATGTCGCCCTGGATGGTGACCTCAAGCGCGACCGGCGCGGCCACCGGCAGCGGGGCGGGCGACGAACTCGGCGTCGCCGGGGGCGCGCTGGGCGAACCGGGTGAGGCGGGAGCGACGCGCGGCGGAAGTGGCGGGAGCGCCTGCGGCGAGCGGGCCACCGGCGTCAGAATGGGCAGAGGGGCCGGCGAGGCTGCGCGCGGGGCGGCCACACTCGGGGCGGGCGCGGCCACCGGCGAAACCGGCTTGAGCGGCGGCGCGATGATCGCGGGACGCGAGGGCGGAAGCTGGGTGATACGCGGCGGCACGGGCGGCACCGGTGGCACGCCGGCGGGCTTCAGCGCGGCGGCCTTGGCTTCCTTTTCGCGCACGATGTCCTGGGCCGACTTGACGAAGGCACCCGTGGGCATGCGCACCTGCGACGCCAGAGGTGTCGCCGGCGCGGCGGCGGGAGCGACCGCGGCGGCCTTGACCTCAACCGGCTTGGCGGCGGTCTTCGCGGCAAACTCCTTGTCGATCTCCTCCTCGTAAATCTTGGTGACCGTGCTCGAGACCGACTTGGTATCCGCCGAGACGTAGCCGCGCTCCTTGAGCAGGGACAGCATGTCCTTGCCTTCCATATTGTGGCGCTTGGCTAGTTCGTGGATGCGAATGCTCATCAGTCAGTCGGCGGGGTTGCGTCAGGATTGTTTTTGCGTAACGCGCGCAATGATGGCCGAGGCTTCCTCGGCCGTGAAACCGGCGCTCACGAGGTCGTCGGTTTCGACGCCCTCGAACGCAGCGGGGGAATTGATGCCCATGTCGACGAGCCGGCCTGCCAGCACTGCGTCGAACTCGTAGGTCTTGAAGAGCAGCGCCACGGCGTTGCCGCGCGGGTCGTCGCCGACCGCGTGGAACTCCTCGATGTCGAGCCGCCAGCCGATGAGCCGCGAAGTAAGGCGCGCGTTCTGGCCCTTGCGGCCGATCGCGATGGCCAGGTCGTCCGTCGCCACCTTGAGGACGATGCGGTGGTTCTTGTCATCGATGAGGATCTCGCGCGGCACAGCCGGCTTGAACGCCTCGATGATCATTTCCTTCGGGTCGGCAAAGTAGCGGATGATGTCGATCTTCTCGCCGCCGAGTTCGCGGACAATGGTCTTCACGCGGGCGCCCCGGGCACCGACGCACGCGCCGACGGGATCCACCTTCGGATCCGTGCTGGTGACGGCGATCTTCGTGCGGTAGCCCGGCTCGCGGGCAAAGGCCTCGATCTTGACGGTGCCGTCGGCGATCTCGGTGACTTCGAGCTCGAAGAGGCGGCGGACAAATTTCGGGCTGGCGCGGGTGAGGATGATCTCGGGGCCGCGGGGCGTCGAATCAATGGACAGCAGCAGGCAGCGGATGCGCTCGCCGGGCTGGTACTCTTCGCCGGGGACCTGCTCCTTGCCGGGCATGACGGCCTCGGCCTTGCCGAGGTCAACGTACAGGTCGTTGCGCTCCCGGCGGCGGACGGTGCCGGTGACAATGTTGCCGACCTGATCCTTGAAATCGTCGTAGATGCGGTCCTTCTCAAACTGGCGCAGGCGCTGCATCACGGCCTGGCGGGCGGTTTGCGCGGCAATGCGGCCGAGGGTCGAAGGATCGATCTCCTTCTCCAGGAACTCGCCAATGAGGATGCCGGGCTTGTGCAGCTGGGCTTTTTCGATGTGGATCTCGGTCCGCGGATTGCTGACGGAGTCCACGACCTTGAGCAGCGACCAGGCATGCAGCTGGCCGTTCTTGGGATTGATATCTATCTTCAACTCCTGGCCGGAGTTAACTCCCTTTTGCGCCGCGGTTTTCAACGCGTTCGCAATCGTGGCGATCATGTCGGCACGGGGAATCCCTTTTTCCTTCTCCATGTATTCCAGGACGGAAAGAATTTCGCTGCTCATAGGGTTGGTAATTTGGGAAAAAAAAAGCGGGCCGCAGGGCCCACTTTTTGAAGAGTGAGGTTTATTGAGTCGGTAAATCTACCCGTCGGCGGTAATTTTTGTCAAGCCCCGCGCCCACCCGGTGCTACTTCTTCCTGTTCCCGCTCGAGCAACCAGCCGAGCAGTCCCTGTCCGAGACCGTGGCTGGCGGGTGATCCCCGGGCCCCGATCAGGCCCAAACCCCGCAGCGTCGGAGCGAACATCGGCGGCAGATCGCCCGGAAACCAATGCCACCACAATCCGCCCAGATCCGCCCCGGTTTCCGCTGCGAGCAGTGGAAGAAATCCATCACAGATGAGGTTATCAAGCCGCGGGCCACCCACCGCGCCGGCGCCCACCCTCGCCGCGAGGTGTTCGCGCAGGGCCACCAGCCGGTGCACGCGCCGCGCCGAACCCGTGCCCGTGCGGGTGGTGGCGAGTGGCAGTTGCTCCCTCCCGGCCCGCAGCCGCTCCGGCCAGTCGGGCGCCGCCCTCACCCATGCGGCATACTGGCGCAGCCGCGTGCGCGGCTGATTCGCGGGGCGGACGCCCTGACAACTCCAAGCGCCGGCCTCAGTCTCATATACTATATCCGGATCAACCGCTCCCCTCGCCCATTCGGCCAGCGGGTGGGCTGCCGCCACCCGCAACATAGGCGCGCGGTTCAAGCGATAACCCAAAATCTCCAAGGCCGCGTGATGACACGCCGGAGTCCAGCCGAGCCGTTGCACACGCAGCCGCGCGAAATGCACTTTCTGCCGCCACCGGCGCTCCGCGCAGTGGCGCAGGAGCGTCATCACGTCTTCGGTCCCCAGCGCGCCGAGTACCTCCGCCACGCGGGACACCGGCCGGTGGGCCAGGTTCTCGACCGCGTCCTCCGCGGCAAACTCCTCCAGGTCGTGCAGCAGCAACGGCAGCAATACGAGGATGGGGATGCTTTCCCCGCCGGCACCCCGCGTGACATGACCCGACTCAGGGGGAAAGAGGACGACATGGAGGACCACCCCGGAATATGCGCGGTCCTGCGCATGGCCGTGCTGCTCCCAGCCCTCCGCGGAAAGATGCAGTTCAACCTCGCCGGTAACTACCGGCCCATCCGCCCACCGCAGACGCGCGCCCCTGAAGTCCGGCCCGCCCAGCAGATTCCATTTTCCCGGCTGCAGGATCTGCACGGACCGCCCGTCCGTGGTCCGGGCCTTCGCCCGGTCGAACTCCCCGCGGGACCAGATTTTCTGGAGCAGTTTTTCCGGAAACGAAAACGGCCCGTACAGGCCCTGGATTTCCGCCACGCCACCCACCGGGACAACCGCCGCCCGGGGAGGAAAGCGCAAAGAGAAACTCATCCACCCAGCGTGGCCCGGTGTGCGGGGGTTTGTCCCGGAAACGGATCGTAATTTTTCCGCAAGAGTCCGCCTGCCGCCGGTACCGTCTGATCGAGCCGATGCTCCGCCGTGCCGCCCACGGGACCTGAGCCCAAACTTGCACGCGCCATGTGAACGCCAAGTGAATCCGACACCAGCGCACCCAGGACCTGATTGGTCGCAACCTCTCAGGGTGGCTGCGGTAAGCCGCGGTGATAAACCCTCCTTGTCAATTAGCCGGGTCTGACCGTAGTTTGACGGAGTAAACGGCTGCAGGAGAGGTGGCAGAGTGGTCTATCGCGGCGGTCTTGAAAACCGTGTTACTCACTCTAGGCAAGTTTGTTACATAGGCGCGACTGCGAACAGTTACGAACGCAAAAGAACAGAATAGGCATTCTATCTGTCAATAGAATGGCAATGGATATGACCGGCCAATCGATGACCTGCAGGGGCCGGGGGGAGGGGGTTCGACGACTGGACGACGAGGGAATCGAAATGCACTCACCCACACTCACCAAATTTTCCCGGCAAAGGAATTACAGATTAAATACCCCCTTAGAGGAGTTCTCCAAGCCGGTCCGTCCCTCCGCTTGGGATTGTCAACCACCACCGAAGTCATCACATCAACCAACGCTGCAGACTAACACTCCACCTGACCCAGTTTTCGGGACCCGCTCAGCGGCTAAGAATTAAGAAAGAAGCCGAGCAAACTAACTCAACTCAACTGCGCCATGATACACCACCAACGCCGCAAATATCTGCTCACACTCATAGCTATCGCTCTCCTACTGCTCGCAGGATGCGGTCCAACAATCAGCGACGTAGATGAAAAGCTGAACAAATTAACAGATGCTGCAGCTAAGGACGAAGAAATATTTGATAATAAAATTCAGAAGCTAGAAGAAAAGACGAAGGAAGCTGAAAACAAAATTAGTGACCTCAATCATAAGATCAGCGACCTAGAATATGAGATCAGCGACCTAAAACATAAGATAAGTAATATCGAAAGATGAGGCAGATTGGATCAACTGTGTGAAGTTTTGACCGGCGTCGCCCTCACAAATATTTTATGCCACCTCCCATCGTTAAATCCCGCCGGCAGCACCTCCGCCTCTGGTGCGGTGATCCCTCGAAATTCGGCTCGCAGCTACTTGATCGCATTCTAGCAGGATCTAACTGATCGATGAAAAGATTCGCCCTTCTCATAGCCCTCGGGTGCCTCCCATCATTGTTCGCAGAACTCAGGGTCTCAGGCATTATCGGAGACCACATGGTGTTGCAGCGGGGGCAGACCAATCCGATCTGGGGATGGGATGCGCCTGGCACCCATATTACATTGAGGTTTGCGGGCCAGAATTATTCGGTAATCACCGGGGCAGATGGCAAATGGATCATTAGATTAATTGCATTACCCGCCAATGCCAAGTCACAGACTATTACCATTACCGGCACCACGAAGAGAGTGATACAGGACGTGCTCATCGGTGAGGTATGGATATGTTCAGGTCAGTCGAACATGGATTTGAAGCTCGATTTTGATTCAAACGGCGACATCGAGGCAGCCGCCTCGAACTTACCAAACCTCAGGCTCATTTTAGTGCCACAAGTCGGCCCTCCCGAGTTACAGACCGATTTTAAGGGAGAATGGCGTTCTTCCACTCCCGAAACCGCCAAACATTTCAGCGCAGTGGGCTTTCTCTTTGGACGCTACATCCATCAAGCCCTAGGCCTGCCTGTTGGCCTCATTGATAACGCGTGGGGCGGCTCAACTACTGAAGCATGGATTAGTCGCGAAGCCCTTGAGCGGGAATCCTGTTTTGCTGCTCTCCTGACTGTCGCTGCAAAAAAAGATGCCTACTGGCAGTCTCCAACGGGGAAGGCGGATTATGGTCAGGCTGTCGCGGAGTGGAAGGTAGCATGCGGTAGAGCGATCGCTGAGGGGAGCCCTATTCCCGGTGGGCCCCCGAACTGGATCGCAGGTGGCACGCGCCCGGGAAATTTGTTCGCTGGCATCCTCAATCCCATTGTCGGTTATGGCATCAAGGGTGTCGTTTGGTATCAGGGCGAGGCGAACGCGAGCCGAGCTTACGAACACAGGGACCTGTTCCCCTTTCTTATCGAGAATTGGCGAAGGGAGTGGCGGCAGGGCGATTTTCCCTTCTACTGGGTACAGCTTCCCAGGTTCAACGCGGTAAAGGTGGCGCCTGGAGACAGCGACTGGGCCGAACTGCGTGAGACCCAAACAAGTGCCATGCGCCTACCTCACACCGGGCAGGCAGTGGCCATTGATCTTGGCGAGGCTCAAACCATTCACCCCCGCAACAAGCATGAAGTCGCAGCTCGGCTTGCGCGCTGGGCTCTCGCGAAAGACTACGGCTTGAAGATGCCTTACCACAGTCCCGAGTTCAGCAGCCTCGAAATCTTAGGCAATAAGGCGGTCATTACGTTTAATTGCTTCGGCAGTTTGCTCCGTACATTCGATGTGGCCGACGTGCGTGGCTTTGCGCTCTGCGGTCCTGACCGTGTATGGCATTGGGCCACTGCTAGAATAATTGCTCCCGACAAGGTCGCGGTAGAGAGCGACTCGGTGCCTAGGCCCATTGCGGTCCGTTATGCATGGGCTGAGAATCCGGAATGCAATCTTATCTCTGGGGATTCTCTACCTGTAACGCCGTTTCGCACCGATGATTTCCCCATGACCACGAAACCCTCATCCGATAAGGACGTTAAATACTAACGTTACTATGTAGGTGGTGTAGCGCAGGTCTTGCAGACTGACCATAGAGCTGTGGGAGAAAATCTTCTACACATGATTTCATCTCTGCAGCCCATTTCAGGACGTTTCTTTCGAAATGACGGGAAACAACACCCTGCCATTTTTTGCCTCTGAAAACACGTGTTTCCTCTTGAGGTGGTCCCACGGAATCTGGGCCACTTGTAATGTTAGTCCGCGGCCCTAAAAAGAGCCCAGCCCGGGCACGGCCTAGAGGCAGAAGGTGGCGAGGTACTTAATTATTGAAGCTCTAGCCCCAAGAGGATAACTGTTACAGTAGGCATTAATTAGCAGTCAGTAATTCTGATGATTACAATTCTTCGCGCTCTGCTCCTCTTCCTCGTTCTCGCTGCAGCTGGATTTGCTGCGCCAGACTCTGCTGAGACAATTGTGCTACCAACCTAATTATAGGCATATTTTAGCGGATAATTGGGTAACACTTTTTTGTTGATGGAGACGGTGATCAGGCCCTGGCAGCGAAGCCAGGTTTCCGCGGCATGGCGCCAAGCGGCGTGCACGCTGCGGTGATCGATCTTCTCCAGTTGTTGGATCCTGTCCTTGGCGTGGATCCTGATCCACCCAAAAGTGGCCAGCCGGAGCCGCCGGTTGTACCGGTGCCGCGGCTGGTGTTGGTAGGCCTCGCAGGCCGTGTGCCCGTGCAGGCTCCGACGGGGCCGGCAGTTGAGGGCGTGATGCACGGCGAGGACATAAGGCCGGATCTGTTTGGGCTGCCAGCGGATGGCCTGCGGCAGGCATTCGCCGAGGGCTTCCTTCATCTCCCGGATGCCTTTCTCCACGGCCCCGTTGTATTTCGGATAGTAGGCCGGGCTGTTCAGCGGGATGACTCCGTGCTCAGCCAGCACGCGGTCCACGGCCGCGTGGTTCAGCGGGCTCCCGTTGTCGCGTTTCAGGAAGAGCGGTGCCCCGTGTTGACGGAAGAGTTCCGCCAGGTGCGCGGCAACCGCCTCGCCTTTGGACTCGACGGCCACCATCGGAGCGAAGCGGTACCGGGTGCAGAGGTCCTGGACCGCATGCACGTAGAGCCGCTGGCCTTGCTCATCCCGGCCCCGTTCCGTCGCATCGATCGCCCACGCGAGGTTCGGCTCCTTCCAGGTCACGTGCTTGCAGACCTGCCGGCGGGCAACGTTACGCTTGGCGCGTTCCTGGGCGGCCATTTCCGCGACGCTGCGCCGGGAGATGACGGACTGGTACCGCACCTGCAGGGCGCACAGGCCCCCGCTGCGGTTGCGGCCGTGACGCAACGCTGCTATTTCCTTGCGGACCTCTTCGAGCGGCAAGGGGCCGGTCTTCTTCGGCCCCGGGGAGGTGAGCGGGGGCTGCCCCCCGCTCACCCGTTTCTTCCAGCGCAGCACAGTCCGGTAGCCGAGCCCCACGGCGCGACTCACCTCGCGGGTGCTTGTCTGACTCTGGGACTGCAGGTCGTTGATCATGGCGATGATCGTGGGGATCGCTGCGGCTTTTTTTTAGCGTCCCGTCTCTCCAGGAGCCGCAGCATGTACCGCAGCTCGGCCGTCTGGGCCATTCGGTCCAGCTTCGCCTCCAGCTCCGCCACCTGCGTCTTCAGGGCCGTGACCTCCGGCGCCGGGCCCGTCTCCGGCCGGCCCGCCGTCTCGTCCTGTCCGGCTGCCAGCATCGCCTGCAGCCCCTTCTTCTCCCACTTGTAGTAGGTTTTCCGGGAGACCCCCAGCGCCTCCGCTGCCGCTGTCGCCGTCATGAGTCCCGCCCGCACCTTCACGATCATTTCGGTCCGGGCGAGCGCTGTCGCCTTCGTGTTCATGGTTCACGGATCTGACGGGGGTTTCCCCTCCGGGGCAACCTCCTGCAGCTCCGCCAGACGCCGGGTCAGTTTCTCTTTCCCGATCTGCTGCTGGCGCTTGTCCATGAGCGCCCGGATCCGGGGCGACAACGCCGCCCCGTTCGCCAGGTTCACCCGCGGCTCCAGGGCCTGTAGCATCCCCTCCATCGCCCGTTCCTGCCACTGCTGGAGCGTCAGGTACGTCACTCCCATCGTCTTCATCACCTCCCCCGTCTTCACCCGCTCCGTCCAGATCGCCAGCACCGCCTGGGCCTTCTCCGCGGCGCTCGCCGCGGAGGCTGGCGCTGAGCGCCGGCGTTTCGTCTTTTCCTGTTCCGGTTGTTCCTTTTTCGAGGTCATAGGTCATCTCCCTGTCGTCCACACTGAGTTTTAGTTTTCCCTTCTCCGCCTTGAGGACCACCGACTGGCCCTCCATCCGTCCGATCAGATAAAAGGGGGCCTTGGGCTGCCCCCGCAGTGCCATCTCCAGGAGGTTGTCCTGGATCCCCGCCTGGATCGCCTTTTTGACTTCCCCTTGGATTTCAAAAAAACGGTCCGCCGGGCACAGGCCGCCGATCCCCTGGTGGGGCCGGCGGTGGTTGTAGTATTTGACCCAGAGTTTCAGGCGGTCGCGGGCTGACTCGAACGAGTCAAACTGGGCCCGCACCAAAAACTCCTGCCACATGCTCGCCCAAAAACGCTCCACCTTGCCGAGCGTCATCGGGTGCTGGGGCCGGGACACGAGATGCGCCACCCGGTCCTTCGTGAGTTCCAGGGCGAAGCGGCTTTTCCCCCGCCAGTTCGTGTACTGCCGCCCCCGGTCCGTCAGCATTTCCTTCGGGGGATGGTATTCCCCGACCGCGACGCGGTACGTCTCGATCACCGCCTCCGCCGTCGGGCTGCGGTACAGGTCCAGGTTCACCACGTAGCGCGAGTAGTCGTCCAGGAACGCGACGGCGTAGGCGTACTTGCCGCCCAGCCGGAACGTGAAGATGTCCGACTGCCACATCTGGTTCGGCGTCGCCCGCTCAAAATGCCGAGGGCGCACCAGGTTGCGGCGGGCTTTCACCCGACCGTTCATGAGGTCCGCCTCGTGGAGCGTCTTACGGACGGTCTCCGGGCTCGCCTCGAGGAAAAACCACCGGCGCAAGCCGTCGGCGATCCGTTTCACCCCAAAGAAGGGGTTCCCTCGCTTCAGTTCCACGATCTTCTGTTTGACCGCGCCCGGGAGTCGTCGCCCCGGCCGGGGCGACG
>CAIOAO010000055.1 GCA_903855985.1 uncultured Opitutia bacterium | reverse complement strand
TAGAATTCGCCGAGGGCGAAGGCGACGTGGCCGGGTTCGTCGGGACGGGATTGCTCGCCGTTCGCGGGAAGGATGGTGCCATCGGGTTGGATCGAATCGAGATTATGGGCCAGCATCGAGCGGGCCATATCGAGACATTGCTCGTAAAAACTGTGCATGCGGTGGTGGTCGGTAGAGGGAGCGGACGGCGGACGAGGAACGAAAATTTTGCCCCGCGTGGGGCAAGGTCAGCAAGAGTGAAGTTAGCGGGCGATGAGTTTCAGGAATTCCGCGTTGGTCTTCGTCTTGGAGAGGCGGGCGATCATGGTCTCGGCGGCCTCCTCGATCTTCTGCTGCACGAGGGCGCGGCGGAAGAAGTGGATGCCCTCGAGGGTCTTGGCGTCGATCAGCAGCTCCTCCTTGCGGGTGCCGGAGGCGGCGATGTTGATGGCGGGCCAGAGGCGCATCTCGGCGCTCTTGCGGTCCAGCACGAGCTCCATGTTGCCGGTGCCCTTGAATTCCTGGAAGATGACATCGTCCATGCGGCTTCCAGTCTCAACGAGCACGGAGGCGATGATGGTGAGCGAGCCGGCCTCCTCGGTTTTGCGCGCGGTGGCGAAGAGCTGGCGGGGCTTCTCCAGGGCGCGGACATCAAGGCCGCCGGAGCCGGTACGGCCGCTGTTGCGGGCCGTGTTGTGGGCGCGGGAAAGGCGGGTGATCGAGTCGACGAAGAGCACGACGTCGCGGCCCACCTCGACCAGGCGCTTGGCCCGCTCGATGGCGAGATCGGCAATACGGATGTGGTTCTCGATCTGCTCGTCATTGGACGAGGCCCAGATCTCGGCGGCGGTGACGCTGCGGCGGAAGTCGGTGACCTCCTCGGGGCGCTCGTCAACGAGCAGGATCATGACGTGGCACTCGGGGTTGTTCTCGAGGACGCCGAGCGCCATGTCGCGGAGCAGAGTGGTCTTGCCGGTGCGCGGCGGGGCGACGATGAGGCCGCGGGTGCCCTTGCCGATCGGGCAGAACAGGTCCACGGCGCGGGTGGTCATGCGGCCGTCCTTCATCTCCATTTTCAGGAATTGATTCGGCGAAATGGTCGTCAGCGTGGGAAAATCGAAACGGGCGCGGCGATCCTCGAGGGCGACGCCGTCGACGGTTTCGATGAAGCGCATCTTCGGATTGGGGAAGCGGCCGTCGGGCGGGAAGGCTGTGCCGCCGATCATGGAGCCGGTGCGCAGCTTGAAACGGCGGATGAGCTCCTTGGGCACGAACGGGTCGGTGGGCCGGCGCTTGCCGCCGCGGGCGAGGTCGAGCAGCTGGCCGTTGCCGCCGCGCTGGAGGTCGACGTCGAGGACACCCTCGACGTGGATGGTTTCCACGGGCGCGGGGGTGGGAGCGGCAGTTTCAGGGCTGACGGGGGCCGCGGCCGGGGCGGGCGCGGAAGTGTCCGCCGGAGCGGACGCGGTTTTCTTTTCCATACGAAATGTGAGACAATGCACACCTGCGCTTGACGCTTGAAACTCTGGGCGGGATAAGAGCCGCAGTTCGCGTTCCTAACCCCAAATCCGCCACCAACGTGACAGACCAGACGATTACCTCCGTATCCCGGGAACACCGGAAGTTCAGGCCATCGGCCGAGTTCAAAGCCCAAGCCAATCTTGGGAGTGAAGCTGCCTATAAGAAGCTGTATGCGGAGTCTGTCAACTCCCCAGAAAAATTCTGGGGTCGCCAGGCGAAGGAGGAGCTCGTTTGGCGGAAGCCCTTCAAGAAAGTTCTGCAATGGAATGTGCCGCACGCTAAGTGGTTCCTGGGCGGTAAGTTAAATGTCTCGGAAAACTGCCTGGACCGTCACCTCGGCACCTACCGCGAGAACAAAGCGGCGCTGATTTTCGAAGGCGAGCCGGGCGATGTTCGGACCATCACGTATAAACAGCTGCACTTTCATGTCTGCCGGTTGGCCCACATCTTCGAGAACATGGGGATCGGGGCCGGGGACCGCGTCGCGATTTACCTCCCGATGATTCCCGAGGCGGTCATGGCGATGCTGGCGTGCGCCCGCGTGGGGGCCGTGCACACGGTGATTTTTGGCGGCTTCAGCGCCGAGGCGATCAAGGACCGCATCAATGACTGCAAGGCCAAGCTGGTCATCACCGCGGACGGCGGCTGGCGGCGCGGCAAGGT
Source organism: uncultured Opitutia bacterium (assembly GCA_903855985.1). GTDB lineage: Bacteria > Verrucomicrobiota > Verrucomicrobiia > Opitutales > Opitutaceae > Opi-474. The sequence continues at coordinate 15,005 of CAIOAO010000055.1, read as the reverse complement.
CATCGAACTCAAGGCCAACGTGGACAAGGCCATCGAGGGCACGCCGACGGTGCAGTCGGTGATCGTGGTCAAGCGTTGCGGCAACCCGGTGACGATGGTCGAGGGGCGCGACACGTGGTGGCGGGAGGCCTGGGAAGGCGCGCCGAACACGCACTCCGCCAAGGCCTTTGATTCCGAGCATCCGCTCTTCATCCTCTACACCAGCGGCTCCACCGGCAAACCGAAGGGCGTGCTGCACACGAGTGCCGGCTACCTCCTCGGCACCAAGCTCAGTGCCCGGTACATTTTCGATCTCAAGGAAAACGACCGCTACTTCTGTTCGGCGGACATCGGCTGGATCACCGGGCACAGCTATGTCGTGTACGGCCTGCTGGCCAACGGGGCGACCGTGTTTCTCTACGAAGGTGCGCCCAACCAGCCCGAGCCGGATCGTTTCTGGCAGATGATCGACCGCCACGGCATCACGATTCTCTATACCGCTCCGACCGCCATCCGCGCGTTCATGCGCTGGGGTGACAACTATGTCCTGCGCCACCGGCTCGATTCGCTGCGGCTGCTGGGTTCGGTGGGCGAGCCCATCAATCCCGAGGCGTGGATGTGGTATCACAACATGATCGGAAAGAAACGCTGCCCGATCGTGGACACGTGGTGGCAGACCGAGACGGGCGCCATCATGATTGCGCCGCTGCCCGGCATCACGCCGCTCAAGCCCGGGTCCGGCACGTGGCCGTTCTTCGGCGTGTCCGCCAAGGTGGTGGATGACAAAGGCCAGGAGGTGCCCCGCAACACCGGCGGCAAGCTCATCATCACGCAGCCGTGGCCGTCCATGCTGCGCACGCTGTGGGGCGACGACGATCGCTACCAAAAAGCCTACTGGAGCGAATTCCCGGGCAATTATTTCACGGGTGATGGCGCCCGGCAGGACAAGGATGGCTACTTCTGGATCGTGGGCCGCATCGATGACGTGCTCAACGTCTCCGGTCACCGCATCGGCACGGCCGAGATCGAGAGCGCACTCGTGTCGCACCCCGCAGTCGCCGAGGCTGCCGCCGTCGGCCGGCCGGATGAACTCAAGGGTCAGGCCCTCGTGGTGTTTGTCACCCTCAAGTCGGGCCACACCCCCAGCGATGCGCTCAAGGAGCAGCTGCGCAGCCACGTCGGCGAGGAAATCGGGTCACTGGCGAAACCGGATTACATCCGCTTTGCCGCCGGCCTGCCCAAGACCCGCAGCGGTAAAATCATGCGGCGCATCCTGAAGGAAATTGCGGCGGGTGGGACGGTGAAAGGTGACACGACCACCCTCGAGGATTTCAACGTGGTCGCGACCCTGCAGCAGGAGGAATAAGGCCGAAAAGAACCGGCCGGCAGGGGGTCGCGTCATCTACTGGAGCGCCGGCGCGGAACGCATTTACGGCTGGCAGAGCGATGAGGCACAGGGGAAGTTGACCGACGAGCTGTTTCCCGAGGAGGCCGTCACGGCCCGGCTCCGGACCGCCCGGGACATCACCCGGGCCCAGGGTGAGTGGCATGGCACGATGCACTTGAAAGACCGGCTGGGAAAACCCCGGGTCGTTGAGATCCGCCGCACCCTGATTCGAGATGAGAGCGGCCGGGCCAAGGCCCATCTGAGCATCACCAGCGACATCACCGAGCAGAAGCGCCTGGAGGAGCAATTGGTCCGGGTCCAGCGGCTGGAAAACATCGGGTTGCTGGCCGCTGGCATTGCCCACGACCTCAGCAACATGCTCGCGCCCATGCTCATGGCCGTGCCGCTGCTGCGCGAGACGGTGACGGATCCAGCGGCCGTGCGGATGTTGGATATCCTGGAGCGCAGCACGGAGCGCAGCTCCGCCCTGATCCGGCAGATTCTGGCGTTCTCCCAGGGGGCAGGAGGGGAAGCGCAGTTGGTGCAACTGCGGCACCTGCTGCGCGACATCAGCCTGTTCATGGGGGAGACCTTCCCGAAGAACATCAAGGTCGAGGAGCAGATCGCGTCCGATCTCTGGCCGATCAAGGCCAATCCCTCCCAGTTGCACCAGGTCCTGCTGAACCTGTGTGTGAACGCCCGCGATGCCATGGGCACGGGCGGCAAGCTTTACCTGAGGGCGCAAAATTGTGTCCTCGGGTCCGCCGATGCGGCCGCGATTGAGGGCGGGCGGGCGGGGTCGTTTGTGATGCTGCAGGTCGAGGACACGGGCACGGGAATTTCCCCGGAGGTGCTGGCCCGGATGTGGGAGCCCTTCGTCACCACCAAGCGCACCGGCAAGGGCACCGGCCTGGGCCTGTCCACCGTCCGCGGCGTGATCAAGAATCACGACGGCTTCATCCAGCTGGACACCACGCAGGGGCAGGGCTCCTCGTTCCGGATTTATCTGCCGGCGGCGGAAACCACGGCGGCGCCGTCCGGCATTTCCTCCTCCTCCGCGCGCCGCGGCAACGGCGAATTGATTTTGGTCGTGGACGATGAAGCCCCCATCCGCGACATGATCAGCAACATGCTCACCCGGCATGGCTACCGCGTGCTGGTGGCGGCCGATGGTGCCGAGGCGACGGCGTTTTATGCGAAGCACGCCACGGAGATCCGCCTCGTGATTTCCGACCTGAACATGCCCAATCTCGATGGGGTGATGCTATCCCGCGTGCTGAAGCGCATGAGCCCCAATGTTCGCATGCTGGTTGTGAGCGGACTGCCGGCCCCAGGGGAAAACCCGTCCGGTTCACCTGCCGGGGAATACACGGGCGCTTACCTCCGCAAGCCGTTCAAGGCGCAGGAACTGCTGCGCAAGACCGCCGAGCTGCTGCAGTCGCCGGCGGAGCCGCCAGCCGTGGGTTGAGCTGAGCGGCGGATCCGCCCGACGAAGGTGCATCCCGTCATCGGGAAAAAGCTCGCGGCTCTCCGGGACTGCACCCAGACCGAAAGCTTACCCCTGAGTCCCGGCCGTCTGCTGGAAGCCCGCGTTTCCCTTCCCGGCTGGCCGACCGCCCGCCGCTGCCAACCCCACATGAACACCCGCCGTGATTTTATCCGCACCACCGCGCTCGGTGCGACCGCCGCCACCGTCCTGCCCCGATTTCTGGAGGGTGCGCCCTTGCCCGATTCCCCCGGTCCCGCTGCGCCGACGCCACCGTCACCCAGAAGCGGCCTCACAACCCGTCATCGCAACCTCTTCAACGGTGATACGTGCACCTATTTCTACAACCCCGAGATCTGGCAGCCGGAAGGCGGGCCTTATTCCGCCCGGGTGATCCACCGCTATGTGACGACGCTCGCGGCCAACGGCATCGACACCTTCCTGATCAACGCCAACGCCTCCAAGGCGTGGTATCCCAGCAAGGTGATCCCGACGATTCTCGACGGGTACAAGCGGGGCGACCGGGAATTCTTCCGGGCGCACGCCATCTGTGTCGGCATCACCAAGCCCGACGAGGTGGAGGTATTCATGGACAAGCAGGTGGTCTTTTTTAACTACTATCTCGACTTGGTGGAGGCAGGCGTGGACTGGCTGGCGGAAACGTCCAAGGCCTGCCGGCAACAGGGGGTGGCCCCCTGGGTCAGCATCCGCATGAACGACCTGCACGGGCACCGGAATTTCCAAGGCAGCTTCTTCAACCTGCCGCTGTTGAAGCGGAAGGAAATGCGGCTGCACCACAGCACGTACCCGGGCATGGCCGGAGACCTGACCTATCGGGAGGGCCTCAACTACGAACTCAAGGAGGTGCGCGACCTCATGTTCGCGCAAATCCGCGAGGTGGTGGAGGACTACGACTTCGATGGCCTCGAACTCGACTGGTGGCGCCAGCCGCTTTGCTGCGACCCGACGGTTTCGGCGGCGACCCTGGCGATGATGACGGACTGGTTCCGCGAGGTGCGGGCCCTCACGCAGCGGCAGGCGGCGAAAAACGGCCGGCCGTATTATCTGGGCATGCGCATCCCCGGTCGCCTCGAAACCCTGAGAAGTATCGGCATTGATATCGTGACCCTCTGCCAGGAAGGAACGCTCGATTTTCTCTGTCCCTCCGGGTTCTGGCGCACGGCGTGGGATTTACCGCACGACGACCTGCGGCGACAGGTCGGTGACCGCCCGGCGATCTACGGGGTCATCGAGGAAGGGGCGAATGCGATTCCCACCTTCTCGCCCCAGCACAACCTCACCAAGGAAATCCGGTACATCTCCTCCAGCCCCGAAATGCTCCACGCCAACGCGGCGGGCAAACTCGTGCTCGGAGCGGATGGAATTGAATGGTTCAATTTTTATGTCGGTGACCAGGCCAAGGTGCCTGGAATCGCGTCCAACTACGCCTTGTTGCGCGATATTCACAACCTGGAGCTTTTGCGCGGACGCGAGAAGCACTACACGTTCGGCGACCGGGGATTCATCGGCTTGTCCCAACCGCCATTTGAGGCCCCGCCGCAGGTGCCGGTGATCCTGCAGAAAAACTGGCGGACGTCATTCCGCCTGCCCATGTGCGCCGAGCCGGATGACCAGCGGGGGCTGCGGCTGGTCGTCCAGATTGTGCTGAGCAAGGACGCGGCGGTGGTGCCCCTCCCGGTTTCGATCAACGGCTGTTGGCCGAATGCGGAAAATGTGCCCAACGAGCGCCTGTTGTTCCCTTGTGGCTCACTGACGCACCACATCAAGGCCCACATCGGCTACGATTATTATTTCCCTGTCACGCTCATCCGGGATGGGTGGAACGAGGTGACCGTGGAAAACTGCGGCGAGGAGCCACTGACCATTGTCTGCATCGAGCTGGGCGTCATGGTCTCGTCCTTCGGACCGGGCGGCCAGAAGTCCACCGGGTAAGGGCCTGACGCACCGGCCCGACCTTCTTGACTCCGCGCCGCGCCACTCCGCGTGCCGGCTACTTGTTGACGTTGAAAATCGTCCCCTTTTTCCCACCCGTGACCTGCCGGCGGTAGACTTGGGTGACCGCTTTTCCCGTTGCCGTGTCCACGATCCAGATTTCGCAGTAAAGGCGGGCATCCGGACCGTCCTCATGGCCGTCGGCGAGCATGATCTGGTAGGTGACCCCGGCCTTGGCTTCCAGCGGCAGATGTGCCCGGGCGATGAAATTGGAATACGAGTATTCGACGCCGATGGTGTGATGCCCTGGGGATAGCGCCAGGGGATGAGCCCAGTGGTCGGCCGCATCCTGTACCCAAAGCATATCAACCATGAAGGCATATGCCCGGTGATCGGTGCCAAAGAGCCCGCCTTCACTGAAGTTTGACCCCTTGAGATAGGCCGCCGCACGACCGGGTGCTGGCGGCTGGTAGTTGTCTTCAGATGAAGAACTGGATGGGGACGTGCAGCCGGAGCCAAGGACCAGGAGGACGCCGGCGAGAAGGTGGGCGAGAAGGCGGTTTTGCGGCATAGGTGCGGCGGAAAACAATTCCGACTCATCGAGCAAGTCGTCTCATAGACTGTCAAGGGGAGAGCAACCGGCTTTCCCCCGCCCAGTCGGGTATTAGCGCTGCGGATGCAGACTACCAGTCCGGCGGCGCCCGGCCGCAATTGCGCCGCCAGTCTTCGGCGAAATTGCTTGTCACTCGGCTCGTCCAAAGCGTAATACCCGCCGCTTGATTCCCTCGTGAACGAGGAGATTTTCGCCAGAGTAGCTCAGTGGTAGAGCAGAGGACTCATAAGCCTTTGGTCGCCGGTTCAATCCCGGCCTCTGGCACCAATTTTACGCCGGCGCGGCGCGTGGGCGCGGATCGGTCCGCCCGGTGGCACCGCCGGCCGCAGACACCGGTTTACCCACGGCCGGTAACCGGACAGCAAAAAGGCCAGCCTACTTGCGCAGGGCTGGCCTAGGGGTCGCGCGCCGTTGGCGGCGCGGGCAGGGGCTTAGCCGCCGCTGGACATCGAGTAGGCGCCGAAGACGCACCAGAAGAAGACCAGTGTGGCGTAGGAGGGGATGTGGGCCTTGAACGAGAACGTCGTCAGGCGGTGTTTGTCCTCGTTCTGCCAGAACCAGGAGAGCACGAGCCGCTCCACCCACACGGAAAGGAAGAAGGCCGGTATCAGCATGACGATCGCCGCGGTAGGCACCATCCAGTAGAGGTCGCGCCCGCTGTGGAGCAGCCACGGCGCCTGCACGGTGACGGCGTAGAGTTTTTTCCACCAAGTGGAGAGGCTGTGCACATCATTGCCGCCGACCAGCTGCTGGGCGGAGAGCCAGAAGAGCCACAGCACCGGGAAACCGATCAGCATGGAGGTGAAGTTGGAAGCCGAGATCGGCCCGATCGCCTGGCCAATCGTGAGGCCCAGCAGCTTTTTGGCGGAGTAGGCCTCGATCAAAACGATCGGAACCAAGGCCGAAAAAATGGCGAGCATGTGCCAGAAAAGCATCGGCACACTGGAGTCGGCGAGCGTTGGGATGTGCATGGGAGTAATTTGTTAGGGCGGTAAAACTATGAGCCGAACTTCAGCCCAAAATTTAGGCGGTGCCAGTGAAATGCAGGCCTTCTGCGATAACTTACATTTCCTTTACGAATAGCCTGTAAGCCATCGTTCATCAGCAACATGCGTACACTTACGTAGTTCGCCATCCGGTGATTTACTGAGACGGGATGGCGTCCGATGAACACGAAATGACGCAACCCCCTGACGTGTAATCCGGGACCGGATTACGGCACTTCAGGGGCCGCAACGGCCATGGTACGCTGGCTCAAATCTCGGCCTAACTGCCCAATTGTCCGGCCTCAAACGGCCGGGCGCTGTAACCCTAGACATCCGCCAGTAACGCCCGCAGTTCCCGCTCGGGTTCCTCGTGTTGCTGCTGGATTGCCAGTTGCAGGGCAGCGCTGAGCAGAGGCTTGGCTTCCGCCGGGCGGACCAGCTGCAGCAGAACTTTGCCCAGCAGGATGCGCGGCATCATCCAGTCCGCCTTGCTCCCCACGCAAAATTCGAAGTGGGGCACGGCCTCGGCCGCGCGTCCATCAGCGAGCAGCGCCTGGGCCAGACTGAAGCGAAACAGCGCATTCTGCGGCTGCTGGGCAACGAGGGCCTGGAACTGTTCGGCGCGTGACGCCATGCGTCACGTGACGTCGTCGACGAAGATCAGCACGCCGGTGGCGTTGTCGGGGCCCCCGCGGCGGACGGCGAGGGTGATGATCTCGTGCAGCAGCTCCTCCGGGGTCGAGTCCCGCTCGACGATCTCGGCCAACTCCGAGTCGCGGACCAGACGCGTGACTCCATCCGTGCAGAAGAGATAGCGGTCGCCCTTTTCCAGCGGCCGGTCGATGATATCAACCAGCGGCGGAGTCGGCTGGCCGATGCAGCGGGTGAGCGCATTGCGATTGGCCTCGTGATAATAGACGGTCTCGCCCCGGGCCCGGCGCATGCGGGCCTCGTTCTCCACGGAATGGTCCTCCGTCAGCAGCTGGAGGCGGTCGCCGCGCAGCCCGTAGCAGCGCGAATCGCCCACGTGGGCCATGTGCAGGGTGTTTCCCTTGATGTAGCCGAAGGTGAGGGTCGAGCCGATGCCCATGCTCGGGCTGACTTTGATGCCCAGGTTGTGTACGCTGAGATTGATCTGGTGCACGATGGAGACGAGATCGAGATTCACCTCCGCCGGCTTGTTAGCGACGGCGGCGACGACCTCGTCCACGGAACATTGGGCGGCATCCGCCCCGCCGGGCAGTCCGCCCACGCCGTCGGCCACGCCAAAGATCATGGAGGGCAGATCGAGGACATAGCGGTCCTCATTCCTTTGGCGGACCCGACCGATATCAGTGAGCGCAGCAGCGCGGATCGAAGGCATGAAGATTACTGAGGTTGGCCGGATGGGGGATTAAGCGAAAGGATGAAATTGTTCGCCGCGGGTCTCCCGAGTCAACTTGGTAAACTGGGTCTGGGGGAGACTTTCGAGAAAGAGCGATCCGTAGGATTTGGCCAGGATGCGCGCATCGAGGATGGTAATCACCCCGCGGTCCGTCGCGGTGCGGATCAGGCGCCCGGCGCCCTGGCGGAACTTGATCAGGGCATCGGGCAGGGTGAGCTCGTTGAACGGATTCCCGCCATGGTCGCGAATCCACTCGCTCCTCGCCTCGGTCACCGGGTGCGTGGGCAAGTCGAACGGGAGGCGCGTGATGATGACCTGGGAAAGCGACGGACCGGGGACATCCACGCCGGCCCAAAAGCTGTCCGTGCCAAAGAGGATGCCATTGCCGGCCGCCTGCAGCTTGCGGGTCAGCTCGGTGCGGGAAAATTCCTCGCCCTGCATGAAGAAAGGCCGGGACTCGCGGGCAAACTCCGGGGCCAGCACGTCCGCAACCTGGCGCATATCATGGTAGCTCGTGAACAGCACCAGGGTGCCGCCGGACGTCTGCAGGACGCAGAACCGGATGTAATCAATGAGGGACTCGATCGCGAGCCGCGCGCCCTGCGGTGAAGGCAGGGGCACGTCGGCCGCGACGTACACGCGCATGTGGCGGGCAAAATCGAACGGCGACTGGACAACGACGGCCCGCGCGTCGGTGGCGCCAATCCGCTGTTGAAACGGCAGGATCTGGCCGCCCATCGCGAGCGTGGCGCTGGTGAACACCACCGAGGTGTGCCGCTCGAGCAGTTCCTCGCGCAGGTACGGTGCGACGTCGATCGGCGCGGTGCGGAGGGTCACGATGTTCTGCCGGCGGCCCGAGCGCTCCAGCCAGAAGACAAATTTATCGTCCGCGACGGCAAGCCACTGGCGCAGACTGGTCTGGTAGGTCTTGAGGCGGCCGCGCTGGTCGAGCAGTTCGTCGCGTTCGCGGCCCTCGTCGAGTTGGTCGGCCCGGGCCCCGACGGCCTTGATCAAGGCGAGCAGCGGGGCGTCAAGCCAGGGGTCGCAGTCGAGCGCGTCGCGCACGCGCACCACGGGCTGTTTGTCGAGGAGCTTGTCCCGCAGGAAGCCGAAGAACTGCTCGGCCGCCTCCAGCGCATCCGCCACCAGCTGCTGCTCGAACGCGCCGCCATGCTTCGCGAGCAGGCCCCGGCGGGTCTTGGGGTTGTAGAGATACTTGAGCATCCGGTCGGTGCCGTAGCTGCTCAGGCGCAGGCCAAAATGCTCGGTCGCCACCTCCGGCACGGTGTGCCCCTCGTCAAGGACGACAAAGTCGTCGGGAAACAACACCCCGCGGGAACCGCCCTTCTCGGCGGCACCACCGGCATTGAGGTTCGCAAACAGGAGGGAGTGGTTGACGATGATGACCTGGGCCAGGCGCAGCCGCGCCCGGACGCGCTGGTAAAAGCAGCGTTCCCCGTCGCAGTGCTTGCGCGAGCAGGCCGAGGAGTCGGCGCAAACCCACTCCCAGACTTCCGGGGCCGGGGCAGGGGAGAGTTCGTGGCGCAACCCGTCGCGGGAGGTCTCGGCCCAGGCAGCAATGCGCTGGAGTTCGCTGTGCTCGGGGGAGGCGAAGAGTTCCTGCTTGTCCCGCAATGCCGCCGCCAGCCGGGTGGTGCAGAGGTAGTTCGACTTTCCCACCAGTACCGCGCTTTTGAAATCGGCGTAGGGCTGGAGCTCCGGGGTGGAGCGGAACACGCGGCGGCAGAGGGGCAGATCCTTCGACTCGAGCTGTTCCTGCAGTGAAATCGTGTGGGTCGAAACGATCAGCTGCCGCGACTGGTCCACGGCATGGATGATGCCGGGCAGGAGGTACGCGAGGGACTTGCCGACGCCGGTGCCGGCCTCAAAGAGCAGGGGTTCGTCGGCCTTCATCGCGGCGGCGACGGTGCGCGCCATCTGTTCCTGCTGGGGACGATGCTCCAACTGCAGCCCCTCGTGCAGCCAGCCGCCCTCGGCAAAGATCTTGGCGGCAAACTCGGGCGCGCGACTCGGCGGCGGGGGCGGGGGAGAGGAGTCGGTGTCGTCGTGCAGGCCAATCATGAGACTGAATCCGCCAACCAATGAATTGAGGCCCCGGCGGTGCAAATGAATTTGCGGGCGACTCTTCCTCCACCCATGGTGGGCGGGATGCTCTCAAACGACCACGATGCGAACTGGGTGGGTGAACTGGTGCAGTTTTTGCGGTCCCAGCCGGAAATCAGCGCCGTGCGGGTGGACCCGACCACGCAAAAGGTCTCGGTCGCCACGGTCGGCCCGGTGGATCTTGCGTCACTCGAAGCCAAGCTCGCCGCGACGATCGCCTCCGTGGAGGCCAAACACGCCGACAAACTGGCCCATCCTGCGCCGGCCGGCTACCTGCTGCGCCGGGAGGGCAACGCCACCGTCGTTGGCCGGGAAGCGTGGGAGACCGCGGAAAAACTCTGGCTCTGGCGCGAGATGGAATGGCCGGAGATCAAGGCTGAGCCGACCCCGGAGGACCAGGAATGGCGCACCCTCGCCGTGCTCGCCGCGGTCTGCGGGTTGCTGGGGATCGCGGGCGCGCTGACGCAATATTTCGTGCCGGGGTTACCCTGGCTGGCGCGGGTGCTGTTCGGCATCGCGCTGGTGGCCGGGGCCTGGGATGCCGTGGTGGATACGCGCGAGAACCTCATGAAGGGGCGGATTGACATCCATTTCCTGATGCTCGCGGTCGCCGTCGGCGCGGTCTTCATCGGCGCCTGGGGCGAGGCGGTGCTGCTGCTGTTTCTTTTCTCGGCGTCGGGTGCGATGGAGGAATACGCCCTCGATCGGACGCAGCGCGAGGTTAGCGCCTTGCTCAAGACTTCGCCCAAGCGCGCCACGGTGGTCGAGGGGGACGGTGTCGTGCGGGAACTGTCCGTCGGGGAACTGCAGGTGGGCCATCGCGTGCGGGTCAAGCCGGGCGAGGCGTTTGCGGCGGACGGCACCGTCGTGACGGGCCGGAGCGCGAGTGACGAGTCCACGCTCACCGGCGAAGCCACGCCCGTGGAAAAGACCACGGGTGACAAGGTGTTCAGCGGCACGCTCAACCTCTGGGGTGCGCTCGACTTCGAGGTCGTGCGGCTGCCGGCCGAAAGCACGCTGCAGAAAATCATCCGGCTCATCCAGACCGCCCAGAAGCTCAAGGCGCCCAGTGAGCGGTTCACGGACAAATTCGGCACGGGCTACACGTATGCCGTGATCGGCGGATCATTCGTGATGTTCCTGGTCTGGTGGCTGGGCTTTCACCTGCCGCCGTTCACCAACACGCCTGAGACCCGCTCGGCCTTTTACCGCGCGATGACGCTCATGGTCGTCGCGAGCCCGTGTGCGCTCGTGCTTTCAATCCCGTCCGCCATCCTCGCGGCGATCGCGTGGGGCGCGCGGCATGGCGTGCTGTTCCGCGGCGGCGCGGCGATCGAGAAGCTGGCCGAGATCAACGTCGTCGCCCTCGACAAGACCGGCACCCTCACAACCGGCGAGCTCACCGTGGTGGGTTACGAGAGTTTTCCGCCCGGCCGGGAGCAGGAGGTGATGGAGCTGGCGTATGCGCTGGAGGCCAAGTCCGAGCACCCGCTGGCGCGCGCGATTGTCCGCGATGCCAAGGCCCGGGGCGTGCGCATGGTGGAGATTGCCGATTTTCAGAACCTTGTCGGGGCGGGCGTGCGGGGCCGCTTGGGCGGCGCGCAAACCCTGCTCGGCCGGCGTGAACTGCTTGAGACGGGTCCGCTGGCGCAATGGGCCGAGAAACTTCCGCCCGCTTCCGCCGATCTCTCGGAAATCTGGGTGGTGGGAAAGGACGTGCTGGGCCGCGTGTTGCTGCGCGACCAGATCCGCGCGGAGTCGCGGGCAGTGCTCGCCGAGCTGAAGCGCCTCGGCATCCACACGGTGATGCTCACCGGTGATCGGCGGCAGGCCGCCGAAGCGGTGGCGCGGGAACTCGGGCTCGGCGAGGTACGCGCCAATCTCTCGCCCGAGCAAAAGGTCGAAGCCATCATGGAGCTCCGCCGGAGTGGGGGCGGGCGCAAGGTGGCCATGGTCGGTGACGGCGTGAACGATGCGCCTTGTCTCGCCGCCGCGGATGTCGGCGTGGCCATGGGTGCCCGCGGTAGCGATGCGGCGCTCGAACAGGCCGAAGTCATCCTGATGCACGACCGCATTGAAAACTTCCTGTCGGCCGAGCGGCTCAGCCGGCGGGCGCGGGCGATCATCCGGCAGAACCTGACCATTTCCCTCGGCGTGGTGATCGTGATGGTGATCGCGACGGCGTTTGGCGCCGTGCCGCTTGCGGTCGGTGTGGCGGCCCACGAAGGCAGCACCCTGGTCGTCTGCCTCAACTCGCTGCGCCTGCTCTTCGGCCGCAACGCCTAGTCGGTGATCCAGACCTGGTCGCCGGGGCGGACTTGGTCGAAGAGCTCGATGATCTCGGTGTTGCGCATCAGGACGCAGCCGGCGCTCATCCGCTCTCCGATGCGATCCTCGTGGTTGGTGCCGTGGATGTAAACGTAGCGGCCGTGGGTATCCACGTTGCCGCCCAGGTTCACCCCCGGCTCCAGCCCGCGCAGCCAGAGGATGCGCGTGGTGATGAAATTCGTGTTCGTGTCGGCGTCGGGAAACTCGGAATAGTGCTTGCCGGTGGGCACGCGGGACTTGAACACCACGCCCGGCGGCTGGCCCTCGCCGATGCGCTCGGCGATCTCATGGAGACCGCGCGGGGTGCCGAGCGAGTCCTTGAGGTTCGAGGGCGGCTTGCGGGAGGTGGAGACTGCGAAGCTCCGGACCAGTTTGCGGCCGCTGAAAAACTGCAGGGTCTGTGCGCCGAGTCGCACGGCAAGTATCCGCGCTGCGGGCTTGATACCGAGGCGGGTGCAGGTTTTGGTGACCTGTTCAATCGGAGACTCCATCGTGAAAATATCATCCTTCACAGTCGGCATCGTCGGCGCCACGGGCGCCGTGGGTCAAGAGCTGCTTCGGCTCCTGGCGCAAAGGAAATTTCCCGTCGGCACGCTGCGGCTCTTCGCCTCGGCGCGGTCCGCGGGCAAAACCGTGGAGTTCGCCGGCAAGAAAATCACGATTGAAGAGGCCCGGCCGGGCGTGTTCGGCGACATCGACGTGGCCTTCTTCGCCGCGGGCGGTCCGGTCACCCGGGCCCTCGCACCGGATGCCGTCAAGGCGGGCTGCCTCGTGATCGACAAGAGCTCGGCCCTGCGGATGGATCCGAAGGTCCCGCTGGTCATTCCCGAGATTAACCCGGAGGCGCTGCGTACGCACCAGGGAATCATCGCCAACCCCAATTGCTCCACGGCCGTCACCCTCATGGGCCTGTGGCCACTGCACCTCGCGTTCGGCCTCAAGCGCTATTTCTGCTCCACCTATCAGTCGGTCTCCGGCACCGGTGCCGAGGCTGTGCGCGAGCTGGAGAGCCAGGTACAGGCCCACGTCGCGGGCCAGCCGATCACCCACAAGGTTTACCGCTATCAGATCGCCTTCAACGCGATCCCGCAGGTCGATACCTTCGGCCCCGACGGCTATACCGGCGAAGAAACCAAGATGATGCTCGAGAGCCGCAAGATCATGGGTCTCCCGCAGCTCCGCGTCTCGGCCACCTGCGTCCGCGTGCCGGTCGTGCGGGCACACTCGATCGCCGTCCAGGCCGAGTTCGAGCGCCCCGTCAGCATCGCCGCCGCCCGGGCCGCCATCGCGGCATTCTCGGGCGCCCAGCTCGTCGATGAGCCGGCTGAGGCCAAATACCCGACCCCGCTGGACTTTGCGGAAAAGGTAAAGTGTGGCGTCGGTCGCATCCGCATCGACACCGCGCTCGACAACGGTCTCTCGTTTTGGGTGACCGGCGACAACCTTTGGAAGGGTGCCGCCCTGAACGCCCTGCAGAACGCCGAGCTCATGATTCGCGAGGGTCTGCTCCGGCCGAAAGGGACCCCGGTTATGACATAACCCGCGGGGGCCCGGGCGGAATAATTCCTTGTCATAACCGCCCGGCAATCGCTTAGCTGCACCCTCGGTTCGGACGCCTAGCTCAGTTGGTTAGAGCATCTCGCTTACACCGAGGGGGTCGGGGGTTCGAGTCCCTCGGCGTCCACCAGTCACTTTCACCCATCCAACCCCAACCCATGCGACACACGATCTCCGTCATCGTTGAGAACAAGTTCGGCGTTCTGGCCCGCGTCTCCGGGATGTTTTCCGGCCGCGGCTTCAACATCGACTCGCTCAACGTCGCCCCGATGCACGACCCGTCCACCTCGCGGATCACCGTCGTCCTGAAGGGCGACGACGCCGCGCTCGACATGGTCATCAAGCAGCTGCGGAAGCTGGTCAACGTCGTGGACGTCCTCGACTTCAAGGAAGGCCAGGCCGTGGCCCGCGAGCTCGTGCTGGTCAAGGTCAAGGCCGACAACCGCACCCGCCCCGAGTTGCTCCAGATCAAGGACATCTTCCGCGCCAAGATCGTGCACCTTTCCCACGACGCCCTCATCATCGAGGCCACGGGCGACGACGAGAAGGTCACCGCGCTCCTCGGCTTGCTCGAGCCGTTTGGCATCATTGAACTCGCCCGCACGGGCCGCCTGGCTCTCCGGCGCTGAGCCACCGCAACTTACCACCAACCAGCATAACTTACACCGCTCTTCCACCATGCCCGCTAAAGTCTACACCGATAAAGACGCCGATCTCGGCGTGTTCAAAAACAAGACCCTGGCCATCCTTGGCTACGGTTCGCAGGGCCACGCCCACGCGATTAACCTGAAGGAGAGTGGCTGCAAGGTCATCATCGGCCTCTATCCGGGCTCCAAGTCCAAGGCCGTCGCCGAGCAGCACGGGTTCAAGGTTTACGATACCGCCGAGGCCGTCCGCCGCGCCGATGTCATCATGGTCGGCCTGCCCGACATGAAGCAGGCCGGTGTCTACAAGCACGACATCCTCCCCAACCTGAAGAAGGGCAAGACCCTCGCGTTCAGCCACGGCCTCGCCGTGCACTTCGGCCTGATCAAGCCGCACAAGGACATCGACATCATCATGATTGCGCCGAAGGGCCCCGGCCACATGGTCCGCCGCCTCTATGCCGAGGGCAAGGGCATGCCGGCCTTGATCGCCGTCGCGCAGGACAAGTCCAAGACCGCCAAGAAGCAGGCGCTCGCCTGGGCCAAGGGCATCGGCTCGACCCG
>CAIOAO010000054.1 GCA_903855985.1 uncultured Opitutia bacterium | reverse complement strand
TCCGCGATGTCACTCCGCCAGCTCAGTGCCTGGTGCGAAAAACGCTTCGGTCCGCACGAGGTGGTCCGCGATGGCACCGCCCGCGCCTTCGACATTCCCTGGATCGTGCTCGAC
Source organism: uncultured Opitutia bacterium (assembly GCA_903855985.1). Taxonomy (GTDB): domain Bacteria; phylum Verrucomicrobiota; class Verrucomicrobiia; order Opitutales; family Opitutaceae; genus Opi-474. The sequence continues at coordinate 2,084 of CAIOAO010000054.1, read as the reverse complement.
CACGCCAAGGCGGGGCGAATTTGGCATTGGCAACCCGTCACCCCCACTTCCACCCTGCTGGAGGAAATCGCCGGTCACGCGGAAGCCCATCCCGATTGGCTGGAACTCTCCGCCCCGCACTGAATCCCTCCCCCGCCGCATGGCTCCCAATCCGCAGGAACTCTCCAAGATCTACCACCGCCGTTTCGTCCGTACGGCGGCCTATCGCAACCGGGTCTGGGAGGTCCTGACGCACAAGTTTTTCAGCCGCTGGGTCCGGCCGGGTGACACGGTGCTCGACCTCGGCTGCGGCTACGGTGAGTTCATCAACAACATCCCCGCCGCCACCAAGTGGGCCATGGACCTCAACCCCGACGCGCCCCGGCACCTGCGGCCCGAGGTGAAGTTCCTCCACCAGGACTGCTCCGCGGCCTGGCCGCTGCCGGACAACAGCCTCGATGCGGTCTTCACCAGCAATTTTTTCGAGCACCTCCCGGACAAGGAGTGCCTCAGCCGCACCTTGCGCCACGCGCTGCGCTGCCTGAAGCCGGGCGGGCACCTGATCGCGCTCGGGCCGAACATCAAGTTCCTGCATGGCGAATACTGGGACTTCTATGACCACCATGTTTACCTCACCGAGACCTCGCTCGGCGAGGCCATGGAGGTCGAGGGTTTCTCCATCGACGTGCTCAAGCCCCGCTTCCTCCCCTTCACGATGGTAAGCGCGCCCGAGTATCCGATGCCCTTCGTGCACCTCTACCTCGCGCTGCCCTGGCTCTGGTGGGTCAAGGGCCGCCAGTTTCTCGTCATCGCGCGCAAGCCGGCCTGACCGCCGGCCGGTTCCTTCATGCGCTCCGCCGCCCCCTTTCCCCGGCTCGACCCGCTCACGCTCTACAGCGTGGTCATCCCCGCGCACAACGAGGAGGAATCGCTGCCCCACACGGTGGCCGGGATCCATCAGACGATGACGCGGGAAAACATTCCGCATGAGATTGTCGTGGTGGACGACGGCAGCAAGGACCGCACCTGGACGGTGCTCCAGGAACTGAAGCGGACCATCCCCACCCTGGCCCCCGTGCAGAACACCGGCGCCCATGGCTTCGGGCGCGCCGTCATTTACGGCCTGAACCACATCAAGGGTGATGCCGTCGTGATCATGATGGCCGACGCCTCCGACTCGCCGGACGATGCCGTGCGCTACTGGCGCCGGCTCAACGAGGGCTGGGAATGCGTCTTCGGCAGCCGCTTCGTCAAGGGCGGCCAGGTGGTCGACTACCCGCGGGTGAAGCTGTTCGTGAACCGGCTCGCCAATTTCCTCGTGCGCGTGGGCTTCAACATCCCGCTCAACGACACCACCAACGCGTTCAAGGCCTACCGCCGCACGGTGATCGAGGGCTGCCGGCCGTTCTTGTCGCCGCATTTCAACCTCACCGTCGAGATCCCGCTCAAGGCCATCGTCCGCGGCTATAGCTTCACCGTCATGCCGATTTCCTGGCAGAACCGGAAGCACGGCGTGCCCAAGCTCAAGATCAGCGAGATGGGCAGCCGGTACTTCTTCATCTGCGCCTACGTCTGGCTCGAAAAGTATTTCAGCCGCGGCGACTATCGGAAACACTGAGCCTTCCCGCATGAAACCTTTCCGGCAATTTGCCTCCCTTGCGGCCCACCCGCACTCTCACCCATGATCTACCTGCTCGGAGGTTCCGGTTACGTCGGCCAGGCCTACCAGGCGCTGCTCGCGCGCAAGGGCATCCCCTTCCGCAACCTGCGCCGCGCGGAGCTCGACTACACCAGCCCGGCGGTCCTCACCGCCGCCCTGCGCCGCGACCGGCCGGAATTCCTCATCAACGCCGCCGGCTACACCGGCAAGCCCAACGTCGACGCCTGCGAGCTGCACAAGGGCGAATGCCTCATGGGCAACGCCGTCCTGCCCGGCCTCATCGCGCAGGCCTGCACCGACGCCGGCGTGCCCTGGGGCCATGTCTCCTCCGGCTGCATCTTCACCGGCGCGCGCGCCGATGGCACGGGCTTCACCGAGGCCGATGCCCCCAACTTCACCTTCCGCCAGGACAACTGCTCGTTCTACAGCGGCACCAAGGCCCTCG
>CAIOAO010000053.1 GCA_903855985.1 uncultured Opitutia bacterium | reverse complement strand
TCGTGGTCCAGCGGAGCGGGTCTTCTTTGTGGACGCGCTTGAGGACGTTCTTGATGACCTGCTCCTCGTGGGAGCCGGAAGGCGTGTTGACCCAGTCGCTGCCCTCCTCGAGCTCGCAACCCTTGTGGATCAGGAGCGTGACGTCGCCGCCGTCATCGACGACGAGCTGCGGGCCCTTGCCGCCGGGGAAGCCGATGGCCTTGAGGGTGAGATCCCAGTATTCCTCGAGCGTCTCGCCCTTCCAGGCGAAGACCGGCACGCCGGACTTCGCGATGGCCGCGGCGGCGTGGTCCTGGGTCGAGAAGATGTTGCAGGAACACCAGCGCACGTCGGCGCCGAGCTCCTTGAGCGTCTCGATCAGCACGGCGGTCTGGATGGTCATGTGCAGCGAGCCCGTGACGCGGACGCCGGCCAGCGGCTTGCTGGGGCCGAACTTTTTGCGGACGGACACGAGGCCGGGCATCTCATGCTCGGCGATCGTGATCTCTTTGCGACCCCACTCGGCGAGTGAGAGGTCCTTGACGTGGAAATCGTGCGCTTTGGGCGCGGAGGATGCGGTAGCCATAAGGATAGTGAATCGAGGTTTACTTCACCGCGGCACGGAGTGCGGCGGTCTTGTTGGTCTGCTCCCAGGGGAGGCCGGCCTTGCCAAAGTGACCGTAATTGGTCGTCTGGCGGTAAATCGGGCGGAGGAGATTGAGCTGGCTGACGATCTCGGCGGGTTTGAAGCCGAAAACCTTGGTCACGGCGCGGGCGATGCGCTCGTCGGAGACCTTGCCCGTGCCCATCGTGTCAACGTAGACGCTGACCGGGTCGGGATAACCGATGGCATAGGCCACCTGGAGTTCGGCGAGGTCGGCGAGGCCGGCGGCGACGATGTTCTTGGCGACCCAGCGGCACATGTACGCGGCCGAGCGATCCACCTTGGACGGATCCTTGCCCGAGAATGCACCGCCACCGTGGCGGCCCCAGCCACCGTAGGTGTCCACGATGATCTTGCGGCCGGTGAGGCCGGAGTCGCCCTGCGGGCCGCCAATGACAAAGCGGCCGGTCGGGTTGATCAGAAACTGGGTCTTCTTGGTCAGCATCCGCTTCGGGATGACCTTCCGGATGACGTTATCGATAAGGTAGCTCTCGATCTGGCGGTGCTCGACGTCCGCGGTGTGCTGCGTGGAGATGACCACGTTCACGACATCCACCGGCTTGTCGTTCTCGTAACGGATCGAGACCTGCGACTTCGCGTCGGGACGCAGCCACGGCGCCTTGCCGGACTTGCGGATCTTGGTGAGCTCGCGACCGAGGCGGTGCGCGAACATCACCGGGGTCGGCATCAGCTCGGGCGTCTCGTTGCACGCGTAGCCGAACATCAGGCCCTGGTCGCCGGCGCCCTGCTCGGCCTTCTTCTTGCCCTTGGCCTTCTTGGCGTCGACGCCCTGCGAAATGTCGGGCGACTGCTTCGTCAGGTAGTTGTTGATGAAAACGGTGTCGGCGTGGAACACGTCGTCGCTGTTCACATAGCCGATGTCGCGGATGGCCGCGCGCACGATCGCCTCGTAGTTCAACGTGGCCTTGGTGGTGATCTCGCCGGCGAGGATCACCATGTTGGATTTCACCATGGTCTCGCAGGCAACGCGGCTGAAACGGTCCTGCGCGAGGCAGGCGTCAAGCACGCTGTCGGAGATCAGGTCCGCGACTTTGTCGGGATGTCCTTCACCGACGGATTCGGAGGAGAATACGAATTTATTGGCCATAAGAAGTTTCAGAAGGAAACCCGGGAGAGAGGGTCTAGCAAGCTCAATATCAACGCATATCGATTTCCTGATGCGTATTTCTGCCACCTCACCATCCTGCTTGGCATCAATCCATTACGCGCTTGCCGCACCGTCGCACCCGGCCCTTAATTTCCTCTTCGCCCGCGCCGTGCGGTGCGGACTCCGCCCCACCCATGCCGCCCCTGCCCGTCATCGATCCGGAAGCCATCCGCAACCTGCGCGCCCTGAATCCGGGTGACCGGGATGAGTTCCTCCGCGAGATCGTGGGGATCTTTCTCGAAGACATGCCGCGGCGCCTGACCGAGCTCGACTCCAGCCTGGCTGCGGGTGATGCCCCGAAGTTTTCCCGCGCGGCCCACAGCATCAAGGGCAGCTCCGGCAATCTCGGGGCCATGGCGCTCCGGGAGGTCGCCGGCAAACTGGAGCAGCGCTCCCAGAAAGAAGGCCTCGGTGACGTCGCCGGGCTGCTCAACGAGCTCAAGATTCAGTTCGAACTTGCGACGGCGGAATTGAAAAAAGTGCTTGGGACCTGACGGGCGGCGCGCCGGGCCGGGTGCCCCGCTACCCTACAGAAAGAATCCGCGCTGCTTGTCCGAGATCGGCAGATCCGCGCGCTCCATCACCTTGAGCAGGTCCTCCCAGATCAGGCGCTTGGACTGGTTCGACTGGTTGCGAAGAATGTAACTCGGGTGGTACGTCACCATGAGCGGCTTGCCGGCGAATTCCTTCCAGTGGCCGCGCACCTCGCCGAGCGCCTTGAACGAGCCCGGACCCAGCAGCCCCGACGCGGCCGTCGACCCGAGCGCGACCAGCAGCGCCGGATTCACCACGTCGATCTGCGCCTGCAGATACGGCAGGCAATAGGCCAGCTCCGGCGGACTCGGCGGCCGGTTGCCATACTGGACGCCACTCGCATCCACCGGCATCTGGGGCCGCCAGTTCATGATATTGCCAATGTAAACATCCGCGCGCTTCAAGCCCATGGCGCCAATCATCTTATTGAGCAACTGACCGGCCGGCCCGACGAACGGCTCGCCCTGCACTTCCTCCTCCGCGCCGGGGGCCTCGCCCACAAACATGATTTTCGCGTCCAGGCTCCCCACGCCAAACACGACCTGCTTGCCCGGCCGCACCTGTGCGCGGCAGAACTCGTCCGCGAGCACGTGGGCCCGCAGTGCCGCCCAGCGGCTGGGCTTGTCGCCGGCCGGCAGCGTGAACGGCACGGGAGCCGGGATCGTCGGCACCGGGGCCGCGGCCGGTTTGACAGTGAAGGTGCGTTCCGGCGCCTTGTAGGGAGCCGGTGCTTCCGGCGTCACCTCAGGGACCGCCGCGACCGCGGGCGGCGTGAGTGCCGCCGGCCGGGTGCCCGCCCGTCCCGCCAGGGCTGAGCGCAGTTGGGCGAGGCTCGCGTCGGACACGGGCAGCGACTTCACGCCGCTGGCCTTGAGCCGTTTCAATTCGGCGGTGAGGGCGTGGAGCGAGGCGCGCATGGAGGACAGGCTGAGTTTATTTCAATTTCACCCGCAGCACGGCCGTTTCATTGCCGCGGCCGACCAGCAGCACAAACTCCGCCCGCTGGGCGTCGGCCTCGATCTCGCCGAGCTTCTGGGCGGCGGCGGCAAAATTGGTCACCTCGGTCCCGTCGATTTCCCGGATCCAGTCGTCGGTGCGCAAACCGGCGATGGCGGCGGGGCCGTTGGGCTTCACGAAATGCGCGATCACGCCGGTCAGGCTGCTCGTCTTCACGCGCAGCGCCACGGCGTCGGCGTACACAAATTCGCGCGCCGTCAGCCCGATTCGGTCAAAATATTTCCGGTCCGCCTCGGTCGTCAGCCGCGGCTCCTCGCCCAGCACGACGGGCAGATCCAGCCGCGTCTCGCCGCGCAGCACCGTGAGTTTCAGGGTCTGGCCCGGAGTCCGCCGCGCCACTTCGCGCTCGAGGAAGCCCACGACAACCCGGTCGGGCTTGAGCCGCGGGAGCGGCGCGCCTTCGACCGCCAGGATGACATCGCGCGCCTTCATGCCGGCCTTGTCGGCCGGGCTGCCCTCGAGCACCTCGCTCACGACCGCGCCCGACTGGTTTTCCAGTTTCAGGAACTTGCCCACATCCGGATCCACCGGCTGCAGGCCGGAGGCGCCCAGCCAGGCCAGCGGCCGGCCGTAGACATTCGTCGGCACCCGCCCCAGGTATGGCAGCACCTCGGCGGCGACCTGAAACACGCTACTTTCCTCGACGTTGACGAGGATCACCGGCGTGCCGTTCCGATCCATGCGGGTGAACTGCACAAAACTCTGTCCGAACGAGCTCGCCGCGAGACCGAGAAACTCACCCGAGAGGTTGAAGACCGGCAGGCCGGGTCCCGCCACCTCGTGCAGCGCGATGGCGGTGCGTTGCGGCAGCGATTGGATCAGCGCGATCCGGCTGTCGAGCAGGTAGGGCGCGAAGTCCTCGTCCTTGTTGCGCAGGCCGATGCCCCAGACTTCCTCCGCCATCGCGGGCTCCGCGGCGGTCTTCGCGGCATAGGTGGTGATCGGGATGAGGTCGCCGCGGATGGATTCCGCCGCGCGGACAAAATGCCAGCCGGTGAGCGCATCCTGCCCGAGATAAACCGCCGGCACGCTCGTGGCACTGCCGGCGCGGTAGACCTTGAATTCCTTCAGCTGCGCGGGCGTGATGCGCGGGTTGATCGCAACCGGGGGGAGGATGATGGTGCCGTTGCGGTCAATGACCGTGCCGTAACACACGCTCGGCCGCCGGTCCGTTTCCGTCTCCGTGTAGTACTCGACGGCCACGACGGATTTCACGCGCTCAGCCCACAGTGCCGGCAGGTCCGCGGCGCGGCCGGTCAGGAGGATCAGGAGAAACAGGGCGAGCAGGCGGCGGTAATTCATGGTTTCAGGACGTAGAGTGACACTTCGCGGTTGCGCTGGGCTTCCACGAGCACCGGCGCGGGCTTGGCCACATAGGCCGCGTGCAGCGCCTGGATCGTGGCGAGGTTCGCAATGGCCTGCCGGTTGATCTTGGTGATGATGTCACCGCGCGACAGCCCCGCCACATCGGCCGGGAAGCCGGGCTGCACGCCGATCACCAGCACGCCGTTGGCGTCTTCGAGCTGGTTGTCCCGCGCATACGTGCGCGTGACCTTGCGCACGCTGAGGCCCCATTTCTCGAGCACCCACTCCTCGCCCACCCGGCTCTCCAGCTTCTCGGTGACGACGGTGTAGTCGGTGGCCTGGGCGCCGCGCTTGACGCTGAGCTTCACCGCAGAGCCGACCGGCATGCTGGCGATCATGTTCTGGATGGGCGGCAGCTGCTCGGGAAAACGTCCGTCCACCTTGACCCCGTTGACCGCCAGCAGGATGTCGCCGCCGCGCAGGCCCGCCCGGTCCGCAGGCGAACCCCGGTCCACATTGTTCACCAGCATGCCGGTGTTCAGCGCGAGGGAATAGAAATTTTCGAAGTCCTGCAGCGCGCGCGGGACGAGCCCGATGTAGCTGCGCGTGATGGTGCCGTCCCGGACGAGCCCGTCCATGACGCGCCGGGCCGTGCTGGCCGGGATCGCAAAGCCGAGGTTGTTCGCGCCGAGGTAGCCGCGCGACGAAATGCCGATGACCTTGCCGTCCTCGGTGACCAGCGGGCCGCCCGAGTTGCCGGGATTGATCGCCGCGTCGGTCTGCAGCCAGGTGTTGAAGGATCCGGTCTCATAGCCGTTCACCCCGCGGTTGTCCTCAAAGTAGCGCCGGTTGTTCGAAATGATCCCGCGCGTGGCGGTGCGGGTCAGGCCGAACGGCGTACCGACCGCATACACGGTCTGGCCGACAAAGAGATCGTCGCTGTTGCCGAACTCCGCGTGGTTGAACTTCAACCCGCGCCGCTTCACCTCGGCCAGGTCGATCTGCAGGACGGCCAGGTCGGTCCAGTGATCCCAGCCCACCAGCCGCGCGCTGACCCGCTCCAGGCTCGCCAGGGTCACGGACAGCTCGACGGCCCGGGGGCTGGCGACGTGGGCGTTGGTCAGGATGAGGCCGTCCTTGGACAGGATCACGCCCGACCCGATGCTGGCGGAGAGGCGTTTCGCCCCGTCCTCAAAGGCCACCTCCCGGACGTCGATGCGCACCACGGCATCAAAGAGCTGGTTGAACCCGCGGGTCATCGCCGCCGACGCCGAAACCGTCAGCAAAAGGCCGGTGACGAATACTTTGAGCATGATTGACCGGGAGGATGAAAACTTCACAGTGATAAATTCAACGCGATGTCTACCAATTGCAAAGATTACAACTTCCTCGAAATCGAGCCCTACTGGCAATCTTTCTGGGATAAAAACCACTCTTTCCGGGCGGAAACCGGCACGGCGAAGCCGAAGTACTACGTGCTCGACATGTTCCCCTATCCTTCCGGCGCAGGCCTCCACATCGGCCACCCGGAGGGCTACACCGCGACGGACATCATGGCGCGCTACAAACGCGCAAAGGGCTTCAGTGTGCTCCACCCGATGGGCTGGGACGCCTTCGGCCTGCCCGCGGAACAGCATGCCGTCAAAACCGGCACGCACCCGTCGTCCAACACCCAGAACAACATCACCAACATCAAGCGGCAGATCAAGGCGCTGGGGTTTTCCTACGACTGGGACCGGGAAATCGACACGACCGACCCGAAATATTTCAAGTGGACGCAGTGGATCTTCCTGCAGCTCTTCAAAAAGGGCCTGGCCTACGTGGATGAACGCCCCGTGTGGTGGTGCCCCGAGCTGCGTACGGTTCTCGCGAACGAGGAAATCGTCGACGGCAAGAGCGAGGTCGGCGGCTTCCCCGTCGAGCGCCGCAACCTCCGCCAGTGGGTGCTGCGCATCACCGCCTACGCCGAGCGTCTGCTCGCGGACCTGAAGGACGTGGACTGGCCCGAGTCCACCAAGCGCATGCAGGAGGCCTGGATCGGCCGCAGCGAGGGCGCGGAGGTATTGTTCGGCCTGGAGAACAAGGTCCTCGGGCCGCTGAAGATTTTCACCACCCGCCCCGACACGCTCTTCGGCTGCACCTACATGGTGCTCGCACCCGAGCATCCGCTCGTCGAGGCGCTGACCACCGCGGACCAGAAGGCGGCGGTCGAGGCCTACAAGAAAAAGACCGCCGGCAAGAGCGACCTCGAGCGCACCGACCTCGCCAAGGACAAGTCCGGCGTGTTCAGCGGTTCGTTCGCCATCAATCCCATCAACCAGGAGCGCGTGCCCATCTGGATCGCCGACTACGTGCTCATGGGCTACGGCACCGGTGCGATCATGGCTGTGCCCGCGCACGACGAGCGCGACCATGAGTTCGCCGTGAAGTACGCGCTGCCGATCCTCCAGGTCATCGAGCCGAAGGACGATCACGACGTGAAGCTGCCCTACGTGGGCGACGGCAAGCTCGTCCGCTCCGCCGGCTACTCGGGCCTCGACTGGCCCGAGGCAAAAAAGAAAATCACCGCCGACCTCGCCGCCCGCGGCGCCGGCCAGGCCACGGTCAATTTCAAGCTCCGCGACTGGCTGTTCTCCCGGCAGCGCTACTGGGGCGAACCCTTCCCGATCGTCTGGCTGAACGAGGCCGACTACCGCCGCGCCATCGCGCACCGCACCGGCGATGTGCCCGCCAATCCCGTCACGTTCAACAGCGGCGGGGTCACACAGTACGCCCTGCCCCTCCCCGCGAGCGCCCTGCCGCTCACGCTGCCCGACGTCCAATCCTACCTCCCGAGCGGCAACGGTGAGAGCCCGCTCGCCAACGAGACCGCGTGGCTCGAGATCTGGTTCAACGTCGAGACCGGCGCCGCCGTGCCGGCCGCGTCCGCCAAACCCTCCGGCGACGCCTGGGTGCGCGGCCGCCGCGAGACCAACACGATGCCGCAATGGGCGGGCTCGTGCTGGTATTACCTGCGCTTCACCGACCCGACGGACGCCGCCGCGTTCGCCTCCCCCGAGGCGCTGAAATATTGGGGCGTACCCGACCTCTACATTGGCGGCGCCGAGCACGCCGTGCTCCACCTCCTGTATGCGCGCTTCTGGCACAAGGTCCTGTTCGACCTCGGCGTCGTGCCGCAGAACGAGCCGTTCAAGAAGCTGTTTCACCAGGGCATGATCCTCGGTGAGGACGGCGAAAAAATGTCCAAGAGCAGCGGCAAGGGCATCACGCCCGACGCGCTCGTTGCGAGCCACGGCGCGGATACGCTGCGCCTCTACGAGATGTTCCTTGGCCCGCTCGAGGCGGCCAAGCCGTGGAACTCCCAGGGCATCGAGGGCGTCCACCGTTTCCTCTACAAGGTCTGGCGCGAATGCATCGGGCGCGAGGGCGAGGTGAACCCCAAGATCGCCGACGACGCCGCCGCGGATTCCGCGGAGCTCGTCCGCCTGCTGCACGAAACCATCAAGAAGGTCGGCGATGACATCGAGAGCCTGAACTTCAACACGGCCATCTCCCAGATGATGGTGTTCTCCAACGCGCTCCAGAAAGCCCCCACCGTCAGCCGCGCCACCGTGCTGGCCTTCCTCCAAGTGCTCGCGCCGTTCGCGCCGCATCTCGGCGAGGAACTCTGGTCCCGCCTCGGTGGAACCGGCTCCGTTATGCAGGCAGCCTGGCCGAAATTCGATCCGGCCAAACTCGTCACCAACGAGGCCAAGCTGGTTTTCCAGGTGAATGGCAAACACCGCGGAGATCAGCTCGTCCCCGTCGGTTTACCTGAATCCGAGGCCTTAAAACTGGCCCACGCCAATGCGCGCGTCGCCCCATTCATTACCGGTAAGTCTTTGAAGAGAGTGATTTACGTTCCGGGACGAATCCTGAACATCGTCGTGGAATAATTATTGTCATCAATATGCACTTGCCGGTATAGGTATTACACCCTACGTTACATTATCTCCGCTTCCACTGCAGTTCTCTTCAAACCAACCTTCTACATGAATCCACGCCTTTTCCCCGGCCGCAGCCTGTCCGCGTTGGGTGCCCTTGCGTTTGTCACTCTCCTCGCCTTCGGCCCGGTTCAAGTGCGGGCAGAGTCAAAGGGGAAAGCGCTCACGGGAAAAATCTACGTGGCCGGAACCCAGGGCGGTGCGCAGGTCGCCACGGGCGAAAAGGTCGAGGCCCTTGCAATCAAATCCGTTTTCCTCGCCCAGGGCGCGCAGATTGAAACCAAGCCCCAGGGGACCCTGACGATGGTGTTCTCCAACGGCACCGGCGCCTTCCTCTATCCGGACACCCATCTCGAGGTGCGAGGCTTTTCCCAGGAGCCGTTTACCGCCAGCCGCACCGATTTGGAAATCGAGCCCTCGATTTCGCACACCGTGGTTTTCCTGTCGCATGGCGCCTTCGCTGTCAGCACCAGCAAGCTCGCGGCCGGGAGTTCGTTTACCATCCTCACCTGGCTCGGCTCCTTCAATCTTCACGGCGGCAACCTCGTGGTCGAGTCCGACTCGCTCGGGGAGAAATTCACCCTGCTCGCGGGTGAAGGCACCGCGCAGGGCGGGGAACTCGATCTCGGCGGGCACGTGCTCCACGCCGGTGAGCAGGCCGTGATCCTGCCCGGCGCCCCCGGTCAGCCGAACATCGTGCGGATCCGGGAAATCCCGGCCGCCGATCTCCCCGCGCTTGAGGCCGCCGCCGCCCAGGCCTATGCCGCGCGCAAGACCGTGTTTTTCGAGCAGGATGCCACCGGGGAAATCACCGCAGCGCCGGTGGTGCCGGTCTCCATCCCGGTCCAGGCCACGGTCAGTCCCTCCCGGCTGCCCCGCTGAGCTGCGATCCGCCCCATCGCCCAACGCGAGACATGGCATTCCTGCCCAAATTTCGTTTCGCCAGCGCCCTGTTGATGCTGGCGGGCCTCGCGGTTTTGCCC
>CAIOAO010000052.1 GCA_903855985.1 uncultured Opitutia bacterium | reverse complement strand
GCCAACTGGGCGATGGCACGACAACTACCCGCAGCAGTCCCGTGCAGGTGGCTAGCGGGGTAGCAGCGGTTGCGGCGGGGAGTAGCGTCTCCCTGTTTCTGAAGACGGACGGTACGCTGTGGGGGATGGGTAATAACACCGGTGGCGCACTAGGTACCGTGCCGCAAGCGATCTGTAGCAGTCCCGTTCAGGCGCTGAGTGGAGTGGCGTCGGTGATTGCGGGTGGCTCTCACTCTCTTTTCGTAAAGACAGATGGAACGCTGTGGGCTACGGGCGGCAACGGTGCAGGCCAGTTAGGCGACGGGACAACGCAGTACCGACTCTTGCCCGTGCAGGTGGCGAGCGGGGTAGCAGCGGCTGCGGCGGGGAGTAACCACAGTCTTTTCGTAAAGACAGATGGAACGCTGTGGGCTATGGGCTACAATTCCTCTGGTCAGCTGGGCGATGGCACTTTGAGCAGTCGCAGCATACCCGTGCAGGTGGCGAGCGGGGCAATAGCAGCGTCCGCGGGCACAATTCACAGTTTATTTATTCAACTCCCGGGCGCGGGCACGTTACCAGTTGTGATCACGCAACCGCAGTCGCTGATAGCCGGTGATGCATTAAACTTAAATTCTTCCGCTGGAGGCAGCGGTCCATTAGATTACCAGTGGCGCAAAAATGGTGTGCCGATTGCCGGAACAGCCGCGCGTCTAAGCACCTATTTTTTACCGTTTTCTCGGTCTACGGATGGCGGTAACTATGATGTAATCATCACCAATTCGGCGGGCACGGTGACAGGCGATACGGTGGTGGTTGATGTGGTGCCATTGCGTACCTCTGTCGTTGACCAAGCCAGTGCAGCAGCCAGTGCGGTGGCACGGCGTGTTACCTACCAAGGTATGCAGCTGAAAGCTTCAGCCGGTGCCCAGAGGACGCTAAGCGTAACGGTCGAAAGCAATTTGCCTGTCATATACCAATGGTATAAAGACGGTTCTAAAATTAGCGGAGCCACGACGGCGAACTATGTGATCCTGGCGCTCCAAAGCGCGAACGCAGGCAGCTACAACGTGGTGGTAACGAATAGCGCCGGCAGTGTGACGAGCAACGCCATGGTGGTCAGCGTCGACGTGGCTCCGACGATAACCACCGAACCGCAGAGTCAGACGGTGGCGTCGGGTCAAACCGTGAGTTTCAGCGCCACCGCAAGCGGCACCCCGTCGGCCAGCTACCAGTGGCAGGTCTCGACCAACAGCGGTGGCACGTGGACCAACCTTACCAACAACTCCAACAACTCCGGCACCAGCACTTCGACCCTCACTGTCAGTGGTGTGTCGGGGACGATGAACGGCTACAATTACCGGCTCGTCGCCACGAACGCGGCCGGCTCTGCCATCAGCACCAACCTGACGCTCACGGTGGTCGCGCCGTTCCCCAGTCCCTTCGGCGTGGCGGTTGACTCCGCCGGCAACCTGTTTGTTGGCGACAACTCCAACAACACCGTCCACTTCGTCACTCCGGCCGGCGTCGTCAGCCTGCTGGCGGGCACCTCGGGGCAGCAGGGTTCGACCAATGGCTCCTATGCCGTCGCCCTTTTTCGCCAGCCGCGGGCCGTCGCCCTGGACACAGCAGAAAATCTTTACGTCGCCGACACCGGCAATTCCCTGATCAGGAAAATCACGCCGGCGGGCGTCGTGACCACGCTGGCCGGTTCCGCCACCACTCAGGGCTACACCGACGCCACAGGCACGGCCGCGGTCTTCAACTCACCCCAAGCCCTGGTAGTCGACGTCAGCGGCAACGTCTATGTCGCCGACACAGCCAATTCGGCGATCCGGAAGATTACCCCCTCAGGCGTGACGAGCACCATCGCCGGCAATGGCACTAAGGGCAGCCAGGACGGAACGGGCGCCCTGGCCATTTTCAACCAACCGGCTGGCATCGTGTTAGACAGCGCTAACAACCTCTACGTCGCGGATACCGGCAATAACACGATCCGCAAGGTCACCCCGGCCGGCGTGGTCACGACCATCGCCGGGGTCACGGGTGTGGGTGGATACGAAGACGGCACCGGGGCCGCCGCGCTGTTCAACCAACCGACCGGTCTCGCGATCGATGTATCCGGCAGCCTCTACGTGGCTGATACGGGCAACTCGGTTATCCGCGTGGTCAAATCCGGCGGAACTGTGAGCACGCTGGCCGGGCTTGCCTCCATCGCGGGCCTGCTGGACGGAAACGGTACCAACGCCTGGTTCAACCAGCCTGAGAATCTCAGCCTCGATGCCGCCGGCAACGTCTACGTGACCGACGCCGGCAACGCAGTGATCCGCAAGATTACCCCGTCCGGGGGCGTGACCACGCTGGTCCTGTCACAGTCGGCCGCGACCCCAATCGTCCCCACGCCTCCGGCCACCACTCACACCGTTCCCGACACCCCGCCGGGTGGCGGCTCCACCACCAGCACCATTCCCTCCACGCCTACCCGGTCCGGAGGTGGGGGCGCGCCCAGCGGATGGTTTTACGGGGCACTTGCCCTTTTGTGGCTGTTCCGGCGGCGACATGGGAAAATATAACCCACCCGTACCTGCCTGCGGGTGATCCTGCGCCACGAAGCTTGTCCAGTAACAAGATGGTGGGCCGACCTGGAGGTTCGCCGTTGGTTCTGCGCGCGTGAGCATCAGCTCGGCGTGCGCGAGCCCGCGCGGAAGGTCCCGCACCCTTCGCGCTAAGGTTTGATCGACCAAGTGCCACCGATCTTACAGCGGCGAGGTGGAGCCGAGGATTGATAACCAACCCTGCCGCGCGTGTGACCCTACGAATACCAAGCCTCTTACTGGTGGATCATCGGGCCGCCGACCGGCATGGCAGTGACCCAGATTCTACGGCAGGAGGGCTGAAATGGCCTCGTGAGGGTCTGGACAGCGGAATGCAGGCCGAGGCGCGCCCGGGCAAAGGAACGGGCTTGGCGCAGGCTCCAGGCTCAAAAAGGCCGAAAGTGTAACAGATACGTAACAGGTTTAGGCCTTCATAGTTAAAAAGCTTCCCCGTGGGGGCACTCTTTATTAACCCGCGTTACTTCAATGGGATGCGGGTTTTCTGTGGGCCGAAAAGGGCCAAAACTCTAACAAACTCTAACATGGTTTCTTAGCGTCTCCTTCCGGCTTCTAGGAAATCTTTGAGCGACACGGCGTCAGTTTTACATCCAGGAGGAAGTCGGGGCCGAGGTGCAGCAGGCGCACGCGGGGCCGCCGCCGAGGTGAGCGCCCCCTCACCTGCAGCCGACCTCCTTTCCTGATAGGAACCGATTAACCTCGGGCCCGCTCAAAGCAGTACCGCACCAGTTTCTTGCTTAGACTCCCAGTAAGGACGGGACGCCTTGTTCACGTATTGCAGAAACCTTAGCTTGCCTGGCTGGGCCCCATAGACCCGGGCATGGGCCTCGAAGGTACGACGGGCATACTCTTCCCACGCGACCTTGTCCGTGCTCACCCTTTCGAGCCGGTTCGCCTCGTCCGCGAAGCCCGCCGCCCGCAACGCCGCACATGTCCGAACCATCGACTCGCCCCGCACGTTGATGACCTCCGCCCAGACATGTTCGCACCGCGCAGTTCGCAGTTCCTCCGCACAGCTTTCCGCAAAATCCCGGTAATCCGTCTCGTCTCGCAACGGTAACGAAGGACAAATCATCCCAAACGTTCGAAACCCATTTTCCTGCAACCACCGCAACGACTCGATCCGTTTTGAGACCTTCGGCGCCCCTTGTTCGTAGGCCTTCGCCAAGTCGTCATCGAGGGTTCCGGTCGACACCCCGAAGATCATTCGCTCCCGATGTTCCGCCAACGCTTCCGCCACCTTCGGAAGCAAGTTCGACTTCGACAGTAATCGGATATGCCACCCGGTTAATTCCAAAATTGTTCGACAAATTTCAATCGTCTCCCGCACCAAGTCCATGTTCGCCGCCACGTCGACCAACGGACTCGCATAGATCACCCGCTGGTCGGCCGGATCGCTGAATTTGGGTCTCCCGTTTTTAAAAAGCAGTTGACCGCGCAAGACTTCGACCGGCCGGAGTCGCCGGATGACATGCTCGACGTGGTCCTCAGGATTCGCGATCCGGTGGGGGTTTTTACGCATGAGATCCGGCACATAGCAAAACGCGCACGAATAGGCGCAGGCCGACCCGGACGAAAACGTCAGCCCATCGCAAAGCATCTTATGGGAAAAGTTGCTCGCGAAGTTAACGATGGTCTTCGCATCGACTTGGATCACGGGTTTGCCGTTCATCGTTGCTCGTCGCGGCGACTCGGAAACGACGCTCGGTTGAGGACTCTCGACTGGGTTTTGGTTGATTGGTTTCATTGCCGCCATCGTTGCAAATCTCCTAGGACAATTTCGGTCAGGGGAGAATTATTTCTGCGTTTTGTCGGAAAACCGCGTTTCGGTGTGAGCGGATCCCTCTTTTCGTCCCAGCCCTAGAGTCGGTCCGGGCGATCGGTTGATGCGAGGACCGTGAGCATATGCAGGGCCCCGCCCCGGATCGTCGCGTCGGCGATAAAGTCCCACGTCCACACGTGGTTCTTGTGCGTCGCCTGCGTTGGCAGACCGGAGGAGAGGCCCCGCCGCACGAGCTTCCGCTTGGTCGGCGGCACCCGCAGCCCCTCCAGCCGGCGCAGGCGACGCACCCTGGCGCTTGCCCACGCGCCAGCCTTCCTGTCGTAAAAGTGCGGCAATCCGGCGGTACCCG
>CAIOAO010000051.1 GCA_903855985.1 uncultured Opitutia bacterium | reverse complement strand
TCAATCAGGACGACCCGGGCACCTATCACCTCTACTACGGTGATTACAACGGTTCGCCCGGCACGATCCTCACGTTCTTCCCCTGGGCCGGCGTCCCGCGCGGCCGACCCGGCCATGGCCAGGCCTATGCCACCGCCTATTCCATCCCCGCCGGCTCCCTGCCGTTCTGGCAAAAGCGCTTCACTAACCTCGATATCCAAACCGGCGAACTTGAGTCACGCTTCGGCGAACCGGTCCTGACGTTTTTCGATCCGGACGGCCTGCGTCTGGAACTCGTCGCGACCGCCGAGGCCGATCCGCGCACACCGGCACCGTCCCAGGACATCCCCACCGAACACGCCATCCGCGGTTTCCACAGTTCCACCCTCGGCTTGACCAGCGCCAAGGCCACCGCCGCGGTGCTCGTGGAGACCATGGGTTACCGCCAGGTCGCCTCAGCCGGCACGCGCACGCGCTACACCGTCGCCGCCGGCGGGCCCGGGAGCTACGTGGACCTGCTCACCGATCCCAAGCTTCCCCGCGGCCTGAACGGCGCCGGGACGATTCACCATGTCGCCTTCCGCACGCCCGACGATGCGAACCAGGAGGAGGCGCTGGAGTCGCTCCACCAGCACGGCCTCGCCTCGAGTCCCATCATCGATCGCGCCTACTTCAAGTCGCTCTACTACCGCGAGCCCGGTGGCGTGCTGTTTGAAATCGCCACCGATACGCCCGGCTTCGCGATCGACGAGCCCGTTGAAACCCTCGGCCAGAAACTCTCGCTGCCGCCCCGGCTCGAACCGCACCGCACCGAGATCGAGGCCGCCCTCCCGAAACTCTTCTAAAGCAGGGCGCCGCCAGCCGGCGCCCCTGCCCGTTCACCATGACACCACTCTCCTACCACCATCTCTTCGAGCCAGGAACCGACGCCAAGGCGCCGCCGCTCCTCCTCCTGCACGGCACCGGCGGCGACGAACATGACCTGCTTCCGCTCGGGCGCGCCCTCTCACCCGGTTCCGCCCTGCTCAGTCCGCGGGGCAACGTGAGCGAGCGCGGCGCCCCGCGGTTTTTCGCCCGGCTGGGCGAGGGCCGCTTTGACCCCGCCGAGGTCACGCAGCGCACGCACGAACTCGCGGACTTCATCGCCGCTGCCGCCGCGCGCTACGGCCTCGACCGCCACCAGCTCATCGCCGTGGGTTTCTCCAACGGCGCCAACATCGCCGCTACGCTGCTCCAACTGCGACCCGAGACCCTCGCCGGCGCCGTGCTGCTCCGCGCCATGGTGGTGCTCGACCAGCCCGCCCCCGCCGGCTCGCTCACCGGCAAACGCGTGCTCCTCGCGAGCGGCACGCATGATCCCATCGTGCCCAACGACCACCCGCCTCGCCTCGCTACCCTGCTGCGCGCCGGCGGCGCCACCGTCACGTTGCAGTCGTCCGCGGCCGGCCACGGGCTGGCCGCCAGCGACATCGCGGCTGCAAAAAAATTCCTCACTTAAGCCGGTATTTACGTCCAATCCGGATATTTTCACGCAAAGACGCGGAGACGCAGAGTGCGAAGCGCCGAAACCTGCCCTCCGATCCGAAACATCCAGATCCTCTGCGTCTCCGCGCCTCTGCGTGAGTTCAAAGACATTCACGCCGGCGGTATCCTAGACAAATCCGTTTCGCGCCTCCATGCTCTGGTCATGAGCATGCTTTACCGCCGCCTCGGTTCCTCCGGCCTCAAGGTCAGCGCGCTGTCCTTCGGCGCCTGGGTCACCTTCGGCAAGCAGATCAAGGACACCGCCGCGACGAAGCTCATGCACACCGCGTACGACGCGGGCGTGAACTTCTTCGACAACGCCGAGACCTACGCCGACGGCGCCGCCGAGCGCGTGATGGGCGCCATCCTGAAAAAGTCCCGCTGGCCGCGCGACACGTTCCTCGTCTCCAGCAAGGTTTTCTTTGGCGCGGAGCGCGAGGGCCCCAACCAGACCGGTCTCTCACGCAAGCACGTGACCGAGGCCTGTGACGCCGCCCTGTCGCGGCTGCAGGTGGACTATCTCGACCTCTATTACTGTCACCGCCCCGATCCGGAGACGCCGATCGAGGAAACCGCCCGCGCGATGCACGACCTCATCACGCGGGGCAAGGTGCTGTACTGGGGCACCAGCGAGTGGAGCGCCGCCAACCTCACCGAAGCCTTCGCCGTGTGCGATCGCCTCCACCTGCACCGCCCCGTCGTCGAGCAGCCGCAGTACAACCTCTTCCATCGCACCCGCGTGGAGCAGGAATACGCGCCCTTCTTCAAGGCGCCCGGCCTCGGTCTCACCGTCTGGTCGCCGCTCGCGAGCGGTCTGCTCACCGGCAAATATAACGCCGGCATCCCCGCCGGCTCGCGCCTCGACACCCCCAGCATGGCCTGGCTGCGCGACCGGCTCACCGGTGATCCGGCCTTCCCGAAAAAAATCTCCGCCGTCCAGCAACTCGCGACCATCGCGACCGAGCTGAACACCAGCCTGCCCTGCCTCGCCCTCGCCTGGTGCCTGAAAAACCCGCACGTCAGCTCCGTCATCCTCGGCGCCTCCCGCCCCGAGCAGCTGGTGGAAAATTTTGGCGCCCTCGCCGTCCTCGAGAAACTCACGCCCGCCCACCTGGCCCGGATCGAGGCCATCTCCAAGCCCGTGGCCGAGTAGGATTCTCCCCCGGGCCCTCCGTCCCGGTCTTGCCGCCTAGCTCAACCGGTAGACCCGCGTCGCCGTACCCGTCCCGATTGCGGTTTGCTCCGGGCCGCTCAATACACCGAGGAGATCCGCGGTGGTTTCCAGCCACGCAGCCAAATCGAATGTCAGGTTGCACACCGGCCAGTCGCTGCCCCACATCAGCCGCGCCGGTCCGAAGCTATCCAGGCAGTGATCAAAGTACGGCCGTACCTGCGGCGTCATCGGCCGCGCCGGATCACACACACTGGCCAGCCCGGAAAATTTGCAGGCGACGTTCGGCTGCGCCGCCAGCTCCCGCAGGTGGCCGCGCCATGGGTCGAGTTCTCCCTTTGCGACATCGGGCACACCGCAATGATCGAGCACAAACTGTGTCTCCGGGCACCGCGCCGCGAGCCGGGTCACTGCCGGGAGCAGATGCGGCCGCAGGCAAAGATCAAACGTCAGCCGGTGCTGCGCCAGCCGGCGGAGATTTTCCGCGAACCGCGGCGTCTCCACCAATCCCGCCGGCATCGTGTGCAGCACCCGGCGCAGCCCGCGAAGGGACCCGGCCCGGGCGTAGCGCTCCACCTGCGCCGGAAAATCCTCCGATTCCGGCCACGCCGCCGCAATGACCGCGGCCAGGGGCAGAGGTCGGCGCTCCGTCTGCGGCATCCGGGCGAAAAATTCCGCCTCCGCCTCCTGCTGCGCCGCAGGGACGTCGGCTTCCATGAACACCGCGGACTTCACCGTCACGCCCGCCGGGGCGCCCGCCGCCGCCGCGCGGTAATCCTCCAGGCGGTAGGCGTGGTTCAGCACCGGCTCCGCCGCACACCAGGCATAGGTGAATTTCTCGGGGTAAAGCAGGTGGATGTGCGAATCGATGAGCTCCATTTAACCCGGCCAGCATGGGCCGGGACCCCCGCCTTGCCGAGCGGGGAATCGTCGGCCCGCGGCGCAGGTGGGCAAAAAAAAGACCGGCGCGGTTCGGCGCCGGTCTGGAATTTGATTGGGGCCCGCCTCAGCTCGCCGCGAGCAGCTGCTTCATCTGCTCCTTGATCTGCTTCTGCTTGGACTCGAACATCCACACGCGCTCGGCCAGCGCCGCCGTCTCCTGCTCGATGGCGAGCTTGGCGGCCTTCTGGTTGGCGCGTTCCTGCTCGTACTCGGCCTTCTGGACCGTGGCTTTCTCCAGCTGGTTCTGGACCACGGCCTCGGCTTCCTCCAGCGCCGCTTCTTTCTCCGCCAGCAGCTTGGTCTGATGCTGGAGCTCTTCGCGCAGGGCCTCGGCCTCGTTCCGCGCGGCGGCGGCCTTGGCAACGTTCTGCTTGGCGAGCTGCAGCTCGGCTTCCGCCTTCTGCTGCGCTGCGGCCAGCTCGGCGCGTTTCGGGGCCAGGTCCTTCAGGGCCTTTTCCAGCTGCTCCTCGCGGCCGGCCAGTTCGTCCGCGGCCTTCCGCTGCTCGGCGGCCAGCTGATCGCGCTGCGCCTGGAGCTTTTCCATCTCGGCCTGCTGCCCGGCTGCGATCTTGTCCAGGGCCGCGCGGTCCTTCGCGAACTTCGCCTGCACCTGCAGGGCGACGAGCCGCTCGGACTCCCACTTTTCCTGGTCCACCTTGAGATTTTCCGCCGCCTCGTTCAGCGCCGCTTCCTTGGTCAACAGTGCCTTCCGGACCTGCGCGAGCTCAGCTTCCTTGGCGGTCAGGCGGGCCACCGCCTCGAGGTGGGCCGACTGCGTCTGCGCCCAGGCGGTGCGCTCCCCCTCCAGCTTGGCCTGCGCCTGCTGCAACACCAGTTGCGCCGCCTCAAATTTTTCCTGCTCCGCCGCGAGATGCAGGGCTTCCGCCTGCGCCTGGGCCATCGCCTCCTCGCGCTTGGCGAGGTCGGCCTCGGTCTTCACCCGCACCGCCTGCCAGACCGCGCAGTCGCGCTCGTGCTTTTCCCGCGCCTTGGTCATCGCGACCTGCTCGATCACGAGCTGCTTCATCTTCGCCTCGACTTCCTTCTGCGCGGCGCGCGTCTCGCCGGACTCCGCGCGCTCTTCCTCGAGCTGCGTCTTCGCCTCAGCCAGCTGGAGCAGCTCGACCTGGAGTTTTTCCTGCGAAGCAATCAGCAGGCGCTGTTTCTCCGCCAGGGCCTGTTCCCGCTTGGTCACTTCCGCCAGCGAGACCGACGCCGTGCCCTCGGCCGTTTTCCGGGCCGCACACTCCGCGTCAAATTTCTTCCGCTGCTGCGCCAGCAGCAACTGCTCGGTCTCGAGCTGCTCCCGCTCGGCAGCCAGCGCCTCCTCCGCCTTGGTGTCCACCGCGGCGCGCGCCGGGACGGGCATCACGGGCTTCGCCGTGCGGAGGCGGTTGACCTCCTGCTCCAGCTCGGTCGCCCGCGCCTTCACCTGCGTCATGGCCTCGCGGGCCGTCTTGAGCTCCTTCGCCAGCGCGTCGGACTCGCCCGGGGCGGGCAGCGGCGAGGCACTGCCGGGGAAGCCCGCGCGCGAACCGCGCAGCGGCGGGGCCGCGTCGGGATCCGTGAGCTGCATCATCAGCTCGCTCCATTCGTCCAGCTTGGCCGTCCGCGACGAGCCCAGCTCCGGCTTCAGGGTCGTGTAGATGCGTTCGACCATGGCCCGCAGGTCGATCGGGTGGTGGAACAGGTCCTTCACGCCGACGCGGATCGCGCGGATCACGTTTTCCAGCGCGAGCTCCTCGCTCACCACGAGCACCGGGGTGTCCTTCTGCCAGCGGCGCAGCGATTCCACAAACGCCAGCGGGTCGTCCGTCAGGTCGCGGTGATCCACGATGATCAGCGAAAAGCGCTCGCCGCGGAGTTCGTTCACGAGCTCGGCCTCGGCCGGCAGGTCGCGCCAGTAAAACCCCGTGTCGCCGACCAGGATGGAATGGGCGCGCGTTTCGTTGTGGAGTTTGCGGGCGAGGAGGATTTTGGCGGACATGGGGGAATTGGTTTGGGCGGACGGCCTGATTTGCGGGAGCCAAGGTGTATCCATTCCCCGGAGCACAACTCCAGCTTGTGGTGGTCAATTTCGAGTAAATCCCCGCTCGTCAATATCCCGTAAAAAACCCGCGCATCGCCTTCTCTCTCGATTTTGTATCCACTGCAGCGTTTTCTCCCCGTCCCCCCGATCCGTCGGTTTATCCCCCCATGGCCAACGACTCCCTCTGCTTCCTCGAACAAACCGATTTCTCGCTGCTGCTCGCGCGCGGCACCGCCGGTTCGTCACCGCTGCGCCTCGAGGCCCTGCAGGAAGTCCCGCTCGCCGACGCTGCCGCGCTCGCTGCCGCGGTCCGCGCGGTGTTCGCCACCGAGTCCGCCGCCGTCTGTGCGCTCCGCCCGAAGCCGCGCGTCCTCCATCTCGCCTCCGCCGACGAGGCGAAACGCCTGCCCGGCCTCGGCGGCGTGCGCTAACTCGCCACCACTAACTCCGCGCTCAGTGATGTGTCACCCGCGTGGCTCGCCGCGGTTTCCGCCCGCGAGGGCTCCGCGCCCGGCGCCGGCCCGTGGCTCGCCACGCTGACCTCGGCCGAGGGCCAGGCCGCGGCCGCCACCCTGCTGGACAGCCTGGCGGTCAAGCCCACCCGCACGCTCTCGGCCACGCTCAGCACCGCCGGCGCCATCGCCACCACCGTCAGCGCGCCGATCTGGCTGCTGGAAATCGGCGAGCTCGGCTCGACCGCGCTGCTCATCAGCCGCGATGGCGTGCTCGCCGCCGGCCCGGTCTCACTCAACCTCGACCGCATCGCCGAGGCCGTGCAGGCCGAGCTCGGCCTGAAATTCCGCGGCTCCGCCATCAAGCTGTTTTTCAATCCCGTCTATGATTACAGTGACGTCGGGCCCAAGATCGCCGCCCGCCTCGCCGCCAGCGTGAAGCCCGAGCTCGCCGCCCTGCGCGGCACCCACAGCGCGCCCATCGCGCTCGCCTGCTCCGGCCTGCCGGCCGCCCAGCACTGGTTCTCCGCCCAGCTCGCCGTCGCCCTGGAACTGGCCGCGTTTGCCCCCGAGACGAAATCCCTCGGGCTCTCCTTTGCCACCCCGGAACTCGAGGCCAGCGTCTCGCCCGCATGGTTTGGCTTTCTCCGCCTGGCCGGCTCCAGCCAGGCCACCAGCCCCGGCCCGTGGGACGCCGCGTGGATCAAGCTCGACACGATCGCCCTGCCCGCGGCGCCGAAACCGCCGGCCCCGGCCCCCGCCCCGGTCCCCGTCGCCGCGCCCGCCCCCACGCCCAAGCCGGCACCTGCGCCCGCCCCAGCCGCACCCACCGCACCCAAACCCGCCGCACCTGCCCCCATCACCGCCGCGTCCATCGCCTCCAAGCCTGTCGCTCCCAGACCCGCCCCGGGCGTCACTCCCGCTCCTTTTCCCCTGCCTGATGCCGTGCTGTCCGCGTCTCGGAAACCCGCCGCGCCGGCCGCACCGGCCGCGGCCGCCGTCGTCCCGCCCGCCCGCGAACCCGTCGCGCCCGCCCCCGCCGCCAAGCCCGTCATGGTGAAGCCGACCGCACCGGCTCCGGCGCCCACCCCGGCCCCCGCTCCGGTCAAGGCTCCGGTCAAAGCCGCCGCCCCACTCACGCCTGCGCCCGCCGCCGCGCCCACCCCGAAACCGGCCGCCGCCAGTTCCGCCGCCAGCTATTCGCCGAAGCCGGCCAGCCCGGAAAAACCCGCCGCCCCGAAGAAATCGCCGCCGCCGGTGCCGGTTTCCGTCAACACCCTGCCAATGGCGGAGCTGCCACCGCCGCGCCCGTTTTTCAAAAACCCCGTCGCCCTGATCACCCTCGCCGTGATCGTGCTGCTGGGCCTGGGTGGTTACTTTATTGTCCAGTCCCAGAAGACGGCCGCGAGCCTCGCGGCGGAAAAGGCCCGCACCGACCAGCGGCTCCAGGACGAGATCGCCAAGAACCGCCTCAGCGAAAAAAAGGCCCACGACGAGACCGAGGCCCGTAAAAAGCTCGAGCAGGAAAGCGCGCGGAAAGTCGCCGACGCCGAGGCCGGCCGCCAGCGCGCCGAGGCCGAGGCCCGCGCCTCCGCCGCCGCCCGCCTCTCCAATGCCCGCGGCACCCTGGTCATCGCCACGGATCCCGCCGGCGCGATGATCACCGTCGGCACCCTCGCCCCCCGCCCGTCCCCCGCGACGTTCTCCGACCTCAAGATCGGCAAATATCCCGTCAGCATCGCCCTCAGCCTCTACGACACCGCGCAGCTCGAGCTCGAGGTGAAGGAGGACGCGACCACCGATACCGGCGTCATCAAGCTCAACAAGATCCTCGGCTCCCTCGAGCTCGTCACCGAGCCCGACGGCGTCGCCTACGAGGTGAAGCCCGCCAACGCCATGATCGTCATGCCCGACGCCCGGCGCACCGGCCGCACGCCCGGCACCCTCACCGATCTCATTCCCGGCGACTACACCGTCACGTTTGTGCGCGACGGCTGGATGCCGCAGGTCGAGAACGTCACCATCGTCCGCGATTCCACGGCCCACGTGAAGGGCCTGTTCCCCAACGGCATCGTGAAAATCTCCAGCAAGCCCGCGGGCGCCGTCGTCACGCGCGACGGCGTGCGCCTCGGCGTCACTCCGCTCACCCTCAATGACCAGCAGCCCGGCGACGCCACCTACCAGCTCACCCTGGCCGGCTATGCGACCGAGCCGGTCACGGGCCGCATCGTGGGCGGCCAGGTGCTGGAATTCGCGCCGGCGCTCGAGGTGTACGACCACATCTCGAAGCTCAGTGAACTCGACCAGCCGCCCAAGGTCCTCGCCGCCGTGCAGCCGAAGGTCCCCTACGAGTTCCGCCTCGCCCGCAAGAGCGCCAAGGTCAACGTCGAGCTCACCGTCACCCGCGACGGCAGCACCAAGGACCTCGTGATCCTGCCCGGCTCCGACCACTCCCTGTCAGCCGCCTGCCTGACCGCCGCTGCCCAGTGGAAATTCCACCCCGGCTCCATCCATGGCCGCGCGGCCAATGTCCGGATGATCGTGCCGTTCAGCATCGAGCCCACGGACTGACCCGCAGGCCGCACCCGGCACGCAACGCAAGGCATTCGCAACTTTCGCCGCCGGCCCGCGACGCAGGCTTGCCCGCGCCATGTCACACCCTCAGCGTCGGGTCTTTGGACATGGTTTTCCCTCCCCTTCCCGCCATCCTTGCGTCGCGCGACCTGCGCCCCGCGGATCTTGAGAAATCCCCCTCGGAGGCCTGGCTGCGCATCTATGCCTGGATGCAGCTCGCCCGCCTCGGGGACAACCGCATCCTCGACCTTTTCCGCCAGGGCCTGATCAAGGGCACGGTCACCGGCGGCCAGGGCAGCGAAGGCCTGGTCGTCCCGCTCGCGCTCCTCGCCGACAAGGCCATCGACGTCGTCTCGTTTTCCCACCGCGGGTTCGGCGGCCACCTGGTCTGGAGCGACCATCTCTGCGACCACCTGAACCAGTACTTCGCCAATGCCGGCAGCCCCACCCACGGCCGCGAGGGTAACATCCACCACGGCGATCCGGCCAACCGCTCCCTGCCGATGATTTCGCACCTCGGCGCGATGCTCTCCAATGTCGCGGGCGCCACGGACTCCCAGCGCCGCTTCGGCCGCCCCGCCGTCGGGTTCACGTTCTTCGGCGACGGCGCCTCGAGCACCGGCGACATCCACGAGTCGCTCAACCTCGCGTCGCTGCTCTCGCTGCCCGTCATCTTCGTCGTTGAGAACAACGGCTACGCCTATTCCACGCCGGTCAGCGAGCAGTTCACCGCCGGCACCGAGCTCTGGCGCCGCGCCGCCGGCTACGGCATGGAGGGCTTCGCCCTCGACACGACCGATGTCGAGGCGTGCACCCGCACCCTCGCCGCCACCATCGCCAAGGTCCGCGCCACGTCGCGCCCCATCCTGATCGAGGCGCAAACCGTGCGCCTCCGCGGCCACGCCGCCTACGACACCTGCGACTACATGCTCCCGGGCGAGGCCGAGGGTTATGCCGCCCGCGACCCGCTGCCGGTGTTTCGCGCCCGCCTCGCCACCGCCGGCCACGGCAGCCAGCTGACGGCCATCGACGCCGAGATCGCCGCCTTCGTGGAGGCGTCCATCAAGGTCTCGCTCGCCACGCCCAAACTCACGCCCGACGGGATGGAAGCCGGCCTGTTTGCCCCGGCCTCCCCGCCCCTGCCGTGGAAACCCACCGCCGCGCCGGCCGCCTCCCTCAACGTCGCCCAGGCCATCAACGCCGGGCTGCGCAAGATCCTGACCGAGCGCCCCGAGTCGATCCTGCTCGGCCAGGACATCGGCACCTACGGCGGCGCGTTCAAGGTCACCGACGGCCTGCTCAAGGAGTTTGGCCGCCCGCGCGTGTTCAACACCCCGCTCGCCGAAAGCGCCTGCACCGGCTACGCCATCGGCCTCGCCGTCTCCGGCCACCGGCCCATCGAGGAATTCCAGTTCGCCGACTTCTCCACCGAGGCCGTCACCCAGATCGCGCTCAACGCCGCCACGTTCCACTTCCGTTCCGGCGCCGCCTGCCCGCTCGTGCTCCGCCTCCCCTGCGGCGGCGGGCTGACCTTCGGCTCGTTCCATTCGCAGGAGCTCGAGTCCTTCTTCCTCTCCATGCCCGGCCTCAAGGCGCTCTACCCGAGCACGCCCCAGGATGCCTTCGACGCCCTCCTCGCCGCCTACGAGGACAACAACCCCGTGCTGCTCTTCGAGCACAAGGCGCTCTACCGCCGCGGCCGGTCGCCGGTCGCCTGGAACCCCGCGTACCGCGAGGTCTGGACGCCCCGCCAGTTGCGCACCGGCACGTTCGCCACCTTCGTCACCTACGGCGAAATGGTCCACCTCGCCGAGGAGGCCTGCGACTACCTCGCCGCCGAGTACGACACCACCTTCGACCTGTTCGACCTGCGCGCGCTTTCCCCGCTGAAGCTCGAGACCATTGAGGCCTCGCTCGCCCGCACCGGCCGGCTCGTCGTGCTGCACGAGGGCCGCCGCACCCATGGCTTCGGCGCCGAGCTGGTCGCCCGCCTGACGGAAAAACATTTCGCCGCCCTCAAGGCCGCGCCGCTCCGCCTCGGCTCGCTCGACCTGCCCGTGCCCTTCGCCCCCGAGCTCGAGCAGGCCTACCGCCCGACCAAGGACAAGATCATCGAACAGCTCACCGCGTGGCTCGGATGAGCCGAATTTCGATTTTCGAATTTCGAGTACCGATCGCTGAACCCGCCGCTTCCGTCCACCTTCGATCCGCATGCCTCCCGAGAAATCGAAAATCAAAAATCGAAAATCGAAAATTTCCATCTCTTCGTGGCGGCGCATCCGGCTGTTCGCGATGGACGTGGATGGCATCCTCACCGACGGCACCGTGCAGATCTCGTCCGATGGCACCGAAACCAAGTCCTTCTCCATCCTCGACGGCCTCGGCCTCGTGCGCCTGAACCGGGCGGGGCTCACCACCGCCTGGATCAGCGGCCGCGCCTCCGGCGCCACCACCGGGCGCGCCACCGAGCTGAAAATCCCGCATCTCATCCAGGGCCGCACCGACAAGCTCGCCGCGCTCCAGGAACTTGCCGCCCAGCTCAAGCTCAGCCCCGCCGAGTGCGCCTACATGGGCGACGATGACATCGACGCCCCCGCCATCGCCTGGGCGGGGATCGGCGTGTCGGTCCCCGGCGCCATGCCCGCCGCCCTCCAGGCCGCCCGCCTCGTCACCCGCCGCGCCGCCGGCCACGGGGCCGTCCGGGAAATTTGCGAACTCCTCCTCGCCGCGCGTGTCGCACGTTAATCCCGTGAAGCGCCTCCTCCGTCCGCTCTGTCTGCTGGCCTGCTGCGGCTTCACCGCGGCGGTCGGGGCCGAGTCGCTCGCCCCCGCCATCAACTGGGTCGCGCCGCTGTTCACCAAGGACAACTTCCGCTCGATGACCGCCCGCGGCGCCCGCGCCAGCTTCCCGTCCAACAACCAGGTCGAGGTGGTGAACCTGGACCTCACGGTTTTCTCCGGCGATGCCGCCGCCCACGTCGAGACGATCATCCGCGCCCCGGCCGCGACGTTCCTGCCCCGGGAAAACCTCGCGCGCGGGGAAACCGGCGTCCGGGTGCTCCGCGATGACCTCGAGGCCTCGGGCGACCACTGGAGCTACAACCACGCCCAGAAAAAGGTTTCGCTGACCGGGCGCGTCCGGATAGTTTTCAACGCCGAGTTCACCAACCTGCTGAAATGAAACACCCGCTCACTTTGCTTTGCTGCTTCCTCGGCCTTCTGGCTTCCGCCCCGGCGGCCGCGCCCGCGGGGCAGAAAACCACCCTCGACTGCGACCATGCCGAGATGTGGAGCACCGGCAACGAGACCCGCGGCATCTGCACCGGCAATGTCACCCTCATCGGCACCGACCTGAAGATCCTCTGCGACCGCCTGGAATTCACCGCCCTCGGCGTCGGCGACAAGACCGCCACCCTGCCCACGCTGGACAAGTTCAAGTACATGCTCGCCACCGGCCACGTCGTCATCACCCAGGCCGACCGCGAGGCCACCTGCGGCCGCGCCGAGGTCCTCCCCCGCGAGGACAAGGTCGTCCTGACCGAAAACCCCGTGCTCATTGACCACGGCACGGACTGGACCAGCGCTGGCGAAAAAATCACCCTGCTGCGGGGTGAGCGCCGCGTGATCGTGGACAAGTCCCGCGTCACCGGCCCCGCCCTCAAGGACCTCGGCTACGAGAAGGACAAGGCGGCCCCGCCGGCGTCGGTCAGCCTGCCCCAACCCACCCCGGGCAAATGAGCACCACCGCCGCCGCCCCGACCGCCACGGCGGAAATCCGCACCGCGGGCCTCGTCAAGGCCTACGGCCAGCGCACCGTCGTGAACGGCATCAGCCTGCGGTTCACCGCCGGCGAAGTCGTCGGCCTCCTCGGCCCCAACGGCGCCGGCAAGACCACGACCTTCTACATGATCGTCGGCCTCATCCCCGCCACGGCCGGCCACGTGACGCTCGACGGCACCGACATCACCAAGTTGCGGATGCACGAGCGCGCCCGTCACGGCATCGGCTACCTGCCGCAGGAGCCGTCGGTCTTCCGCAAGCTCACCGTCGCGGAGAACCTGCTCGCCATCATCGAGACGATGAACGTGCCGCGCTCCGCACGCACCGCCCTGGTCCAGCAGCACCTCACCGAGCTCAGCCTGGACCACGTCGCCGGCCAGAAGGCCTACACCCTCTCCGGCGGCGAGCGCCGCCGCCTCGAGATCGCCCGCGCCCTCGTTTCCAAGCCCAAGTTCCTGCTCATGGACGAGCCGTTCGCCGCCATTGACCCGATCTCCGTCGCCGAGGTGCAAAAGATAATCCTCCGCCTCAAGGCTCGCGGCATCGGCGTCGTCGTCACCGACCACAACGTCCGCGAAACCCTCCGCATCGTCGACCGCGCCTACCTCATCAAGGAGGGCAAGGTCCTCACCGAGGGCACCGGCCAGTTCCTGATCAAGGACGAGTCGGCCCGGAAATACTACCTCGGCGAGGACTTCGATCGCACCTTGAACCCGTGGGCCGCCAAGGCTTGAGTCCCCGCGTCCCCCCGCCCCCATGCAAAAAGCCATCCACGGCATCACCGTCGCGCACTTCCTCGAGACCTACCGCGACAAGCTGAAGCTGGAGGTCGTCACCGGCGAGGCCGGCCTGCACCGCCTCATCCGCGAGGGCAGCATCAACCGCCCGTCGCTCGCGCTCACCGGCTTCTTCAAGTATTTCGCGAACAAGCGCATCCAGGTCCTCGGCGCCGCCGAGATGACTTACCTCAAGACCCTCTCGCAGAAAAAGCAGATCGAGATCTTCCAGGGCATGGTCGAGCGGCACATCCCCTGCCTGATCCTCACGCGCAACTACAACCCCACGCACCCGCTGCTGGTGGTCGCGTCGGAGATGAACCTGCCCATCCTCCGCACGCCGATGATCACGATGAACTTCGTGAACCTCGCGACGCTCTGCATCGACAACGAGTTCGCCCCCAGCGCCACCGAGCACGCCACCACCCTCGACATCAAGGGCGTCGGCGTGATGCTCCGCGGCACCAGCGGCGTCGGCAAAAGCGAGTGCGCCCTCGCCCTGATCGAGCGCGGCCACTCCCTCGTCGCCGACGACCTCACCGTCATCAAGCTCCTCGACGAGCGCGAACTCATGGCCACCAGCCGCCCGCTCAACCGCGGCTGGATGGAGTGCCGGGGCATCGGCATCATCAACATCGCCGAGATGTTCGGCGTGAAGTCCATCCGCCTCGAGAAGCGCATCGACCTCGTCGTCTCCCTCCAGGAATGGACCCCCGAGGTCGTCGAGGAACGCACCGGACTCGAGGAGAATTATTACGAGATGCTCGGCCTCAAGGTGCCGCACATCGAGCTCTACGTCCGCCCCGGCCGCGACATGGCCCGCCTCGTCGAGGTCGCCGCCCTCACCCAGGCGCTGAAAAAGATGGGCCACGACCCCGCCAAGGATTTCAACGACCGCCTCATCGCCCACATGAGCCAGCAGTCCGAGTCCCCGGCCAAGGTCATCCGCCTCGACGCCTCGCAGGAGCAGTGAGGGCTGGTCTGCTGCTGCGGATTCTTCAATCGTAGGGCCTCACCTTGCGTGAGGCCTT
>CAIOAO010000050.1 GCA_903855985.1 uncultured Opitutia bacterium | reverse complement strand
CCGCGCGGCGTCGTGCCGGGCGCCGACACCGGCACGACCTGCATCCATTCCGCGCAGTACATCAACGCCATCGACGAGGCCGCGCTGCTGGTCCGCGCGTTTGGCGGCACGGCCGAGGCCGACACGCTCACGCGCGAGGCGGACGACCTCCGCCGCAAGGCCCACGCGCTGTTCTGGTCGGAGTCCGAGGGCCTCTACTTTGACCGCCCCGGCGGCCCCGAGGTCAGCCAGTACGGCAACGCCTGGGCGATTGTCGCGGGCCTGGCCGGCGAGCGCGAACGCGCGATCGTGATGCAGCGATTCCCGAACGACCCGAAACTCGCGCCGGGCTCCTTCTTCTGGCTGCACACGGGTTTTGCCGCGCTGGCGAAGTCCGGCCGTGCGGACGACATGCCCAAGCACCTCGGCCCATGGCACGAGTCGGTCGGCTACGGCCTCTCGACCTTCGTCGAGGAGAACAGTTACTGGCGCTCGCTCTGCCATGCGTGGAGCGCGCACCCGGTGCTCGAGTTCCAGCAGCGGATCCTCGGCGTGACGGCGACGGAGCCCGGTTTTGCCCGCGCCCGCGTCGCGCCGCACCGCTGCGGCCTCGCGCACGCTGCCGGCAGCGTCTGCACCCCGCGCGGCCTGATTGAGGTGGCGTGGCGCGTCGCCGACGGGAAATTCCACCTCACCATCACGGCGCCCGCCGGGATGGAAGTCGCGGTGGTCGCGCCCGGCGGGGCCGAGCGCACGTTCGCCGGCGGAAAATTCGCGGAGGCGTTTGCCCTTTCATGAGCACACTTCGACTCCAGCACGAGGCCGGCAAGGCCGTCACGCTCTTCGCGGGCGAGCAACTGCTCTGCCGCTATGTCTACGTTTCCGGCGAAGCGCACAAGGAGTCGCCCAAGCCCTATTTTCACCCGCTCAACTCGCTGGCGGGCGACACGCTCACCAACTTCCGCCCGAACGACCACCCCTGGCATCACGCGCTGGCGTTCACGCTGAACCATGTGTCCGGCTTCAATTTCTGGGGCGGTCCCACCTGCCTGCCGGCGGACGGCTACCAGTGGCGCGACGACCACGGCGAGCAGCGCCACGTGGCGTGGACGAAGCTCGAGGCGGCGGGGACCACCGCGACCCTCGCGCACACGCTCGAGTGGCGCACGCCGCAGGAACTGTTTTTCCGCGAGGAGCGCACGATCACGATCACGGTGAATTTCACCGCGCAATCCTGGGCGCTCCACTGGCGGGCGCGGCTGGTGAACACGAGCGGCCGGGCCCTGGAGCTCGGCAACGCGCACTCCGTCGGCGGCAAGCCCGGCTCGCATTACACCGGCCTGCAATTCCGCGGGGCGCGCGAGCTGCTCGACGACCACCTCGACCCGACGATCAAGATCATCGCCGAGGGCGGGCTGGAGGGCGTGGCGGCGGTGCATGGCGCGCCGGCGCGCTGGATGGAATGGCACGGACAGCTGGACGAAACGCTCCGGCGGGTTATCATCCGCTTTGAAAACAACCCCGGCCCGCTCCACTGGTTTGTCCGCCGCAACTACCCATTGGCGGCCTTCCCGGTGCAGTTCGACCAGAACCTGACCCTGGCCGCGAATGCGGCGCTTGAGATCGACCACACCCTCACCTTCGCCGCCCCATGAACTTCGACCGCAAGACCTTCCTTCGCAGCATGGGCCTCGGCGCCCTCGGCCTGATCACCGCCCGGGCCCTGCCCGGCATGGAGGCCGAGCCCGATTCCTCGAACGGCCTGCCGATCTGGGATGACGCCAACCCCGAGGCCTTCTGGCGGGAGGTGCGCGCGCAGTTCCCGATGACGCCGCGGCGGACCTACTTCAACACCGGCGGCCTGGGGCCGGCGTCGCGCCGCGTGCTCGACATGTACACGGTCGCCAGCCGGCAGCTGCAGGAGCGGGTGGAGACCGGGCACGATTTTTTTGCGCAGGCCCGCGTCATTGTCGCCCAGTATCTCAGTGCGAAGACGGACAGCGTGTGTTTCGTGCGCAACGCCACCGAGGGCAACTGCGTGGTGGCGACCGGGATCGAGCTGCAGGCTGCGGACGAGGTCATTCTCGATTCCCATGCGCACCCGGGCGGCTCCTTTCCCTGGCTCAACCGCCAGCGCACCGAAGGCATCGTCGTCAAGACCTTCGAGCCCGACCCGCTCAGCGCGGCGGGTAACCTCGAGCGGATCGCGGCCCTGATCACGCACCGGACGCGGGTCATCCAGGTGTCCCACATCACGTCGCCCACCGGCATCATCATGCCGGTCGCGGAAATCGGGAAGCTCGCGGAAAAGCACCACGCGTGGTTTCACGTGGATGGGGCGCAGTCGGCCGGCATGATCCCGGTGAACATGGCGACGCTGGGCTGCGACTCGTTTGCCACGAGCGGGCACAAGTGGATCGGTGGTCCGCATGAGACCGGCCTGCTCTGGATCCGCGCCTCCAAAATGGACCAGATCATTCCGCGGCAGGTCGGGGCCTACTCGAGCATCGACGTGGATTTGAACAACCCCGGCCCGTTCGTCTATTCGCAGGGCGCGCACCGCTTTGAATATGGCACGCGCAACGCCGCCTCCGTGCTGGCGCTGGCCGAGGCGATGCGGTTCCAGAACGAGATTGGCCGCGACCGCATCGCCGCGCGCGGCCACGCGCTGGCCGACCAGGTGCGGGCCGGCCTGCAGAAAATTGACAGCGTCGAGATCCTGACGCCCGCCGATCCGGCGCTGTGCGGCTCGATCGTCACTTTCCGTTCACCCAAGCTGGTCTACGGGAAAATCTTTGAGCGCCTGCTGGCGGACCACCACCTCCGCACCCGCCCGGTGGCGGAGGTCGGCCTCGACGCCATCCGCGTCTCCACCCACCTCTTCAACTCCCGCGAGGAGTGCGACCGCCTGGTCGGCGCGGTGGGCGAGGTACTGGCGAAAGCCTGACGATGGTCGCGTCAGTCCATGATTTCCGCGACCAACTCGATCTCGACGGGTGCGCCGGCGGGCAGGGCGGCGACGCCCACGGAGGCGCGGGCGTGACGGCCGCGCTCGCCGAAGACCGCCACCAGCAGGTCGGAGGCCCCGTTGATGACCTGCGGTTGGGCGGTGAAGTCGGGGGTGCAGTTCACGAACCCGCCCACGCGCACGATGCGTTTCACCCGCGCGAGGTCGCCGATCTCGGCTTTCAGCGCGGCCAGCAGCTGCAACGCGCAGGTGCGCGCGGCGGCCGCGGCCTGGGCCTCGGTGCAGTCCCGGCCAACCTTGCCAACGATCACCTTGCCGTCGCTCCCGCGGGGAATCTGGCCGGCGAGAAACACCAGGGAGCCGCTCCGCACCGCCGGCACATAGTTGGCGACCGACGCCGGCGACGCCGGCAGGGTGAGGCCGAGCGCCGCGAGCCGCTGGTCGGGCGAGGGGTCGCCCGCGCGGGCCGAGTTCAGGAGCAACGCCAGCAAAGCACACAATCTCCAGGTTAGTTTCATCGGGGTGCCGGACCATTGTCCGGTCCCTCGTCCCGCCGCAATTCCAGAAATCCAATTTTCCCGCCATGAGCAAATCCGCCGCCTCCCTGGTTCTTTTCACGCTGCTCGCCGGAGCGACCGTCGCGGCCCCCGCGCCGCGGCCCGACCTCTACCTCACCGCCGGGTTCAACAAGGGCTACGTCATCGGCTCGAAGATCGTGACCATGAACGGACTGTTCCGGCGCGACGGGCAGGGTGGGTGGCAGCACCTCGGTTATAATGACACGAGCATCCGCAGTGTCGCGTTTGACCCGCGCGATCACCGGGTGATCTACACGGCGGCGAACAACGGCTGCTGGCGCAGCCTCGACGGGGGGGCAACCTGGCGCATCACCACCAGCTGGGACATGACCGAACCGTTGCAGGTGACGGTTGATCCCGGTGCGCCGGACAACCTCTACCTGGCCCTGCCCGATGGCATTGGGGTCTCGCACGACCGCGGCCAGACCTGGCAGCGCGGCGAACACGGTCTGCCAGAGCGCGGCAAGTACGCCCAGGTTGTCCAGGTCGACCACACGCAGGCCGGCCGGGTCCTCGCGGGGTGCGAGTCGGGCATTTACCTGACCGAGGATGGGGCGAAAAGCTGGCGGCAGGTGCTGCCGACCGACACGACGGTGGATGACCTGCAGCAATCGCCCCACGACCCCCGGTTTTGGGTCGCGGTGACCCAGAGCAACGGAGCCTGGACCTCGCGGAATGGCGGCCGGACCTGGCAACGGCTGGCTGGCGTCCCTGACCGCGGGGCGCTTTACTGCGTGATCTTCGATCCGACGAACCCGCGGCGTCTCGCCATCGGCGGCTGGGCGCACGGTTTGCTGACGTCCGAGGACGGCGGTGAATCCTGGGTGGACCGTAACGCCGGGCTGCCGGAGCGGCACCGGGTCAAGCGCCTGGCCGTTGAGCCTGATTCCGGCCGGCTCTACGCGGGGGTCACCGGCGAAGCCCTGTTTACCTCGGATGACTTCGGACACACCTGGCAACGCCAAGGCTTGGAGAACTCCGATATCAGCTCCTTCGTCTTCCTGCCGGTTTCAACCCACTAACCCGCGATTCTCCGCCATGAAAACCCTCCTCCCTTTTTCCCTCGGGTTGATCCTCGCCGTCCCGGCCGCCGTCCAGGCCCAGCCGGCCTTCACGGCCCCGCCGCCTTCGACGGCGGTGGTCCAGGATGCCAGCGTCCGCCGCGAGCAATATTTCAACCGCATTGACGAGGCGATTACCTGGCGGAACAGCCTGGTGAAGGTGGACCAGCCTGCGACCATGGACATGGCCGCGATCGCGACCAAGCTCGTGCGGCACGAGGACATCGCCGCGTGTTCGGCCCGAGTCATCGAGCTGATGAAGGAGCCGGGCACCGGCCCGTTCTGGATGTTTCCGGTGGTTTGCGTGGCCTACACCGGGCGGGATCTCCTCTCGCCGGAGGCCCAGGCGGCCATCCGCCGCGCCTGGCGCACCACGATGCAGTTGCGCGGCGACACCGAGAACCACTGGGCGATGTACTACGCCTCGCTTTACCTGATGGCGGACCTGTATCCGGATGAACCGGCAGAGACCTGGTACACGGGCAAGAGCTCGGCCGAGAATCTCGCCGAGGCGCGCGAGTATCTCATCCACTGGATGGACCTCATGACCACGGTTGGCCAGGGCGAGTTCAACCCGACCGGCTACATCACCGAATACGCCATTCCGATGTTGTATCTGTCCACCTGGGCCCGGGACCCGGCGATGCGGCAGCGCGGACACATGACCCTGGACTGGCTGTTCGCTGATCTCGCCGCGAACACGCTGAACGGAGTCCTGCGCGGCCCGAATGCGCGCACGACCGAGACGCCGGTGATGGAACGGTGGAACGACCACGCGTCGTTCTACAGCTGGCTGCTGTTTGGCAACACCCCGTCGCCGGCGAGCTACGGCGGCTTCGGGTTGTATTTCATGGTGGCGGCGAAGAACTATCAGGTTCCGGAGGTGATCTACCGGATCGCCGTCGATCGCGAAGGCGACTACGTGCAGCGCGACCTCAAGCGCTCCCGCCGCCGCTGGCGCTACAGCGACCTCCTTCTGGCGCCGATCTACAAGACCAGCTACATGCGCCGGGACTACGCCGTCGGCTCCTTCCAAGGTGGCCGCGCGGATCCGATCCAGACCCACGTCTGGGACGTCACCTGGGCCGTCCCGGACCCCCGCGGCAAACACCCGACATTGTTTTCCAATCACCCGTACTCCTCGCCGGACGACATGCAGGGTTCGTTCACGGCCTATCCGGAGGCGATGATTCCCAACCTGGCGGCCGAGGGAAAACCGTCGTATGACGAACCCGACAAGATCCTGGGCGCATCACCCTACGAGCAAGTGTTCCAGGACCGCGATACCGTCGTCGCCCTCTACAACATCCCGCCCGGGATCCGGCACCCCCAGGTCAACGGCTTTTTCTCCAAGGATCTCGTTGATTTTTCCGAGGACAAATCCGGCTGGATTTTCGCCCGCGGTGGTCGCGCGTACCTGGCCTACCGGCCGCTTGCGCCCTATGGGCTGACCCCGTTCCGCGGCTACCACCAGCTGTCCTCCACGGCCGGCTACAAGTGGGAGCGCACCATCACCGGGGACACGCTGCTCCAGAGCCCGCACGTCAAGAACGGCACGATCGTGCAGGCGGCGAGCGAGGACGAGTTCAGGGACTTCGCCGCGTTCAAGGCCGCCATCATCGCGCTGCCGCTGACATTCAGCCTCGAGCCCGTGCCGACCGTGAAGCTGAGGACCCTGCGCGGCCGGGAGATCGTCGTCACGTACGGGCAGGCCCCGGTGGTGGACGGCTCGCCGCTCGATTACGCGAAGTGGAAACTCTTCGAAGGCCCGTACCTTAATGCGGAAAAAGGCTCGCGCCAGCTGACCATCAGCCATGGTCGCCTGCAGCGCGTGCTCGATTTCAACACGCTGACGATCACCGAGCGCGTGTTGCCGTGACGGCCCCGTGAATGCCCAACATCTAACATTCAACGTTTAGCCCTGAAGTCCGAAACCCGATCTGCGAACGGCGAACTTCGAGTCCAAAAACCACATGCCCCCGGTTAAGCTTTCCATCCATACCGACCCCGCCGGGCCGGTGATCGACCCGCATATCTTCGGACATTTTTCGGAGCACCTCGGCCGCTGCATTTACGACGGCCTCTGGGTTGGCGAGCAGTCCCCGGTGCCGAACACCCGCGGCTGGCGCAACGACCTCGTGGTCGTGCTGAAGCAGATCCGCGTGCCCAACCTCCGGTGGCCGGGCGGCTGCTTTGCCGACGACTACCACTGGCGCGAGGGCATCGGCCCGCGCGAAAAGCGACCCCGCCGCATCAACGCGTACTGGGGTGGCGTGATCGACG
The DNA here is from genome assembly GCA_903855985.1 of uncultured Opitutia bacterium. Classification (GTDB taxonomy): domain Bacteria; phylum Verrucomicrobiota; class Verrucomicrobiia; order Opitutales; family Opitutaceae; genus Opi-474. The sequence continues at coordinate 11,378 of CAIOAO010000050.1, read as the reverse complement.
ACAATGCCGTCGGCACGCACGAGTTCCTCGACCTGTGCGAGCAGATCGGCTGCGAACCCTACCTCGCCGGCAACGTCGGCAGCGGCTCGCCGCGCGAGCTGCGCGAGTGGGTCGAGTACTGCAACGCCGCCGCCGGCACGCTGGCCGATGAGCGCGTGGCCAACGGGCGCGCCGCACCGTGGCAGGTGCGGCTCTGGGGCGTGGGCAACGAGACCTGGGGCTGCGGCGGCAACATGACCGCGGAGTATTACGCCCACGAGTACCGCCGCTTCGCCACGTACACCCGCGACTTTCCCGACGCGAAGATCTACCGCGTGGCCAGCGGCGCGCGGAACGACGACTACCACTGGACCGAGGTGATGATGCGCGAGGCGTTCAAGGGCCCGATCGGCGGGCCGATGCTGCAGGGGTTGTCGCTGCATTATTACACCGTCCCCGGCGAAATCCCATGGCCGCCCGCGCATCCCGCGACGGGTTTCGATCTCACCGGCTGGAAGGACGTCATGGCCCTCGGCTGGAAGATGGACGAGCTGGTCCGCGGCCACCGCGCGGTGATGGACCGCTACGATCCGAAGGAGACCACCGCGCTCGTCGTGGACGAGTGGGGCTCCTGGTATGCGCCCGAGCCCGGCACGAACCCCGGCTTCCTCTACCAGCAGCAGACGGTGCGCGACGCGGTGCTCGCCGCGCTCAACCTCAACATCTTCATCAACCACTGCGAACGCGTCCGCATCGCGAACCTCGCCCAGACCGTCAACGTCCTGCAGGCCGTGGCGCTCACCGAGGAGGGCGGCGGCCGCCTCGTCCTCACGCCAACGTGGCATGTGTTTGCCCTTTACGCCGCGCATCAGGGCGCCCGGCGGCTGCGCGTCGAGAGCACCGCGAAAACCCTCTCGCACACCGGGATCGACTATCCCGCCGTGTCCGCGACGGCCTCGCTCGACGCGGCCGGCGCGGTCAACGTCACCGTCTGCAACACCGACGCCGAGTCGCCCGTGGAGCTTGAGCTGACCCTCGCGGGCGGTGCCATCGCCGGGTTCACCGCCCAGGTGGTCACCGCGCCGGTGCTCGATACCTGCAACACCTTCGACCGGCCCGACGCCGTGGTCGCGCAGCCGCTCGGCGGCGTCACCGTGAAGGGTTCGACCGTCTCCGCCACGCTGCCGCCCGGCTCCGTCGCCGCGTTCCGCTTCGCGAACTGACCCGCTTGGTTTTCCCCGCATGACCAGCCCCACCTGCCTTGCCCTTCCCAAGATCCACTTTGAACGTGGCTTCCTCGCCGGCCGCGCGCAGCTCGTGCGCGACGTCGTCATTCCCTTCCAGTGGGAGGCGTTGAACGACCGCGTGCCCGGCGCCGAGCGCAGCGGCACGGTGAACAACTTCCAGATCGCCGCCGGCGAGAAGGCGGGGAAGTTCCATGGCTACTGGTTCCAGGACTCCGATCTCGCCAAGTGGATCGAGGCCGCCTCGTTCGGCCTCGCGACGCACCCGGATGCGGCGCTTGAAGCCGAGCTCGACGGGATCATCGCCACGATCGGCAAGGCGCAGCAGCCCGACGGCTACCTCGACACCTACATCCAACTCAAGGAGCCGCACATGAAGTGGGCGAACCTGTTCGAGTACCACGAACTGTACATCGCCGGGCATTTCATCGAGGCGGGCGTCGCGCACTTCGAGGCGACGGGCAAGCGCACGCTGCTGGCCATCGTCTGCAAGCTCGCGGACATGATTGAGCGCACCTTCGGCCTGGGCGCGGGGCAGATCCCGGGCTATTGCGGCCACGAGGAAGTCGAGCTCGCGTTGGTGAAGCTCGCGCGGGCCACCGGGGAGAAGCGGTACGCGCAGCTCGCCGCGTATTTCATCAACCAGCGCGGCGTGGCGCCGTTGTATTACGAGGAGGAGCTGCAGCGGCTGAAGTTCGAGAAGCTGCCCGTTTATTTTCACGCCGACGGCTGGGATTACCTGCAGGGCTCGCGGCCGGTGCGCGACCTGGTGGACCCGGTTGGGCACTCGGTGCGGATGATGTACCTCGCGACGGCGATGGCCGACCTGGCGCTGGCGCTGCCGGACGAATCACTGCGGAAGTCCTGCGAGACGCTCTGGGACAACCTCACGCGCTACCACCTCTACATCACGGGCGGTATCGGCTCCGAGTGGATGGGCGAGAAATTCGCCGAGCGCTACGACCTGCCCAACGACCGCGCCTACGCCGAGAGCTGCGCGGGCATTGGCCTCGTGTTCTGGGCGCGCCGGATGCTCGATCTCCAGCTCCGCGGCACGTACGCCGACGTAATGGAGCGGGCGCTCTACAATAACGTCCTCGCCGGCATGGCGCTGGATGGAAAGACGTTCTTCTACGTCAACCCGCTGGAAATGCGCCCCGCCGAGGCGAAGCGCCGTTACGACCAGCACTACATCAAGACCCGGCGCGTGCCGTGGTTCGGCTGCGCCTGCTGCCCGCCGAACATCGCGCGCACGCTCACCTCGCTCGGCTACCACACGCACTCCGTGTTGCCCGACGGGCTGGCGGTGCACCTCTACGCCGACTGCCGGCTCGAGGCCACGATGGGCGGAAAGAAGACGAATTTCGCGCTGCACACCGACTATCCCTGGGACGGTGCGGTGAAGCTCGAGGTGTCGCCGGCGCAGCCGGCCACCTTCACCCTGCGGCTCCGCCTGCCGGGCTGGTGCACCGCCCCGACGGCGAAACTCAACGGCACGGCGGTGGATTTCGCGGCCAAGGTCTGTGACGGCTACCTCTACCTCGCGCGCGAGTGGCGCGCGGGCGACGTGGTCACGCTCGATTTCCCGATGCCGATCCAGCGCATCCGGGCGCACCCCGCGGTGCACCATGACGCCGGCTGTGTCGCGCTGCAGCGCGGTCCGATGGTGTTCTGCGTCGAGCAGGCGGACAACGGCGCGCAGCTCGGCCAGTTGCGCCTCCCCAAGAGCGCGCCGCTCACGGCGCGCTTCGAGGCGGGACTCCTCGGCGGGGCGATGGTCATCGAAGGCCCGGGCCAGCGGGTCCAGGCCTCCGGCAACGAACTCTATTCCACCGCGGAACCGACCACGACCCTGGCGACCATCAGGGCCGTGCCCTACTGCCTCTGGAACAACCGCGGGGAAGGCGAGATGCGTGTCTGGATCCGCGAATGATGAATCTTCCCCGTTCCTTCCCCGCCGGGAGTCTTTTTCACCCATTAAGTGAAAACGACGGCGGCTGGCGGGCGCGCGGAGGTTTTCACTTAATAGGTGAAAAGAGCTTTTTTGGCGGGAGGCCGGGCCGGGCGATTTTACTGGCCGGGTTGTTGGCCCTGGGGCCCCGGGCGGCGGCACAGCCGGTGCCGGCGGTACAGGATGCCCTGGTGGCGGCCGCGCTGGCGGACAGGGCCGGGACGGAGTTTCTCACGCGGCTCTGCGATGACTTTGGCGGGCGGCTGACCGGCAGCGTCAACAATCGCGGCGCACTGGAGCGTACGGTGACCGAGCTGAAGGCGTTGGGCATCACGGCACGGCTCGAGCCCTTCACGATGCCGGGCTGGGTCCGCGGGGACGACGAGGCCGAGATGCTGGCGCCGGTGAAGCGCAAACTGCGGTTTACGTCGCTCAGCTACACGCAGCCGCACGAGCGGTTCGAGGCCGAGGTGGTCGACATCCACGACGGCCGCGAGGCGGACTTCGCGGGGCTCAATGCGGCGGGCAAGATCGGCCTGCTGGCGGCCAACACCACCGTGCCGCGCGGCCAGTACGAGACCGCGGCGGTCCAGCACGGGCTGCGGGGCATCCTTTTTATTGACCGCGTGGCGGGCGGCCAGCTGCTCGCGCGCACGGGCTCGTTCAACGGCATCCCGCTGCGCATCCCGGTTTTCGGCATCACGCAGGAGGAAGGGCTCTGGATGGGCCGGCTGCTCAAGCGGGGCGTGGTGGTGAAAGTGAGTATGCTCACCCGGTCGCACTGCACGCCTGTCGAGACGGCGAACCTCGTGGTGACCTTTCCCGGGCGCACAGCGGACACGATTGTGGTCGGCGCCCATTTTGATTCGTGGGACCTCGGGCAGGGCGCGATGGACAACGGGCTCGGCACGGCGCAGCTCTACGCGCTGGCGAAAGTGCTGCAGGCGCACGCCCGGGAGAATCTCCGCACGATCGAGCTCGTCTGGTTCAACGGCGAGGAGGAGGGACTCTGGGGCTCGCGGTTCCATGCGCCGGCGATGAAGGGCCGGCCGGTGGCGGCGATGCTCAATCTCGACATGGTGGGGTTCCCGCTCTCGGTGAACTCGCTGGGCTACGACGAGCTGGTGCCGGTGCTCGAGCGCTTTGACGCCTCGCTGGGGGCGCGCAAACTCAAGCTGGGCGTCAGCAACATCAACTGGTTCGGCAGCGACCACACGTCCTTCCAGCTGGAGGGCATCCCGTCGGTCACCCTCGGCGGCCGCATCGAGCCCGATGTGGTGCGCTATTACCACGACTTCGCCGACACGGTGGAGAAGGTGGATCCGCGCCTGATCCCGGAATCAACGGCCACGATCGCGGCGTTGGTGTACCGGCTGGCGAACGAGCCCGGGCTGGCCACGACGCGCCGCACCGCGGCCGAGACGGCGGTGCTGTTCCGGAAATATGACCTGGAAACCCGAATGAAGGGGATTGGCCTTTGGCCGTTTCCGGCTGTAGCCTCGGAACCGAAAAAGCCGTGAACACGACCCGCCGCACCTTCCTCAAGACCGCCGCCCTCGCCGGGGCCGCCGTCACGCTCCCGGGCGCCCTGCGCGCGGAGATGACCAAGGACGGCCTGTTTCCGGCCGGGCCGAATTTTCACACGACCCCCGGGGCGAGCGTGATGATCAGCGGCGGCACGATCACGAAGGACGGCAAGCTCACCGCGGCCGTAAGCGCGGCGCACCGGCTGCAGTACGGCGCGCGGAAGAAGATCCTGCTGGTCCTGCACGCCTCCGAACCGTCGCGGCGCGATGCGGACGAGAAAAAGCTGGGGGCGCTGTTTGCCGGGGACAATTACGCGGTCGAGTCGCTGCACCACTGGGAGGGCGCCGCGGCGCTGCTCAAGATTGCCGAGGCCGAGGCGTTTTTCCTCAGCGGCGGCGAGACCTTCCTGCTGCTGCGCACGCTCTACGAGAGCGGCCAGCTCGACATCTTGCGCGAGCGGGTGCTGGCGGGCGTGCCGTACAACGGCTCGAGCGCCGGCTCGAATGTCGCCGGGATCAACATTGGCTGCACGAATGACTTTCCCGTGGTGGACGTGCCGACGCGGTCCGCCCTCGGCGTGTGGCCGACGGTGGTCAACCCGCATCATCCGCGGGCGAATGACCCCGACTACGGCGCCCGGGTGAACAAGATCAAGGTCTACTGCCGGCTGAATCCCGGCGAGACGGTGCTGGGTATCGGCAACGGCGCGGTGGCCCGCCTGCACGCCGGCCAGGTGACGATCGAGCATGGTCCGGCCTTTTACTATCATGGCGGCGAACACCGGGAGTTGAAGGAAGGCCCGGTGCCGGAACTGACGGCGCTGGTGGCTGCGAAGGCCTGATCCGCCGAAAGTTCGCGGTCCCTGCTCTGCGGATAAACGTCGACGCGGCGGGGGCGCCGCGTCCCCATGTCAGAGTGCCGATCCACCCCCATCAATTGTGAGCGCTGACACGCCACTGCCTTACATCCAGATCCGCGACCCTTTCATCGTGGCGGATGAGGCGACCCGGCAGTACCGGCTGTTTGGCACGAGTGGTTTTGGCGAAGCGGCGCACGGCGGCTTTGTGATGCGGACGAGCCGGGACCTGAAGACCTGGAGCGAACCGCAGCCGGTGCTGGCGCCGGCCGCCGGTCCGGTGGGCGCCACGCATTTCTGGGCGCCTGAAGTGCAGGAGTATCGTGGACGCTGGTATTTGTTCGGCACGTTCATGCACGGGACCGAGCTCACCAAGCCGGAGCGGCGGTATACGCGCATCTACGTGGCCGACACGCCGGCGGGGCCGTTCACGCCGCTGGCGAACGGCCCGATCACGCCGCCGGGATGGTTGAGCATCGATGGCACGCTGCATGTGGACGCGCATGGGACACCCTGGCTGGTATTTGTGCGGGAGTGGGTGCAGGTGACCGACGGCGAGATGCACGCGGTTGAGCTCACACCGGACCTGCGTCGGGCGGCGGGGGCGTCGCGGCGGCTGTTTCGCGCGAGCGAGGCGGCGTGGAGTTTGCCGCAGACCTTGGAAAAATTCTCCGGCTACCGCGTGACGGACGGGCCGTGGCTGCACCGGTTGCCGTCGGGGGTGCTGCTGATGCTCTGGTCGAGCTTCGGCAAAGGTGGCTATCTCACCGGCGTGGCGCGTAGCACGAATGGCGAAGTGACGGGTCCGTGGTTGCAGGCGCCCGCGCCGTTGATCGCCACGGATGCCGGGCACCCGATGCTGTTTCACACCTTCGACGGGGAACTGATGATGGCGCTGCACACCCCAAACCAGGTGGGGGCGGAGCGGGCGAAATTCATCCCCGTGCGCGAGACGAAGGACGGGTTGGAGCTGGTGGGTTAGGAAGACGCAGCGAGGGCGCCGCCTCCCCATTGATCCCCGATGGAGGTGGCGGGCCCCGCCCTCACATCACCGCGCCGAACTCGTACGTCAGGGTCCAGCTGCGGGTCGCGCCGGGGGCGAGCGCGGCCATGATGTAGGGCTCGATGGACCAAGTGTTGCTGTTGCCCCAGACGGGGCACTGGTCGGGCGTGAAATCCGTCGAGAAGAAGACCTTGCTCAGGCGCGGATGCGACACGGCCGCGCGCAGCGGGGTTTTCGGGCCGACGACCAGTTGCTGGAAATGGCCGTCCAGCTTGTCCTTGAACCGGCGCAGCATCCCGAGCCGGCGCTCGCCGTCGAAACCGAAGCCGGGGTTTTCGGCCATGTCCCAGCTTCGCGGCAGGCCGCAGCTGATCAGGCCGTCGGTGAGCGCGAAGAACGGGTGGGCGAACCAGTGCACGGGCAACGGGACGGTGCCGGTGTTGACGATCTTGGTGAAGGACGTGAGCGAGCGGCCCTCGAGGGCGATGCGGCGGCTGAGCCGGCAGCCGTATTTTCCGCCGGCCTGCACGGTGTAGAAATCAATTGCGGCGGCGCTGCGGGTGACGGACCACGAGCAGGGCTTGGTCACGACGAGGTCATCGCCGTTGCCGGGTGCGACCTCGCCGATGCCGATGATGAAACCGCGGCCGTTTTCGAGGATGAGGGGCTTGTCGGAGCCGAACTCGGCGTGGCGAAAGGACTCGGGGGCGCCCTGGCCGTTGAAGGGCGTGGGGGACAGCTCCGCCGGGTACTCGGGCCCGGACAGCAGGGGACCGGCGTGCTCGTCATTCACCTGCCAGATGTAACCACCCCAGCAATAACGGGTACCCATGCGGGCCCGATCGCGCGCGTCGGCGGGATTCAGCAGGTCAACGGAGAGGGAATTGAGCGAAAGCGTGAGCATGGAGAATGAAGCCGGAATCCAACCACAGAATACCGGGGCGGAGCGAACACGGAATTTCGATCAACCAATCTTGAATTTGTTTTTACAGGAGGCCGCAGCGGAAGCGGAGCAGGCCTCGCACAGGCCCGGCTTTGCCACCGCAGGGATTCATGCGGGGCGGCTCCGCCGGCCCGCGTGGCGGTTCCGGCCAATCCCTGGTCAAACGGATTTTCGAACCCAATCCCGGCGGGTTATTTGACGCGGATCACGCGCATCGTGGTGTTCTTGCCATCCACGACGAGGGCAAAGCCGCCATTGGGGCGCGGCTGGATCTCGATTTCGCGGCCGGAGAGTTCCATGCGGATGGGCTCCACGCCTTCCCAGACCTGGTCGTTGTCGAGCTTGAAGCTGTTGCCGCTGGCCCAGCCGGTGCAGCGGGCCTTGACGCTGGGCAGGGACTTCCAGTCCTGGCTCAGGCTGAGGTCCGGGAGGCCCACGCGGGCGAGGAAGCTCTTGTCCCGTTCCTCGGTCAGGGCCTGCTGGGTGAGCTGCTCCGCCTGCTGCGTGGCCTCGACCTTCACGGTGCGCAGGTAGTGGCGGACGACGGCGGCATCAATCACGGCGAGCTGGTCGGGCGTGAGGCCGTCCAGGCCGGCGCGGGCGTACTCCTCGGGCGTCATGACGATCTTGAGTCCGGGGAAAGGCGACTCGGCGAAGGCGGTGGCGGCGGTGAGCAGGAAGAGGACGAGCAGGGATTTCATGGGGAAGGGGGTGAAGGAGGAGGAGAAGGGGGACGGTGGTGTGACCCGTGCCCAGCCAATGGGTGCCATCCCTTGGCGTGGCAGTCAAAATCAGGTTTTAAGAAATTGCTCGTTGTCGGACTGGGCGGAAATGAGGTCGGCGAACACCCCGCCGAGCTGGACGAGTTCGCGGTAGCCGCCCTGCTCCACGATCTTGCCGTTGTGGAGCACGACGATGCGGTCGGCGTTCTTGATCGTACTCAGGCGGTGGGCGATGGTGATAACGGTGCGGCCCTGGGCGAGGCGCTCGAGGGCCTCCTGGATGAGGCGCTCGCTCTCGTAGTCGAGGGCGGAGGTGGCCTCGTCGAGGATGAGGACGGGCGGGTTGCGCAGGACGGAGCGGGCGATGGCGATACGCTGGCGCTGGCCGCCGGAGAGGGCGACGCCGCGTTCGCCGACGGGGGTCTTGAAGCCCTCGGGCATCTTGAGGATGAACTCCTCGGCGTTGGCCAGCTTGGCGGCGGCCCGGATCTCGGCGTCGGACGCGTCGGGCTTGGCGAAGCGGATGTTTTCCCCGACGGAGCCGGAAAGGAGGATGCTTTCCTGCATGACGACGGCCAACTGGCGGCGGATCCAGCGCATGTCCCACTCGGACTGCGGCACGCCGTCGATGAGGATGCGGCCGCTGGTGGGGGCGTAGAGGCCGAGGAGGAGGTTCGCGAGGGTGCTCTTGCCGGAGCCGGACGGGCCGACGAAGGCGAGGTGCTCGCCGGGCTTGATGGTGAGGTTGAGGTCCTTGATGACGATTTTATCAGGGGCGGACGGGTAGAAGAACGAGACGTTCTCGTACACGATGTCGCCGCGGATGCGGTCCTCGCGGCGCTTGCCGTGCCAGGTCTCGACGTACTTCGAGTCGATGAGCTCCTTGATGCTGTCGTAGCCCTCCTGGGCGGCGAAATACGGCTCGCTCATGCCGATGAACATGTGGACGGGGGTGAGGATGTAGCCGAAGCCCGCCATGAAGGCGAAGAGGGTGCCGATGGTGAGTTTGCCCTGGATGGCGAGGACGGAGCCGCCGGCGATGACGATGAGGGAGAGCAGCTGCATGCCGACGTAGACGTAGGTGCCGAAGAGGGCGTTGACGTAGGACTGGGAGACGCGGCTGCGGGCGAAGGACTCGCTGCTGCGGTCGAGTTCGCGCTCGGCCTGGGCCTCCTCGCCGAAGCTGCGCACGAGCCGGAGGGCGGAGATGTACTCGGAGGCGGTGCCGGTCAGACGCTCCTGGGCGAGGCGATTTTCGTTATTGGCCCGCTTGATGTGGCTGAAAAACATGAACTTGGCCGTGGCATAGACCGGGATCACCAGCAGCAGCACGAGCAGCAGGAACCAATTCATGTAGGCGAGGATGCCCAGGATGCAGATGCCCATGAGGAGATTGGGCAGGAGCTGGTTGAGGACGGTGTAGACCAGGCCCTCGACCTTCTGGGTGTCGAAGGCGTATTTCGACAGCAGGCGGCCGGTCTTCTGGCCGTCGAGGTAGCTGAAGCTGAGAAATTGGAGCCGGAAGAAGATGCGGCTGCGCATGTCGACCATCAGCTCGGTGGTGGTCTTGGCGAGGGACTTGGCGCCCCAGACCGAGAAGCCGTAGTGGAACAGCAGGAAGATGACGAAATAGATGCTGTAGTGGATGACGCCCTGGATGTTTTTTTCCTGCAGGGGCTTGTCCACGATCTTCTGGATCAGAAGCGTGGTCGGAGCGGCCGCCAGACTGCGCAGGAGCACGAGGGCCAGGCCGCCGCGGAAGCGGCGGCGGGCGGCCCAGAGGTAGCCGATCAGGGTTTTTTGGTCGAGAGGCGAGGAAAGGGTGGCCATGGATGCGTGCAGCAACGGACCACCCGGCCCGGGCTGCTTGGCAAGCGTTTACTGGGTCATGCCCTTCGTCGCCATGCCGCCGTGAAGGGCGGAATAGAACGGGTCGCCGGGCTTAATCGAGCCGCGGGTGACCGGGGCGCCAGTGAAGGCGGATTTGTACAGGGCGGTGAGGAACTCGATCGTCCCGCGGGCGGCGATGCCGCCAGTGGCGGGCGGGGTGTTGGCGTCCATGGACGCGACCACGCTCTCGAGCTGGGCCCCGTGGGTTGAGCCCACGTCGGGCGGGAACTGGTTCCACGCCGCCATCAGCGGGGCGTCGGCGACGGGGTCAACCGGGGTGCATTTCCAGTTTTCCTGCTTGTAGGCGTAGAGGTGGGTGAGCTCGACGGTGGCGCGCTCGCAGTCGAGCCGGAGGTAGGTTTCCTGGCGGGGGGACACGGTGCTGTTGACGATCGAGGCGCGGGCGCCGTTGGCGAACTTCACGTGGGCCATCGAGAGGTCCTCGACCTCGATCTTGTGGTACAGGTTGTCGATCACGGCGCGCACTTCGGACCATTCGCCCATGAGGTGCAGCAGGTGGTCCATGGTATGGATGCCCTGGCTGGTGGTCGGGCCGCCGAACTCGGTGGCCCACTTGCCGCGCCACGGCACGGCGTAGTAGGCGGCGTCGCGGAACCAGAGGGTGTGGCAGATGGCGAGCAGCGGGCGGCCGAAGCGGCCGGCGTTGAGCAGCGAGCGCACGTGCACGTTCGACGACGCGAAGCGCATCTGGAACACGCTGGCGGTGAACCGGCCCGTGCGCTTTTCCGCGGCCTGGATGCGGTCGAGCTCGGCGAGCGAGGCGCAGAGGGGCTTCTCGCACAGGGCCCAGGCGCCGGCCTCCATCGCGGCGATGCTCATGTCGGCATGCAGGGCGGGCGGGGCGGCGATGAGCACGAGGTCGGGCTGCTCCGTCTTGAGCATCGCCGCGTAGTCCGTGTAGGCCGTGGGAATCCCGGAGCGCGTGCAGAAGTCCTGGGCGCGCTTGGCATCAATGTCGCAGGCGGCGACGAGTTTGGCGCGATCGGGCAGGGTGGAGACGGCGCGCACATGGGCGTCACCGATGCCACCGGTACCGACGAGGACGACACGATAGGTTTTTTTCATAGGGGTCAGTGGGCCCGGGGCTGGGCCGGGTCGGTCGGCACGCCGCCTTTGACCTGGTCAAAGATGGTGAGGCCGCGGAGGGATTGGGTGGGTGCAGGGAAAAAGAGGCTGCCGAGGTAGCCGAAGATCATGCAGGCGCTGGTGGAGACGACGGCGTACATCAGCACGTGGAGGGGG
>CAIOAO010000049.1 GCA_903855985.1 uncultured Opitutia bacterium | reverse complement strand
GATCGAGAAGGAGAAAAATTGGATCCGCATGGCGGCGGCGCTGGGCGCGGGGTATTGCCGCGTGCTCTCCGGCCAGCGGCGGCCGGAGCTGTCGCGGGCGCAGGGGCTGGCGCTGGTGGTCGAGTGCATCGAGGCGTGCCTGCCCGAGGCGGAGGCGTGCGGAGTGACGCTCGTGATTGAGAACCACTACAAGGATGACTTTTGGAATTACCCGGAGTTTGCGCAGAAGATGGACGTGTTCTGCGACCTGGTCGGTCGCATCCGCCATCCGCGCTTCGGGGTGAACTACGACCCGAGCAATGCCTTCCTCGCCGGCGATGATCCGCTGGAGCTGCTGCGGCGGGTGAAGGATCGCGTGGTGACGATGCACGCGAGCGACCGCAGCCTGATCGAGGGCACTTTGGAGGACCTGCGGCGCGATGAAACCGGGGCCGAGGGCTACGCGAAACGGCTGCGTCACGGCACAATCGGGCAGGGGCTCAACGACTACGACGCGATCTTTGCCATACTGCGCGGGGCGGGGTTTGACGGCTGGGTGAGCATCGAGGACGGCGTGGACGGTATGGCGCAGCTGGAGGAAAGCGTGCGGTTTGTGCGTGGCAAATTGAGGCGGCACTGGGCGGTGGCATAAATTTTGACCACGAAGGGCACGAAGCACGCGAAGCCCAAGCCCCTGAGGGTCGGTCCTTTGTGGGCTTCGTGCCCTTCGTGGTTAAATGAACCCTCGGCCTAGTTTAGGCTCTGCTTTTGGTTCACAGGCGCACACCCTGTCGCATGGAAAAACGTCTCTTCTCTGAACTGGGCCTTTCGGCCGACATCCTCAAAGCCGTCGACAAGATGGGCTTCGAGGAGGCCTCGCCCATCCAGTCGGCGGTGATTCCCACGATCATGGAGGGCCGCGATGTCGTCGGCCAGTCCTCGACCGGCTCCGGCAAGACGGTGGCGTTCGCCATCCCGGCGATTGAGAAGACCGACCCGAAGATCCGCGCCGTGCAGGTGCTGATCCTCTGCCCGACGCGCGAGCTGGCGGTGCAGGTGGCGGAGGAGACGGGCAAGATCGCGCTCTTCAAGCGCGGTGTGATGGGCGTGCCGATCTACGGCGGCCAGAGTTACGAGCGGCAGTTTCGCGCGCTGGCGGCGGGCGCGCAGGTCGTCATCGGCACCCCGGGCCGCGTGATGGACCACATGGAGCGCGGCACGCTGAAGCTGGACAAGCTGAAGCTGGTGATCCTCGACGAGACCGACCGGATGCTCGACATGGGCTTCCGCGACGACATCGAGAAGATCCTCAAGTCCGTCCCGGCCACGCGGCAGCTGTTGTTTTTCTCGGCGACCATCCCGCGGGCGATCCAGGACCTGATCAGCCGCTACTCGAAGGATCCGGCGTGGATCAAGATCGACTCGGTCGCGCAGAATGCGCCGCAGGTCGAGCAGGTGTATTTTGAGGTGGACCGCCGCTCGAAGATCGAGGCGCTGACGCGGCTGATCGACGTGCATGACTTCCGTTACGGCATCATCTTTTGCAGCACGAAGATCATGGTGGACGACCTCGACGAGCACCTGCACTCGCGCGGCTACATGACGGACCGGCTGCACGGCGACATCACCCAGGCGCAGCGCGACCGGGTGATGGACAAGTTCCGCCGGCGCGGCTTCGAGTTCCTCGTGGCGACCGACGTCGCGGCGCGCGGCCTCGACGTGGACGACCTCGAGGTCGTGATCAATTTCGACCTGCCGAACGACGCCGAGGACTACACCCACCGCATCGGCCGCACCGGCCGCGCGGGCCGGAAGGGCCAGGCGTTCACCTTCGTGTCGGGCCAGGAGATCTACAAGCTGCAGAGCATGGTGCGCTGGGCGAAGCTCAACATCCGCCGCGGCACCATTCCCTCGCTCGACGAGGTGGATGAAGCCCGGACCAACGTGTTCTTTGAGAAGATCCGCACGACCCTCGAGGCGAAGCAGTACAAGCCGCACGACCGGATGATCGACCGCCTGCTCGACGAGGGCTATGCGAGCACGGACATCTGCTCGGTGCTGATCCACCTGCTGCAGGCCGGTTCGTCCGCCGCCCCGGCCAAGGCGAAACCCGCCGGTACGCCGGTGAAGCCTGCTTTCGGCAGCAACGCCGGCGCGCCCGCCGTCAAACCGGCCAAGCCCGCGCCCGCGTGGGCCAAGCCCGTGGTCGCCGCGCCGAAAGCTGCGCCTGCACCGATGGATGAAGGCCCGGATGATGACGTCGCGCCGCATGTGTCCGATGACGCCGCCGGCGATGATTCCACGCCGACGAAGTCCAAGTACGAGCGCCCCGCGCGCACCGGCCGCGAGCCGGGCATGGCGACGATTTTCCTCAATGTCGGCCGCAAGCAGCTGGTCACGCCGGGCGACATCGTCGGCAAGATCGCCGGCGTCACGCGCCTGCCCGCGACGGTGGTCGGGGCGATCGACATCCACCAGCGCCACACGCTGGCGGACGTGGCGGAGAAGGAGGCTGAGTTCATCGTGAAGAAGCTCGCCGGCATCAAACTCAAGGGCATCGCCCTCGAGCCGACGCTGGCCGCCCCGGACCAGCCCGCTCCGCAAGCCTGAGGTTGGCCGCTTCATGGCAGTGTAACCCATTGGGTTACACTGCGTGAGGGCGGGGCAATTCCTTGATCCGATGAGGGTGGCATGGCCGCGCGGCCGCTTGACACTCCGGCGGCTGCGCCCCTATCCAGTTGGCCCCGTATGGAGGCCGCGCTCGATCAACCGGTGCTGGTTTTGAACCGCCTGTGGCAGGCGGTGAATGTCATTGGCGCGCGCCGCGCCTTCGGGCTGCTGGCGCGGGGCCACGCGCATGTCGTGCACCACCACGACGAGGATTTCCGGACGTTCACGATGCTGGACTGGATCGATTTCTCGTCCAGCAACCCGCCGATCGAGGACCTCGAGACGGTGCGCACGCCGAACCGCACGATCCGTCTGCCGCGCGTGATCCTGCTCTCATTTTTCGACAAGCTGCCCTGCAAGGAGCTGAAGCTCACGCGCAACAACGTCTTCGAGCGTGACAAGAATTCCTGCCAGTACTGCGCCAAGGTTTTGCCGCGCGAGCAGCTCAACCTCGACCACGTCATCCCGCGCGACTACGGCGGGAAGACCACCTGGGAGAACATCGTCTGCTCGTGCATCAAGTGTAACACGCGGAAGGCCAACCGGCTCCCGCACGAGGCGCACATGCGGCTGATCCGGAAGCCGGCCAAGCCGAAGTGGCGGCCGGTCATCTCGCTCGTTTTGGGCAACCAGCACCGCGAGATGTGGAAGGATTTCCTCGATCTGGCCTACTGGAACGTCGAGCTGGACGAATGATGGGTGGGGTGGGTCTCCGAACCCCGCCCTGACGCCAAGAGTACTTTCCCGCGGATAACGCAGAGGGACGCGGATGACCTGAATATATCTGCGTCGATCCGTGAAATCCGCGGCAAGGTTTGCGGTGATTTGGCGGGATCAGCGATCCCGCCCGCCTCACTTCCCGGAAAATTTCTGCCGGACCACCAGCCAGAGCGTGGCGATCACGATCAGGTCGCCGGCGACGATGAAGAGCCGCATCGGCAGCGGGTAATGCCGCAGGAACACCAGCGCGAGCACCGCGCTGACGCCAATGAAGACACAGGCCAGGGTCAGCGCGAGTTTTGCGCGGGCGATTTCGCCGGCGCGGGGATCGGTGGGAGGAAGGTCGGGGAGGGACATGGCGGGTCAGGGTTTCACAAGGGGCAGGACGACACGCATGGTGGTGCCGCCGGGGCCGGTGGACACGAGGGCGAGATCGCCGTGGTGGGCCTGCAAGATGCGGCGGGCGATGGCGAGGCCGAGGCCGGTGCCGTCGGGGCGACCGGAGAAGAACGAGTCGAAGATGCGGTCGCGCACGGACTCGGGGATGCCGGTGCCGGTGTCGGCGAGGTCGAGGGTCACGAGGCCGGGGGTCTCCGGGCCGAAGGACAGCGCGATGGCGCCGCCGTCGGGCATGGCCTGGGTGGCGTTGAGGATGAGGTTGAGCAGCACCTGCTGGATCTGGCCCTTGTTGGCCTCGACGATGAGGGCCGCGGCCGGCGGCTCGTAGAGCAGGTGGATCTTGGCCTGGGCGAGCTTGGGGCGGACCAGCACGAGCGTGTCGGCGATGATGTCGGTGAGCGACCAGCGTGAATGCAGGCTGGAGGGTGCCTTGGCGAAATTGAGGACGCGGGTGACGATGGACTCGAGCTGGTCCATTTTTTCCCCGATGACGCGCAGGTCGGTGCGGCGCGGGTCATCCGGCGCAAAATCAAAGCCCAGTCCGCCATGGAGCAATTTCAGGACGGTCAGCGGATTGCGGATCTCATGCGCGATCTCCGCGGCGAGCAGGCCGAGGGTGGTGAGCTGCTCCTGCTTGCGGAGGGTTTCCTCGCTTTGGAAAACCCGGGCGTAGAGCCGGGCGTTCTGGAGGGCGACGGCGCCCAGGCCGGCGAGGGTGGCGCAGATGCGCTTCTCGTCGTTGTCGAAGCGGTGCGGCCGGTCGGTGAACACCGAGAGCACGCCGAGCACCTCGCCCTCGAAGATCAGCGGGGTGAGCAGGGCGGAGCAGAGGGTGGTGTCGGCGGGCAGGTCGGCGACGCTGCGGAATTCCGCGGAACGGACATCGCCGAACTCGACCTGCTTCTTGGTGTGCAAGGCGGCGGCGGCGAAGCAGGCGGCGGCGGGTTGTTCGCCGGGGGGGAGGGGCGGGGCGTCGGGGGCGTCAAACGCCCCGAAGCGCACGGTGCCGCGCGCGGCGTCGTGTAGGTAGAGCGCACAGGCGCGGCCCTGCATCATCCGCCGCGTGTCGCGGGTAAGGGTGTCGAGGAGCTCCTGTGATTCCAGCTTGGCGACAATGGCCTGGCCGGTGGTGAGGAGGGTTTCGAGCTGGCGGGCCTTGGCCTGCAGGGCCCGCATCCGCCAGAGCTGCTGGACGATGAGGGTCGCCTCGATGGTGAGTTGTTCCAACAGCGCCAGGTCGCCGGCGGTGAAATGGCCGGTGCGGTCGCTCTCGAGGTCGATGACGCCGATGACCTGTTCCCCGTCGCGCATCGGGGCGGCCATCTCGCAGCGGGCGGCCGTCCGGACGGCGATGTAGCGCGGCTCGGTGGTGACATCGGGCACGAGGAGGGCGCGGGCGTTGAGGACGCACCAGCCGGTGACGCCGTGGCCGAGCTTGAGCCCGAGGCCGTGGACGCCGTCGGGCGTGCCGAGGTGAACCTCGACCTCGAGCCGGCCGGAGCTGGGGTTGAGCAGGGCGATGGAACCGGCGTCGGCCCCGAAGGTGGAAACGAACTCATCCAGCACCTCCTGCAATGCGACATGGGGGTCATCCGCCCGGCCGGCGAGGGAGGTCAGCCGGTAGAGCGCCGGCAGGGCGCGCGGGTCCTCCGCCGGGGGCAGGCGGGGCGCGGCCAGGGGTTCAACCGAAGGTGGCAGACTGGATTCCACGGCGCGCAGGTTTGAGCGGTGGCGGGCTGAAAGCCAGAAATTCCCTGATGGGCCGGATCGTTCCAAGGGGAGTCTGATCCTGCCCTACCTCGACAATATCTTCCGGCGGATTGCGCGGATAAACGCGGATGACCGGAATTTATCCGCGTCCATCCGTGAGATCCGCGGAAAGGGTTGCGGAGTCTTGGCGGGACCGCGGTCCCGCCCTGCCTCACGCCTGCTTGGCGACGGCGGCGGGGGTGGGCTTGATGACCTCGGCGAGGGTATCGCGGAGGGCGTGCAGCCGGTGGTCATCCACGGCCTGGGAGGGCTCGGAGCTCTCGATGTAAAACGTGTCGATGGCGACGCCGCGCTCGGTGCCGATGCGGGCGAAGGTGATGTCGAAGCCGTGGTCGGATATGGTCTTGGCCAGCCGGTAGAGCAGGCCGATCTGGTCGCGCGCCTGGATCTCGACGATGGTGCGGGCCATTGAAAGCTCGTGGTAGACCTCGACCGTGGGCGGGAAGGAGGTGTGCAGGCCCTCGCCGGTGACGGTGGGGCGGGTGGCGGCGACGCGCTTGGCCTGGGCGACGATGTCAGGGAAGAGGTCCTTGTTGCCGACGAGGGCGGCCTCGACGGTGTCGGCGAAGATCTTCTGCGCGCCGGCGCTCTGGACGACGCCGCGGTCGGGCTCGACCACGTAGAAGGTGTCGATGGCGATGTGGTCGGAGCGGGAGATGACCTTGGAGCCGAGGATGGAGAGGCCGGCGACACTGAAGGCCCCGGCGAGCTTGTAGAAGAGGCCGGCGCGGTCCCAGGTGACGACGTTGACGACGGTGAGGGAGCGGTTGAGGTCGTCCTGCCACTCGATGACGGGCTTGAGGGAGCCGACGGTGTCGGCGTTGGCGATGGACTTGAGCAGCCGGTTCACCATCTGAATGTGCAGGGTGATCTCGTTGGCGTCGGTCTGGATGAAGTAACGCTCGGGCAGCAGGCTGAAATGGGCGTTGATCTCGTCGGTGCTGATGCCGGGGACCTTGCGGGCGATGAGTTCCTGTTGGGTCATTTGCTTTTTCTGTTCGTAATGGGCGTCGAGGCCCGCGCCAAGACTCAACCGTTCGAGGGTGGCGCGATAAAGGCTGGTATGGAGGGTATCCTTGTAGCTGTTCCACAGGCTGGCCGCGGTGCCGCGGGCGTCGCAGAACGTGTGGACGTAGAGATTGCGCAGCTGCTCGGCGTTTCCGACGAGCTCGGCAAATGCAGTGGCAGTCTGGGGGTCATCTACATCCCGCTTCTGCCAGAATCGTGCCATCATGAGATGATTTTTGATGACAAATGAAACAAGCTCCCGCCCCCCGGGTGACACCCCCAGCCGGTCCATAATCGGGCCGGCCAGGCGGACCCCGCTGTCGGCGTGGCCCTGGATGCCGTCGGCCTTGCCGATATCATGCAGGAGGAGGGTGAGATACAGCAGGGCGGGGTCGGCGGTCTCGTGGAGGGCCTCGCGGTATTTGAGCGTGATGGGCTCGGCGTTGGTAAAGATCAGGTCAAGCTGCCGGATGGCCGCCAGGGTGTGCACATCCGCGGTGTAGCGGTGGTAGTACTCGTGCTGCACCATGCAGGTCAGTGCGTCGAACTCGGGGATGAACCGGCCGAGCACGCCGAGCTCGTGCATCTGGGTCAGGGCGGAAAAGACCGCCCCGGCCTCGGAGAGGATGGCACGGAAGCTGATGTTGGCATCCGAGGAGAGGCACACCGCGGGGGTGACCAGGTCGAGGGACTGGCGGATGAGCGTCGTGAGGTTGAAATCCAGCTGGCAGCCGAGCTGCTGGCAGTGGCGGAAGACGCGGATGAGCCGCACCGGGTCGTCCCGGAAGACCTTGGGCGTCTCGGCGGCGAGTTCCCGGCCGCGCAGGACGAAGCCGTCCAGCTTCTTGCTGCGGCGGAAGCGCGACGCGATCAGGCTCTCGCGCAGGGAGACCTTTTCGCCCTGGGCGTCCCGGCCGATGGTCAGTGCCAGGCGGCTCTCGACGACCTTGGAGATGCGGAAGACGGACTGCGCGGCGCGGTAGTAGTCCTGCATGAA
The DNA here is from genome assembly GCA_903855985.1 of uncultured Opitutia bacterium. Lineage (GTDB taxonomy): Bacteria > Verrucomicrobiota > Verrucomicrobiia > Opitutales > Opitutaceae > Opi-474. Next base: position 20,088 of record CAIOAO010000049.1, on the reverse strand, counting down.
GTGCTCGACCCGCACGAGGATGTCGGTGTCGGCGTAGCCGAGGTTGAGGGCGACGCGCGGCTGCAGCTCGAGGTCGAGCAGGTCGGTCGGGCGCTTGCTCATGAAGTGCAGCTCGTTGCGGACGCGCAGGAGGAAATCGTAGGCGCGGGTGAACTCGGCCAGCTCCTCGGCGCGGAGGTAGCTTTGCGTGACCAGCTCGCTGATGTCCGCGATGCCGAGCTTCACGCGGGCCATCCACACGGCGTTCTGGTAATCGCGCAGGCTGCCCACGCCGTTCTTCACGTCGGGTTCCTGCAGGAAGACCGTGTCGCCGTACTTCTCGCGCCGCTGGGCCTGGTCGCCGAGGCGCTCGGCGATGTAGCCCTTGGGATCCTCGCTGGTGGCAAACCCCCGGTAGGCCTGCGCAAACGTCTCGTGGAGCGCCGCCGAGCCGGCGATGAAGCGCGACTCGAGCATCGAGGTCAGGGTCTGGATGTCCTTGCGCGCCTCGGTGAAGACCTCGTCCACGTTGCGGGTCGAATGGCCGACCTTGAGCCCGCAATCCCACAGTGGGTAGAGCACGTTGTTGGAGATGGACTCGATCATGGGCTTGATCGTCGCGGGCTTGGTCTTGGCCGGAAACAGGAACATCACGTCGACGTCGCTCAGCGGGCTGAGTTCGCTGCGGCCGTAGCCGCCGAGGGCGATGAGGGCGAGGGGCGACGGAGGCTTGCCGTGGGCCTTGGTGTAGAAGGCCAGGGCAAAGTCGAAGAGCCCGACCAGCATGGCGTCCATGGCGGCCGCCCGGGCATGGACGATTTCCAGGCCGGAAGCCCCGGCCTCATGCCGGGCCCGGATGGCGGCGCTCTCGGCCGCCAGGTAGGCCTTGCACTGCACCAGCCGCTGGGCCGCCGTCGCGTCGGGGGCGAAGACCAGGGGGGCGGGAACGTAGGGCGGGGCGGAGGCGGGCATGAAGAGCGCCCAGTGAAGGGAAAAGCGCGCGGCGGGCGAGGGGATTTAAACCCCGTGCTTTAACCACTTGCCTCGCACCGGCGCGGCGGGTTTTCTCGGCGATTCCCGAACCCGTAACGACGATGCCCGAGATCACCAAGAGCTACGAACCACGCGAAGTGGAAAAGAAATGGTATGCCGCCTGGCTCGGGGCGAAGGCTTTTGCCGGCACCGTGCAGCCGGGTCGCGAGGCGTACAGCATCGTGATCCCCCCGCCTAACGTGACGGGCGTGCTGACGATGGGCCACGTGTTGAACAACACGATCCAGGACATCCTCATCCGCCGCGCGCGGCTGGAGGGCAAGTCCACGCTCTGGCTGCCCGGCACGGACCATGCCGGCATCGCCACGCAGACCGTGGTGGAGCGCGAGCTGCGCAAGTCGAAGCAGACGCGCCACGACTTCGGCCGCGAGAAATTCGTCGAGAAGGTCTGGGCCTGGCGCGAGGAAAAGGGCGGCATCATCCTGGAGCAGCTGCGGCGGCTCGGGGCGTCATGCGACTGGGACCGGACGGTGTTCACGATGGACCCCGCCTACTCGAAGGCCGTGCTCGGCGTGTTCGTGGAGCTTTACGGCAAGGGCCACATCTACCGCGGCAAGCGCATGGTGAACTGGTGCCCGAGCAGCCTCACCGCACTCTCCGACGAGGAAGTGGAGATGCGCCCGACGAAGGGCCTGATCTACCAGGTGCGGTACGAGGTGGTGGGCCAGCCTGGCAAGTACATCGAGGTCAAGACGACCCGGCCCGAGACCATCCCCGGGGACGTGGCGATTGCGGTGCACCCGGAGGATCCGCGCTACACCGCGCTGGTCGGCCAGAAGGTCTGGCGGCCGCTCAACCGGACGCAGATCCCGATCATTGCGGATGCGGCGGTGGACCGGGAGTTTGGCTCCGGCGCGCTCAAGATCACGCCGGCGCATGACAAGGTGGATTTCGAGATCGGCCAGCGCCACAAACTCTTGCCGATCGACGTGCTCACGCCGGAGGCGAAGCTCAACGAGCTCGCCGGCCCGGAGCTGGCGGGGCTGGACCGTTTTGCCGGCCGCAAGAAGGCGGCCGAGCTGCTCAAGGAATCCGGCGCCCTGGTGAAGGAGGAGCCCTACGAGAACAGCGTGGGCTATTCCGAGCGCGCGGGCGTGCCGATCGAGCCGCGTCTGACGTGGCAGTGGTGGCTCAAATACCCGAAGATCGCGGAGGCCAAGTCGGCGGTGCGCGACGGCCACATCAAGTTTTACCCCGAGCGCTGGTCCAAGGTTTACCTGCACTGGCTGGAAAACATCCAGGACTGGTGCATCAGCCGCCAGGTGTGGTGGGGTCACCGCATCCCGGTCTGGTATGCCAAGGGCCTCGACAAGGAGACGCTGACCGAGGCGGACATCGCCGACCCGAAGAAAGTGCACGTTTCGCTGGCGGGTCCCGCCGATCCCCAGAACTGGGTGCAGGAGGACGACGTCCTCGACACATGGTTCAGCTCCTGGCTCTGGCCGTTTGCGACGATGGGCTGGCCCGACGCCGCGGCGCAGAAGACGGCCGGCTTCGATTATTTCTATCCGACATCCACGCTCGTGACCGGGCCGGACATCATCTTTTTCTGGGTGGCGCGCATGATCATGGCCGGGCTGGAATTTGTGCGGCCGGGCGAGCCGGTGGAGCGCCGGATTCCGTTCAAGAACGTGTATTTCACCGGCATCATTCGCGACCAGCAGGGCCGCAAGATGTCCAAGTCACTCGGCAACTCGCCCGACCCGCTGGACTTGATCGACACCTACGGCGCGGACGGCCTGCGCTTCGGCATCATCTCGATCGCACCGCAGGGCCAGGACATCCGGTTCCAGGAGGACCGCATCGAGAGCGGCAAGAATTTCTGCAACAAGCTCTGGAACGCCTGCCGGTTCCGCCAGATGAACGGCGAGGCCGGCGACAATTCCACGCTCGCCGGCATCATGGGCCGGCTGGAGGCCACGAAGTTTGACGGCGACGACCACGCGATCCTCGACCGCCTGCTGGCGACGACGCGCGAGGTGGACCGGTGTTTCGCGGAGTTTGAGTTCAGCGCGGCGGTGCAGGCGCTCTACGGGTTTTTCTGGAATGATTTCTGCGACTGGTATGTGGAGGTCTCGAAGTCGAAGCTGCTGGCGCCGGACACGAAGACCAACTGCCTCGCGATCCAGGACCTCGTGCTGCGCCAGACCCTGCTGCTGCTGCATCCGTTCATCCCGTTCATCACCGAGGAACTCTGGTCACTGCTCGGCTACGGTGCGCCGGGCACGTTCATCGAGCACGCCCACCTCGACAATGCCTCGCAGCTCGCGACGGCGTCGAACCTGCGCGGCCTGGTGCTGGATCACGCGCAGGTCGCTGCGGTGACGAACCTCAAGGCGTTTGTCTCCCAGGCGCGCGCACTGAAGGCCGACCACAACCTCGCCAGCCGCCGCGACGTGAAGTTCTCGATCATCACCGGCGACCGGGAGTGGGCGCTGCTGGCGGGCAATCTCGCGAAAATCACCCGCATGGCCGGTGCCGCCGAGCTCACACGCCAGGAAAAAGTCGATGGCGCACCCGCCGTGGTGACGACGCTCGGCACGCTTTATCTTGATCTCGCGAGCACGGTGGACGCCGGCGCCGAGAAAATCCGCCTGGCGAAGGAGCTTGAGACCATCGCGAAGCACATCGCCGGCACCGAGGCGCGGCTGGCGAACCAGGCTTTCACCAGCAAGGCACCGCCCGCGGTGCTCGAGGGCGCCCGCAAGCAGCTCGCCGACCAGCAGGCCAAGCGGGCGGAACTCGAGCGCTTGCTGAAATCGCTGGGCTGAGTTCACTGCCGGCATGGCCACCCCGCTCCGCATCCTTGCTTTCTCGGGCAGTGCGCGCCGGGAGTCCCTCAACAAGAAACTGCTCGCCGTCACCGTAGCGGCCGTGCGCGCCGGCGGGGGCAAAGTCACATTGGTGGATCTCACCGATTTCCCGCTGCCGGTCTACAACGGCGACCTCGAGGACGCGAAGGGGATGCCGGCCAATGCGAAAAAGCTCATCCGGCTGATCAACCGGCACCCGGCACTGCTGATCGCGTCGCCCGAGTATAACTCGATGATCACGCCCCTGTTGAAGAACACGGTCGACTGGTGCAGCCGCGCGAACGTCAACCCCTTCACCGGCAAGGTGGCCGCGGTGGTCTCGGCTTCGCCGGGCCAGTTTGGCGGCGTACGCTCGATGAAGCTGGCGCAACAACTCCTGCTGCACCTCGGCTGCCACGTCGTGCCCGCGCAGTGCTTCCTGCCGAAGGCGCACGAGGCGTTTGATGACAAGGGGGCGTTGAAGGATGCCCGCAACCAGAAGGCGGTGCAGGCGCTGGCTGACGATCTCCTGCGTACGGCGAAGGCGCTGACGGCGTAGCAAAACGCTGGCCGCCGCATCGGGAATTGCCCGATGCCGCTGCGGGCTTGCCCGGGTGTGGCGCGGGCCTAGCGTCTGACCCTCATGAAGAAAGCGCTCATCACCGGCATCACCGGGCAGGACGGCTCGTACCTGGCGGAGCTGCTGCTCGGCAAGGGCTACGAGGTCCACGGCGTCATCCGCCGCGCCTCGACCTTTAACACCAGCCGCATCGACCACCTGTACCGCGACCCGCACGTCAACAACGTGAAGCTCATCCTGCACTACGGCGACCTCGCCGATTCCGTACAGATGGTGAAGCTGCTCTACGAACTCCAGCCGGACGAAGTCTACAATCTCGGGGCGCAATCGCACGTGCGCGTGTCGTTTGACATCCCCGAGTACACCGGTGACGTCGACGGCCTGGGCGCCCAGCGCATCCTCGAGGCCATCCGCGAGGCGGGGCTGGTGAAGAAATGCCGTTACTACCAGGCGTCGTCCTCCGAGATGTTCGGCAAGGTGCAGCAGGTGCCGCAGACCGAGGTGACGCCGTTCTGGCCGCGCTCGCCCTACGGTTGCGCGAAGCTCTACGCCCACTGGCTGACGGTGAACTACCGCGAGAGCTACAACCTCCATGCGTCGAGCGGAATCCTGTTCAACCACGAGAGCCCGCGCCGCGGCGAGACGTTCGTGACCCGCAAGATCACCCGGGCCGCCACGCGCATCAAACTGGGCCTGCAGGAGTCGATATACCTCGGCAACCTGGACGCCAGGCGCGACTGGGGCTACGCCAAGGAATACGTCGAGATGATGTGGCTGATGCTGCAGCAGGACGCGCCGGGCGACTATGTGGTCGCGACCAACGAGGCGCACAGCGTGAAGGAATTCTGTCAGGAGACGTTCGGCCTGCTCGGCCTGGACTGGGAAAAACACGTTCAGCACGACCAGCGCTATGAGCGGCCGGCGGAAGTGGACCTGCTCATCGGCAACCCGGCCAAGGCGCACCACCAGCTCGGCTGGACGCCCCGGGTGAGATTCAAGGAGCTGGTCAAAATCATGGTCGAGCACGACCTCGAGCTCGCCAAGCGCGAGGCGCAGATCGCGAAGCTGCCCGACCCGTCGAAGGCGCCGTTTGCGTGAACCACGGAGTTTTCACCACGAAACACACCAAATACACGAAACTCGGAGGGATTTCCTTTCGTGTGATTCGTGTATTTCGTGGATAATATATGAAACTCTACATCGCAGGTCATCAGGGCATGGTCGGGGCGGCGCTGGTGCGGCGCTATCAGCGCGAGCCGGGCGTAACCCTTGTGCTGCGCACGCGGGCGGAGCTCGACCTGACTTCGCAGGCGGCGGTGGAGGTTTTTTTTGCGCAGGAGAAGCCCGACGCGGCCATCATCGCGGCGGCCAAGGTGGGGGGCATCCACGCCAACGCGACTTTCCCGGCGGAATTTCTCTCGGTGAACCTCGCGATCGCGGCCAACACGATCCACGCGGCGTACCGGCACGGGGTGAAGCGGCTGCTGTTTTTGGGCAGCTCGTGCATCTACCCGAAGAACGCGCCGCAGCCGATGACCGAGGACTGCCTGCTGACCGGTCCGCTCGAGCCGACCAATGAGGCCTATGCCATCGCCAAGATCACCGGGCTCAAACTGGCGCAGTTCTACCGGAAAGAGCACGGCGTGCTCTTTCACTCGGCGATGCCGACCAATCTTTACGGACCCGGCGACAACTACCACCTGCAGAATTCGCACGTGCTGCCGGCGCTGATCCGCAAGTTCCACGAGGCGAAGACGGCCGGCAGCCCGGAAGTCACGGCCTGGGGCACGGGCACGCCGCGCCGCGAGTTCCTGCACGTGGACGATCTCGCCGATGCGTGCGCGTTCCTGCTGCGGGTGGAGAATCCGCCGGATTGGATCAACGTCGGCACCGGCACGGACGTCACCATCAAGGAACTGACGGAGACGGTGGCGGTGACGACTGGGTTTGCCGGCAAGGTGGTCTGGGATGCGTCCAAACCCGACGGCACGCCCCGCAAGCTGCTGGACGTATCGCGGCTGGCCAAACTCGGCTGGACCGCCAAGCTGGCCCTCAGGGATGGACTTGCCAAAACTTACGCCAGTTTCCTCGCCGAACAGGCCGCCGGTAAATTGCGGACCTGAACGATGAGCGACGAAGACGAATTTCTCCCCGAGGGTACGGAGCCGGGCCCGAAGAAATCATTTTGGGCGCACCTGAATGACCTGCGCACCGCGCTGGTGCGCTCGTCCATCGCCATTGGCATCGCCCTGGTGGTCTGCCTCCTCATCTCGCCCAAGCTCGTGGCGATCCTGGAGTACCCGCTGGGACGGATCGACCGCTTCGAGAAACCAAAGCCGACGGTCACCTTCAAGGTGGGGGATAACGAACTTGGGCCGTACGTGGTGACCCGCGAACAGTTCCCCGGGCTGCCGCCGGGCAATGCGCCCCATGCGGTTTACCAGGTGGGCCTGACCCAGGTGGGCAAGGAGCCCACGCTGACCCTGAAGCTGCTCGAGGCGACGCCGGGGGAAGACACGACCATGAAGATCCGGCTGCACAACTTTGCGCCGGCGGAGGCGTTCTTCATCGCCTTCCACGTCTCGATCTACGCCGCGCTGATTGTGGCGTCGCCGTTCTGGGTCTTCTTCATGGGCCAGTTTTTCCTTCCGGCGCTGCGGATCAAGGAGCGCCAGGTGTTCTTCACCTGGCTCGGCTGGAGCGTGGTGCTGTTCCTCTCCGGCGTGCTGCTGACGTACTTCATCCTGCTGCCGCTCGCGCTGCGGGCATCAGTGGAGTACTCCGACCTGCTCGGCTTCAACGCGCTCGACTGGCGCGCCGACGACTACATCAGCTTCGTCTCGAAGTTCATCTTCGGCATGGGCCTCGGCTTCCAGTTCCCGATCGTGGTGCTGCTGCTGGTGAAGCTCGGCATGGTCACGCACAAGCAACTCTCGCATTACCGCCGCCACGTGATCGTGGTCTCCTTCATCCTCGGCGCCGTGCTGACGACCCCCGAGGTCATCACCCAGGTCGCGATGGCCATCCCGCTGTGCATGCTCTATGAAGCCTGTATCTGGATCAGCTGGTTCTGGGAGCGGAAGAAGCGCCGGTCGGGGGAGATAATCGACGTCTGAGGTGTTACAGCGGAGGCGTGCTGTAGAGTGCTTTGCCTCCGACAGTGATTTCGACCGGGACGAGATATTTCTTCGCGGCGAGGAGATCAGGCGTGATACCGAGGCCCGGGGTGTCGGGCGCGCGGACGGAGCCGTTCGCGTCGCGCTTCAGGTGGTTGGCGGTCATCTCGACGGCGAGGGGCTTGGGCTCGACGGGGTATTCGCAGATGACGTCTTTCTCCAGGCCGGCGAACGGCTGGAGCGAGGCGCTGAGGGCGAGGTGGGACGTGAAGGTGTGGTTCACGAAGGTCACGCCGCGGGCAACGGCGTCGTCGGCGGCCTGCTTCGCGACGCTGATGCCGCCGATGCGGCCGCAGTCGATCTGGATGTAGCCGACGCCGCTGTGCTGCATCATGTGGCGTGCCATCCAGATGTTGTGGGCGCCTTCGCCGCCAGCGAGTTTCAGCGAACCGGCTTGGATCGAGAGAGCCTTGTACGCGTCGAGCGCGCCGGAAACGAACGGCTCCTCGAGCCAGAGGGCGCGGGTTTCGTGCAGGGCGGGGAGGACTTGGGCGGCGCGGGCGACGTCATCCACCCAGACCGTACCGGCATCCACGAGCAGCAGGCCATCGGCGCCGAGGCCCTCGCGGGCGGCGTGGAGTTGGTCGCGGTCGGCGGCGACGGTGGTGCGGCCGAACGGACCCCAGCCGAACTTTGCGGCGCGGTAGCCGGCGGCGGTGGCGGCGCGGCCTTTTTTCAGGGTTTCCTGGGGTGTGTCGCCGAAGAGAACGGAGGCGTAGGGCGTCTTCGCGAAGGACTGCTTGTAGCCGAGCAGTTTCCAGACGGGCTGGCCGAGTTTTTTGCCGAGCAGGTCCCAGAGGGCGATATCAACGCCGGACAACGTGTGGTCGGCCTGGAGCAGATCGAGGCTGTTTTCGCGGACGAGATTCCCGATGCGCGTGATATCGGCGACGCCATCGAGCGTCTGGCCGAGCACGGAATCGCGGACGGGTTTGCAGGCGGAGTGGGAGCGCGGGCACATCCACGCGGCGATGGAGGGGAGCGGCGCGGCCTCGCATTCGCCCCAGCCCTCGAAGCCGCCGGCGCGCACGCGCACGAGCAGGGCGTCCTGGCTGCCGTCACCGATGTCCAGCACCTCGGGCATGGACAGATAGAAAAAATCAACGGATTCGATCTTCATGTGTGATGTTGTGGTTCCGGCTGTGGGTCGGGGTTTATCCCCGACATGTTGGGCATAAAGCCCAACCCACAGATTTCACTTTGCCCACTCCTGCACTTTGCCGACGACGACGATGTGCTGGCCCTGCGGCACGGCGGCAGCCCAGGCTTGGGCGATGATGACGCCATCCACCCCGGCGACGATGGGCTGGGGATCGGCGTCCGTGTAATCGAAATCATGCAACAGGCCGACCGTCTGGCCGGCTTTCACGGTGGTGCCGCACTCGAGCAGCGGCTCGTAGTGGCCGGCGAACGGGGCGACGGAGAAACAGGCGCGGTCCACCATGGCCACGCGTTGCTGCGTGCCGTCGCGATGCGCGCCGATCTTTTCGATCTTCCCGCGCAGGAGTCCGTGGTTGATCGCCGCAGCGAGGACGCCCTGGCGTCCGCAGCGCACGCCCTCGGGGTTGACCGCGCGGCCCCAGCCGAGTTCGGTGCCGACCGTGATTTTGCCGAGGCGCTCGGCTTCCGACGGGAGCAGGCCGGGCGTCACGTTTTGATAGGTCATCACGAGAGGAGTGCCGAACCAGCGGGCGGTTTCCTCAATCTGGCGGGTGAGCTCGGGGCTTTCGACCGGGTGAAAGCTGGCAACCAGCGCAAAACGGGCGACATCTCCACCGGAGTGAAGGTCGATCACGCCGTGCACACGCGGCCAGATGTATTCGCGGACGAAAGCGGCGATGCGGTGGGTGATGCCGTTGAGGGCGGGGGTCTTGCCGGCGCCGTCCACAAAGGCGCGGTTCAGGTTCACGCGGTCCTCGGTGATGGTGTCGCGGGTGCCGCTCTTGAACGCGGGGGTGTTGAGGACGGGGATGAGAATGATGCGGCCGCGGACGTCCTCGGTTTTGATCTCCTTGATCAGGTGCTTCAGGGCGACGGGACCCTCGTATTCGTTGCCATGATTGGCACCGAAGGCGACGAGGCCCTTGCCGGCGGCGGCCTCGGGTCCGACCCAGACGGTGAGGGGCATCAGGTGGTCGCCCCAGATGCTGTCGTGTTCGAGGGCGACGAGGTAGTCACGACGGCCGGGGGAATCGAGGTCGAGGCCGCCGGGGCGGGTGATGATGCGGGACATGGGGCAACGTTGAAGGGTCGAGGAAATGAAGTCGAGGAATGGGGAGGGAGAAGGTCCCGGTTGCTCCTGGTTTCCTGGCTTCCCCCTTAAAATCAATCATCCATCTGGATCAGGTAAGGCATGGTTAAGGGGGAAGCCATGAAGCCAGGAACCGGAAGCCGGAAGATTTTCTGGTCTTCGTTCTCCCGGATTTACCGCTTGCGCCAGCCGCCGGTCTTTGGGGCAATGAGGGTTCAATGATCGCTCCAGAGACCTTCAACCACATCGAAAACATCAAGAAGCGCGCCGGGCATCTATGGAGGTTTCTTTGACGTCGACCAAAAGCAGCGGGAAATAGAGGCGATGGATCACCAGATGGCCGAGCCCGGCTTCTGGGATAACAACGAGCGGGCGCAGAAGCACATCGGGAAGCTGAACAGCCTGAAGCGGGCGGTGCTGCCCGTCGTCGCCTTTCAGAAGAAGGTCGAGGACATCGGCGTGATGCAGGAGCTCGTCGAGTCGGCGACCGGCGCGGAACGCGAGACCTACGAGAAGGAAATCGAGGACAGCGTCGCCCTGATGGTGCCGGAGCTCGACCAGCTCGAGATCGCCTCCTTCCTCACCGGCCAGTTCGACAAGAACAACGCCATCCTCTCGATCCAGTCGGGCGCGGGCGGCACCGAGTCGAACGACTGGGCCGACATCCTGTTCCGCATGTACAGCCGCTGGGCCGAACGCCGCGGCTACAGCATGGAATTGCAGGACGTGCAGGCGGGCGACCAGGCCGGCATCAGCAAGGCGACGATCCTGATCAAGGGCGAAAACGCCTATGGTTACGTCAAGGCCGAGCGCGGCGTGCACCGGCTCGTGCGCATCAGTCCCTTCGACGCCAACAAGCGCCGCCACACCTCGTTCTGCGCGGTGGACGTGATTGCCGAGATCACCGATGAGATCCAGATCGAGATCCCGGAGAGCGAGCTGCGCATCGACGTTTACCGTTCCTCCGGCAAGGGCGGCCAGGGCGTCAACACGACCGACTCCGCGGTGCGCATCACGCACATTCCCACCAACATCGTGGTGGTCTGCCAAAACGAGCGCTCGCAGATCAAGAACAAGGCCGCCGCGCTGAACGTGCTCAAGGCCCGCCTCTACGAAAAGCGCCTCGACGAACAGCGCACGGAGATGGAGCGGTTTTACGGCGAGAAGGGCGAAATCGGCTGGGGCAGCCAGATCCGCAGCTACGTTTTACAGCCCTACCAGATGGTGAAGGACCTGCGCACGGGCGTGAGCACGAGCGACACCCAGGGCGTGCTCGACGGCGACCTCGACCGCTTCGTCTACGGCTGGCTCCGCGCCGGCAGCCCGCGGCACCGGAACAAGGATATCCAGATGGAGGATTGATTTCAGGGGGAAACAGGAAACCACGAATAAACGTCCCTGACTTTCCTTTCCCGGCTTACTGGCTTCCCTCTTCACCATGTCTGATTTGCCTCACGACCAGATCCGCGCCGCGCTCAGCGGGCAGCCGTTGTTTGAGGACAAGACCTGGCAGCTTTCGCCCGAGGCCTGGCCGGTCTCACCCGACCAGCTCGCGCAGCTCGAGGCGATCGGCGTGGCGTGCCTGGAGTTTCACCAGGCACTGGAGACGCTCTACCTGCGGTCGGTCGCGGGCAAAAACCTCCTGCGCAACAAGCCGCTGCTCACGCCGTGGGTGGCCGACTACCTCGACCGCGGCAAACCCGCCGAGCTCATTGCGCACTCGCGCGACCCCAAGAACCGCGGGGCGTTTCCCACAGTGCTGCGGCCGGACCTGCTGCTGACCGACGACGGTTTTGCGCTGACCGAACTCGACTCGGTGCCCGGTGGCATCGGGCTGACGGCCTTTCTGAACCGGCTCTACGCCCCGGTGGGCGGGGTGATCGGGGACAACGACGCGATGGTGGCGAATTTTTATGCCTCGCTGGCGGCGCTGCGCCCGGAGACGCGCAATCCGTTCATCGCGCTCGTGGTGAGCGACGAGGCCGCGACCTACCGGCCCGAGATGCAATGGCTGGCGGCGCAACTCCAGCTGCAGGGCAAGCGCGTGTTCTGCATGCGGCCCGAGGACATCTTCCCGCTCGGGCCTCAGCTCTGCTTCGATGCGGACGGCAACCCGGAGAAGATCGACATCATCTACCGCTTTTTCGAGCTCTTCGACCTCGCGAACGTGAAGACGGCCAGGTTCATCTTCGAGGCGTGGTCAGCCGGGGAGGTGGCGATCACGCCGCCGATGCGGCCGTTCCAGGAGGAGAAACTTTCCCTGGCGCTGTTTCATCACCACCGGCTCCAGGACTTCTGGGCGGAGGCGCTCAGCGGCCGGACGCTCAAGCTGCTCCGCGCGCTGATCCCGCCCTCGTGGGTGATGGACCCGGCGCCGCTGCCGCCGGGGGCGATTCTGGACGGCCCGCACGCGGGCGGCCGGGCGCTGAGCGACTGGCGGGAACTGGCCGGCGCAACGCAGAAGGAGCGCGACTTGATCGTGAAAATCTCCGGCTATCACGAGACGGCGTGGGGCGCCCGGAGCGTGATCCTCGGCAGCGACTGTTCGCGCGAGGAATGGCAGGAAGGCGTCGCCAACGCCGTCGAGCTCGCTCCAACGAACCTGCATCTGCTCCAGACCTACAGGAAACCGCGCCGCGTCGGCCACCGTGTGTACGGACGCGAGACGCCGTTTGCAGCGCGCCAGGTGGACGGCCGGCTGCGGCTGTGCCCGTATTATTTTGTCGTGGGCGGCCAGGTGAAGCTGTCGGGCGCACTCGCGACCTTCTGTCCGCCGGACAAGAAAATCATCCACGGCATGCAGGATGCGGCGCTGCTCCCGGCGCGGGTGACGGGCTGAGACTCCGCGGGAAATGCGGCGGGCGGGACCTCGCCGCCCACCTTCACATTGCCAGCGGGAGGACGGGAGCCGTGTTTTCGAGCACGGGCTCGGGCCCGAAATAATGCAGGGCGATCTGCTGCTCCAGGTCCGGCCGGGAGAGGGTGCTGACCAGGCCCGACGGGGTGCCATCGGCGAGCAGGTAGTGCCAGGCCTGGAATTGCCGCACGATCAAACCGACCGGTTCCGGGTGTTCATCCAGCAGCACGCTGGCCACGGGCTCCTGGCCGAGGGGGCCGGGAGCCGTGCCGTGGGGCACGCGCGCGAAATGAAGGACGCGGACGGCCAGACTCATGCGGCGGCTTCCTTGCGGACGGCGGCGGGAGCCTTGGCGGCCTCCGACGCGAGGTGCGCGAAGAAGGTGTCACGGCGCTCGCGGGCGATTTTGACATCCTTCGTGCCGAGTGAGCGGCGGATGCGCTCCTTGGTGAAGGAGGTGGGATGCACCGTGTAGTGCAGGAACCACGTCCCGTGGTTGTCCCACAGGTGATGGTTGGGATTCTCCGCGTCGACGCGGATTCCGGGGAGCTTGGTGAGGTTGGACATGATGCGTGAGTTCTGTGGTTGGCAGGTTCGCGCACCAGGGGGTGAAAACAAAAAACCGATCTGAGGCATCAGATCGGTTCCGTCTTCGGGAGCGCTTTTGGTTCGGAGCCCTTGCGGGTCCCGCACATCCGAATCCCGAGGGATTCGATCCACCGTGGCCGCTCCCGGCCCGGTTGGCAGAACCGGCTTGTGGAGGGCCGATTCGTTCCTGATGCAACTGGGACCGTGTCAGCACTCCCCATGCCGTCCAGTCTTTTTTGGGACTAATTTGTCATAAACGGCCGGGCCCGGCCTGGCTTGCCCCGCTAAAGTCCAGAATGAAAGCAATTTACACTTTGTGGAATAGCCGGCGCAGGCCGGCTTCGGAGGCATCGCACACGCCCCGCTCGGTGATGAGGCCGGTGACGAGTCGGGCGGGGGTGACGTCGAAGGCAGGGTTGGCCACGGGGCTGCCCTCGGGGGTGAGGCCGACGGTGGCGACGGAACCGTCGGCGAGCCGGCCGGCGAGGTGGGTCACTTCGCGCGCGGAGCGTTCCTCGATGGGGATTTCGCGGAGGCCGTCGCGCAGCGTCCAATCAATGCTGGGTGAGGGCACTGCGGCGTAGAACGGGACGCCGTTGTCGCGGGCGGCGAGGGCTTTCAGGTAGGTGCCGATCTTGTTGCAGACGTCGCCGGTCGCGGTGGTGCGGTCGGTGCCGACGATCACGAGGTCAACCTGGCCGCGCTGCATGAGATGACCGCCGGCGTTGTCGACGATGACGGTGTGTGGCACGCCGTGGTTGAGCAGCTCCCACGCGGTGAGGCTGGCGCCCTGGTTGCGCGGGCGGGTTTCATCCACCCAGACGTGGATGGGCAGGCCGGCGTCGTGCGCGGCGTAGATCGGCGCGGTCGCCGTGCCGACATCCACGGCGCAGAGCCAGCCGGCGTTGCAATGCGTGAGGACATTGACGCGCTCGCCGGGTATTTTCTTCGCGGCGATCGCGCGGATCAACGGCAGGCCGGCGGCGGCGAGGGCGCGGTTGAGAGCGACGTCCTCTTCGCAGATTTCCACGGCGAGCTGGCGGGCCGCGGCGGCGCGCGCGCCGGGAGCGAGGGGGGCGAGGTGGGAGCGCCCGCGGTCGAGGGCCCAGCGGAGATTTACGGCGGTGGGGCGCGTCGCGAGCAGCGTGGCATGAGCGTGGGCGAGTCCGGCGTCGGAGGCGTCGGCGCGCAATGCGAGCCACAGGCCCCACGCGGCGGTGGCGCCGATCAGCGGGGCGCCGCGGACGAGCATCGCTCGGATGGCGTGGGCGGTGTCAGCGAGCGTGGCGAGCCGGGCGGTGACGAAGGCGTGGGGCAGCTGCGTCTGGTCAATGATCTCGACCGCCGCGCCGTCAGCGGCGGGCCAGATCGTGCGAAAGGCTTGGCCGGAAACGTTCACGCGGAGCGGCGCGGGAGAGTGGAGCGCATGGAGTGGTTAAGCCGGAGCAGTGCGTGGCGCGCAAGGCGTGAAAGCCCGGCCGAATTTGTGGTTCCAAGCGCGGCGGTTTCGGGCTCAATCGGCGGACCCGGCGCATGAAACCCCCGACCCAGACACCGCTTGCCTCCCGGGGATTTTATTGGGCGCTGGGCGCGATCGTGGCCGTTTTTGGCGCGGTGCGGTTGGGCTGTGCCTGGAATGACCTGTGGTTGGATGAAATCTGGTCGCTGCGGCTGGTGCAGGCCCTCCATTCCCCGGCGGAAATCGTCACCCGGCTCTGGCACGACAACAACCACCCGCTCAATTCGCTGTGGCTTTACCTGCTCGGTCCGGGGCAGGCGGCGTGGGCGTATCGGCTGCTGTCGTGGTTCACGGGCACGGCGGCGGCCGGGCTGGCGGGGCTGATTGGCCGCCGCTTGTATCTGCAGTTGCAGCCTGACGAGGCGCCGGCGCGGGCGCAGGTGGCCGGGCTGGTAACGGCGGTGCTGGTCGGAGGTTCGTATTTTTTAATCCACTATTCGTCCGAGGCACGCGGCTATGCGCCGGCGGTGGGGTTTGTTTTTTTGGCCGTTTACGCGCTGGGCCATGCGCGGGAGCGGCCGGTGGGCGGCTGGGCGGCGGTTTACGCCGTCGCCTGCGTGTTGGGCCTGTTGTCGCACCTCGTGGTGTTTCAGGTGATGCTGGCGGGCGTGGTTTGGTCGGGGCTGGCCCTCGGCAAAACCTGGAACCGCTGGCGCGACCGGTGGGTTCACCTGCTGAGCTGGCATCTCGTTCCGTGGATGTTCCTGGGGATTTATTACCTGGGTTTTGTCCGCAAAATCGAAATTGGCGGCGGCCCGAAACTCGCGCTGGCCGAGGTGCTGGGGACGCTCGCGGCGTTCAGCCTGGGATTTCCGAGCGGGTGGGGCTGGACCGCGCTCCTCGTTTTTCTGGGGGCGACGGTCTTCGGCCTGGTGCTGGTCTGGCGCCGGGACCGGGCCTTGGCCGGTTTTTTTGCGACGGGCATCTACCTGGCGCCGGCGATCGGGCTGTGCTCCAGCCGGTTCGTGCTGCTGTATCCGCGCTATTTTATCGTGAGCGCGGCGCTGGGACTGCTGCTGGCGGGGTATGGTTTGGCGCGGCTGTGGTTCTGCCCTGAGATAGGACCTAGGGGTCGTATAGGACCTATGGGACGTAGGGCAGCAGCGCTGCTCCCTGCGGCATTTCTGCTGGGCAACGGCCTGCACGTGGGCTGGCTACTGCGCGATGGGCGGGGCCAGTACCAGGCGGCGCTGCGGTACATCGCGGCGCGCACACCCGCCGGGGTGATCACGGTGTCGAGCGACTCGGATTTCCGGAATTTCGGGGTGCTGGATTATTACCAGGCGGCCGTGGGGCCCAGCCATCAGCTGCACTATTTCCCAACGAACCAGCCGCCGCTGGAAGGCCCGCAATGGGTGTTCCTGCACCGGTTGGACGCCCACACACCGGTGCCGCCGGAGTCGCTCCATGACCCGGCGGGTCACAACTACACGCTGGTCCGCATCTTCCCCCATGCCCCGCTGTCGGGCTGGGAGTGGTACGTTTACCGGAATGACGATCCGGCGGTGCTGCCTGCCTCGCCTTAGCTCAGGGTCACGCCCTTGGCCTTCGCGGAGCGGAGGAGGGCGTCGGCCATATCGGAGGGGGTGACGGCGACCTCGATGCCGCATTCCTTAAAGACGGCGATCTTGGCTGCCGCGGTGTCCTCGGCACCGCCGACGATGGCGCCGGCGTGGCCCATGCGGCGGCCGGCGGGGGCGGTGGCGCCCGCGATGAAGCCGGCGACGGGCTTTTTGCAGTTGGCCTTGATCCAGCGGGCGGCCTCGACCTCGGCGTTGCCGCCGATTTCACCGATGAGGATGATGGCGTGCGTGTCGGGATCGGCGTTGAAGAGCTTGATCACGTCGAGGTGCGACGTGCCATTGACCGGGTCGCCGCCGATGCCGACGGACGTGCTCTGGCCGATGCCCTTGCTGGTGAGCTGGAAGACCGCCTCGTAGGTGAGGGTGCCGGAGCGCGAGACGACGCCGACATGGCCCTTCTTGTGAATATAGCCGGGGGCGATGCCGATGCGGCAGCCGCCGCTGGAGTCCTTGCCGGTACCGGGCGTGACGATGCCGGGGCAGTTCGGGCCGACGAGGCGGGTCTTGCTGCCGGCCATGGCGCGCTTCACGCGGACCATGTCCTTGATCGGAATGCCCTCGGTGATGGCGACGGCGAGGTCGAGGTTGGCATCCACGCATTCGAGGATGGCGTCACCCGCGAACGGCGGCGGGACAAAGATGACGGAGACGGTGGCGCCGGTGGCCTTGGCAGCGTCGGCGACGGAGTTGTAGATCGGCACCTTGGCGCCGTTGTGCTCGAAGAACTGGCCGCCCTTGCCCGGGGTGACGCCGGCGACGACCTTCGTGCCGTAATCCAGCGAGAGCTGGGCGTGCTTGGCGCCGAAGGCACCGGTGATGCCCTGGACGATGATCTTGGTATCGGGGGAGATGAGGATGGACATGGTCGGAAGTGGTTAGGCGACGAGCTGGACGATTTTCTGGGCGGCGTCGGCCATGGTGTCGCCGCTGACGAGGGCGAGGCCGGACTGGGCGAGGGTGGCCTTGCCCGCGATGACGTTGTTGCCCTCGAGGCGGACGACGAGCGGGAGCTTGAGGCCGACCTCCTTGACCGCCTCGACGATGCCGAGGGCGATGACGTTGCAGTCCATGATGCCGCCGAAGATATTCACGAAGATGCCCTTCACGTTCGGGTCCCCGAGGATGATCTTGAACGCCGCGACGAC
Source organism: uncultured Opitutia bacterium (assembly GCA_903855985.1). Lineage (GTDB taxonomy): Bacteria > Verrucomicrobiota > Verrucomicrobiia > Opitutales > Opitutaceae > Opi-474. The sequence goes on along the minus strand of CAIOAO010000049.1, from coordinate 2,565 downwards.
CTGTTCCTTCGAGGCGCCGCCGCCGACGTCGAGGAAGTTGGCCGGGCTGCCGCCGAAGTACTTGATGATGTCCATCGTGCTCATCGCGAGGCCGGCGCCGTTGACGAGGCAGGCGATGTTCCCGTCGAGGGCGATGTAGGAGAGGTTGGCCTTGGCGGCCTCAATTTCCTTCGGGTCCTCCTCGTTGAGGTCGCGGAGGGCGACGATCTCCGGGTGGCGGAAGAGGGCGTTGTCGTCGAAGGAGACCTTCGCATCGAGGGCGAGCACCTCGCCGGTGGGCGTGGTGATGAGGGGATTGACCTCGACCATGGCGGCGTCGGTTTCCCAGAACATCGCATAGAGGTTGCGGATGAGCCTGGCGGCGTTCTTCGCCTCGGCGCCGGCGAAGCCCAGCGCGAAGATCAGCTCGCGCACCTGGAAGTCGGCGAGGCCGAAGGCGGGGTCGACGATGACCTTGTGGATTTTTTCCGGCGTATCGTGGGCGACCTTCTCGATTTCGACGCCGCCCTCGGTGGAGGCGACGATGACGGGCCGGGAGGTGACGCGGTCGAGGAGGATGGCGAGGTAGTATTCCTTTTTGATGTCGCTCGCGGCGGTGAAGTAGACCGTCTGCACCTTGCGGCCGGCGGGGCCGGTCTGGACGGTGACGAGGGTGTTGCCGAGCATCGCGGCGGCCTTTTCCCTGGCCTCGGCCTTGGTCGGGCAGAATTTCACGCCACCCTTGAAGCCGTTGGTGAACGTGCCCTTGCCGCGCCCGCCGGCGTGGATCTGGGACTTCACCATGGTCGCGCCCTCGGGAAGGGATGCGAGGGCGGCGTCGAACTCGGCGGCGGACTTGGCCGCGGCGCCCTTGGGCGCGGGCACACCGAATTTCTCGAACAAGGCCTTGGCCTGATACTCGTGGATGTTCATGGGAGGGGGTCAGTAAGCCAGAAACGGGTTGGGATAGGCACGCAAAAAAGTGCCCGGATGCGTTTCGTCCAGTCCGAAGGCGCCCCCGCCTGCATCCCGGATGGCGGGACCAGGGCGTGGCAAGGAGTTGCGTTCGTCCCGGGCATTGGCACGCTCGCCGGCCATGGAATCGCACGAGGTGCTCCGGGAGATCTTCAAGAAGACCAGCGCGAAGCAGATCGCGGCGGACCTGCAGCTGTCGCTTTCGCTGATCTACAAGTGGGCCGAGCCGCCGTCGGATGACTCCGGCAGCGGGGCGAACAACCCGCTGGACCGCGTCGGCCAGCTGATCAAGGCCACGGGCGACGCGCGCATCGCGCAATGGGTGGCGGAGCAGACCGGCGGGTTTTCATCCGCAACCCGGCCAGCCTGAACCACCCGGGCCAGCTGATCCCGCTGACCACGGGCATCGTCGAGGAGTTTGCGGACATGCTCACGACGATCGCGACCTCGGCGTCGGACAACAAGATCACCCCCGAGGAGGCCCGGAAGATCCGGGCGCGCTGGGAGGAACTGAAGAGCGTGACGGAGAGCTTCGTCCGCGCGTGCGAGAGCGGGAATTTCGGCGAGGTCAGGCCGGCGGGAGAAACGCCGAAGAAGACCTAGCGCTGCAGCAGTTGCTTCGTCAGGAACGCGGTCTGGATGGCGGAGAGTTCCTTCAGGCCCTTTTGGGCCATGGCCAGCAGGCTGGTCAGCTGCTCGGGGGAGAAGGTGGACTCCTCGCCGCTGCTCTGGACCTCCACGAACTGGCCGCGGCCGGTCATGACGACGTTGGCGTCCACCTCGGCGTCCTTGTCCTCGACGTAGTTGAGGTCGAGCAGTTCGCGGCCGCCGAAGAGGCCGACGCTCACGGCGGCGACGGAATCGGCGAGCGGGTTTTCGGCGAGGCGCTTTTCGTCGATGAGCTTTTGGACGGCAAGGCGGGCGGCGAGGTAGGCGCCGGTGATCGAGGCGGTGCGCGTGCCGCCGTCGGCCTGGAGGACATCGCAGTCAATCCAGAGGGTGTTGTCGCCGAGCTTCTGCAGGTCGATGACGGCGCGCAGGGAGCGGCCGATGAGGCGCTGGATCTCGACGGTGCGGCCGTCGAGTTTGCCCTTGGAGATGTCGCGCGGCTTCCGCTCGAGGGTCGAGTAGGGCAGCATGGAGTATTCGGCGGTGAGCCAGCCGCCCTTGACGCCCTGCTGGCGCATCCAGGACGGGACCTTGGGCTCGATCATGGCGGAGCAGATGACGCGGGTGGCGCCGAAGCTGACGAGCACGGAGCCCGTGGCATGGGGCGCGATGCCGGCTTCAAAGGTGATGGGGCGGAGCTGGGCGGCGGTGCGGCCGTCGGAACGGAGGGAAGGGTCGGGCATGACGGAAAGTAGCGAGTAGCGGGCAGGGAGTAGCGAGTAGAATCAATGCGCGAGCAGGAACGGAAGCGGGGCGGTCGAAGTTCAGCCGGTTCGCTTCCCGCGACCCACTCTTCGCTACGGCAAAATCACGGCCGGAGCGGGTGTTCCTCGCGGTCGATGGGCTTGATGGGAAGGACCTTGCCGGCGCTCTGGCGGGCCATGAAGGAGATGAGGCGGTCGTTGAAATCCTTGGCGGGGTCGTGGCCCATCTTCTTCAGCG
>CAIOAO010000048.1 GCA_903855985.1 uncultured Opitutia bacterium | reverse complement strand
GCCTGCAGCAGATTGCAGAATCCCTCGCCCTCGCGCGTTTCGACGGCGGCCACGCCGTAGTGGCTGTTGTACTCTTCTTCCGCGTGCATGTAGGCCCGCTCGGCCGACAGCTGCAGCCAGCCGTGCCATTTGCGGAGCCCGGCGATCCAAGTAGGGAAAATTTCGGAGGTGGAGGACATGACGGAACGGTGGACGGTCAGGCGGTGGACGGATCAGGCGGTGGACGGATCTGACGGTGGGCGGTGGGCGGCATTGACCGCCCGCAGTTCCGGCAAGTAGGGCACGTGCGCGCCGCCGGTTTTTTGTTTCCCGTGCTCGCGGAAGATGGCGAGGATCTCGGGCAGGGGGAGGATCTTCGCCCCGGCCTTGGCCATGCGCACCCACAGGTCGTAGTCCATGCTGTAGTAAAGGTCCTCGCGCAGCTGGCCTCCGGCGCGCTCGAAGATCCGGCGGTGGAAGAAGACTTCCGGTTGGTGAAAAAACCACCCCTGCAGCCAGCAGCGGTCGAGGTCGAGCAACTCGGCCAGCGGCAGGGGCTGGAGCTGGCCGAAGGTCAGGACGGAGCGATGGACGTGGTGCGGCTGCGGCTCCCGGTCGGTGACGCGCGCGCAACGGCCGGCCACCAGGTCGGGATCATGGAGGAGAAATTGCTGGGCCACCGTGAAGAGGCTGCCCGGCGCAAGTCGGTCGTCACTGTTCAGCCACGTCAGAATGGTGCCGGTGCTCTTGGCGAAACCCTTGTTCAGGGCCTGCGACTGGCCCTCGTCCGGCTCGCTAACCCACCAGGCGAGCCGGTCGGAATATTCCCGGATGATCTCGACGGAGCCGTCCGTCGAACCGCCGTCCACCACGATGTATTCGAGGTTGGGATAATTCTGGTCGAGGACGGAGCGGAGGGTCTCCTCGAGGTAAGCGCCTTGGTTGAAGCTCACCGTGACCACCGAGATTTTGGGCCACAGGGCCTGCTGGGTGGGTAGGGCGGGATAGATTTGGTCCGGACCGGGAGCGCCCCGGTGGGACACCGGCAGCGCGGAGGGCAGACACGGCCCGATCCAGACCCGGGGCGGCTGAGGGCAGGTCAGCAAATCGCCAATGACGATGGTGCGGGCCGTTTCGGGCGGCAACCAGACGGTGGCGGGATTGAAGCAACTGCTGATGAAAAGACGCTGGTGGGGCTGAAGGCGCCCGAACAGGCAGGGCACAATTGGACCGGCGTCGGCGCTGTCGAACAACACGGCGTCGGCGTCCGCGAGCCCGGCGCGGAAATGCGGCGCGCCGGTCGTCCGGCCCTCGCGCTGGCCGAACCGCTGGTAGTGATCCCAGCCGCTGCGGACCGTACCCTGGGCGATGCCGGCCGCCACGTCCGGGTTGGCCAACAGGTAACCTTGCTCGTTGAACATGCTGTTGATGCCGCCCAGCCATTCCCAGAGAGACTCGGCCCAGAAGTGCACGGGACCCCTTGGCGCCCCTGCCAATTCGGGCGGACTGGAGAGGACCTCCACGGCGACACCCAGTGAGGCCAGCCAGAGAATCGAGGGGAGCAGCCGGGGATGGTATTTGGCCACCAGGACGCGCCGGAGATCGCGGATATGGGGTTCCAACGCCTGCTGAAATTCCCCTAGGTCGGGCCCGCTGCCCCCGCTCTGCTGGCGCGCGAGCTGCTCATTGAGTTTGGCGATATAAGCTTCCCGGTCGACGGCGGCGTTTTGCACCATGTCGGCCTTGGCGTGGAGCGTTTTGATGTAGGCGACGTTGCGGACCAGGTCCTCGTGAAAGGCCAGGAGCTTTTGTTTCGTGTCGAAGAAGGCTTGGCGTTGCTGGTCGCGTTCCAGCTCGACCTCGCGGGTGTAGCGGTCGAGCGCGACCTGTTTCGCAAGGACGTCATTGATCACCTGGCGCGCATCGGCCTGGTTTTTCTGCAGTGCCGCCAGACAAGCGTCGCGGTCCTTTTCAGCGGCGGCCACCCGCGCAAGCAGCTCGGAGACTACCGTGCTGGAGGGGGGATTGCTGCTGGAGGACTGGGACGCCATCGGAAAAACGTGGTGCTGCGAGGGTGGGTTGTAAAGTCCGCCATCGCGTCGGGTGTGCCGCCCGGTGGCGGGCATGTTCCTGGAGACGCGGCGCGCGTGGGATATTTCGTGATGAGCTCCGCGAGCGGCAGCAGCCGGACACGGGCCCGCGCATTCTTCCGCAGCGCTATTTCCGCCGCATCATCCAGGCAGAGCATGACCAGTTCGAAGGGGCCCGCATGGGTTGCGAGTGACTGGTGGAGGGCCAGCCCCCGCGCCAGGCTGGCGCGGTCGAGAGAGGTGCAAAAATACTCACCGGATTCGCTGCAGGGCCAGACCCTTGAAGGTGAGCTCAACGCCATCGAGGAGCTGGCGGTCAATCGCGTCAAACTGGCCGACCAGCTTGTAACCTTCGGGCAGGTGTTCGGCGAGCCGGGGCCGGCTGAAGAACCACGCCGGATACGAGGCGGGGTAAATGCGGGGCGAGACCGTTTCGACCGTGAGCCGGTCCCTCGGGGCGTCGATGAATGGCGTGCGATCCAGAATGATCCATTCGAAACCGTGCCGTGCCGCTTCGCGGAGGAACATCCACGGCTCCGGCAGGTAGGGCAGGACGCTGGAAAGGAGCAGGACGGTGGGCGAGCGAGCCTGGAGGCAATCCGCGATCGTCGGGTAAAATTTCAGCTGGTCGTTGGCGAACTCCCGCTGGCCGCAGGCCACGTTCGATGGCAGCTCCACGATGCTCCACTCCACCCGGGCGAGGTCGGTGAGGGCACTGCGGCACAGGTAGTAGGTGCTGCCGAGTGCGCCGCCAAAATCGAGGACGGAGAGGCGGCCGGACTGCTCGGCGGCCGCCCGGTGCAGGATTTCCAGCAGGGGCCGCGGCAGTTCCAACGTGTCGAACGTCATCGCGTCGCGTTCATACGCGGCCGCGCCGCGCACGACCTTCAGCAGGGCCGCGCGTGTGCGCTCGAGGATCACGCCTTGTTCATAGCCGGTTGAGACTGCCCGCGCTGCAGCGAAATCCGGGTAGTCACCTGTATAAACCACATCGGGCACGTAGGCTGGCTCGGGCGCGGGGGACATGGTCAGGCCACAGGAGGGACAACTTGCGCAACCGAATGACTCGGCAGCCCGGTCAGGCCGAAATGTAGCAACTGGAAGGGCGCGGTCTCCGCCCGCAGGCGGATCGATATGCCCGCCCCGGCGTGGAGTTCGCAGATGCGCAACTGGGCGGCCATGAAATCCTCGTAGGTGATGCCGGGTTGCTCCAGCAGCGCGGTAGAAATCATTTCGAGAGCGAAATCCAGCGTGTAATCCGCGCAGTGGAGATTCAGGACGGTGTCTTGCCGGAAGCGAAGGCGCGAGCCGCGGGCAACCCGTGCCGGCGACCGGATACCGTCCTGCAGGGTTATCTTGGCATGTACGGGCTGTGTGGTCTTGTCGCGCACGGTGAGGCAGCCGAAGCAGAACTCCAAGTCCTGCAGGATTTCAAATTCATAGAAAACGGACATGGTCGCACCCTGGGCAAAATGTAGGGCGGGTGCGCCGCTAGCATCGCACACCGCGAAACCGGTGCAGCGGGCTCGGCCGTTGCCAAGGATCCGAACATCCGGGGGCACCGGCGGGAGCGTGGTGGGCCAGCCGGGAATCAAGGCTGCCGTCGTCGTCTCCGGCTGGGCGGCGGGAGTGCTTGCGCCGCGGCTGGCATAAGCCGCGTTTTTTTCCTCCTGCTCGAGGTGTACGAATACCTTGGTGCCCTCCGTGGCGGGGCCATCAAACTTCATCTGCCCACGCTGGAGCACGACCGTGCGCTGGCAAAACCGCTGGACGGAGGCGAGGTCGTGGGAGGCCAGGATGATGCACACTCCGCGGTCGATCAGCTGGCTCATCCGCTCGTAGCAGCGCTGCTGGAAAAAGATGTCCCCCACGGACAAGGCTTCGTCTACGATGAGAATCTTTGGCTCCACCGCGGTCTGCACCGCAAAAGCCAGGCGCACGAACATGCCGCTGGAGTAGGTCTTGACCGGCTGCTCGATGAAGTCGCCGATGTCGGCGAAGGCCGCGATCTGATCGAAGCGCTCATCCACCTCGCGGCGGGTCAGACCGAGCACGGCGGCGTTGAGATAGACGTTTTCCCGGCCGGTGAAATCGGGATTGAACCCGCTGCCGAGCTCGAGCAGCGCCGCCACTCTCCCTCTCACCTTCACCTCACCCTCTGTGGGTCGCAGCGTTCCGGCGATAATTTGGAGCAGGGTGGACTTGCCCGAGCCGTTGCGGCCGATGATCCCGAGGCTTTCACCGCGGCGGATGGTAAACGACACGTCGCGTAGCGCCCAGAAGTCTCTGTAGCTGTGTTGCGCGCGGTCGCGCATCCAGCGCCCGGCGCGGGAGCCGCCGGGAAGTGCGCCGCCGGCGGACTCCAATAATAGTGCGGTCAGGCGGGAGGAGGTGTTCTCCCAGATTCGGTAGGCCTTAGAAACATGCTGCACGGAAATGACGGGATCGTCGCTCATACAGGATCAGAGGGCATGCGGGTCAGGGAGAAAGGGAAAGGGAGGAGGGAGTAGTCAGCGTCTAAAGCCCCGGGCTTTTAGGCAAGCCAAGGCTGGGCCGACCCGGGAATCAGGCCCGGAAAGGGAGACAAATTTACAGATTGCCACTCCGTTGGCTTTGCTACCTTCCTGTGCGCCACTCTCATGCGTGATATCTCTGACCCTGCCACGCTGGACCGCGGTGCTTTCACCGTGACTCCAGCCCGGAAAAATGCGGGACACGGAGGATCCCGATGATCAATTTTTTCCGCCGCAAAATTAGACCTTCCGGGCCGGACTCCGGCCGGATCCCGACCGGCGCGATGCAGTTTCATCCGTCGTCGTATGCGGATCCTTTCGGGCGGGTTTTTTCCGCGGGAGGGAAACTATACCGGGGGGTGTCTGCGGAAAATGCCGCGTTCTGCGCGCGCCTGTTTGACACCGGCGTGGTGACGGAGCTGGTGCACCGGCAGCTGCTGGTGCCGACCGTGAGATCCCCGCTTACGGCGGAAGGTTATGCCGTGGTTCTCGAGCACACGCGCATCCCCTATGTTTCCTACCCGTTTGAATGGTCCGGCGAAATGTTACGGGCCGCTGCCCTGCACACGTTGGATTTGCTGGACGAACTGGCCGGCCGGGGGCTCACGCTCAAGGATGCCCACGGCTGGAACGTGCTCTTCGACGGAGGCCGGCCGGTTTTCGTGGATTTCGGTTCGATCACCGAGGCGGAGCCGGGCGCGGCCTGGCGGCCGTACGTGGAAAATGAATTCCGTGAATATTTTCTCCATCCCCTCGAGCTGATGGCGGCGGGCCATGCCCGCATCGCGCGGGCCCTGTTGCGGGATTTTGACCGCGGGATTTCCTGGGAGGATGGGCCGGCCCTGCTGGCCGGCGCGACGCCGGGGCTGCCCGCAGCCCGCGAGGTCCGCACCTTTGCTTGGTACCGTGAGCGCATCACGGCACTGAATCTCCGGTCCGTCTCGCTGGGCTGGTCCGGTTACTATGACGGCGAGTTTCCACCGCTCGCGCCCGATGCCAGCTGGACGCCGAAGCACCACGCGGTCCACCGGCTCCTGCAGCGATTCCGGCCCGCCCGGGTGCTGGATATCGGAGCCAACCGCGGGTGGTATGCAATGCTCGCGGCCAAGGGCGGGGCGCAGGTGGCGGCCTTCGACAATGATGAGCTTTCCGTGAACCAATTGTACGTGGATGCGCGGGCGGCGGGGCTCGCGGTCCTGCCACTGGTGATGAGTTACACGAATCCGGCGCCGCGCCACGGCATGGGCTCGGGCGTGACTGAGTCGGCGGTGGAGCGCCTGCAATCGGACCTGGTGCTGGGTTTGGCGCTGGTGCACCACATGGTTTTCAAGATGCACTTGAATTTTGATCAGATCGCCGCCGGTCTTGCGGCCTACACGCAGAAAACCCTCGTGGTAGAGTTTCCGCCGCAGGACGACATTCATGTGAGCCAGTGGATGACGGACCGCTACATCTGGTACACCGTCGAGAACTTCACCCGCGCCCTGAGTCCGCATTTTTCGAAGATCAGCCAAGTCGCTTCACACCCGGCCCCACGCATCTTGTTGGTGTGCGAGAGATGACGGAGCGGAGGTGCGCACAGCACGGTGCTCCAGTGGCCCAAACGAGGCATCCCGTGTGCGAGTAAAGGCCCCCCTGACCGGGACTCGGGTCACAGGCCGGAGTTCGTCGCCAGGCGAGCGATCCCTGTGGCGAGCACCAGCGAGTCCTTCCCGCCGGAAAACAGGATGGCGCAGCGGGGCAGCTGCTCGGCGGC
>CAIOAO010000047.1 GCA_903855985.1 uncultured Opitutia bacterium | reverse complement strand
TCACGGGCGCGCTCGGCTGGAACGGCGCCACCACGCTGTATCCGTTCAACGCCGGTCGCACCGTCACCTCGGAGTTCGCGGAAGTCCGCATTCCGATCCTGAAGGACGTCACCGGCGCGCACCTGCTCGAAGTCTCCGGCGCGATCCGCCACGAGAGCTACAGCGACACGACCGACCCGACCGTCCCGAAGGTCACGCTGCGCTACCTCCCGATCGACGACCAGTTCGCGCTCCGCGGCTCGTACTCGAAGTCGTTCTCGGCGCCCCAGCTCTACAGCCTCTACGGCCCGGTGAGCATTGGCTTCACCTCCCCGTTCTCGCTCGACACCGCTGCGGGTGGCGTCGTGAACAACTTCCAGACCAACTCGGAGTCGGGCTCCAACCCGAACCTCGAGCCCTCGAAGTCCACGAACTACACGGTCGGCTTCGTCTACTCGCCGAAGGCCCTCAAGGGCTTCTCGATCTCGGTGGACTACTGGAACATCAAGCAGACCCAGCTGATCTCGAGCATCGGTGCCACCAACATCCTGCAGGACGTCGAGCTTAACGGCACGGCCTCCCAGTATGCCAACAAGGTGCACATCGGCAGCTTCACCGGCCCCGGCGTCACCGGCATCGGCCAGATCAGCACCGGCGTGCCGGACAACATCTACGTGGTCGACCAGAGCGTGAACCTCTCGTCCGTCAACCTCGACGGCGTCGATATCGCGCTGAAGTACGTCTACAACGTGGACAGCATCGGTCGCTTCGACTTCAACTCGAACATCGGGATCTACAACAAGTACCAGATCGTGTTCCTCCCGGGCGACGCGCCGTTTAACACCGTGGGCCTGTCCACGGACTCCAATGGCACGCTGCCCCGCTGGCAGACCTACACGTCGGTGGAATTCACCCGCGGTAACTACACGGCTTTTGCCGGCGTTCGTTACCTCCCGGCGGTCACCGACTACAACGACGGTACCCATATCGGTTCGTTCTACACGCTCGACCTGATGGCGTCCTATGTGTTCGGCACCGAGATCCCGTATCTCTCCGGCGCGAAGGTCACCCTCGGCGTGAACAACGTGTTCAACCGCTACGGCCCGGCGGATCCCTCCACCTGGACGGATTCGAACGTGGACGTCGGCACCTACGGCGCCCTCGGCCGCTTCGTGTACGTCGACCTGAAGTTCAAGTTCTAACCTTCCGCGGTTTACTCCGCGTTTAATAAGAGGCGGCCCGGGAAACCGGGCCGCCTTCTTTTTTGCCCGTTTGGACCGGGCCGCGCCTAGAACTTCAGCGCGACCGCGTCCTGGTTCACGCCCCAGACCAGCGGCGGCAGCCCGGCGCGCGGCGCGGGCCGACCCAGGCTCCGCCAATGCCGCGGGCCCAGGGTGCGTGCAGCCAGGGAAACCTTGCCGTCGGTCAGCGCCACGTCACCGACCTTAACCTGTCCGATCCCGCGGACCACGATCCGCAGTTGCGGCAGCGCGGCGCGGTCGCCCGACCATTCCACCGGCGCTGCGTGCTCGCGTACCATCGGACCCCGGGGCTGGGCGGCACGGGTCTGAAACTCGATGGTGTAGCAGGTCTGGATGATCTTCCAGCTGCCGTCCGGCTGCTGCTGCTCCACCGCCACCAGGTGCAGGGCGGGGGCGAAGTCGTGCACCTGGTAACAGAGCTGCCAGCGTCCGCCCAGGACCGGCTTGCCCTGCTGCCATGCGCGCAGCCGCGCGGCATCGCCGGCCAGGATGAGCCCATTCGCGCCCTGCTTGCGGCGGTCGCGGGTGTAGCGCCACATCGTCCGTGCCGCGCGGCGGCCCGCGGCGAGCGCTGCGGCGAATTTCTTGCCCTCGGCGGCGGTCGCGAGGCCCTGGGCCGCCCGGCGGACGAAGACATCGCGCCGGGCGAGGTAGTGCCGCAACTCCAGGCTCACGCGCAACGGCGCCGGCAACGGCCGGACTGCCGCCGCCTGGCGGCAGGCTTTTTCCTCCGCGACAAACGGCGCCAGCGGTTCGCGGCGCGACACCGTCTTCCAACTGTCGTTGATCTCCCACCGCGGATACCCGCCGAAGGGGTAACGGTCGCTCGCAAGCGCCACCCGCGCCGCCGCCTTGGCGGTACTGCGGCCAAAGACCCGGGCAAATCCCCGGGTCAGCATCTCCTGCGGATCGGTCACGCCGGGATTGAGCCACAGGGTGGCGGCGGCGGCGTCCACCACCGTGGTCATCTCCATCGCCAGCCGGAACGGCTCCCATGAGCTCACCAGCATGCCCTCGATCCCGAGTTCGGCGCCGTGGCGCCACCACGACAGGATGTTTTCCATCCGGTCGGTGAAATGCGGCATCGGTTCGTAGCGCGCCGAGCCGTTCATCGGACAGCCCCACACGGTCAGGCCGTGCGCGCGCAGGCGGCTCCCGACATCGCTTTCGGCAAAGTTGAACAACTCCACGCGCGGCCGGCGCGGGAAGCCATAGTAATACCACTCGTAGGCAATCACGTCGCGCGGCAGCTGCCGGATGGCCTCGGGAATGTAGTAGAGCATGTCGGCCCACATACCCATGCGCAGCCCGAGTTTGCGCGTCAGCGCATGCAGCCGGTTCACATGGCCGGAGAAATGCGCCGCCAGGCCGATGCGGTCGATTTCCTTCCGGCTCAGGGGGTGCTTGCCGAGGTCGAACGACTCGTCGAGTCCGACGTGGACCTTGCCCGCGGTGCAAAACGGCGCCATGTCGCGCAGCAGTTTTTCCGCAACCCCCAGCAGGCGCGGGTGCAGCGGGCAGACCTGGCCGCTGGTGAACGGCGTGCCGTCCGCCGAGCGCAGCTCGTTGAGTTCGCGCAGCTCCGGCACTTTGATGAGGTACTGGGTGTGGCCGAGCAGGTTGACGATGGGCACAACCTTGATGCCCACGCGGGTGGCGGTGTCCACGAGGCGCGTAAATTGATTGTAGGAATCGGCGTCGCGCCGGGCCACGCCGGGCAGGCTGGGAAAGTCGACGGCGTCCTCGAGGTGGATGTGCAGCTCCTGGTAAC
>CAIOAO010000046.1 GCA_903855985.1 uncultured Opitutia bacterium | reverse complement strand
CTGCTGCGCCATCTTCATGATCTGCTGCACGCGCTCGACCGGCAGGTTCATCTCGTCGGCGACCTCGTCGGGGGTCGGCTCGTGGCCGAACTCCTGCAGGAGCTGCTTCTGCACCTGCATGACCTTGTTGAGGGTCTCGATCATGTGCACCGGGATGCGGATCGTGCGGGCCTGGTCGGCGATGGAGCGGGTGATGGCCTGGCGGATCCACCACGTGGCGTAGGTGGAGAACTTGTAGCCGCGGCGGTACTCGAACTTCTCGACGGCCTTCATCAGGCCCATGTTGCCCTCCTGGATCAGGTCGAGGAAGGAGAGGCCGCGGTTCGTGTACTTCTTGGCAATGGAGATGACGAGACGGAGATTGGCCTCGACCATCTCGGTCTTGGCCTGGTGCGCCTCGCGGACGTGGACGCGGGTCTGGGCGACGACGGCGAGCAGGGCGGCCGGGGTGATGCGCTGGCTGGCCTCGATCTGCTTGAGGCGGTGGTTGATCGCGCGGGTGTCGAGGGCGGCATCCTTCTTGGTTTTCGGGTGCTTGGCGCGCTCGAGCTGGGCGTGGAGGGTCTCGATCTCCTCGAGGACGGGCCGCATCTGCTCGAGGTATTCCTCGTAGACCTTCAGCTTGAAGAAAAACTTGCCGAAGAAGGAGCGGAGGACGTTCTCGCGCTTCTTGTGCTTGGTGAGGACCTTCTTTTTCTCGGCCTCGGTGCGGGCCTTGAGGTATTCCGCCCACGACTCGGCGACGGCCTTCTCGGACTTCTGCGTGTTCTCAACGAGCTTGGGCAGGCCCTTGAAGTAGGCCTCGCGGCTGTCGATCTTCTTGTCGATGACGATGCGGTCGAAGCGTTCCTCGCGGTTGAGGAGCTTGGCGCCGAGCGTGCCGATGTAGGCGCCGACGGCCGCGGCCTCGAAGAGGGCGGTCTGGGCCTTGAGCTCGGCGTTCTCGATGCGCTTCGAAATTTCCACTTCCTGCTCGCGGGTCAGCAGCGGGACTTGGCCCATCTGCTTGAGGTACATGCGGACCGGGTCGTCGAGGATGTCGTGCTGCGAGGAGCGGCTTTCCTCCTCCTCGGCCTCCTCCATGCGCTGCTTGTAATCGTCGACCTGGTCGGGCTCGAGGATCTCAATCTCGAGGTTCTGCAGGATGGAAAGGACGTTATCGATCTCCTCCTGGTTCTCGACGGACTCGGGCAGGGCCTCGTTGATGTCGTCGAACGTCAGGTAGCCCTGCTCCTTGGAAAGGCGGATCAGGTGGCGGATCTTGTCGTTGATGCCACCGGGCGGGATGTCCGCACCGGGGGCGCCCTCGGCACCGGGGGTGGCGGGAATTTTGGCGATCACGGCCTCGACGGCTTCGGAATGGGTATCGGCGGAGGAGGACTTGGCTTTGCGCGGCATGATGTGGATGTCTCTACTATAAGGGCTAAACCGTAACAGGCAAACTGAGCGGCTGGCGGAGCTGACGCTGCAGGTCTGAACGTTCTTTTAAGAGTGAAATTGGGTCAGAATTACTGTCCGCACCGTGGTTGGCTAAAGCAAGTTCTATTTGCCGCAGGCGGGGTTCGAGGGCGCGGGTACGGAGCTGGCGGAGGCCTTCGTTGGCGACCTTGACCGGATCGTCAATCGCCGGGGTATCAAAGAGCAGCGAAGCCGCAAGCGTCTTTTCCTCAGGAGTTTCCAGCAACCCATCCAAGTGGTCGCGGCCCGGCCAGGTGTCGTTTTCGAACTCGCCCAGAAAACGGTTGAGCAGGACGCCGGCGGTATGGCCGGTGTCGATCCAGTCATGGGGCAGGGCGGAGCTGAGGTGCTTGCCGAGCGACTCGAAATGCAGGCAGAGAATGAGCAGGTGATGCTCCGTGCTTTGACCGGTGTTGGTGGCGGGTTGGGCGGGAGCGGGGGCGGCCTGGTTGGCCGGCCGGGCGGCGGCCTGCCGGCTTTGGCGGGAAATGTAGGTCTGGAAATCGCGCTGGAGGGCGGCGGGGGAGAGGCGGAGGTGCACCGCGGCCTCGGCGAGGAACTCGGAACGCGAGACCTCGCTCTCGGCCGACGCGACCAGTTCGAGGATGGTTTGGGCGGCGCGGGATTTGAGTTCGGACGACGCGGTGGCGGGATCGGGCAGGGCGGTGTGGCAGGCGAATGCCATGGCGGAACTCGCGCTTTTGCGGACCTCCTCGTACGCGGCGAGGCCGCGCTCGCGGAAGAGCGAGTCGGGATCGTCGCCCTTGGCCAGGACAAGAAACTTCACCTCGAGCCCGGCGCGCAGTGCCATCGGCAGGAAGCGCATCGCGGCCTTCTGGCCGGCGCTGTCCCCGTCGAGGAAGCATTCCACCTGCGACTGGTAGCGGCGCAACAGCACGAGCTGCGGCTCGGTGATGGACGTGCCCTGCGGGGCGATGGCGGACTTGAGGCCGACGCTCCAGCAGCGGAGCGCGTCGAGCTGGCCCTCGACCATGACGAACGGCCGGCCCTCGCCGACGTTGGTGCGGGCGCGGTCGAGGTTAAAGAGCAGGTTGCCCTTCGTGAAAATCGGCGTCTCGGGCGAGTTGACGTATTTTGCCTCGCGCGCCGGGTCATCCTCGGGCGTGAGGTCGGTTTGGCGGGCGGTGAATGCCACCACGCGGCCCTGGTGGTCGCGGATGGGAATCATCAGCCGGCCGCGGAAGCGCGGCTTGAGCGAGCCGAGGCCGAGCATCGCGCCGTCGCGGACGAAAAACAGCCCGCACTGCCGGATGGCGTCCTCGGAAAACTTGCGCTTGAGCAGCGCGGCCGCGAGCCCGTCGTCCACCGGCGCGGCGACGCCGATCTTGAACTCGTCGGCGAGCTCGAGTGCGAACCGGCGTTTTTCCACCCAGTACGTCCGCATGAACTCGCCGGCGGGGGTGGCGGCCTTGAAGGCCTGGTGGTAATGGTCGGCGGCGAGTTCGTGGATCTCGAAGATTTCCTGGCGCAGCGAGCGCTCCTCGCGGCTGGGTCCGCCGGAACCGGCCTCGTACTCGATGACGATGTTGAAGCGCTGGCCGAGGGCCTCGACGGCCTCGGTGAAGCCGAGCTGCTCGGTCTCGCGCACGAAGGAGATGAGGTCGCCGGCCTTGCCACAGCCGAAGCACTTGAAGAAGCCCTTGTCGGAATCCACGTTGAACGACGGCGTCTTCTCGTTGTGGAACGGGCACAGGCCCTTCAGCCGGCCGGCGCCGGCCTTTTTCAGGGTGACGACCCGCGACACGACATCCGCGATGTTCACGCGCAACTTCAGGTCGCGGACGCAGGTGGGCTTGATGACGGGCATGGGCGGGGGGCGTCGGCGCGGAGAGCGCGGAAGAATGCACTTTCAACCCGGACGGGGGGCTGTCAAGTTTCGCGGCTCTTTGAGGAAACATTGCCCGGTTTTGGGCGACTCATCTCCATTCCATGCGCTTTATCCGTCCCACGCTTCTCCTCGCCCTGATTCTCGCGCCGCTGACCCTCCGCGCGGCGGAAGTCGCCGTGCCGCGCACGCCGTCGCTCGATCCGGTCTGGCAGGCGCAGCTCCCGGCCTTTGACGACGCGTCCTACGACCGGGAGGTGGAGGCGCTCATCACCACCTTCGAGAAGGCGAGCGGCAAGAAACTCGTGCCCGGCGTGAAGAAAAAGGTCGGACTGAAGATCTACACCGACTCCGGCCCGGGCATGGCGACGCCCGTGGAACTGGTGCATGCCGTGATCCGGGCGCTCGAGCGCCGCGGTTTCGCGCAGCACAATATTTTCCTCGTCGGGCTGAACCAACTGCGCCTGCGCATGACCGGCTACCTGCC
This sequence comes from uncultured Opitutia bacterium, assembly GCA_903855985.1. Taxonomy (GTDB): domain Bacteria; phylum Verrucomicrobiota; class Verrucomicrobiia; order Opitutales; family Opitutaceae; genus Opi-474. The sequence continues at coordinate 7,151 of CAIOAO010000046.1, read as the reverse complement.
TTCGCTGGTGACGGGTGAATCGCCGTTCAAGGGGCATCCGATCTACGTGCTGGAGTCCGGCAAGTTCTACGACCCGGTCTGGTTCTACGACAGCCCGCTCCCGCAGCGCTTCGACCCGATCTTCGCGGAGCAGCAGACGAAGGATTACCCCAACAGCTCGACCAAGGACGAGGACCGCAAGAGCTTCCTCGCCACGCCGCTGTTCCTCGACGCCGATTTCTGGATCAACCTGCCGGTGTACACCGACCACCCCATGCTGGGCGTGAACGGCGCGTTGGTGAACGCCACGCTGTGGAACGCCTCGAACACCGGCCGTTTCTTCCGTTCGCCCGCCAATGCCCCCGCGGCGGTCGCCGAGATGAGCGCCATCCCCGAGCTGCGCCAGACCTGGATGTTCACGCTCGTGAGCCTCGAGCACTACCAGTTCATCGGCGGGCCGTACTTCAACTCGCTCTACTCGGCCTCCGAGCCGCTGCTGTGGCTGAGCACGGATCCCGTGCTGCTCGACTCCCTGATGCGCGCCCGCATCAACGGCCTGCGCAAGCAGTCCGGCTTCGAGCCGATCTCCGAGGAGATCCGCACCCTGGAGTTCGCGGAGACCCTGGGCGTGGGCTCGACCCACATCGCGTCCGCGAAATTTATCCCGGTCACCCAATAAAACCGCTTGTCAGCGCGGCGGGGGTGAGCCCAATTTCAGGCTGACATGATTTCCGCCGCCTACCTTCCGTTCCTGATCCAGGCCGTCCTTGCGGCGGGCATCACTGCGGCGGTCATCGTGGCCAGCCACGTGTTCGGCCAGCGCGCCAAGGGTTCGAAGATCAAGGACTCGGCCTACGAGTGCGGCGTGCCGGCCGAGGGCCTCATCCACACGCGCTTCTCGGTGAAATTCTTCCTCACCGCGCTGCTCTTCATGCTTTTCGACCTCGAGATCGTGATCCTCGTGCCGTGGACGTTCATCTACCGCGAGTTCCTGGCGAACCACATCGCCATCCTCGGGCCCATCATGTTTTTCATCGGCGTCCTCGTGCTCGGCTTGATCTACGAAATCAAGAAGGGCGCCCTCGAATGGGAGAAGTGAGCTGCGGCTGAAGCGCCGGGCCTAGCCGCCAAGAACCCCCTTTATCATGCGGCTGGATAAAATCATCGCCCGCGGCCGGATCATCGACCTGCGGAGCATCGACCTCGAAGGCGCGCTGCAGGAGCTGCTGGCCGTCTGCGTCGAGCGTTTTCCCGACCTGAAGCGCGAGGCGCTGCTCAAGGGCCTGCTGGCCCGCGAGAGCACGATGACGACCTACCTCGGTCTCGGCGTCGCGCTGCCCCACGTCCGCGTCAAGATGGGCCGCCGTTACGTCCTGGCGATCGGCCGCAGCCGCATTGGCATCCGGCACGACGGCGCGGTGGACGACGAGCGCGTGCACCTGATCTTCATGCTGATCGCGGGCGAGAAGGCGCGTGATTACCTGCAGCTGCTGGCGTCGATTGCGCGGCAGGTGAAGGAGCCCGAGTTGATCGACAACCTTGTCCATGCGCCCGACCTGGACGCGCTGCACGAGCGGCTGGTCGGTGGCTTCGGGGGCATCCGGCCGGTGCAGACCCAGCAGAACCGGATCAACCGGCTGATGTTCCGCGGGGCCGAGCGCGTGGCCAGCGGCGCGGGTTGCGGGACCATCATGATTTTTGGCGACACGTTCATCGGCGGCATCGAGGCCGGGGCCGTGCCGACGAAGATGAAGACCATCCTCGTCACCCGCAACCCGATCGAGCCCAGCGAGGACCAGAAGGGGTTTGGGGAGACGATCCAGGTGCGCTCGTTCTCCAGCCAGCGGCTGGCCCAGTTGCGCAGCGCAATGCTGGTGGCGCTCACGCGCGGGATCATTTCCTTCACCGACCGCATCTGCTGCGTGGGCGGCATGACCGGGAGCAACCAGTTCGACACGCTCGTGGTGGTGGATGTGGAGCGCGAGTTCCAGACGCTGCTGACCGGCCAGACGGCCGACCTGCTACCCGAGGATGTGAAGCCCGAGGTGCTGGAGCGGGTGATCGCGGTGGCCACCGAACTGGCCGTCGAGGGGCGCGAAGGCCGGCCCGTCGGCTGCCTGTTTGTGGTGGGCGACGTGGAAAAGGTGGAGACGTTCACCAAGCCGCTCGTGCTGAACCCGTTCTTTGGCTACAAGGAGGAGGACCGGAACATCCTCAACCCGTTCATGGACGAGACCGTGAAGGAATTTTCCTCGATCGACGGGGCGTTCGTGATCCGGGGTGACGGAGTGGTGGAGTCGGCCGGCAGCCTGATCCAGGCGATCGACAGCGACCACGCGCTGCCCAGCGGGCTCGGCAGCCGGCATGCGGCGGCCGCAGCTATCAGCGTGGCCGCCAACTGCATAGCCATCATTGTCTCCTCGAGCACGGGCCAGGTTTCGCTCTTCCGCCGCGGGGTCATGCTGCCGCTGACGGACAAGCGGCGTTAACCGAACTTTGGGGTTGCACCAGCCTGTTCCGCCCTGTGTCCTGACCCTTCAACCATTTAAATATCATGAACGAAGTCGTCACCCTGGAATGCACCGAGGCCAAGAAAGAGGGCAAGCCCGTCTCCCGCTACCTCACGCTGCGCAACAAGAAAACTGTCACCGAGCGCATCGAGAAGAAGAAGTACAACCCCTTCCTCAAGCGCCACACGCTGCACAAGGAGATCAAGTAAGTCTCCGCCGCGGTTGCCGCGTCCTTTTCAAGCCGGGCTCACGAGCCCGGCTTTTTCATGCCCGGGTGGGGTGGATCTTCGACCCGGTCCGGCCAGAAACTAAAAAACCGCCCGAACGGGGCGGCCTCAGCTGGCTTTCTTCTCGGTGGCCGGCGTGCCGGCGGCGACCTGCTGGCGGCGGGCGGCGCGCCAGCTCTCGCGGTGCTTGCGGATCCAGTCCAGCAGCGCGCGTTCAAAACCGATGTCGTAACCCAGGCGCTCGGATTCCAGCCACTTGTGTTTCAGGATTTCCTCCCGCTCGGCCAGGAATTCCTGGTAGAGGCTCGACTGTTTGACGAATTCGCGAGTGGTCGCGGGCTCTTGGGCGGTGGAAGTCATGCAGCGTTACAGCGCGATGGAACATGAGAGCGAGGCACCGTTGGGTGTCAATGCCCGCCATCTTCCAAAATTTACAATGGCCGGGCGGCCGGGGCCGTGAGCCGGGCCAGCAGGGTCTCGGCGATGCCGCGGAAAACCTCCGCCGCCGGGCTCTTGGGCTCGCTGACCACGATGGGGGTGCCCGAGTCGCCGCCCTCGCGGATTGCGGGGATGAGCGGCACCTGGCCGAGGAGGACCGTGCCGAGCTTTTCGGCCGTCAGGATGCCGCCGCCGGAACCAAAGAGGGTCTGCTTCTGGCCGGCCGCATCCGTGAACCAGCTCATGTTCTCCGCCACGCCGAGCAGCGGCACGTTGACCTTCTGGAACATCAGGCCGCCCTTGCGCGCGACATTGGTCGCGGCGGGCTGGGGGGTGGTGACGAGCACGGCACCGTCCAGCGGGAGGGTCTGCACGAGCGAAAGCTGGGCGTCACCGGTGCCGGGGGGCAGGTCCACGATGAGCACGTCGAGTTCGCCCCACTTCACGTTTTGGACGAACTGCTGGATGGTCTTCATGATCATCGGGCCGCGCCAGACGACGGGGGTGTTGTCGTCCACCAGTAAGCCCATGCTCATCACCTTCACGCCGTGCCGCTCCATGGGCACGAGCGACTCGCCGTCCACTTCCGGCCGGCCCTGCAGGCCCATCATTAGCGGCACGCTGGGGCCGTAGATGTCGCAGTCCATCAGACCGATCCGTCCGGCGCGGCCGGCGGCGGTGGAAATCTGGGCGAGGGCGCAGGCGAGGTTGACCGCAAAGGTGCTTTTGCCGACGCCGCCCTTGCCGGAGGCGATGGCGATCGAGTGCTTGATGCCCTTGGGTGCGCCGGCCGGTCCGCCGGTGGGACCCGTCGCACCAGGGGCGGGGGCCTTGACCGGCGACACGGCGATGTCGATCACGGTGTCCTTGACGCCGGGGAGGGCGCGCAGGCACTGGTCGACTTCCTTCTTCAGGTGCAGCGGGATCTTCGGGTCGCTGGTGGTCAGGGCGAGGGAGACCCGGGCGGTGCCGTCCACCAGCGCGGCGCTGCGCACCAGCCCGAAGGACACGATGTCGCGGCTGAAGCCGGGATACTTCACTTGCTTGAGATGCTCTTTGAGTTCGTCGGAGGTCACGGGGGAGAAAATGGTGGATGGAAGGGAAATAAAGTTGTTATGCGCGGTCTGGGTGTAAATAGAAATGCCCGGTCCTCGCATCCCGGTCCCAGCCCTCTTTTCCTCCCCATGCAAAAAATTCTGCGCCTTTTCCTCCTGCTTGCCCTCGCCGCCGCACCCGTGCTGGCGCGCGACCTCGGCGAAGTTGTCGTCACCGCCGAGTACACGACGGTGCCGGTCCGCGTCTCGGCCAACACGCCCGAGCTCAACGACCTCGCGCTGCGCGCCTTCCACGTGCACGGCCGCTACCGCCTCACCGCCAGCGGCTACTCCTACGACATCAAGTTCTCGCAGGTGACCGGGACGCAGGTCCGCGTGGACATCACGAAGGGCATGTCGGGCACGCCCTATTCGTCGGACGTGGCGACCGGCCGCGACGCGAGCGATGCGCTGCTGCGCGCCGCGGACATCGCCGTGGTCAAGACCAACGGCGTGGGTCTCAAGGGCTTTTTCACCGCCCGGATCGCGTTCATCGGCGGCGGCGGCGGCCGGCGCGAGATCTACACCAGCGACCTGTTTTTCCGCCGGGTGACGCAGGTGACGCATGACAACGCGCTGGCGCTGTTCCCGCGCTGGTCCCCCGACGGCTCGAAGCTGCTCTACACGAGTTTCTTCAAGTCGGGCTTCCCGGATATCTTCCAGATCGACCTCAACACCTACCAGCGCACGACGTTCGTGAGCTTCAAGGGCACCAACGGCGGCGCCCGGTACAGCCCGAGCGGCGGCCAGGTGGCGATGGTGCTCAGCGGCGAGGGCACGCCGGAAATCTACATCAGCAACGCGCAGGGCCGGCAGGTTTCGCGCAAGACGCACTCGGACTCCGGCAAGGCCTCGCCGTGCTGGTCGCCGGACGGTTCCCGTCTCGTGTTCGCCATGGAGCCCGGTCCGCAGCTTTACACCATGTCCTCCGGCGGCGGCTCGCCGTCCCGGCTGATGACGGGCTTCAGCTATGCCGCGGAGCCGGATTGGAGCCGGACCAACCCGAACAAGATCGTCTGCACCGTGCGCAGCGGTTCGTACCAGATCGCGGTCTACGACATGTCCAAGGGCAAGGCGGAGATCGTTTCGAAGGCGCCGTTTGACGGCATCGAGGCCAGCTGGCTCGCCGACGGCCGCCACGTGGTTTACACCGCGCGCGACCGCAGCACGAGCCGGCTCTGCATCCTCGACACCGAGACGGGCAAGAGCACGCCGATCAGCCCGAACAGCTTCGGCCCGGCGATGCAGGGCAATGTCTGGACGCCGTAATCCCTTCCTTGCTTCCGCAAAAAAGCCGCGCCTCTTCGGGCGCGGCTTTTTGTTGGGTGGATTGAATCCACCGGGAATGTCTTACTTGGTCGCGGCGGCGAAGTTGGCCTCGGCGGCGTCCCAGTCCACGACGTTCCAGAAGGCCGTGATGTAGTCGGGGCGGCGGTTCTGGTAGTTGAGGTAGTAGGCGTGCTCCCAGACATCGAGGCCGAGGACGGGTTTGCCCTCGATGCCGGCGACGGCCTTGCCCATGAGCGGGCTGTCCTGGTTGGCGGTGGAGCCGACCGCGAGCTTCTTGTCGGCGCCGACGTAGAGCCAGGCCCAGCCGGAGCCGAAGCGTGTGGCGCCGGCCTTGGCGAAGTCTTCCTTGAACTTGGCGAAGCCGCCGAGCTGGGCGTCAATCGCCGCGGCGAGGGCACCCTTCGGCGCGCCGCCCTTGCCCGGGCCCATGACGGTCCAGAAGAACGAGTGGTTGGAATGGCCGCCGGCGTTGTTGCGCACGCCGCCGCGAATGGCCTCGGGGACCTTGCTCAGGTCGGCGATGAGGACATTGACGTCGAGGGCGGCGAGATCGGCGTGATCCTTGAGGAGATTGTTGGCGTTGGTGATGTACGCCTGGTGGTGCTTGCCGTGGTGGATTTCCATCGTCTTCGCATCGATGTGCGGGACAAGGGCGTCATAAGCGTAGGGCAGTTTCGGAAGTTCGTAAGCCATGATGATTTTGGGTTTCGGGTTGGTTAGAGGGAAACTGGGACACCGTGCCGCGGCTCCGGTTCGCCGTCAACTGCGGGAGCAATTTATGACTCCTCGGCGCGCTTCAGCTTGAAAAACGCCTGCAGCAGCTCCCGGCACTCATTTTCGAGCACGCCGCCGGCGGTCAGCTCCACGTGGTGATTCACCCGCGGCAACTCGTTGAGATTCGTGGCACCGCCGAGGCAGCCCATCTTCGGGTCGGGCACGGCGTAGCAGACCCGCTTGAGCCGCGACATGAGCGTGGCGCCGGAGCACATGGGGCAGGGCTCCTTCGTGACGTAGAGCGTCGCGCCCTCAAGCCGCCAGTTGCCCAGTTTCGCGGCCGCCTGGGTCAGCGCGAGCATCTCGGCGTGGGCCGTCGGGTCGTGCGCGCCTTCCACGGTGTTGTGGGCCGCGGCGAGGATCTCGCCATTGAGCTCGATGATGGCGCCGATGGGCACCTCGTCCTGCCGCCAGGCGTCGATGGCCTGGTTGTAGGCCAGGCTCATGTAGAAGGCGTCGTCGCGCACCAGCTGCGAAGGGAAGCGCTTCTCAAACGGGCAGACGGGGGGAGGGGATGAATCGGCCATGAGGTCGGGTGGGAAACGCAGCTTCCGAGGTAAAACCTTGCTTACGAGGGGTATTTCCCCCTTACAATGCACTTTTATTATCGCTGACCTACCTATGACGCAACCCCTGACCCACACCTCCCACCATGGCTGATAGCAATTCCATCGAAGTGGAGGGCAAGGTCGTCACGGTACTGCCGGGCACGATGTTCAAGGTGCAGCTGTCCAACGGGCACATCGTGCTCGCGCACATCTCGGGCAAGCTCCGCAAGAATTTCATCAAGATCGCCGCGGGCGACACGGTGAAGATGGAGATGAGCCCGTACGACCTGT
>CAIOAO010000045.1 GCA_903855985.1 uncultured Opitutia bacterium | reverse complement strand
GGCGACGGGGGCGATGATCGGCACGCCGGCGTCCATGAGGGCCAAGCAGCCGCCGCAGATCGAGGCCATCGAGGTCGAGCCGTTGGAGGCCCTGATCTCGGAGACGACGCGGATGGAGTAGGGGAACACGTCCTCGGCGGGCAGCACCGGGACGAGCGAGCGCTCGGCGAGGGCGCCGTGGCCGATTTCGCGGCGGCCGGGGCCGATGAAGCGGCCGGCTTCACCGACGGAGAACGGCGGGAAGTTGTAGTGGAGGATGAAGCTCTTCGACGTGGCACCGCCGGTGAGGCCGTCCATGTCCTGGGCTTCCTTCGTCGGCCCGAGGGTGACGATGGCGATGTTCTGGGTGTCGCCGCGCTGGAACATGGCGGAGCCGTGCACGCGGGGGAGGACGCCGACCTTGGCCTGCAGCGGGCGGAGGGCCTTGGCGTCGCGGTGGTCGGAGCGGGTGCCCTTGGCGAGCACGGTGGCGCGGTAGGCCTTGTACTGGAGGTCCTCGAACACGACGTTGAGGTCAACGTCGGTGAACTTGCCTTCGCCGAGCTCCTTGATGAGGGCGGCCTTGGCCTCTTCCTTGAGGGCCTTCACGTTGGTCGAGCGGACGTTCTTCTCGAAGCCAAAGATGGCGGCGGAGACGCGCTCGGCGGGGACGACGCGCTCAATGATGGCGCGGGCCTCGGGGGTGGCGCCGATGAGCTTGAAGGTGGCCTTCGGTTTGCCGGCGAGGGAGACGAGCTCCTTGATCGCGGTGATGATCGGCTGGATGGACTCGTGGCCGAACGCGAGGGCCTCGACGAACTTCTCCTCGGAGATCTGGTCGGCGGAACCCTCGATCATGAGCATGTCCTTCGCGTTGCCCACGTAGATGAGGTCGAGCGACGAGGAATACATCTGCTCGATCGTCGGGTTGGCGACGAACTTGTCGTCGATCAGGGCGACGCGGACGCAGCCGATCGGCCCGTTCCACGGGATGTCGGAGATGGCGAGGGCGGCGCTGGCGCCGTTGACCATGGCGATGTCGGAATCGTTGATCAGGTCGGCCGACATGAGCTGGCCGATGATCTGGACCTCATTGAGGAAACCCTCGGGGAAGAGGGGGCGGCAGGGACGGTCGCAGAGGCGGGAGATGAGGATCTCGCGCTCGGAGGGACGGCCCTCGCGCTTGAAGTAGCCGCCGGGGAAGCGGCCGGCCGCGGCGTACTTGTCGCGGTAGTCGCAGGTGAGGGGGAAGAAGTCCTGGCCGGGGCGCATGGTCTGCGCGGCGCAGGCGGTGACGAAGACGTTGGTCTCGCCGACGTTGACGTTGACGGCGCCGCCAGCGAGCTGGGCGATGGAGCCGGTGGAGAACGTGAGCCCGAGGCCGGGCACGGTGACATTGTGTTTCTGATTCATATTCGGACGGATTTCGGATGCGGACGTTACTGAGAAGCGCACAGGCGGCTGGCCTGCGGCTGGGTCGGAGGCCGGCGGGATGCCGGCGCTGCCGATGCGGCCAATGGGCCGCGGTTGGTTGGTTACTTGGAACCCACCTGGTCTCCCCGGGCTTGACGCGAGAGATTTCCGTTTGCCGCCGGGTGGCGGGTTGGCCGGCGGCGGCAAACGGAAATGTCCCGGTCGAAGGGTGCGGGTGTCGGTAAAGACAACGGGCGACCCGCGGATCGGGTCGCCCGTGTGACAAGAGAGGTTATTTGCGAAGGTTCAGTTTCTGGAGGAGCTCGCTGTACTTCGGCAGGTCGTGCTTCTTGAGGTAATCGAGAAGCTTGTGACGGCGGCTGGCCATCTGCAGGAGCCCGCGGCGCGAGTGGAAGTCCTTGCGATGCGTGCGCAGGTGCTCGGTCAGGTGATTGATCCGGGCGGTCAGCAGCGCGACCTGGACCTCGGAAGAACCGGTGTCCGTTTCGTGCGTTTTGTATTCGGCGATGATCTCGGGTTTAACAACTGTAGGCATGGTTTATAGGCTGTGGGTTACACGACTGGAGGGTCCCCTTGCGGGTTCCGTAACACCCGCCCCGCCGCGGTTTAACCCGCGGTTGAGCCGGCGTCACCGTTTGAATCCCGCGGAGTGCGGGACCGGTCATGGTGGGAGTCCGCAACCGACGGACTCTCACTAACGCAAGGGGCCAGAATCAAAAACGCCGGGCGGTGGCGCAAGCGTATTTTTTGCCTGAGACGGAGCACTCACCCTGCGCGCAGGTTGATCGACTTAACTCCCTCACAACCGGGTAGTTGTCGGATGCGTTGCAGGATTTCCGCCCGGTGGTGGAGCAGCTCGCTGCGGACGACGGAATGGGAGACGAGGATGAGGAGCTGGGACTTGTCGATCCGGACGGCGTGGGAGTAGCCGGCGTTGGCGGCCCCGACGAGTTCCACCCAATGGTCGCGGACGGTCTGTTCGGCGGAGGGACGGCCGACCTGATACTTCACCATCAGGTCCTCAATCAGGGCGGACAGGGGCTGGGACTTGCGCTTCACCTGGCGGCGGGGTTCCTCGAACGGCACCCCGCGCAGGTCGCCGACGAGCTCCTCGGCGAGTTTGCTGAACTGGTGCGGCTGGTCAGCCATGGGGCGCGCGATGATGTTCGGCCTCAAACAGCCGGCTGTAGCGGACGAAGGCGCTGAAGGCGGTGGCCCAGGCGATGTAGAAGCCGGGGTAGCCGTCGAGGAAGCCGAGCTTGATCACATACGCGCGGAAGAAGCGCCAGAACGGGCGGAAGATCGCGGCGAACACGGAGAATTTCCCGCCCTTGGCCTGCTGCTGGCGGACAAAGAGGTCGGCGAACGGATTGATCTTCGCGACGTGGCTGGCGAGCGTTGGGAACGAATAGTGGTGCAGGTCGCCGGTGAGCGTTGCGACCGGGCCGTCGCACTCGACCTTCTCGTGGACAAAGGCATCGCCACCCCAGCGGGCGCGGCCGACGTGGAGCAGGCGCAGGCTGAGGTCGGGGTACCAGTCGCCGTGGGTGATCCAGCGGTCAATGAACCAGACTTTTCGCGGGAAGCGCGCGCCGGCAAACGAGTCGTGGTCGGCGCGGGCGAAAAATGCGGTGAGCGAGGCGCGCAGCGCGGGCGAGACTTCCTCGTCGGCGTCGAGCGAGAGCACCCACGGTTGTTTCGCGAGGGCGAGGGCGGCGTTTTTCGTGTCGCGGTAACCCGCCCACGGCAGGTTGTGCACCAGCGCGCCGAGGTTGCGGGCGAGGGTGTCGCTGCCGTCGGTGGTGTTGTTCAGCGCGACGACGGTCTCGCTGACCCAGCCGGACACGCTGGCGAGGCAGCGCGGGAGGGTTTGCGCCTCGTTCTTGGCGATGATGACGACGGAGAGCGGCAGCGGGGCGGGCACGGGAGTGATGAAGACTAAATCTTCCCCACGAGCGAGCGCGGGATTTGGTAGAGGTAGCCGCACGAACGCCAGGCGCGGACGAGGGCCTTTTTCGCTTCGCCGGGGCGGGCGATGATGAAGTTGAGCAGGGCCAGCAGGGCAAAGCCGAGGACCTTGAAGAGGTTGCCGAGGAAGCGTCCGAGAAAATACGCGGCGGCGCCGGGCTGGCCGGCGCGGTCAATCACCCGGGAGCGGGCCGAGTCGAAGGCGTGGCGCGTGGCGTAGCGGAACGTGGTGCGGCTGGCGGGCATCTGGTGCTGCACGGCGGCGGCGGGGGCGAACCAGACCTCGAGTCCGGCCGCGCGCACGCGCCGGATCATCTCGCTGTCCCCGCCGGAAAAATAATTGCCCGCGGCGCGGTCGAGGGCGGTGTGGAAGGGCCCGAGTTTTTCAAACACCCACTTCGGCAACGCGAGGTTGGCGCCCATGGGGGAATACTTCGCGACCAGCGGACCGGCGTCCGCCCGAAAGGCGAGCGGGGCGTGCCACTCGGCGACCCACGGCGGGAGGCCGTCGGGGAAGACGGGAATCACCTCGCCGCCGACGGCGCCCACGCGGTGGGCGGAATCGGTGAGCAGGGGTGCGGCCAGCTGGGTGAGCCAGTCGGGCGACATGAGGATGTCGTCGTCGGCGAAGACAATGATGTCGCCGCGCGCCTCGGTGATGGCGCGGTTGCGGGCGTAATCGAGCCCCTGTTTCGTCTCGAGCAGGTACCGCGGGGCGGGGATCGACCCGGCGAACTCCGCGACGACGGCGCGGGTGTGGTCGGTGGAATTATTGTCGATGACGAGGACCTCGAAGGCGCCCTTGGGGAAGTCCTGCCGGGCGATCCCGGCGAGGGTTTGGCGCAGGAAATCCGCGCGATTATACGTCGGAATCGCGACGGTGAGCTGAAGGGGGCCGGCCGGGGAAGTCATGCGGACAGGTCCAGTTGATGCCGGCTGGCGCGCCGCCCGCAAAGAAAAAGCTTCCCGCCCGGCGGTGCTTGGCGTGGATTCAAGGCATGGCTTTCAAGCACTGGCCCCTCGTGCGCGACCTCCGCTTCGCCCAGAAATGCGGCCGCTACCTGCGCGGCGCGCGGAAACGCCGGCCGGACCTGAACTGGGACGAGTTCCACCGCGTGGCGCGGCATTTCAAGACGGACGACATGGGCAGCTTTCCCGAGCGCGGTTTCCTCTATCAGCTGGCGAGCGACGCGCCGGTGGATGCGCAGGTGGTCGAGGTGGGCTCGTGGATGGGGGCGTCGACGTGCTTCCTGGCGGCGGGGCTGAAGGGCCCGGCGGCGAAGATCTTTGCCGTGGATAATTTCCAGGGCCTCTCGACCTGCGGCGAGGACGCGGCGTGGTACAACCGGCATTTCCAGAAACTCGGTGCGGCCAGTACGCTGGAGATATTCAAGCGCAACTTCGCGGCGCTGGGGCTGGCGGCGCGCGCCGAGCCGGTCGTGAGCGACTCGCTCAAGGCGGCGCAGACCCTGGTTTCGCGGCGCGGGGCGATCGACCTGATCTTCATTGATGGCGACCACTCGTACGAGGCGTGCAAGGCGGACATCGCGGCGTGGGCGCCGTATGTGAAGCGCGGCGGCGTGATCGCGTTTCACGACTTCGGCAGCCGGGCCAGCGGGGTGACGCAGGCGATCTTCGAGGCGATCAAGGCCGGCCAGTTCGCCGAGATCGTCGGCGTGGCGAACACGATCATCGCATTCCGGATGTAGAAAGCCGGAAGGGTGGTTTTTAGGGGGAAGCCAGGAAGCCAGGAATTCGGAATCAGATTCCTGGTTTCGTGGCTTCGCCTTTCACCGCCAGCTGGGCGGCGATGGCGTTGAAGACCTCGTCCTCGGTGATTTGGCGCACGCAGTAGCTGCGGTAGGAGTTGCCCTGCTCGCAGGGCGTGGGCGTGGCGGCCCCCAGGCAGGCGCAGGGAAGGGTTGTCTGGAGGACGGTCTGGCGGGACCCGAGCGGGCGCCAGATGGTGGCGTTCTGCGAGCCGAACAGGGCGACGACGGGCGTGCCGACGGCGGCGGCGACATGCATGGGGCCGCTGTCGTGGCAGAGGAGCAGGTTGAACTGGGCCACCATGGCGGCGAACTGGCCGACGGTGAAACGCTGGGTGATGGCGACGAGGTGGAACTTGGCGTGTGAGCGGATCTGCTCCACGAGCTTCTGCTCGCCCGGGCCGGCCACGACGAAGACCTGCACGCCGAGCTTTTCCTGGAGACGGTCGCAGACGGCGGCGAAGCGCTCGACCGGCCAGAGGCGGAACAGGCTGCGGCTGCCCGGGTGCAGCAGGATGCGGGGCGGGCGGGTCGAGTAGGTCGGGTGCCCGGTGCCGGCCCAGGAAGCGATGGCGGCCAGGTCGGCCGGGCGCGGGACGAGCCGGACTTCGCGCGAGACGACGGGCACGCCAAGGGCGGGCAGGAGTGCGAGGTAGGTCTCGGTGATGTGGTGCGAGTCGTAGAAGTCGTTCGTGACCTTCGCCACGTGGGTGTAGAACCAGCCGAAGCGGAAGGTGATGAGCTCGCGGTTGAAGGTGGCGCGGACGGCGGCGCCGCTCAGCCGGGAAACGAGGGCGGTCTTCTCCGTGTTGTCGAAATCGAGGACGTGCGTGTAGTGCGCGCCGCGCAGGGTGCGGATGAAGCCCGGCCAGTTGCTGAGGTGGCGCGGGAAGGCGAGCGAGGCATCCACGTCGGGGTTGAGCGGCAGGATGCCGGTGTACGCGGCCTCGGTCAGCACGGTGATCCGGGCCGTGGGCCAGTGGAGCCGCAGGTTGCGGAGGACGCTGCCGAGCAGGACGATGTCCCCGAGGTAGCGGCGGCGGATGACGAGGAGGCTGGGCGCGGACTCAGCCATGCGTCAGGTGGCGCCGGTCTGGCGGTCGTAGAGCGACTTGTAGAGCGGGTTCGCCGCGTAGAGCTGGGCGTGGGTGCCGGTGGCGGCGATCTGGCCGCGGTCGAACACGAGGATCATCGAGGCGTCGCGGATGGTGCTGAAGCGGTGCGCGATGATCAGCACGGTCTTGCCGACGACGAGCTTCTGCAGGGCCTCCTGGATGAACTGCTCGCTCTGGGAATCGAGGGCGGACGTCGCCTCGTCGAGAATGAGGATGGGGGCATTGCGGAGAAAGGCACGGGCGAGGGCCAGGCGCTGCTTCTGGCCGCCGGAGAGGAGCGAACCGCGCTCGCCGACGACGGTGTCGTAGCCGTTGGGCAGGGTGCGGATGAAGTCGTCGGCGTGCGCATCAATGGCGGCGGCGATCACCTCGTTGCGGGAGGCGTCGGTGCGGCCGAGCAGGAGGTTGTTGTAAATGGTGTCGTTGAACAGGACCGGGTCCTGCGAGACGACGGCGATGTTGCGGCGGAGGTCGGCGAGTTTCATCGCGCGCACGTCGTGGCCGTCGATGGACACCGTGCCGGCGGTGGCCTCGTAGAAGCGCGGGACGAGGTTGGCGAAGGTGGTTTTGCCGGCGCCGCTGGGGCCGACCAGGGCGCAGACGGTGCCGGCGGGGATGGCGGCCCGCAGGCCGTGGAGGACGGGTTCGCCGGTCTTGTAGGCGAAGCTGACCTCGCTGAAGGCGATATCACCGCGGAGCCGGCCGACATACACGGGGGCGGCGGGATCGGTGATGGTCACGGGCTCATGGAGGACCTCCTCGATCCGGTTGAGCGAGGCGGTGCCGCGGGTGAACTGGCCGTGGAGGGCGCCGAGTTTCTTGACGGGCTCGTAGCAGGCGAACAGCGCGGTGAGGATGGAGGTGAAGACGGCGAGCGGCAGGCCGGCGCGGTACGCGTAGAACAGCGAGAAGGCGATGCCGAGGGAGGCGATGACCTCGATTGAGGGCGAGAGCACCTGGGAGTATTTCACGACCTTCATCTGGACGAGGAAGAGGCGCCGGGTGGTCCGCTGGAAGATGTCGACCTCCTGCTCCTCGAGGCCGAAGGCGCGGACCTCGCGGGCGGCCATGAGGTTCTGGTTGGCGAGGTCGGAGATGTCACCGAGCAACCGCTGGTTTTCGTCGGCCCGCTTGAGGAGCTTTTTGCCGACGTAGCGGACGGGCAGGACGCAGACGGGGATGATGGCGAGCGAGCCGAGAAACATCAGCACGCCGTCGTAGCGGAAGGCGATGGTCGCCAGGAAGCTCATGGCGCCCACGAGGGTGAGCGGCTGAATGACGAGGTCGCTGGCGCTGCTGGTGATCGTCTGCTGGACAACCTGCGTATCCGCCGTGAGGCGCGAGAGCAGGTCGCCGGTGCGGTTCTTGCCGAGGTAGCTGAGCGGCAGGTACTGGAGTTTGCGGTAGAGCTCGACCCGGATCGCCTCGAGGACGCCGATGCCGCAGCGGCTCATGAAGTAGTTGTTGAGGAACTGCGTGACTGCCCGGATCAGGAAAACCAGGGGGATGAGCAGGGCGTAGCCGATGATCTCGATGGCCGGGAGGGTGCGCGGTCCGTCGGTGAAGATGCGGGGGAAGACACTGTTGATGACCACCGGCAGGCCGCGGCCGAAGACCAGGCCGCTGATGGCGCCGCAGACCAGGGCAAACACCAGGTAGGTGCGGTGCCCGCGGAGGTATTTCAGGTAAGGGAGGAAACGTTTCATCGGCGGCGACTTAGAGCACGCTGAGGAGGGCGGGTTCCGCCTTCAATCCTTTGATGCCCTCACATCGAGGGCGTCCCGCAGGCCGTCCCCGAGGAAATTGAGCGAAAAAAGCGTGAGCGAAAACACGCTGCCGGGGAAGACGAGCAGCCACCAGAACTCCTCCATTTTCTCCGCCCCGTCCTTGATCAGGGCGCCCCACGAGCTCATCGGCGGCTGCACGCCGAGGCCGAGGAAGCTGAGGAAGGCCTCGAGCAGCATGACGGCGGGCACGGTGAGCGTGGCGTACACGATGATGGGGCCGAGGACATTGGGGATGATGTGGCGGAAGATGATCCGGCGGCGGCCGTAGCCGAGCGAGCGGGCGGCCTCGATGAACTCCATGCGCTTGATGGAGAGCACCTGGCCGCGGACGATCCGGGACATGGTGAGCCACTCGACGGCGCCGATGGCCGCGAAGAGCAGCACCATGTTGCCCACGCCCTGCAGGCCCTCGAGGTGCAGCGTGCCGCGGAGCCAGCCGTCGAGCTTTTCGGAGGGTTCCTTCATGAACACCATGAGCAGGATCACGAAAATCGTGAAGGGCAGCGCGTACATGATGTCCACGATACGCATCATGACGCGGTCGGTCTTGCCGCCGAGGAAGCCGGCGACGGCGCCGTAGGTCACGCCGATGGTGAGGGCGACGAAGGTGGCGACGAGGCCGACCATCAGGGAAATCCGTCCGCCGTAGAGCATGCGCGCGAACAGGTCGCGGCCCAGTGTGTCGGTTCCGAGCCAGTGGGCGGCGCCGGGCGGCGTGGCGCCGAGGTTAAGGTTCTGATCCTGGTAGGTCTGGGAAAACCACGGCCCGCACACGCACAGCACGGTGAGCACCAGCAGCACGAGGCCGCCGGTGACGGCGAGCCGGTTCTTGCGCAACCGGGCCCAGGCATCGCGCCACAGCGAGGTGCCCTGCTCAAGCTGGTCCGGCGTGAGATCGGCGGCCGGGAGGGAGTGGGGAGAGAGGGAAGGCATGGGAGAAGCCGTCAGCGGTCAGCTTTCAACGGTCAGCTCCGGCTGCAGCAGCTGAAGGCTGAAAGCTGACCGCTGGGAGCTACGAGTGGTTCTCATTCAAACTTCAGCTTCGGGTTGAGCCACACCTGGACGACATCCACGACGAGGTTGAGGCCGATCAGGAGCGTCGCGTAGAGGATGACGGTGCCGAGGACGAGGGTGTAGTCGCGGTTGAAGGCGCTGTTGACGAATTCGCGGCCGAGGCCGGGGATCTGGAAGATCGTCTCGATCACAAAGGAGCCGGTCAGGATGCCGGCGATGGCGGGGCCCAGGAAAGAAACCACCGGCAGCAGGCCGCCCCGGATGGCGTGCCGGAAGATCACACGAAACTCGGAGGCGCCCTTCGCCCGGGCCGTGCGGATGAAATCCTGGTTGAGCACCTCCAGCATCCCGCCGCGCGTCAGGCGCATGACATAGGCCGCATACACGAAGCCGAGGGTGACGCCGGGCAGGATGCGATCGGTGGGGCCGTACCAGCCGGAGACATTGAAGAGATGCAGGTAGATGCCCAGCGACAGCGCCAGCAGCGGGCCCAGGACGAAGGTGGGCACACAGATCCCGATCATGCCGAAGGCGCTGCACAGGTAATCCATGAACGTGTTGCGTTTGATCGCCGCGATGATCCCCAGCGGCAGGCCCAGGCCCAGGGCGATCAGCATGGCCCAGGCGCCGAGCTCGAGGGAGACCGGAAGCTTGTCGGCGATGATCTCATTGACGGTGCGGTTGGGGTATTTGAACGACGGGCCGAGGTCGCCATGGAAGACGACCTTGCCGAGGTAGCCCGCGTATTGCCGCCAGAGGGGCTTATCGAGGTTGTAGGCCCGCTCGAGGTTGCGCATGACCTCGGGCGTGACGGCTTTTTCCGCCGTGAACGGCCCGCCGGGCACGAAACGGATCATGAAGAACGTCGCCGTGACGATGATGAAGAGGACCGGGATCGTCTCGAGGAGGCGGCGGGCGATAAAACGAAGCACGGGAGCTAAAGTAAGAAGGAAGAAGGCAGAAGGAAGAAGGAAAACGCCGGCGGAGGCCGGCGGGCGGGGCTCACGGGGCCACGTCGGCGTATTTCCACGGGTAGTTGTCGATCGGGGTGCTGAAGAACCCCTTCACCCGGGGGCTGATCAGGCGGGCGCGGGTGTAGTTGAAGAGCGGCAGCATCGGCATTTCATCGATGAGGATCTTTTCCATCTGCTGATAGATGGCGAAGCGGGCGGCGTTGTTCGGCGTGGCGAGGGCGCTATGGAGGAGGCGGTCGTACTCCGGGTTGCCCCAGTTGCTGTCGTTGTTGCCGCCGCCGGTCTCCCAGAGGTCGAAGAACACGTGCGGGTCGATGTAGTCGGCGATCCAGCCCGCGCGCTGGAACTGAAAATTCCGCGAATGCTGGTCGTCCATGTAGACCTTCCACTCCTCGTTCAAGAGGGTGATGTTGATGCCGAGGTTCTTGAGCCACATCTGCTGCAGCGCCTCGGCGATGGTCTTGTGCTTCTCGAGGGTGTTGTAGAGCAGGTCGGCGCGCGGGAAGCCCCGGCCCTCCGGGTAGCCCGCCTCCGCCAGCAGCCGGCGCGCCTCGGCCAGGTCGGCCTTGAAGGTGTGCTCGCTGCGGTAGCCGAGGAGGTTCGGCGGGACAAAATTATAGGCGGGTGTCTCGTCGGCGAGGGTGACGTTTTTCACCAGGCTCTCGCGATCGATCGCCAGCGCGAGGGCGCGGCGCACGCGGACGTCGTCGAACGGTTTCCGCTGCACGTTGTAGCGGTAGAAGTAGAGGCCGTTGTAGGGATCGACGCGGACGGACTCGGGATGCTCGCGGCGGTAGACGGCGAGCTTGGTGAGGGGGACCTCGTTGGTGATGTCGAGCTGGCCGGTGCGGAACATGCGCTCCTCGGTGTCGGCGAGCTCGATCGGGTAGAGGTCAATCTCGTCAATCTTGACCCGGGCGCGGTCCCAGTAGGTGGGGGAGCGCTCGGCCACGATAATCTGGTTGGGGATCCACTTTTTCAGCACATACGGGCCGTTGCCGACGTAGTTTTCGGGACGGGTCCAGGCCGTGCTGCGCTGGGTGAGGCCGCCAAATTTCTTCACCGTGGCGATGTGCACGGGGTACCACGCGTAGTGGTTCATGGCGTGGAGCAGGAACGGGGCGGGTTGGAGCAGCGTGACCACGAGGGTGCGGGCATCCGGCGCCTTCAGGCCGACGGTGGAGAAGTCGGTGGTCTTGCCGTCATAGTAGGCCTTCGCGCCCACCACGTGGTTGTAGAGCATGTAGGCGTACTGGCACGCGAGCACGGGGTTCAGCATGCGCTGGTAGGTCTCCACGAAATCCTGCCCGGTGACCGGGTCGCCGTTGGACCACTTGCCGTCGGCGCGCAGGTGAAAGGTGTATGTCAGGCCGTCGGGGGAGATCTCCCAGCGCTCGGCGGCACCGGGGATGATCTGCATGTCGGGGTCCTCGCTGACGAGGCCCTCCGAGAACGTCTGGAGCAGCCGGTATTCCGGCGAGCCGGTGACGATCGCCGGGTCAATGTCCTGCGGCTCGGTGCCGTTGCCGAAGCGCAGGAACTTGCGCGGGGCGGGTTGGTTGCCGGCGTCCGCGGCGGGGGCGGGGTCCTTTTTGGCGCAACCGGTCAGGACCAACGCGGTGGCGAGGAGGAGCAGGGAAAGACGGGACGGCATATTGAAGAGAGGGGGAAAGAGTGGGCCAGACGCAAGCGGCCGGGCGGATTACGGGGTGGATTCGAGCCAGAGCTGGCGCCAGTCAATGGCGCGCAACCGGTTGCTCCGCCAGCCGCGCACCGACGAGCGCAGCAGAAAGCCCTGGTTCGCCGCGTACAGCGGCGCATAGGGCATTTCCCGCGCGAGAATCGCGTTCATCGCATCAAAGGCGGCATTGCGCTCCGCCGGCAGCAGGGCGGCGTCGGACCGGGCGAAGGCGGCATCGTAGTCCCGGTTGCTCCAGGCGGAGTCGTTGTTGGGGTCGCTGGTGGTGGCGAGCTCCAGTGGGTCGCGCGGGTCGTCGAGGCCGTAGCCCCAGCCGTCGAGCAGCAAGGTGAACTGTTTTTCGCGGCAAATGCTGAGGTAGACCTTGAACTCGCACGGCAGCACCGACACGTGCACGCCGAGATTTTGGACCCACATGGCCTGCAGGGCCGAGGCGAGGAGCAGGGTGACCCCGGCGTTGCCGTTCAGGGTGAATTCGACCGGGGGCAGGCCCACGCCTCCGGGAAAGCCGGCCTCGGCCAGCAGCCGGCGGGCTTCCGCGGGGTCAAATCCGGCTTCCTTCGGCGGGGTAAAGCTGTAGCCGCCGGTGCCGGGAATGACGAACGACTCCGCGGGCTGGCCGAGCTTGCCGAGGGTCGCCTTGACCAGCTGCCCGCGGTTGATGGCGAGGGAAAACGCGCGGCGCACCCGCGGGTCGGTGAAGGGCGGCCGGGTGACATTGAAGGTCAGGTAGGCGAGGCGGAGGTCCGGCGCGATTTGCAGCTCCGCGGGATGCTCGCGCTCGTACGTGGCGACTTTCGACTGCGGCAGCCGGTAGGTCACATGGAGCTGGCCGGCGCGAAAGGCGCGCTCCTCGGCGTTTTCATCCTCCACGGGATAAAAACGGACTTCCTGCAGGCGCACGTGGGCGGCGTCCCAATAATGCGGGTTGCGGACGACGCGGATGAAACTGTTGGGTCGCCACTCGGCGAGGACGAACGGACCGTTGCCAATGAGCTGGCCGGGCCGGGTCCACGCGCCGCCGCGCTGGTGCCAGCCCCCGGCTGCTTCCACCGAGCGGCGATGGACCGGCCAGAGCGGACCATTGTAGGCCAGGATGCCGAGCCAGTAGGGCGCCGGGTGGCGCAAGACGGTGATGAACGTGTGTGCATCCGGGGCGCGCACGCCGACGGCGGCAGGATCCTTCAACCGGCCCTCGAGGAAGTCCTGCGCCCCCACGATGGGGAAGGCCACGTTGGACTGTTCGCAGCCGAGGGCGGGGTCGAGCACCCGCAGGAACGAGTCGCGGAAGTCCTGCGCGGTGACCGGGTCGCCGTTGGACCATTTCGCGTCCGCCCGCAGGTGAAACGTGTAGGTGAGGCCGTCGGGGGAGATGTCCCAGCGCTCCGCCACCCCGGGGAGGATGGTCACGCCGTCGTTGGCCCGCGTCACGAGACCCTCAAAGAGTGAACTCAGCAGGATGCCGGTGGTGCCGGAATTGTTGGGGTGCGGATCGAGATCCGCGGGCTCGTCCCGGTTGCCGAGGTGGAGGACCTGGTCACGATTGCCGGACTCGACCGCCGTCTCGTGCCGGGCGCAGCTGCCGAGCAGCAGGGCGAGGGCGGAAAAGGGGAGGAGAAGCCGGGAGGATCGCATCAGTAAAAAAGGAAGGCGCGCGGTGCAGGACTGCAGGCCGCGCGCCAAAGGAGACGGGGAGAGCGGATTATTGCTTCGCCCCGGCCATCATCGCGTCGCGCTTGGACTTGAACTCGTTGCCGGGCCGCCAGGTGGGCCAGGTGTCGGTGTTGGCCACGCGGGTGATCAGCTGGGTGAGAAACTCCGCGTCCTGCGCGCCACCCCCGAAGGTCCAGTCGGGTTTCACCTCGTCGGTGACCTTGTGGTAGTCCTTGAGGTCGAACTCGGCTTCGAACTTCACGCCCCAGCCGGCGGGCTGGCCGACGTAGTTGAGGCCGCGCTTCACGTAGATCGCCGGCACGCCGAGCTTCGCGAACTCGAAATGGTCGCTCCGGTAATAGCTGCCCTTTTCCGGCGCCTGGTCGGGCGTGATGGTGCGACCCTGGCCCTTGGCCACATCCGCGGCGTCATCGTCCA
The DNA here is from genome assembly GCA_903855985.1 of uncultured Opitutia bacterium. GTDB lineage: Bacteria > Verrucomicrobiota > Verrucomicrobiia > Opitutales > Opitutaceae > Opi-474. Next base: position 14,429 of record CAIOAO010000045.1, on the reverse strand, counting down.
GCGTGGAAGCACCCAGGCCGATGATGCGCACGTCACTGGTGGGGCCGTAGTAGTTCGCACCGTCGGTGTTCACGTTGGCGACAGTGTGGTCGAGCGGGTAGAGCGGGTTGCGCGCGTAGAAGCGCGAGCCGAGCAGGCCCTTTTCCTCGGCGGTGATCGAGAGGAAGACCACCGTGCGCTTGGGGTGGGCTTTGGCGTAAACTTGGCGAAGGCTGAGGGTCTGCGCGACCTCCAGCAGCATGGCGCAGCCGGAGGCGTTGTCATCGGCGCCGTTGTAAATCTGGTCGCCGGTCAGCGCGGGATTGCGGCCGAGGTGGTCCCAGTGGGCGGAGTAGACCACGTATTCGTTGCGCAGTTTGGGATCGGAGCCGGTCAGCTTCGCGACGACGTTCTTCGAGTCCACGTTGCGGAGGGTGGTGTCCACGGTGAACGCCGCCTTGGCGCCGAGCGCGACGGGATGGAAGTCGCGGCTGACGGCGGACTGCTTGAGCTTGAGGTAGTCCTGGCCGCAGGCGGCAAAGAGGCGCTGGGCGGCGTCGAGGGTGAACCAGCCGCTGAGCGCGATGTGGCCGGCGTTGCCGTCAGGCGTGCGCAGGGTGAAGTTTTCGCGGCTGTTGCTCGCGACGACCACGGCGTAGGGATAGGCGGCGGGGATGGTCTCGTGCACGATGATGCAGGCGGCGGCGCCCTTGGCGGCGGCGATCTCGTACTTGTACATCCAGCGGCCGTAGTAGGTCATGGCTTTGCCGCCGAAGACCTTCGGGTCGAGCTGGCCGGTGGCCGGGTCGAGGACCGGCGGATCATTGACGAGCATGACGACGGTCTTGCCGCGCACGTCCACGCCCTTGTAGTCGTCCCAGTTGTACTCGGGGGCGACGACGCCATAGCCGACGAACACGACGTCGCTGTCCTTCTGCTCGACATGTTTCACGACGCGGGTGGTGAAGCCGACGAAGTCGTTGATGTTCGTCAGCGGCATCGCCTTGCCGCCGATGGAGAACGAAAGCGTGGGGGTGGACGTGATGCCCACGAGCGGCACGTCCTGTATGTAGGTGCCGTTGGGATTGCCGGGCTCCAGGCCCATTTTTTTGAACTCGCTGACGAGGTAGGCGACGGTCTTTTCCTCGCCGGGCGTCGCCGGACCGCGGCCCTCAAATTCGTCCGAGGCGAGGATCTTTGCGCGGGCGAGCATGCGGTCCGCGGAGGGTGCAGTGGAGCGGACTTCCGCGAGAGCCAGCGACGTGGTGCAGGCAGCGGCGAGGAGGAGCAGCTTAGTCTTCATGGAGGTAAACATCTGGGTAGAACCGTGTCCAAAGGGCGTCCGGATGCCAGCCCCGAACCGCCGGGCGCATCAGCCAATTGGTCGCGTTGAAATAGAGCGGGGCGAGCGGGGCGGCCTCGAGCAACCGGGCCTCGGCCTCCCGCTGATAGCCGGACTGGAGCGTGGAGTCGGGCGTGCGGGCGGCCTGGGCCACGAGGGCGTCATAGCGGGCGTCGCTCCAGTGCGGATAGTTGCCGGGTGAGCCGGTGGTGAAGTCATCGAGCAGGTTCGCCGGGTCGGCCACGTCGGGAATGGCGGTGATGAAACCGATGTCGTAGTGGCCCTCGCGCAACGCGGCGACATGGACGCGGGCTTCGCGGGTGACGAGGGCGACGTCGATACCGAGTTCCTTTTTCCACATGGCCTGGATGACCTCGGTCAACGGCGCGCCGACGGTCCAGCTGGTCAGCTCCAGCCGCGGAAAGCCCCGTCCGCCCGGGAAACCCGCCGCGGCGAGCAACTCGCGCGCGGTGGCGGGATCGGCCCGGAACGCGGAGCCCAAGTGCGCGGCCGAATCGCCGGGAGCACGCAGGGCCGCGGGCACGAGGCGGAAGGCCGGCGCCTGGCCGCCCTGCAGTACGCGTTGGACCAGCTGGTCGCGGTCGATGGCGAGAGAGAGGGCGCGGCGGACGCGGACGTCATCGAGCGGGGGGCGGGTGGTGTTGAAGGTGAGGTAGCGGGTTTCCGCGAGGGGCGCGCGGTGCAGCTCGGCGGGATGCTCGCGCCGGTAGGAATCGAGCTTCGTGTGCGGCACGGCCATCGTCACGTCCAGCTGGCCGGCGCGAAACGCCCGCTCCTCGGCGTCGCCGTTGTCGAAGGCGAGGAACTGGATTTCCGCCAGTCGGATGCGGGCGGCGCCGTGGTACGCGGGATTTTTCCGGACGACGATACGCTGGTGCGGCTGCCACTCGACGAGGGTGAAGGCGCCGTTGCCGACGTAGTGGTCGGGGCGCGTCCAGGTGCGGTCAAACCGGGCGACGGTGCGCACATTGACCGGAATCCACGGCCCGCTGGCGGCATAGGCCAGGAAGCGCGGCGACGAATGCTCCAGCCGGACGACGAAGGTATACGGATTCGGGGCGTGGAACCCGACCGCGGAGAAATCCCGGAGCTCGCCGGAGGCGAAGGCGCGCGCATTTTTCACCATGTATAACAGCGGGGCCTTGGGGGCGGCGGTGGCGGGCGTGAGCACGCGGCGGTACGACTCCAGGAAATCCGCGGCGGTCACGGGCTCGCCGTTGGACCAGTGGGCGTTGCGGCGCAGGTGAAACGTGTACGTGAGGCCGTCGGGGGAGATTTCCCAGCGCTCGGCGGCCGCGGGTGACGGCGGGGCGTTGTCGGGTGACGGGGCGACAAGTCCCTCGCTCAGGGCGCGGATGATGAAGAGTTCGTCGGGCAGCGAGGCCCGGGCGGGATCGAGGTCGGCGGGCTCGTTGCGCTGGCTGATACGGAGAATCTGCGGAATGGGCGCGTTGGGGGCCGGGTCGGCTCGTTTGCAACCGGAGGGGATGGCCGCGAAGAGGCCCAAGCAGGCGCAATAAAAGAAACCCAGCCTGGGTCGGTTCTGGTGCATGCTTGCGCCTTTTTGCGGTCCAAAATCCGCCGCCCTATTCCTCCAGCCAGACATATTTGTATGGGTGGTGGTCGAGCAGGGTGGAATGCCAGCCCTTGACGGACGGCTGCACGAGGTAGACGTGGGTGTTGTAGTAGAGCGGGATGATCGGGGCGGCGGCGAGGAAGAGGGACTCGGCCTGCTGGAGCTGGTTCCGCCGTTCGGCGGCATCGGCGGTGCGGGCGGCCGCAAAGAGGAGGTTGTCGTAGGCGGGATTGGACCAGCCGGTGTGGTTGTTGCCACTGTCACTGCGCCACAGGTCGAGGAACGTGCCGGGATCGGCATAGTCGCCGACCCAGTCGGAGAGCAGGATCTGATAGTTGCCGGTGCGGCGCTCATTGAGCACGCCCTTGAATTCCTGGCTCACGAGGCGGACCTCGATCCCGAGTTCGCGCCGCCACATTTCCTGCACGGCCTCCGCGAGCGTGCGGTGGTTGTCCGAGGTGTTGTAGAGCAGCTCGATGGGCGGCAGGCCCTTGCCGCCGGGGAAACCGGCCTCGGCCAGCAGGCGGCGGGCCGCGGCGAGGTCGGTCGGCAGGCCGGCGGGCGGAACATAACCCGGCAGGCCCGGCGGGGTGATGGCCGTGGCGGCGAGCTGGCCGCCATGGAGGATTTTTTCGACGATGGCGGTGCGGTCCACGGCCTGGGACAGCGCGCGGCGGACGCGTTCATCGCCGAACGGCGGACGCCGCAGGTTGAGGCGGAAAAAGTAGGTGTTGAGGTACGGGTCGGTCCGCAGGAATTGCGGCGCGTCCCGGCGGTAGGCGTCCACCTTGCCGAAGGGCAGCACATAGGTGACATGCAGCTGGCCGGAGCGGAAGGCGCGCTCCTCGGCGTCACCGCTGTCGATGGGATAAAAATTAATCGCCGTCAGCCGCACGCGGGCGGCGTCCCAGTACGTCAGCGACTTCTCGACGATGATGCGCTGGTTGGGCTCCCAGGATTTCAGGTTGAACGGGCCGTTGCCCACGAGGCTGCCGGCGCGGGCCCAGCGGTTGCCGCGCTCGGCGGCCGGGCCGTTGGCGGTGATGACGGCCACCGGGACGGGCGACCAGACCGGGTTGGTCAGCAGGGAAAGAAAGTAGGGCGCGGGATGCTCCAGCCGCACGCGCAGGGTGTGGTCGTCCACCGCGGTGACGCCGACCGTGGCAAAATCCTGGGTCAGACCCTTGTGAAAGGCCTCGGCGCCCTGGATCAGGTGCAGCAGGTCGGCGTTGGAGGCGCCGAGGGTCGGGGTCAGGATCCGTTTCCAGGAGGCGACAAAATCCGCCGCGGTGACGGGAGTGCCGCTGGACCAGCGCGCCGTGGCGCGGAGGTGGAACAGGTAGGTCAGCTGGTCGGGGGAGGTTTCCCAGCTCTCGGCGACACCCGGCACGGGGTGCAGGTCGACAGGGTCCTCGACGACGAGTCCCTCGAACAACGCAGAGGCGATGTCGCCCTCGGCGATATTGGCGGCGAGCTGCGGGTCGAGGTCGCTGACCTCGGAGCCGATGCCGCGGTGCAGCACCTGGTCGCGGTTGCCGCTGGCCACGGCACTTTCCCGCCGGCCGCAGCCGGAGAGCAGGAGGACCAGCGCCAGGCCGAGGAGGCTCCAGGCCGGCCGGACGAAGGCGCGTTGAGCGGAGGTCGCCATCACGACTTGAGGAGGACCACGGCGTGCGCGGCGATGGCGAGTCCGCGGCCGATCTCGTCAATGCCCTCGTTGGTCGTGGCCTTGAGGCCGATATCGGAGATGAGCAGGCCGGTGGAGTCGGCGAGCGCGCGCTTCATGTCGTTGAGCCGGGGGAAGATCTTCGGTTTCTCGGCGACGACGGTGGCGTCCACATTGACGAGGTCGAAGCCGAGGCGGGTGATTTCGGCGATCACGCGTTGCAGCAGTTTCTGGGAGTTGATGTCCTTCAGCGCGGGATCCGTGTTGGGGAAAAAATGCCCGATGTCCGGCAGGCCGGCGGCGCCGAGGATGGCGTCGCAGATCGCGTGGGTGAGGCAGTCGGCGTCGGAGTGGCCCTCGAGCCCGTAGTCGGTGTCGAACCTGACGCCCCCGAGCACGAGGGGGCGGCCGGGGACGAGCCGGTGGATGTCATAGCCGTGGCCGATGCGGAAGGAGCCCATAAGGTGGATGGTTTAAGCGGTCGGTTTTAAGCCCCGGATCCAGCGAGCAGAAACTCGAGGTACGCGAGGTCGGCGGGGGTGGTGAGCTTCGGGTTGGCGTGGGGATTCTCGAGCAGGGCGATGGGGTGGCCGAGTTTCTCAACGGCGGAGGCATCGTCAGTGATGTGCAGCCGGCGGGCGGCCACGCGGGCGTAGGCACGGACGATGAGGTCGCGGGCAAAAACCTGCGGCGTCTCCATCGCCCACAGGCGCGAGCGGTCGAGGGTGCGCAGGCGGGCGTCGTCGCGGTGCTGCTTGATGGTGTCGGTCACGCGGTGGGCGAGGACCACCGCGCCTTCGCGGCGGACGATCTTGTGCAGGGCGACGAGCTGTTCGGGGCGCACCAGCGGGCGGGCGCAATCGTGGATGAAGACGTGGGAGATGTCACCGGGCAGTGCGGCGAGGGCGTGCATGACGGAGTCCTGCCGCTCGCGTCCGCCGCGCACGAGGGCGGAGGGCGTGGGTGCGTAGGCCATGAGCTCGGTCATCTGCCGCGGGTCGCGGTAGACCACGACGTAGAAATCGGCGACGGAACTCGCCATGAAGGCGGCGACGGAGTGCGCGAACACCGGCCGGCCGGCGAGGGGCGCGAGCACCTTGTCGGTGACGGCGCCGTTCATGCGCGAGCCGGAGCCGGCGGCGAGGAGGATGACGGCGGTGCGGCTCATGTCAGTTTAAGGCAGAAGGAAGAAGGAGGAGGGAAGAGGTCAGGCCGGCTTCTGACCGATCTCGGCCAAAATTGCGCGGGCGGCGGCGACCGGGTCGGGGGCCTTGAAGATCGGGCGGCCGACCACGAGGAAGCTGGCGCCGGCCTGGGCGGCCTCGGCGGGAGTCATCACGCGGGTCTGGTCGTCGGCTTTCGCATCCCGCGGGCGGATGCCGGGCGTGACGAGGGCGACGTCGGGCGGGAGAACGGCGCGGAGTGGGGCGATCTCGAGGGGCGAGCAGACGAGGCCGCGCAGACCGGAGTCGATGGCGAGCCGGCCGAGGCGAAGAACCTGTTTTTCGGGCGAATCGGTGACGCCGGTTTCCGCCAGGCCTGCGGCGCTGGTGGAGGTCAGGACGGTGACCCCGAGGAGGAGCAGGTTGGGTGCGTGCTGCTGCTGGGCCTTCACGGCCCACTGCATCATTTCGCGGCCGCCGCCGGTGTGCAGGGTGAGCCTCGCGATCGGGAGTTTGGCGACGGACTCGACGGACTTGGCGACGGTGTTGGGGATGTCGTGGAGCTTGAGGTCGAGGAAGACGTTGAAGCCCAGCCCGGCGATCTCGCGCACGCAGTCGGGGCCGTTGGCGGTGAACATCTCTAGGCCGATCTTCACCCAGCGGACGGTGCCCTGGAGCTGGCGGAGGGCCGGGGTGACATCGCGCGGGGACTGGGCGTCGAGGACGAGGATGAGGTCGCAAGCCATGGCGAAAAATGCTGACGGCCCGCCCCGGGCATCGCCAATGTTTTCTTTACGCCCCGTGTCACCCGCCGTCCTCGCCTGTCCCGCCAAGCTGAACCTGCTCCTCGCCGTCACCGGCCGGCGCCCGGACGGGTTTCATGAACTCGTGTCGGTCGTGGCCCCGGTGGAGTTCGGCGACACGCTGACGGTCGAGCCGGCGGATGATTTCTCGCTGGTTTGTGACGATCCCGCGCTGGCGGTGGATGGCACGAACCTGGTGCTGAAGGCGGCGCAGGCGTTTCGCGCGGCCACGGGCTGGCGGGGCGGGGCGCGGTTTTCGCTCGTGAAACGCATCCCGGTGGGCGCCGGGCTCGGGGGCGGAAGCAGCGATGCGGCGGCCGCGCTCAAGGCGCTGAACCGGCTGGCGGGCGGAGTGCTCGCGCCGGCGGCCCTCGCCCAGGTGGCGGCGGAGGTCGGGTCGGATTGCCCGCTGTTCCTGCCGGGCGGGCCGGTGGTCATGCGCGGTCGCGGCGAGCGCGTGGAGCCACTGCCCGCGGCCGCGGCGGGCCGGCTGCAGGGCCGGCCGGTGTTGATTTTCAAGCCGGGTTTTCCCGTCGCCACGCCGTGGGCGTTTGCGCAGCTCGCGGCACGGTCGCAGCGGGGCTACCGGCCGGGCGCGGAGGCCGAGTCCCGGCTGGCCAACTATCTCTTTCTGGTCAGCAGCGGAGCGGCCGGGGACGGGGAGTTGTTCAATGACCTGGAGCGCGTGGTGTTCGCGAAGTTTGTCGCGCTGCCGGTGCTGCGGGAGCAGCTGCGCGGGCAGTTCGGGCTCGCGCCGCGGCTCAGCGGCAGCGGGAGCGCGTGCTTTGCGCTGCTGCCGGACGGGGCGCCGGTCGAGGCCATCACGGCGGTTGTGCGGGCCGCGTGGGGCCCTTCGGCGTTCGTCCTCGTGACGCGGCTGGCGTAAATCCGCATTGACCCACCCCGAGTGAGGCGCGTTATCGTCGGGCGCCGCCGGCCTGACGCCGGGTTGGTGGCAACACCCAACTTCATGGCCACGCCGCTCAAACCCGAAACCATCGTGCCAGGCATCTCCGCCTCGTCGGGGATCGCGTACGGGCAGATCTTCGTGTTCATCCAGAGCGACGTCGAGGTCCCGAACTACCAGGTCGACGCGGACAAGCGCGTGGCGGAGATTGCGCGCTTCGAGAAGGCCCTGCTCGCGACCCGGCAGCAGATCACCAAGATCAAGAACGAGGTGGAGAAGAACCTCGGCGCCGAGGAGGCGATGATCTTTGACGCACACCTGCTAGTCCTCGAGGACCAGGCGCTGATTGGCGAGACCATCCGCGACTTCGAGAAGACGGGGCGCAACATCGAGACCTGCTTCAACCAGATCTCTTCGCGCTACATCCAGGCCTTTGCCGAGATTGACGACGAGTACCTGCGCGAGCGCGCCGGCGACATCCGCGACGTCGCCCAGCGCGTCCTGCAGAACCTGCTGGGCCAGGCGGAGAACAGCCTGAGCCGGCTCGCCGACAAGCGCATCGTCGTGGCGACGGACATTTCGCCCTCTGATTCCGCGAGCATTGACCGCGGCCAGGCGCTCGCCCTCGTCACCGACTCCGGCAGCCGCACCAGCCATGCCGTGATCGTGGCGCGCTCGATGAAGGTGCCGGCTGTGGTGGGCGTGCGCGACCTGACGACGCGCGTAAAGAACGGCGACTGGGCGATCGTGGACGGTTACGACGGCATCGTCATCCTGAACCCGTCCGAGGCCACGCTGTTCCGGTACGGCAAGATCCAGGAGCAGAAGAAGAGCTTCGAGTCGCGCCTGCTGCAGGCGAACGACCAGCCGGCGGTCACGCTCGACGGCGTGAAGGTGTCGCTGCTGGCCAACATCGAGCGGGTGGACGAGCTCGCGATGGTGAAGGATTACAAGGCCCAGGGCATCGGGCTGTACCGCACCGAGTACCTGTTTCTCAATTCCGCCCGGATTCCGTCGGAGCAGGAGCAGTTCATCGCCTATTCCACGGTGGTGAAGGCCCTGGCGCCGCTGCCGGTCATCATCCGCACGCTCGACCTGGGCGGCGACAAGCCGATGACGGGCCACCCGAACCTGTTTCCCAAGGAGGACAACCCGTTCATGGGGTTCCGCGCGATCCGGTTCTGCCTCGTGCACACGGACATTTTCAAGGACCAGCTGCGCGCCATCCTGCTCGCGAGCGCCTACGGGAAGGTGCAGCTGATGTACCCGATGATCAGCGGTGCGGAGGAGCTGGCCAAGGCGAACGCCGTGCTCGCGGAGTGCAAGGCCGAGCTGAAGGCGCGGGGCCAGGCGTTCGACGAAAAACTCGAGGTTGGGGCCATGATTGAGATCCCCAGCGCGGCGGTGACGGTGGACCTGCTCGCGAAGCAGTGCGCGTTTTTCAGCGTCGGGACCAACGACCTGATCCAGTACCTGCTCGCGATCGACCGGGTGAACGACCGCATCGCGCACCTTTACGAGCCGACGCATCCGGCGGTCATCCGCACGCTGAAGCAGATCGTGGCCGAGGCCCACCGCCACAAGGTGCCGGTGAGCGTCTGCGGCGAGATGGCGGGTGACCCGATCTTTGCGCCGCTGCTGCTCGGGCTCGGCATTGACGGGCTGAGCATGTCGCCCGCGTGGCTGCCCTCGGTGAAATACCTCGTGCGGGCGATGACGATGGCGGATGCGAAGGCGCTGGCGGCGAAGGCCCTGACCATGGCGTCGCCCAAGGAAATTTACGCGATGTGCGACGCCTTCTACCGCGAGCGGGTGAAGCTGGAGTGATCTGAGGGAGGGCGGGTCTACGACCCGCCCTACGTCAGGCCGCCGGCCACATGGGCGGGAACTGCGGGCCGCGGAATTTCTCGCCGGGCTTGGGATGCTCGGGATAACGCACCATCATCCACTCGTTCATGTGCACCTGGCCGGGGCGGTAGGTGCATTCGCCGGACATGACGTGCGAGACGATGGCCCGGCGGCGGGACGTGGAGAAGTTGCGGTCGCTGCCGTGGAGCAGCAGGCCGTGGTGAAAACCGACGGCGCCCTTCGGGATGATCAGCGGCACCTCGCGCGTGACGAAACCGGCGGGGAGCTTGGGCTTCTGCGTGTCGTCGCCGGTGATGCCGTCGGGGAGGGTCCAGATGCCAAGCTTGTGGCTGCCCTCGAGGAAAACCATCGGGCCGGACTCAGGGAGGACGTCGTCGAGTGCGATCCAGCAGGTGACGGTTTTGCACTCCGCAATCATCTGCCAGTAGGCCCAGTCCTGGTGGTAGGTGACGACGCGGCCGCCGTGGGGCGGTTTGTCGAGCAGCTGGTCGTGCCACATCCGGATGCTGGGGGCGCCGATGAGCTGGGCGGCGATGTGGCCGATCTTCGGGCTGAGGACGGTGCGCGCGAGGGTGGTGTCGGCCTTCCAGGTGTTGTCGATCTTGATGAGGTCCACGGGCTCGCGGCGCAGCGTGGTCACATCGGGCGGCGAGCCCTTGTCGTACTGGCCGGCGATGACGCGGTCGGCGGCGGCGTTGATCGCGGCGACTTCGTCGTCGGAGAAAATCTTCCCGTGGATGTGATACCCGCGCTGGTCGAAGAGCGCGATTTCCGCGGCGGTGAGGGTGGACGCGGCGAGCGGGGCGGAAGGGGATTTCATCGAGGGGGGTGGCGGAGCAGAGAGAGGCCACCTCCGCCAGCCGTCAAAAAAAATCCATCCGGGATCAATCAGACCGGCTGCTCGATGTCCGGAAAGGCCTTGGCGTAGCGGTAGACCTCCACCGAGGCGCGCAGGCCGCCGGTCCAGAACGGGTCCTGCTCGTAGAGCGCGCGCACGTCGCCGTATTTCTCGACGTCCACGATCCACATCCCGCCAATGGCGCGGTCGTCGGATTCCTTCCGCAGCGAACCGGCGACGCGCACCCGGGACTCGTGGGCCTTCAGGAAGGCGAGATGCGCGGGCAGCAGTTCCGGCCGGAGATGGCGCTGGGCGGGATCGTCGCGGAATTGGACAACGAAGAGCATGGCGGAACGTCGGTGGGGAGCCTGCCGTACGGGACGGCCGGAGTCAGGTTTTATTTCCGTCCGGACCCGGAACCAATCGTTTGCCCATGGCACGATAGTGGCTCTGTATGCACTCCATCATGGCGACACCCACCCCTGACGCCGAAGGCTATGACATCACCGTGCGGGTGGGTTGCCACCTGACTTACGAGGTGACGGGTTCGGCCACGCTGCTGCTCAATGTGAAGCCGCGGCCCGACCGGCGGCACATCGTGCTCGAGGAGAGCCTGGTGCTGGGCCAGAACCTGCGGACGGATGTGTTTGACGACAGCCACGGCAACCGCGTTTACCGGCTGCAGTTGCCGGCGGGCCGGCACGAGATGCGGCACGACGCGATCGTCCGGGTGTATGCCCAGCCCGACAACCACGACTTGATGAACACGGCGCCGCTGCCGCCGGCCGACCTGCCGCCGGGGGTTTTGCGCTACACGCTGCCGAGCCGGTATTGCGACTCGGACAAGCTGGGCCGGTTTGCGTGGGAGAAGTTCGGGCAGGTCGAGCACGGCTGGCCGCGGGTGCAGGCGATCAGCGAGTGGGTGCACAAGAATATCGAGTACCGCTATGGCTCGGGCCTGCCGGATTTGTCCGCGTGGGACGTGCTGCAGCGCGGCTACGGCGTGTGCCGGGATTTCGCGCACCTCGCGGTGGCGCTGAACCGCACTTTCAATCTGCCCGCCCGCTACGTGACGGGTCATCTGCCGGACATCGGCATGCCGGACCCGGAGAACCACATGGATTTCCACGCCTACGGCGAAGTTTACCTCGGCGGGCACTGGTTCACGACGGACGCGCGGTTCCACCAGCCGCGCATCGGGCGGATCAAGGTGAGTTGCGGGCAGGACGCCGTGGACGGGGCGTTCTCGACGATCTACGGCGGGGCGAACCTTTCCTGGTTCGAAGTCTGGGCCTACCAGATCCCGCGCGGGGCGGTCGCGGTGGGCGACCCGGTGGATTTCACCAAGCGCCTCGATAATTCGTGGACGGTGGTGACGGACCGGGCGCGGTAGGGGCCTGTGCCGCTTTAGAAAAACTTGCCGAGAAACGCCGCCGCTGCGTCCGAGATGCCGCCGATCGTTTGAGGGGGCTGGGGTTGAATCAGCCCCAGATTGGCGTGGAGCCCGTGGCCAGCAGGCAAATTACAATCGTATTAAGTGGATGAAGCAGACCACGCCGAGAATGCCGTCCATTAAGCAGTATAAACAACCTCCTTAGCTAAACATTGCTTTGAACGATTTGCTTTCACGCATGCTTGGTAGAGATTCCAATCGTTTTGATTCAAATCAAGTATCTGCCGGCGTTCATCGTCACGGAGTTCATAAAACCTGGTCCGCCGCTCTGGGTTGGTGTTTTCACGTGGAACCGGCAGTCTTGGCAATTCGAATTGCTCGAAGAATCTATCAATCGAAACATCAAATTCCTCAACCAGGCCGATAAAGGCGAAATTCTCCGGCCGCATATTTCCAAAAAACCTGGTCGTTTCATTCCTGACCAATTCCAACCCGGCATATTGCACCAAGGTCAGCTTCTTTGCGTGTAATTCGATAGAGACAGGATGCCGCCAATCCGGGCTGCGCAGGCGGTGGTAATAAGAAGAAACCACTCTCTCAACTGGCTCTCGTACCCACGTGATCAATGGCGCATCCGGATACCGTTCGGCCAGAGTATGGGCTACAAAATGCCCATGAATGCAGGTGGTGTCAGGGGGATATCCGTCTGAACGCGCCCCCAAGCATCTGTGATATCCCAATAATGCAGCACGAAACCCGCTCCGAATATCTGCGCGAGCATCGTGCGAAAGCTCACACCTCCAGTCTTCGGAATATGGACGCTTAGTAGCATGGTGGGGAGACGTGTATTGCAGTTCCCCGGTTACGAGCGCGATTATTTTCGGCGAGATATGAGGCAGGTGACCGTGACGCGATCGACTTCATTTCGCTGACTTGATGCCGCTCGCGAGGAGCGTCTCGAAATGGGGTTCGTTTTCCTCGCGGGCGACGGCGGTAACCTCGACTTTGGTGAAGCCGGCTTTTTTCAGGAAGCCGTGGAGCGCGCTTTCCTTGAAGCCCATCCAGACGTCGGCGTAGAGCTCGCGGGCTTTTTCGAAGGTGTGCTCGTTGAGGTCGAGGACGAGGAGCTGGCCGCCGGGCTTGAGGATGCGGTAAGCCTCGTTGACGGCGGCTTGCGGGTGCTGGGCGTGGTGCAGCGCCTGGCTGAGGATGGCGAGGTCCACGGACTTGTCGGGGAGGGGCACGTCCTCGATGTCGCCCTGCTTGTAGGTGAGGTTTGCGAGTCCGTTCTTCTGGGCGAGCTCGGTGCCGACTTCGACCATCTTGGCGGAGTTGTCGATGCACCAGACTTGCTTGGCCCGGGCGGCGAGCAGCTGGGAAACGAGGCCCTCGCCGGCGCCGAGGTCGGCGATGGTGATGGCGGGGGTGAGGCGGAGCGCGAGGTGGCCGAGGGCTTCCCACGAGCGGCCGGGGCAGTAGTTTTTTCCGAGGCGGCCGGCGATCAGGTTGAAATACTGCTCCTGCGTGCGACGGCGTTTTTGGAGGCTGCGGTCAAGATTGGCGCGGTCGTCGGCCAGCGCGGAAGAATCGGCCACGGAGTCGATCGCGGCGCGAAGGAGGGTGAGCGACTTCGGCGCGAGGGTGGAGCGGAGGGAGTAAAAGGCCTTTTTGCCCTCGCGGCGGTCGGTGACGAGACCGGCCTGGCGGAGAAGGGCGAGCTGGGAGGAGATGCGGGACTGGCCCATGCCGAGGATTTCCTGCAGCTCGGCGACCGAGAGTTCCTCGCGGAGGATGAGGGCGAGCAGCCGCAACCGGGTGGGGTCGGAGAGGATTTTGAGGATATCCCAGGAGGCGTTCACGCGGGATGGAGGTTGGGGAAGTGGCGGAGGAAAAGCAATTTCCGAGGCGGAGGGCCGCCACGAAACACCCGAATGGCACGAATCAGGATTTTATCGCGGAAACGCGGAGGGGCGGAAAGGCCTGGGAATGGTAGTGGGTTTGAAGGGGAAGCCAGGAAACCAGGAATCTGATTTCCTGGCTTCCCTCTTCAAACAGGACATAAAAAAGCCGCGTCCCATACGGGGCGCGGCTTTTGCTAGAGACAGGAGCGGACTCAGGCCTTGTAGAGCTCGATGCCGGCGACGGTGTAGGTCTCGTCGGAGGCGCCGGTCTTCACCTTGACGGTGTCGCCGGCCTTCTTGCCCATCAGCGCGACGCCGAGGGCGGTCTTGTAGGAGATGATGTTCGCGTCCGGATCGCCGTCCCAGGCGCCGAGGATCGTGTAGCGGGAAGACTTGCCGCTCTCGTGCTTGACGGTGACGACGGTGCCAGCGCTGACCTGCTCGGTATTGGCTTCCTTAAAGTCGGTGATGCGGGCGCGGCCGAGGTCCTTCTCGAGGTTGGTCTTCTGGGCCATGAGGACCTGCTGGTCCTGCTTGGCCATCTTGTACTCGGAGTTTTCCTTGAGGTCGCCGTGCTCGCGGGCGGTGGCGATGGCCTTGGAGTTCTCCGGGATCTTCTTGGAGACGATGATCTCGTATTCCTCGCGCTTGCGCTCGTAGCTGGCCTTGGACACGAGGAGCTGCTCCTCCTTGCCCTCAGCATCGGCGGCGACGAGCGACTGGATCTTCGGGAAGATTTTGATGAAGCGGGCGAGGAGGGACTTCTTGGTGAGCTCCTCGAAGCCCTGGTTCAGCATGAGGGTGTTCGCGAGGTCGCGGGCGGTCTCCGGGTCGGCGGTGGAGAGCAGGTCGGCGATCAGGTCGGTGTCCTCGGACAGGATGTCGGCCAGCGGGATGCGGCGGGCGCTGGAGGCCTGGAGGGCCTCGTAATCAATGGCGAAGAACACGGCGCCGAGGAGGCGGGGCGTGAT
>CAIOAO010000044.1 GCA_903855985.1 uncultured Opitutia bacterium | reverse complement strand
CACCGAGATCTACACAGGCGAAGACACTCTTTCCCTACACGACGCTCTTCGATCTCGCACGCCTGGTTTTCGTCACCTGTTGGCCGCGAAGAGCACGAAGCAAAAGCGTCGTGCCTCCCGCGACAAACTCGTGGCTGAGGGCCATGCCAAGCCGCTCCTGCGCTGCATGCCGTTCGGTCTCTGACCCCGGCTGAAGCGCCTCACTTCGCCTGGCGGGTGAAATCCTAAGCCGACCCGCCGGCGATCAACCTAATCCAAAAAAAACACCAACATGGCTCGTGCAACAAACTCCGCTGCTTCCCGCAAGCGACACAAGAAAACGCTGAAATACGCCAAGGGCTATTTCGGCAATAAATCCAAGCTCTTCCGCTACGCGAAAGAAGCCGTCCAGCACGCCTGGCAGTACGCCTACATCGCGCGCCGCAAGAAGAAGGCCGACCGCCGCGGTCTCTGGATCGTGCGCCTCAACGCCGCCTGCCGCGCCGCCGGCATCTCCTACAGCCGCTTCATGGAGGGCCTCAAGGCCGCCAACATCGGCCTCGACCGCAAGGTCCTGTCCGACCTCGCGATTCGCGACGAGGTGGCCTTTAACGCCCTGGTCAAACAAGCCCAGGACGCGTTGAAGACCAAGGCCGCCAAGGCCTAAGCTCTGACAAACGCGAGCCGGGCCGGCTCGCCTCCCTGTCTCTTTGGAGGACGGGCCTCACCCGAGGTACCGTCCTCTTTGTTTTTCTTCGCTTCGCCGCCGCCGCTCTGGTTCAAAAAGCCACCCTCCATGCAAGCCACCCTGACCGCACTTGTCGCCAAGGCGCAGACTGACCTCGCCGCGCTCAAAACGCGCCCCGAGTTTGAGGCCGCCAAGGCCCGCCTCGTCGGCCCCAACGGCGAGCTCACCGCGCTGATGAAGCAGATGGGCACCGTGCCGAAGGACCAGCGGCCCGCCATGGGCAAGCTCATCAACGAGACGAAGACCGCACTCCAGGCGTTGCTCGACGCCGCCCTCGGCACGATCGAGGCGGCCGAACTGCAGGCCCAGCTCGGGCCCGCGGTCGACGCCACGCTGCCGTCCCCCGACGCCGGCCCCGGCACGTACCACCCGCTCACGCTCGTGCGCGAGGAGATGTGCCGCATCCTGCGCAAGGTCGGCTTCACCGTCGCCGACGGCCCGGAGGTGGAGACGGAGTACTACTGCTTCGACGCCCTCAACACCCCCGCCGACCACCCGGCGCGCGACACCCAGGACTCGTTCTTCTTTCCCCCGACCGCGCGCTTCGGGAATGTCTCCAAGCACTCGCCCGACGAAAAATACCTCCTGCGCACCCACACGTCCTCCGTGCAGATCCGCACGATGCTCAAGGGCGAGCCCCCGATCCGCATCGTCTCGCCGGGCCGCACGTACCGCCGCGACACGACCGACGCCACGCACTCCGCCAACTTCCACCAGCTCGAGTGCCTGTACGTCGACAAGAACGTCACCGTCCGCGACCTGAAGGCCCTGCTCGACTACATCTTCGGCTCGCTGCTCGGCAAGGCGACGAAGACGCGTTTCCGCCCGCACTATTTCAGCTACACCGAGCCGAGCTTCGAGGTGGACCTGGGTGCGACGCATCTGCCCAAGGTGAAGAAGGAGTGGATCGAGATCGGCGGCTGCGGCATGGTGGATTCCTCCGTGTTCGCCGGCGTCGGCTACGACCCCGAGGTGTGGAGCGGCTACGCCTTCGGCATGGGCCTCGAGCGCCTCGCGATGCTGCTCTACGGCATCGATGACATCCGTTACTTCTACCAGAACGACCTGCGTTTCCTGAAACAGTTCGCCTGACATTCCCGATGAAGATCTCGCTTAACTGGATCAAGGACTACGTCGCACTCGAGGCCTCCGTCGAGGAGCTGAGCCGCGCACTCACGCTGCTCGGCCTCGAGGTCGAGCAGATCATCCGCACCGGCGCGCCGCTGCTGGACCAGGTCTTCGTCGGCGAGGTGCTCGTGCGCGACAAGCACCCCAACGCAGACAAGCTCTCCGTCTGCCAGGTGGACCTTGGCTCCGCCGGCGGGGTGAAGACCATCGTCTGCGGCGCGCAGAACTACAAGGTGGGGGACCGCGTCCCGGTCGCCCTCGCCGGCGCCGTGCTGCCGGGAAATTTTGTCATCAAGCAGTCCAAGATCCGCGGCCAGCTCTCCGACGGCATGATGTGCTCCGCGAAGGAACTCGGCGTCGCCGAGGATGCCGACGGGCTGCTCATCCTCGCCGGCCGGCCCGCCTTGGGCACGCCGATCAACGCCGTGCTGCCGGCGGGCGACGTCGTTTTCGACCTCGAGATCACGCCCAACCGCCCCGACTGCCAGTCCCACCTCGGCATCGCGCGCGAACTCGCCGCGTGGTTCAAGCTGCCGCTCATCTACCCGCAGGAAAAATTCCGCGGCAAGGTCGAGGGCACGGCCCACCCGGAGCTGCTGCACAATGTCTCCGTCCTCTCCCCCGAGGACTGTCCGCTCTACACGGCCCACATCATCCAGGGGATCAAGATCGGCCCGAGCCCGGCCTGGCTCCGCGAGCGCCTCACCGCGGTCGGCCTGCGGCCCATCAACAACGTCGTCGACGTGGGCAACTATGTGATGCTGGAGACCGGCCAGCCGCTGCACGCCTTTGACGCGCGCAAGCTCGGCGGCCACCAGATCGTGGTCCGCCGCGCCGCGGACGGCGAAAAGATCACCACGCTCGACGGCAAGGAGCGCACGCTCAGCAGCCGCATGCTGGTCATCGCCGATGCCGCCCAGCCCGTCGTGATCGCCGGCATCATGGGTGGCGAGAACTCCGGCGTGAGCGCGGACACCACCGACCTCGTCCTGGAGTGCGCCATTTTCCGCCGCCAGACCGTCCGCTGGACGTCGAAGCACCTCGGCCTGACCTCGGACTCGTCCTATCGCTACGAGCGCGGGGTTGATCCGCATTCGGCGCTCGAGGCCGCGTATCGGGCCGTGGACCTGATCCTCGAGACCGCCGGCGGCCAGGTGGTCGGTCCGGTTTTCCAGGTGGGCGGCGACGTGCCCTGGAAGCGGGAGATCGTCGTCACCCACGGCTATATTTGCGACAAACTCGGCTTCGCGATTCCCGCGGCCGAGATGCGAGCGGCGCTCGAAGCGCTGGAGCTGACCATCGCCCGCGAGGAGCCGGCCGGGGCGCGCGGACCCGCCTGGACCGTGACGATCCCGAGCTGGCGCGATGACCTCGACCGGCCGATTGACCTCGTCGAGGAAGTGTTGCGCCTGCACGGCACGGACAAGATCCCGACTGCGGTCGTCAACTCGCCCGGCCTGATTGGGGACGACGATCCCGTCGTGCTCTTCAACCGTCGCGTCACCGACTACCTCGTCGGCCATGATTTTCACGAGTGCGTGAGTTACACGCTGCGCTCGGAGAAGGAGATTTCCACCTGGGTGTCGCAGACCGCCGCGGTCGAGCTGGCGCTGGCCAATCCCTTCGTGGACGACCAGTCCCACCTGCGCCCGACCATGATCATGGGCCTGCTGGAGTCGCTCAAACTGAACCAGTCCCGCGGCGTCCCGGTCGCGCAACTCGGCGAGGTCGGCCGCATCTTCATTGAGCGCAACGGCCAGAATTATGAATGCGCCGCCGCCGGTTTTGTGCTGGCGGAGCCCATGGGCGAGCGCCGCTGGCTCCAGCGCGAGCCGGCGGACTTCTACGCGGCGAAAAAACACGTCGCCGCGCTGGCGGCCGCGGCGGGTATTGACCTCGTGCGCCAGCCGCTCGTGCCCGTGACCGGGTCCTTCCTTGGCTGGCAGGAGGGTCATTCCGCCGCCGCCGGGGAAATGACCCAGGGCTGGACCGCGCGGTTCGGCCTGCTGAACCTCGCCATGGTCCGCTCTCTCGGCCTCGAGGGAAAGATCTACGCGGGTATCTTCGCGATCCTCCCGGAGAAACTCACCGGCGAGGCCACCCGCCGCCGCTATGCCGACTTCAGCCTCATGCCCGCCGCGCTGCGCGACTTCGCGCTTGTCGTGGACACGGCCGTGCAGTCCGACGAGGTGCGCAAGACCCTCGCCAAGATCGCCCGCGCGGCCATCGGCAACGCCTTTGCACTGGAGAGCGTTGAGGTGTTCGACGTTTACCAGGGCAAGGGTCTGCCGGAGGGGAAGAAGAGCCTGGCCTTCTCGCTGGTGTTCCGGTCCGCCGAGCGGACCCTGACCGATGACGAGGTCAACGCCGTGGGGCAGAAAATTCAGGACGAAATCGCGAAGTCCACGCCCTGGCAGATCCGGAAGTAGCCATGTCGTCCGCGCCCGATCTCGACCTCGACCACGTGGCGAAGCTCGCCCGCCTGGCGCTCACGCCGGCGGAGAAGGCGACGTTCTCCCAGCAGCTCGGTGACGTGCTCCACCACATCGAGCAGCTGGCCAAGGTCGATGTCACCGGCATCGAGCCGACCGCCCACGCCTTCCCGGTCGTCAACGTCTGGGCCGAGGACGTCGCTCGTCCCGGTCTGCCCGTCGAGGCCGCGCTGCGGAACGCCCCAGCGCAGCGGGACCACATGATTGTCGTGCCCAAGGTCGTGGAGTAAGCCCGTCATGGCTGCGGACCTCTTTTTCAAATCCATCGCGGAACTGGCGGCGCTCCTTGAGGCGAAGACGCTTTCCTCGACGGAGCTGACCTCGGCGTTGATCGCGCGCAAGACGGCCGTGGAGGGCCGCGTAAAGGCCTTTAATTCCTCCGATGACGCCGACGCCCTTGCGCAGGCCGCCGCCTCGGATGCACGCCGCGCCGCGGGGCAGGCGAGGGGGCCGCTCGATGGCATCCCGGTTGGCCTGAAGGACGTCATCTCCGTCACCGGCCAGCCGTTGACGGCGTCGAGCAAGATGCTCGCAAACTTCGTCTCGCCCTACGACGCGACCGTCACGGCCAACCTGAAGCGCGCCGGCGCGGTCGTCTGGGGCCGGCTCAACTGCGACGAGTTCGCGATGGGCTCCTCGACGGAAAATTCCGCCTTCGGCCCGACGGCCAATCCCTGGGATCTTACCCGCGTGCCCGGCGGCTCGTCGGGTGGCAGTGCTGCGGCGCTGGCGGCGGGCGAGGTGATTGCCGCCCTCGGCTCCGATACGGGCGGATCGATCCGGCAGCCGGCGGCGTTGTGCGGCGTGGTGGGGCTCAAGCCGACGTACGGACTGGTTTCGCGCTACGGACTCGTCGCCTTTGCCTCGTCGCTCGACCAGATCGGCCCCTTTGCGCGCACCGTCGAGGATGCGGCGCTGATGCTCGGGGCGATCGCCGGCCATGACCCGCTCGATTCGACGTCGTTCAAGGCGGAGATTCCGGACTACCGCGCGGGCCTGAAGCAGCGCCGCCCGTGGCGGCTCGGCATCCCGAAGGAATATTTTGGCGCCGGCCTCGACCCGGCCGTCGGCGCGGCGGTGGAAAAGGCGATCGCGTTCTACAAGTCGCAGGGCTGCGAAATCAAGGAGGTGTCGCTGCCGCACACCCAGTACTGCCTCGACACATATTACATCATCGCGACCGCCGAGGCCTCGTCGAACTTGGCGCGCTTCGACGGCATCCGTTACGGCCACCGGGCGAAGGGCGCGAAGGATGTGGTGGACCTCTATGCCCAGTCGCGCGCCGAGGGTTTTGGCGCCGAGGTGAAGCGCCGCATCATCCTCGGGACTTACGTGCTCTCGAGCGGCTACTACGACGCGTATTACCTGCGGGCGCAGAAGGTCCGCACACTGATCCGCCAGGATTTCCTCAACGCCTACCGCGAGGTGGACGCCCTCCTGACGCCGACCTCGCCGATGCCGGCCTTCAAGCTGGGTGAAAAGTCCGACCCGCTCGCGCTGTATCTCTGCGACATCTACACCATTGGCGTGAACCTCGCGGGCCTGCCGGCGCTGAGCGTGCCGTGCGGCTTCACCCCGGGCGGCCTGCCGATCGGCCTGCAGCTCATCGGCCAACCCTTCCGCGAAGCCGACCTGCTGGCCATGGCGCACACCTACGAGCAGGCGCACGACTGGCACACCCGCCACCCCCAACTCTGATGAACTACGAAGCCGTCATCGGTCTTGAGGTGCACGTCCAGATTCGGACGAACTCCAAGGTGTTTTCGCGCGTCGCCGCCGGCTACGGTCAGCCGGAGAACACCCTCACCGACCCCGTCGTCCTGGCCCTGCCGGGCGCGCTGCCGGTGATGAACAAGGCGGCGCTGGACGCCATCATCAAGGCCGGCCTGCTGCTCGGCTGCGACATCGCGCCGGTCTGCAAATGGGACCGGAAGAACTATTTTTATCCCGACTCGCCGAAGAACTACCAGATCTCGCAGTACGACCAGCCCATGTGCCTAGGCGGGGCCGTCGAGATCGAGCTGCCCGGCGCGGCGCGCAACGTGATGGGTGAGCACAAGCAGATCCCGCTCACGCGCATCCACCTCGAGGAGGACGTCGGCAAGCTGAACCATTTCACCGCGGATTCGCTCGTGGATTACAACCGGGCCGGCACGCCGCTGATGGAGATCGTCTCCGAGCCCGCGATGCACACCGCCGACGAGGCGTTTGCCTACCTGACGTCGCTGCGCGCCACGATGATCTACGGCGGCATTTCCGACTGCGACATGGAGAAGGGCCAGCTGCGCTGTGACGCCAACATCTCCATCCGCCCGGTCGGTCAGAAGGAGCTCGGCGTGAAGGTTGAGCTGAAGAACCTCAACTCGATCTCCTTTGTCCGCGATGGCATCGCCCACGAGATCAAGCGCCAGACCGCGGTGCTCGAGGCCGGCGGCACGCTGGTGCAGGAGACGCGAGATTACGACGGGCAGACGGGTCTCTCGCAGTCGCTGCGCTCGAAGGAAATGGCGCACGACTACCGTTATTTTCCCGACCCGGACCTGATGCCGGTGAAGGTGGACGAGGCTTGGAAGGCACGCCTGCGCGGCGAGTGCCCCGAGCTGCCCTTCGACAAGCAGCGCCGGTTCCTGGAGAAGTACGCCATTCCCTATACGATCACCTCGGTACTCGTCTGGGACCATGCGCTGGCTGATTTCTTCGAGACGGCGGCCAAGCTCAGCGGCAAGGCCCAGGCGGTGGGCAACTGGATCGTGAACGACCTGCTGCGCGAGCTCGGCGCGGCGAAACTGACGCTGCCGGCGTCCAAGGTGACCCCCGCGCACATCGCCGGGCTCGTGGCGCTGATTGATGCCGGCACGCTGCTGCCCAACGCGGCCAAGGAAGTTTTCGTCGAGATGTTTGCCACGGGCGACCAGCCGGCCGCCGTGATGGAGCGCAAAGGCCTGAAGGCCGTGCCCGTGGACACCGGCGAGCTCGAGCAGTGGTGCCGCGACGCCATCGCGGCCAATCCGAAATCCCTGGCTGATTTCAAGGCCGGCAAGGAAAGCGCGCTCAACGGCTTCAAGGGCTCCGTCATGAAAGCCGCCAAGGGGAAAGCCGATCCGAAGCGGGTGGACGAGACCCTGCGCAAGCTACTGGCGGGGATGTAATCACCCTGTGGGGTTGCGCCAATCGCAGGTTGCGCTAGGGTGGCGGCGCATGAAAACCACGACCGGCGGGAAGAATTCGCTGTCGCGGCGCGAGGCCCTCAAGACTTTGGGTGCCGGTGCCGCTTTGTTGGGAATGGGCCTGATTTCCACGCGGGCAATAGCGGGCGACAGTCCGACTCCGGCCACGCCCTCGGCCGCGCCGGCGCCGACGCAGCCGTTCACGCTCCCCAAGCTCGGCTATGCCTTCGATGCGCTCGAGCCGCACATCGATGCGCACACGATGGAGATCCATTACACGAAGCACCATCAGGCCTATATCACCAATGCCAACAAGGCATTGGCCAATTATCCCGACCTGCAGCTGCTCTCGGCTGCGGAGATTCTGAAAAGCCTCGGCACGATGCCGGAGAAGATTCGCACGACGCTGCGCAACAACGTCGGCGGCCAT
Source organism: uncultured Opitutia bacterium (assembly GCA_903855985.1). GTDB lineage: Bacteria > Verrucomicrobiota > Verrucomicrobiia > Opitutales > Opitutaceae > Opi-474. The sequence goes on along the minus strand of CAIOAO010000044.1, from coordinate 5,040 downwards.
GCCAATCACTCGTTTTTCTGGTCGGTGATCGGACCCGGGGCGGGTGGTGCCCCAACGGGCGAACTGGCTGCGGCCATCGGCAAGGACTTCGGCTCCTTTGACCAGTTCAAGACCCAGTTTACCGATGCCGCCATGAAACGCTTTGGCAGCGGCTGGGCCTGGCTCGTCATGAAAAACGGCGCACTCAAGGTCCATTCCGGTGCCAACCAGGATTCGCCGCTCACGGACGGTGAGACACCGGTGCTCGGGCTCGATGTCTGGGAGCACGCCTATTATCTGCACTACCAGAACCGCCGGGCGGATTACGTCGCGGCCTTTTGGAACGTGGTCAACTGGACCCAGGCTTCCGCCAACTACGCCGCGGCTCAAAAGGCCTGATACACCCGCCAACATCCCGGCCAGAGAGCCAAAAAAAGTCCGCGGACCCTTTCGGGCCGCGGACTTTGCTTTTAAAGCGATGAATGGGTGCTCAGTTCGTGCGGGCCGGGGCGGTGAGGGGAGTCGCCGTGCGGGTCGCTTGGGGGGCCTTGCCGAAGAACTCGACCATATGGGTCACATCGGTGTAGCCGCGCGCCTTGAGGGTTTCCTCGACCATCAGCACGCAACGGCGGAGTTCGGCCGTGGTCTCGGCGTCGATACCCTCGACCTGGTTGGTCTCCTTGCAGACAAAGTGGTAGCCGGTGTTGGTCTCGCCGAGGTTGATCGTGTAGAGACTGGTGCCGTTGTGGTAAAACGAGCGGCGAACCAGCCCGATCTCCTCAAACGCCGCCAAGCAGCGGTAAACCGTGACCAAATCGCACGAATCCTTCGCCAGATCACCGTGGATTTGCTCGATGCTGGAGGGCTGCTTGCGCTCGATGAGCGCCGTCAGGATCGAGATGCGCGGCTGGGTGATGCGCAGACCGGCCTTCTTCAATGCGGCGCAAGCGAAAGTGATTGGCGTCTGGCCATCGATGACTTCGGTTTTCGCGCCAACCAAGGGGTGATTGGTTTGGGTAGAGGCGATCATTTGTAAGTAATTTGTGACAATTGGGGTGCCCAAGGCGAGGGAATTTATTCCCACCGTCCCGCAGCTGATCGCGCTTGAAGGCCTCATTTTACCTCCCAACCCGACGGGTTGCGGGTTGCGCGGCCCGGCTGCGTGTGCTAACTCCGTGTCCATCGCATCATGCAAGACCCGGATTTTGCCGAGATAGTCGGACTCATCTGTAAGGAAGACCCCCGGTTTGACCGGAAAGCCTACGATTTCATCCGGCTTGGGCTCGATCATGCCGTCAAGGAGCTCAAGAAGAAGGACACCGGCCGCGCCGCCCGTTCCCGCCATGTTTCAGGACCGGAACTCCTTGAAGGACTTAGAGTTTACGCATTGGACCAGTTTGGTCCGCTGGCCAAGACTGTGCTCAATTCCTGGGGCGTCAAACGCTGCACCGATTTCGGTGATATCGTGTTTAACCTCATCGAATACAACGTTTTCAGCAAGACTGACAACGATCGCCGCGAGGATTTTACCGATATCTACACGTTCGATGAGGCGTTCGTGAAGCCTTTCCTGCCAACCCGTACCCGCAAGGGTCCCGTGGGTCCCACGGGTGCTGCCGAGGCCTTGGGGTCGGCCTAAGCCGGTCTCCTGAGTCTTTACCCGTCCATGGCCACTTCCTTTTCCGCCGCTGCCGACCTGCGCCTGCTCGACCCGTTTTGGCGCGAGCCGGCCGAACGCATCGTCCTGCCCAACGGCCTCACGCTCATCCTCAAGCCCGACCGTTCCGCGGCCCTGGCTTCCGTGCAGGTCTGGGTGAAGACCGGCAGCATCCACGAGGGTGGCAGTTTGGGCGCCGGACTGTCCCATTATCTGGAGCACATGCTGTTCAAGGGTACGACCCGCCGGGCCGGCCGCGAGATCTCGGCGACCGTCCAGGCCCACGGCGGCTACATCAACGCCTACACGACCTTCGACCGCACGGTTTACTACATCGACCTGCCCAGCGAGCACACCGCCGTCGCGATCGACCTGCTGGCGGATGCGGTGCTCAACTCCACGCTGCCCGCCGACGAGACCGCCAAGGAGAAGGACGTCATCCTGCGCGAGATCGCGATGACGAAGGATGATCCGGACAACCGGCTGTGGGACTCGCTCTTCTCGACCGCCTTCCGCGAGCACCCGTACCGCCAGCCGATCATCGGGCACCGCGACGTGTTTTCCGCCGTCACCCGCGAGGACCTGGTCAATTATTACCGCGCCCGCTACGTCCCGAACAACCTCGTGGTGGTGGTCGTGGGTGACATTGACCTCGCGGCCACCCGCGCCGCGGTGGAGCAGCATTTCGGGGCCGCGCCCCGCGTGAAACTCGCCCCGGTGCTGGTCCCGTCCGAGCCGCTGCAGCTCGCCGCCCGGGCGGAGCACCGCTTTGAGAAGGTCGAGACGACGCGTGCCGCGCTGGCGTGGCCGATTCCCGGCCTGACGCACGACGACGCGCCGGTGCTCGACCTGCTCGCGATGGTGCTCGGCAGCGGCGACAGCTCGGTGCTCTGGCAGGACATCCGCGAGAAAACCGGCCTGGTGCACACGATCGACGCCTCCAGCTGGAATCCCGGCACGAGCGGTCTGTTCTGCATTTCGTTCACCTCCGATGCCGACAAGCGCCTGATGGCGACGGCCGCGATCGAGAAGACCCTGGCGCGCTGCGCCACCCGCGGTTTCACGGCCGCCCAGCTCAAGAAAGCGCTCCGTCAGCTCGTGGTGGGCGAGATCAACACCCGCAAGACCATGAGCGGCCAGGCTTCGCGCCTCGGCGCCGCCGAGGTCGTGGTGGGTGATCTCGACTACAGCCGCGCCTACTTCGAGCGCATCCGCGACATCACGCCGGCGGAACTGCGCCGGGTGCTGCGGGCGTACCTCACGCCCGCCCGGTTGACGTCCATTTCGCTGAACCCCGTCGCAGCGGCGCCCGTGGCGGGCGCGGACACGGCGGTGGCCGGAACGACGGCGGATTTTTCCGAGATCAAGCTGCCCAACGGCGCGCGGCTCCTGCTGCAGCCCGACCACCGGCTGCCCAACCTGCACCTGCGCTTCATCATGCAGGGCGGTCCGCTGTTCGAGGAGGCGGGCAAGCGTGGCGCCACGTCGCTGCTGGCGACGATGCTCACAAAGGACACCCGCCACCACAGTTCGGCCGAGGTCGCCGAGTTCATTGAGGAAGTGGGCGGTTCGTTTTATCCCTTCTCCGGCAACAATTCCCTCGGGCTCGCGATCGAGGTGCTGCCGCCCGATGCGGCCCGCGCCCTCGCGGTGCTGGAGGAGGCCGTCTGCTCGCCCGCCTTCAAGGCTGCCACATTCGCCCTCGAGCGCGACGCCCAGGTCGCCGCGCTGCAGCAGGACGCCGATGATGTGGTCACCTTCGCCCGGAAGCTCGCGCGCAAGAAATTCTTCGGCCCGCATCCGCTCGGCATTGACGCGTCCGGCGACGAGGCCGGCGTCAAGGCCCTTAAGCCCGCTGATCTCGTGGCGCTGCACCGCCGGCTGTGTGTCGGGCCCAATGTCGTCCTCGCCGTCGCCGGTGATTTCGACCCGCGCAAGCTCGTCCCGAAGCTCAAGACCTTCCTGGCCAAGCTGTCCGCGAACGCCGCCCCGATCGCGCCCAAGCAGGCGGGCAGCCCGGCGGCGGCCAGCGACCTGGTGGAAAAGCAACCGCGCGAGCAGGCGGTCGTGCTGCAGGCCTTTCCGGGCCCGCGCGCGCATGGCGAGGATTTCTACGTCGGCGAGATGGCGGATGAATTGTTCAGCGGCATGGCGTCGCGGCTCTTCGAACGGGTCCGCGAGGAAAAGGGCCTGGCGTATTTCATCCGCTCGGGCCGCGTGCTCGGGCTCGACACCGGCATGTTCTACTTTTTCGCCGGCACGCAGCCGGGCCGCGAGGCCGAGGTGCTGGCCGAGATTGACGCGGAAATCGAGCGCGTCACCGCCGGCGGGGTGGAACCCGCCGAACTTGCCCGCTGCCAGACGCGGCTGAAGGCGGCGCGCCGCCAGGGGCTGCAGACCAATTCGTCCCGCGCCATGCAGGCCGGGATCAACGCGCTGCAGGGCCAGCCGATCAACGACTGGAAGAACTACGACACGCGGATCGACGCCGTCACCATCGGCGACCTCGCGAAGTTCGCCCAGCGGTATTTCCAGCGCGCCCTGCGCACGCAGCTGGTCGTCCGGCCGTGACGCCGCTGGCCGAGCTTTTTCCGGCCGGCGATTTCCGGTTTCATCTCACGCTGCGGCGGGGCGAACCGGCGGAGTTTTTCAAGGCCCGTGATGGTTCGGGCCGGGTACTCGGCGAGCGGGCGAAGTGGCTGGCGGAAACCCCCGCGCGCTATGCAGCTTTGCTACCGGAGGGTGAGCCGCTGCTCGCCGAGGTGGATGAGTTGGGGATGACGGACTGGGGCCTGCCGAAAACGACGTCGGTACACGGACTCGGCGCGGTCCTGGAGCCGGATTTCCTGCTGCTTTCGCCTGATGCGACCGGGGCGTTTCGCCTGCGCGGCGGGGCGCTGTGTTTCCCGACCGGCTGGGCGCTGGAGGAGAAGCTCGGGCACACGCTCGACTTCATTCATGGCGTCGTCCCGGGGCTGAATCCGGCACTGGCATCGCCGATCCATCAATTTCTGACGAAGCTGAAGCCAGGCGTCGCGTTTTTGCGCGACAACTGGGGTATCACAGCCGACGAGGAACTGAACCAGCACCCGGTGCGTGCGCTGCCGTCACCGGTGTTGCCGGTGGCGCTGGACCGGCTGTGGCTGCGGGTGGAGCACCAGGCGCTGGTGGCCCTGCCGCGCACGGGTGGGGTGCTGTTTGGCATCCGCATCGCCCTGCACCGGCTCGACCAGGTGGCGCAGGACGCGGAGATCAGGACCGGGCTGAAACGCGCGCTGGTGAGCATGCCGGCGGAGGTGGCCGCCTACAAACGACTCGACGCGGTCCGCGCGTCGGTGGCCGGGCTGCTGGGGTAGGGCGGGGTCTCTGACCCGCCTCTGGGTTGCGCGCTGGCGCACAACATT
>CAIOAO010000043.1 GCA_903855985.1 uncultured Opitutia bacterium | reverse complement strand
CTGGCGCTGCATCATTTCCATCTGGCGCATCATCTTTTTGCTGCCGCCGCCCTTCATCATCTTCATCATCTTCTGCATCTGTTGGAACTGTTTCAGCAGCTGGTTGACCTCGACGATCTTCACGCCGGCGCCGTTGGCGATGCGCTGCCGGCGGCTGCCGTTCAGGACCTCGGGCTTGCGGCGCTCCTGGATCGTCATCGAGTGAATGATGGCCTCGGTGCGGCCCAGCTGCTTCTCGGCATCCGGACCCACGTCAACGCCGCTCATGCCGGGCATCATGCCGATGATGCTCTGCATCGATCCCATCTTCTTCACCTGCTGCATCTGCGCCAGGAAGTCCTCCAGGTTGAAGTCCGCCTTGCGCATCTTCTCCGCCATGCGCTCCGCTTCCTTCTGGTCCATGTTCTCCTGCGCCTTCTCCACGAGGGAGACGACGTCGCCCATGCCGAGGATGCGGGAGGCCAGCCGGTCGGGATAGAAGGTGTCGAAGTCACCCGTTTTTTCGCCGGTGCCGATGAATTTGATCGGGACCCCGGTGATGGACTTGATTGAGAGCGCGGCGCCACCGCGCGCATCACCGTCGAGCTTCGTGAGGATCAGGCCGGTCAGGGTGAGCGCATCGTGGAAGGTCTTGGCGACATTCACGGCCTCCTGGCCGAGCGCGCCGTCCACCACGAGCAGCACTTCGTCGGGCTGCACCCGGGCGCGGAGCTGTTTCACTTCTTCAATCAGGTCGGCGTCGATCTGCAGGCGGCCGGCCGTGTCGAAGATAACGCAGTCCGCGGTCGCGGCCGAGGCGGCAGCAAGAGCGGCGGTGCCAATCGCGGGGACATCCCGGGAGGTACGGTCGGCGTAGAATCCGAGTTCCTCCTGCTTGGCGAGGATCTCGAGCTGGTCGATGGCGGCGGGCCGGTAGATGTCGCAGGCCGCAACCAACGGGCGGTAGCCGCGCTTCTTGAGGAGCTTGCCGAGCTTGGCGGTCGAGGTCGTCTTGCCGGAGCCGTGGAGACCGACCATCAGGATCTTGAGCGGTCGGGCGGCGGAGAGGTTGGTTTCGCCCTCGCCGAGGAGTCGGACGAGCTCGTCGTGGATGATTTTGACCACCTGCTGGCCCGGGGCGACGCCCTTCAGGACTTCCTGGCCGACGCACTGCGCCTGGACCCGCTCGACGAAATCCTTGGCCACCTTGAAATGGACGTCCGCGGCGAGGAGGGCGGTGCGCACTTCCTTGAGGGCGTCCGCCATGTTGGCCTCGGACAGCTGGCCGACACCGCGGAGGTTGCGGAGGGCACTGCCTAGTTTGTCGGTCAGGGATTCGAACATGGAAGGGGCATAGAAACGGTTTATCCGCGCCGGTTCACGCTAAATTTGCCACCGGGACCGGTGAAGATTTGGGTGGATTAGTGGATTCATCTTCTGCGAAGCTGGCCTTCCCTATGAACCCGGTGCTCACGCCTTTCACCCCCCCGCAGCCATGTCCTTTGGCCGCGAAGGAGGTTTCGTCGTGAGCTCCGATCCCAAGTCCTGGGTGGCCGGGCATGTGGCCGCGCTGCCGAAGAGCGGCATTCGCGACTTTTTCGACCTCGTCACCCAGATGAAGAAGCAGGGCGGGGTGATCTCGCTCGGCGTGGGCGAACCGGACTTCATCACGCCCCAGCATATTCGGGACTATGCGATTTCGACGATGAATGCCGGTCGCACGTGCTACACGTCCAACCTCGGCGAGCTGGAGCTGCGCCAGGAGATCGCGAAGTACGTCGAAAAGCACTTCAACGCCAGCTACCGGCCCGAGGACCAGATCATCATCACGGTCGGCGTGAGCGAGGCCCTGGATCTGGCGTGCCGGGCGTTCATCAACCCCGGCGACAAGGTGATGTACCACCAGCCGTGCTACGTGAGTTATCACCCCAGCATCGCGCTGGCGCACGGCAGTCCCATCGCGGTGCCGACCTTTGCCAAGGACGACTTCGCCCTGACGGCGGAGTCCCTCCGCGCGGCCTGGCAGCCCGGGGCCAAGATGCTGATGCTGAACCTGCCGTGCAACCCGACGGGCGGCACCTGCAGCCGGGAGCAACTCGTGAAGATCGCGGAGTTCTGCCGCGAGAAGGACCTGCTGGTCCTCACGGATGAGATTTACTCGGAGCTCACCTTCGACGGCACCCATACCAGCATCGCAAGTCTGCCGGGCATGGCGGAGCGGACGATTTTCCTGCACGGCTTTTCCAAGGCGTTCGCGATGACCGGCTGGCGCATCGGTTATGCCTGCGGCCCGGCGCCGCTCATCGACGCGATGATGAAGGTGCACCAGTACACGATGCTCTGCGCTTCGATCATCGCGCAGGACGCCGCCCTCGAGGCGCTGCGCAACGGCTGGGACAGCATGCAGCAGATGCGCGCGCAGTATCACCGCCGCCGAGACCTCATTGTGCGCCGGTTCAACGAGATCGGGCTCAAGTGCCACTCGCCCCGCGGCTCGTTTTACGCGTTTCCGAATATCACCTCCACCGGGCTGTCCGAGAAGGAGTTCGCCGTCGGCCTGCTGCAGGAGCACAAGGTCGCACTTGTGCCCGGCACCGCGTTCGGGGTGAACGGCACCGGCCACGTCCGCGCGTGCTTTGCCACGAGCTACGAACAGCTCATCGACGCCTGCGACCGCATCGAGCGGTTCGTGCAGTCCAAGCGGAAGTAACACTCCGGCGGGCCGGCACGGGGCGATTTTCGTTCTCGGTTGGACCCGTTTTCTCCTGTAAACCCACCTTATGAATCGCACCGTCGCCATTGTTGGCCGTCCCAATGTCGGCAAAAGCCGCCTGTTCAACCGTCTGGCCAAAAAGCGCATTTCCATTGTGCACGACCAGCCGGGCGTGACGCGCGACGTCATCTCGGCCGAGGTCGGCGAGGGCAACTACACGCTGCTGGACACCGGTGGCATCGGTTACAAGGGCAAGGACACACCGGCGGCCCTGACCGCCGCCTCCGAGGAACAGGTCAACTTCGCGATGGATACCGCCGCGTTGATTCTCTTCGTGATCGACGGCCTCGAGGGCCTCACATCACTCGACCAGAAGATCGCGGCGCTGCTCCGCCGCAGCAAGAAGCCTGTGCGCCTTGTGATCAACAAGGCCGACTTTGACGACGACAAGATCCAGCTCTCCGAATCCTACCGGCTCGGCCTGGGCGAGCCGCTGCGGGTGTCCGCCGAGCATGGCCGCGGCGAGGCCGACCTGCGCGACGCGATCATGGCCGCGCTGGGCCCGGTGGACGATCTCGACCGCGGACGCGACGAGGCGGCGGCGCTCGGCGTCTGTTTCATCGGCCGCCCAAATGTCGGCAAGTCGTCGCTGAGCAACCGGCTGCTCCAGAGCGACCGGCTCATCGTGAGCGACGTCCCCGGCACCACGCGCGATGCAGTGGAGCTGCCTTTCACCTTCAAGGGACGCGACGGCAAGATGTACCCCTTCCGCCTGATCGACACCGCGGGCATCAAGGCGGCCACGAAACTGGCCTCGCCGGTCGAGTATTTTTCCCGTCTGCGCTCGCTCGACGCCATCAAGAACTCCGACGTTGTGTTCCTCGTGCTGGATGCCGTGGACGGCGTCACCCAGCAGGACAAGGCGATCGCCGGCGAGGCGATCAAGGAGCACAAGCCGATCGTTATCGTGGTGAACAAGTGGGACCTGATCCTCGAGGCGTTCAAGCAGCAGGGCGGCTTCGAGCCGTACAAGAACGAGCGAGATTTCCGCGAGAAGTATGAGTACGCGCTCTTCGAGCGGCTCTATTTCACGCCGGGCTCGCCGGTGATCTTTGTCTCGGCGGTGAGCGGCTACGAGGTGGACCGTATGCTCAACTCGGCGGTGAAGCTGAACCGCCAGCTCGATATCAAGCTGCCGACGGCGAAGCTGAACCAGGTGCTGGGCTTCCTGACCGAGCGCATGCCGCCGCCTGCGGTGGGCGGCCGCCGCTTCCGCATCTACTACGCCACGCAGACGGGCAACCGCCCGTTCCGCATCAAGCTGTTTTGCAACCGCGAGGAGAAGCTCACCGAGCAATACCGCCGTTATCTCGAGGCGGGTCTCGTCAAGGAATTCGACCTGAACGGCTGCCCGGTGTATTTCGACCTGGTCGGCAAGGAAAAGCACGAGCCCGGCACGCCTTACTCCGGCAAGGCCGCCAAGGCCGAGCGCGCGGAGGCCCACACCCCGAAGTGGCGCGCCAGTGAGTCCGCCGGTGACGATTCACCCCATGAAACGATCGAAGACTGAGTATCGCGGCGGGAACGCGCTCAAATTCTCGACCCGCGCCCTCGAACTGGTGGTCACAACCGACGTCGGGCCGCGCGTCACCTCGCTCCGCTCGCTGGCAGGCAAGGCCGGCAACCTGTTCCTGGAAATGCCGGCCGACGAGCAGCGCTACCACGGATTTTACCTGCGGGGCGGACACCGGCTCTGGCATTCGCCCGAGGACATTGTCCGCAGTTACCAGCCCGATGACGATCCGCTGGCCGTGAAGGATATGCCCAAGGGCGTGGCACTCACCGCACCCACCGAGGCCAAAACCGGTCTGCAAAAGGGCATGATGATCGAGTTGCTCGGCGAGCGCACGGTGAAGGTCACCCACACGCTCACCAATCGCGGGCTGTGGGCCGTGGAATGTGCGCCGTGGGCCCTGACGATGTTCCGTGCCGGCGGTTATGCCGTGCTGCCGCTGGAGCCGAAAGGCGATCATGCGCGCGGCGACCTGCTGCCGACGTATGCGCTGGTGCCCTGGACGTTCACCGATCTTTCGCTGCCCGTCTGGCAACCGCGCAAGGATTTCATCGGCGTGGAAGTGGTCCGGGCGAAGCAGGCGCAGAAGCTCGGGATCACGAATTATCCCGGCTGGTCCGCCTACTGGCTCGAGGGCACGACTTTCGTGAAATATGCGCCGGTGATTCCCGGTGCGACGTATCCCGATCTCGGCAGCTGCTTCGAGTTGTTCACCAACGGCGCCATGATCGAATTGGAAACCCTCGGGCCGCTCACGAAACTCGCCCCCGGCCGGACTGCGACGCACATCGAGTACTGGGGCGTGTTCGACGGCCTGCGGCGGCCGGATACCGACGCGGCCTTTGCCAAGTCGCTGGCGCCGGCCGTGAAGGCCTGGCAAGCGAAGCTGAAGTGACTCCGCTCAAACTCGTCTTTCTGGGTTCGGATGCCATCGCCCTGCCGCTCTTGGACTGGCTGGCGGGCGAGGGGAGCGGCCTCGCGCACGTCGTCGCGGTCTTCACGCAACCCGATCGCCCGGCCGGGCGCGGGCAGACGGTCTCGGCGAACGCGATCAAGACCTGGGCACTGGCGCGTGGCCTGCCCGTGCATCAACCGGAGCTGGTGGCGGATGAAGCCCGTGCCCAACTTGCCAGTTATGGGGCGGATGTGGCCCTGGTCATGGCCTACGGACATATCCTGCGGGATGACTTTATCGGCACCCCGCGCCTCGGCACCCTGAACCTGCACACCTCGCTCTTGCCGAAGTATCGCGGGGCTTCCCCGATCCAGACCGCCATCGCCAGTGGCGAGCGGGAAACCGGCGTCACCTTGATGCGCATCGTCCGGGAACTTGACGCCGGACCCGTCGCCGAGGTCGAGCGGACTGCCATCGGGCCGTTGGACACTGCCCAGGATATCGAGGCCAAGCTCGCTGCCGCCTGTGTGCCTCTGCTGGCGCGGACCCTGCCGCGGCTGCGTGACGAGAGCCTGGTCTTCAGGCCGCAGGACGCCGCAGCCGCGAGTTTTTGTCGCCGCCTTGAAAAGCCGGACGGCGCGGTCGATTTCACACAACCCGCCGCCACGCTGGCCGCGCGGATCAACGGCCTCTTTCCCTGGCCCACGTGTTCCGTTCCTCTGCACGGGCAGGAGATCAAACTCGGCCGGGCCGATGCGGTGCCGGGAAGCGGCGCCCCGGGAACCGTGCTCGGCAGCGACCCCGAGGGCCTGTTGGTGGGGACCGGAACCGGGGTGCTCCGGCTGCGCCGTCTGCAACGCCCGGGCGGAAAACTTTTATCCGCCGCAGATTTTCTGCGCGGGTTTCCCGTGCCGGCCGGCACGGTGATTGCCTCGCGGCCCATGCCTCCGCTGGTTTCAACCACCCCGTTCCGCCGCTAGGTCTTCCTTGTTTTTGCAGGTCCTTTCCCCAAGCTCTGCCGCCATGTCTCTCCGCATCATTTTCGCCTCCTGCCTGCTCCTCGGTGCCACCGGGAAGGTCGTGGCGCAGTCCTCGCAGGTGGAGATGGCCAATCTCCGCGAGGACGTCCGCGGACTCGTCCAGCGCGTTGGCGAGCTTTCCCTCCGAGTCGAGCAACTCGAACGGGAGAACGGTGACTTGCGCCAAAAAACTGCGGCGTCGGCCCAGGCCTATGCCACGGTCGAGCAGCTGAACTCCGCCATCGCCGAGCTCAACCAGACCATCAAGGCCGGTGACGCCGCCACCGCCGAGCGCGCCGCCGCCCAGATCAAGCGGCTTGGTGACGCCACCAACGCCGCCCTGGATTCGCTCGCCAAGGGCATGGCCACGCGCCCGGTCGTCCAGACCACCTTCAGCGACAATTACGCCAAGGAAGGCGTCAGCTACACCGTACAGAAGGGCGACACCCTCGCCCTCATCGCCAAGAAGAACGGCGCCCGGTCGCAGGATATCATCAACGCCAACAAGATCTCCGATCCCTCCCGGATCATGGTCGGCCAGACCCTTTTCATCCCAACCCCCGCCGGCAAGTAACCCCATGGCTGCAGCACCCAAATCACGTCTTGGCCGCGGACTCGGCGGCCTCATCGCCAGCGCGGTGGCCCACGCTCCCAAGAGCGAGGCCGCCACACCCGCCGCCCCGGCTCCCGCCGCCGCCCCGGGTTACCTGGAGATTGCCGTCCATCTCGTCGAGCCGAGCCCCTACCAGGCGCGGCGCGAGATCACGCCCGAGCAGCTAAGCGAACTGGCGGACAGCATCCGCTCGGAGGGCCTGTTGCAGCCGATCGTGGTCCGGAAGACCGGGGACAAATTCCAGCTGATCGCCGGCGAACGCCGCTGGCGCGCCTTTCAGCAGCTGAAGCTCAAGTCCATCCCCGCGCGCATCGTGGACGCCAGCAACGCCTCATCGGCCGCGCTTGGTCTCATCGAGAACCTGCAGCGCGAGGGTCTCAACCCGATCGAGGAGGCCCACGGCTATGCGAGTCTCATCCGCGACTTTGACCTGACCCAGGAAACCGCCGCCGACCGCGTCGGCAAGGCGCGGGCCACCGTGGCCAACACACTGCGGCTGCTGGCGCTCGATGCCGAGATCCAGGGATTTCTCGCCAAGAACCTGCTCAGCGTGGGTCACGCCAAGGTGCTCCTCGGCGTCACTGATACCGCCCATCGCGCGTTGCTCGCCCGGCGCGTGATTGAGGAAGGCCTCAATGTGCGCCTGACCGAGAAGCTCGTACAGGAGCGCAAGGCCGCCGGCGGCACCACCCGCAAGGCCAAGACCCGCGGTCTTTCCAGTAAAGATGCCGAGGCCGTGGCGGGGATTGAGAAGAAACTCACCTCCCATCTTGGCGCCCGTGTGGCCGTGCTGCACACCGCAAAAAAGGGCCGCATTGTCATTGAATACCAAGGCAATGAGGATCTCCAGCGCCTGCTGGAAAAGCTCGGTATCGAGACCTGAAAGCGTGGGTTAGGGCGGGTTCTCCGCCCGCCCAGGCGTGTAACCCCACGGTTGACAAAACCCGCGCCCGCCTGATTTTCTGACCCTTTCACATGAGCATTCTCATCAATATTCTGACGGTGGTCCTCATCGCCATTTCGCTATTCCTCATCCTCGTGGTGCTGGCCCAGAAGGCCAAGACTGACGGCGGCGTGGGCGGAGCGCTCGGCGGCGGCATGACCGAGGCGACCTTCGGCGCCGACACCGGCAACGTCCTCAGCAAGGCCACCATCAATGCGGCCATCGCCTTTTTCGTCCTCAGCTTCGTCCTCTACCTCGGCCACATTTACGTGCGCAAGCACGCGGTGGCCTCCGGCGACGCGCTCCCGACCATCACGGCCCCGGCCGCGAAGACGGTGACGACGCCCGCCCCGGTTGCGCCGAAGAAGCCCTGATCTCCGAGTCATGTCGGAGTTGTCGCCAGCGCCCGCCATTACCTGGCGGGCGTTTTTCTTTTCTGCCGTCTTCCTCGGCATTCCTGTGATCCTGCCCGCGGCGCCGGGTCCGGCCCAGCCGCCCACTACCTATCTTCAGTTCGGCCAGCCCGATCAGGAGGAAGGTCGCCGTGTGCTCGCCCAATTCCGGCAGGCCGGGATCGCCGGCGATTACTACCTCGAGTTTGACCTGCGCGTGATGCCACGGCGCGGCGAAGAGCAGGTGTTTCACGGCCGGCTCTGGGGCGGCCGCAACAGCCAGGGCGCGGTGTCACGGGTCGCGGTCGTGGATGCGGCCGGACATGAGCGCCGCCTGCTCATCCAGAACGGGGCGCAATCCGCGGTCTGGCGCAGTGATTCCACCGGCGATACGCCCCGCGGCGTGGACTCGTTCGAGCCACTCGTGCCCGGCGTGGAGCTGACCGCCTTTGAACTCCAGATGCCGTTTATTTACTGGCCCGATGCCACGCTCGAGAGTGTGAGCCGCGTCCGCAGCCGGCCGGCGCACGTCTTCCTGTTCCGACCCCCGGCGGCCTGGGCGGCGCAGCATCCCGAGATTTCCGGCGTGCGGGCATATCTCGACACCCAGTTCAACGCCCCGGTGCAGACCGAGTTGCTGGACCAGCAGGGCCGCGTGCTGCGCACGCTTTCGCTGGTGGACCTCAAGAAGATCGGCGACCAATACATCGTCAAAAGCATCGACCTGCGCAATGACGCGACCCGCGACAAGACCCGCTTTCAAGTGACCGCCGCCGCGCTCGGCCTGGAGTTCTCCCGCGTCGTCTTCGAACCCGCCCGGCTGGGTGAGCCCCTGTCGTCGCCCGAGGCCGGCCGGCTGACGCGGGTCGCCCCATGAGCCGCCGGACGCAGACCCGGGCCGTAATCTTCGACCTCGACGGCACCCTGGTGGACAGCATGCCGCTGGTCCTGCGGGCCTTTGCCCACGCCTTGTTGCCCTACTGCGGGGAGATGACGCCGGAGCAAATCACCGCCGAGCTCGGTGGCCCGCCCGACCGCCTGTTGAGAAAATTAATCGCCGATGAGAGCAAGATCCCCGAGGCGATGCAGCGCCTGATGGATTACGATCTGGCCAACTGGCGCCTGATCCAGCCCTTTGACGGCATGCATGGGCTGCTGGATTACCTGCGCGGTGCCCGGCACGCGCTCGGACTCTGGACCGGACGTGAGCGTGAATCGACCGGACTGATCCTGCGGGAGCATGGCATTGCGCCAAAACTCGATGCGTGGGTGTGTGGCGATGATCTGCCGACGCACAAACCGCACCCCGGCGGACTGGAAGAGGCGATGCGGCAGCTGGCGGTGTCGCGCGAGCAGGCGCTCTTCGTCGGCGATGCCGACGTGGACGTCCTGGCCGGCGCGGCCTGCGGCGTGCGCACGCTGCTGATTTGCCATGATCGGGTCATCGATCCGGCGGTGCAGGCGAAGGCTTGGCGGGCCGTGGCGACCCCGGCGGAGGCCTACGCCCTCGTGCGGGCGGAACTGGCGGCGGGCTGACCGCCCGGGATCCGCGCGGGATCAAAACTCGCGGACGACCTGGCGCAGTTCCGGATTAAGCCGGACAACATTGCGCGGCGCGACCTCGGCATAGCCGGATTCCTCCTGGCGGAGCGACTCGAGAATCTGGGCATTCGCAAACGGCTGGGCTGTGCTGCCCGCGGTGCGCAGGACCCCGAGGGTCGAATCCGTCCAAGGCAAGCCGGCGGCGGTGAAATCCGCCGCAGTGGGTGGCTTTTGGGGCGGACGGATCCCGGTGAGTCGCTGCCAGTCCGTGGCGAGACAGAGATGCGCGAAGCAACGGCTGGAAAGTGTCGGGTCCCAGGCCGGGAGACCGTACGGATCTTCCATGATTCGCAGTCGGATTTTGCCGCCAACCTTGACAGTCCAGTCGGGTGGAGCGCCGCCATCCGCCAAAGGGAGCGCCACGCGGTGGCGGATGGGGGTCATGAGTTCATCCCACCGGGCGCTGACCGAGGCCTTGAGGCTCTGCCGCCAGAATTCATCGGCGCGCAAGGGGACCGCCTGAAGTTGGAGACCGCCCCAGCGTTCCTCCGGGGAGAGGGCGTGGACGCCGAGCAGGCCCTGGCCCAGAGGTTTGGCGACAAACTGCCGGACGATATCCGGGCCGGCGTGAAAGCCATCGAGCCACGGCTGGGTGCCCAGCACGAGGTAATTTTGCGGCGACAGGTTCAGGCCCGAGACCCACGGTGCGCCGGAAACTGCGCAGTGCCCCCCGGCGCCGATGCGGAGGGCCATCGGATAGTCGGAATAAAAACCGAGCCACAGCGCCTCCGTCGGGTAAAGCGGCAGCATGACACCGCCGCGCTGCTGCCAGGCCGCGGGCACGCCCTGAAAGTCGTCCACCGGATAAAGGGAAAAACGGCCGAGCCCCAGCGGCATGGGGTAGTCTCGGCCCGTGTCCGGCAGGCGCAGGGTGCGCTGGAACGAGACCGCGGCGCTGATCCGGGGCAGGCAGAGGGCAAACGCGCGGTGGATTTCCTCCCGCGTGGAGGGGAGCAGGTTCTTCTCGTCATTCGTGGCGCTCTCCAGGCGCTCATCAACCCAGGCGCGGATCCGCGTCCGCAACGACTCGAGGAGTTCCGGAAAGGCAAAGTTCAGTTCGTCGGACTGCAGTTCAATCACGCGCGGGAAATATGTTGGGCCGTCGGCGTCTCGCCGCGACAAGCGTGGCGTCCTGCCTGGCGAACCGGCTCGTCCATCCTCCGCCCGTCCCGGGGGCGCCAGCCAATGCGGCGGTCCGGAGTTTCACGCTTACTTCAACACCTGCTCAGTAGCGGCGTCGAAGAGGTGGGCGCTGTCCATGCGCAGGGTGACCTTGACCTTCTCGTTCACCTCGAAGCGGTCAGTCGGCCGCACGCGGGCGATGAACGAGTGGGCACCGGTGTCGAGGTAAAGGTACGTCTCCGCGCCCATCGGCTCCGAAACCTCGACCGTGACCTCCACGGTGTGGGCGGGATCCGGGGTGGTGAGGGTGAGGGAGTCGCGCACATCCTCCGGGCGGATACCCAGCACGACCGGTTTGTCGATGTAGGCCGCCGCCTTGGCGGCCAGGGCCTCGCCGAGCTGCACGGTGATGGGCGTGCCCTTGAGGTTGGTCTCGACGAAGTCGAGGTGGTTGCCGGCGCGCTTGACCGTGCCCTTGAAGAAATTCATCGGCGGGCTGCCGATAAACCCGGCCACGAAGAGGTTCTGCGGGTGATTGTAGAGCTCCAGCGGCGCGGCGACCTGCATGATGTTGCCGTCCTTCATGACGCAGATGCGATCGCCCATCGTCATGGCCTCGATCTGGTCGTGCGTGACGTAGATCATCGTCGCGCCGAGCCGCGCGTGCAGCTTGGATATCTCGGTGCGGGTGGAGACGCGCATCATGGCGTCGAGGTTGGACAGCGGCTCGTCGAAGAGGAACACCTTGGGCTTGCGCACGATGGCGCGGCCGACGGCGACACGCTGGCGCTGGCCGCCGGAGAGGGCCTTGGGCTTGCGCTCGAGGTAGTCGGTCAGCCCGAGCATCGTCGCGGCCTCGCGGACGCGGGCGTCGATCTCGGCCTTGGGAAATTTCCGCAGCTTCAGGCCGAAGGCCATGTTGTCGTACACCGACATGTGCGGGTAGAGCGCGTAATTCTGAAAAACCATCGCGATGTCGCGGTCCTTCGGCAGGACGTTGTTCACCACCCGGCCGTCAATCGTGATGCTGCCGCCGGAGATTTCCTCGAGGCCGGCGATCATGCGCAGGGTGGTGGACTTGCCGCAGCCCGACGGGCCAACCAGCACCATGAACTCCCGGTCCTCCACCGTCAGGTTGATGCTGTTGACCGCCCGGACCCCCGGGCCGTTCTTTTCCGCATACGTTTTGACGAGGTCTTCGATGATAACTTTAGCCATGGGGTAGGGAAGAAACTGTCCGTGAAACTCAGGTAATCCCGCGCTGAGTCAATTTTTTATGCAGGCAAATTTTCGTTGCCCCGCCTCGGCCTCCCCGGCCAGATAACGGCCCGTTTTTTTGCGCGACCCGCGCCCATCCGCCATGGCTACCCGAACCAAGACAATTTCCGCGCCGCTGACCTTCGACCTGCCCCTGGGGTTGATCGCGAAAATCAAGACCGCGCGCAAAAGCCACGGGCTGAAGACCGCCAGCGAGGTGGTCCGCCTGGCCATCGAACAGTTCGATTTCGAGGCCTGCGCGCCAAGCCGCGAGCCACACCGCCAAATCTCGGTACGCGTCGCCGCCGCGCAGCGCGCCATGCTGAAGCGCTATGCACGCAGCAAGGACACCAGCGTCGGCGACCTGCTGCGGCTCGCCCTCGACGGCCTCGCCGTCAAGTCGGCCCGCCCCGCGCGGCGCAGCTGAGCCGGCGGCCGCCATCCGCGCCGAACCCGAGCGCGGGGCTTGCCATCACCCGCCGCGCCACTTTGTAGTGGCGGCCGCATCCATGACCACCGCACCGCGTCCGCTCTCCGCCTGGGCCCGTAACATCTCGCCTTCCCCGACCCTCGCGGTGGACGCGAAAGCCAAGGCGATGCTGGCCGCCGGCGAGGACGTCTGCAGCTTTGCGGCCGGCGAGCCGGATTTCGACACCCCGGACCACATCAAGGAGGCCTGCATCACCGCACTCCGTGGCGGCAAGACCAAGTACGGCCCGACGGCGGGCATGGAGTCGCTCCGCGCGGCCATCGCCGAAAGCTACGCCACGAATTACGGGCTCAAGGTCACGCCGGCCCAGGTCATCGTGAGCCCCGGCGGCAAGTATTCCTGCTACCTCGCCATCCTGGCCACGTGCTCGCCTGGCGACGAGGTCATCATCGCCGCGCCCTATTGGGTCAGCTATCCCGAGATGGTGAAGCTCGCCGGCGCGGTGCCGAAATTTGTGCTCACTCCGGATACGACCGGTTTCAAGCTCACCCCTGCCCAGCTGGAACAGGCCATCACGCCCCGCACGCGGCTGGTCATCCTCAATTCCCCGTCCAATCCGACCGGCGCGGTGTACACGCGCGCCGAGCTCGCGGCGATTGTCGCCGTCGCGGTGAAGCATAACCTCTACATCCTCTCCGACGAGATGTACGAGCATCTGGTCTATGACGGTGCCAAGCCGGTGTGTGTGGCGACGCTCAGCCCCGAGGCGGAGGCCCGCACGCTGATCGTGGCCGGTTTTTCCAAGACCTATTCGATGACGGGCTGGCGCCTGGGCATGCTCATCGCGCCGGCGTCCATCACCAAGGCCTGCGTGGAGCTGCAGAGCCAGATGTCCTCCAACCCGACCTCGTTCGCCCAGTTCGGCGCGCTGGCGGCGCTGACCGAAAAGGACAAGACCGCCGCGGCGCTGAAGGTCATGCTCACCGCCTTCGACCGGCGCCGCAAATTCCTGCACGACGAGCTCAACCGGATTCCCGGGGTCAAATGCCTGCTGGCCGAGGGGGCGTTTTATCTCTTCCCAAACATCTCCAGCTTCGGGCTGACCAGTGCTGATTTCTGCGCGAAGCTGCTCGAACAGGAAAAGGTCGCCGCGGTTCCCGGCTCGGCGTTCGGCGCCGAGGGTTATCTCCGCCTCAGCTATGCCACGTCCGACGAGATCATCCGGAAGGGCGTGGAGCGGCTCGCGCGTTTCTGCGCCAGCCTGAAGCGGTAATCCGGCCGGTTCCGGCCGGAATCAGTCCGCCAAAGTTGGGGCCGTCACCGTGAGGGTCCGGCCCAGGATCCGACGGCATATTGTCTCCCCGCGGCTGAAATCGCGGCAGGTCTGCGGCCGGTCCTCATAGATGGTGCAGAGCTTGGTGACCGGATCGAGGGCCACGCAGGCGCCATCGTTCCGCTGGTCCATGCAACGCGCCCCTTCGCGCTCAACGATGAATTCCTCCGGCACGATGTCGCCCGCGCGCAACTCGACCACCAGGTGACAGCAACGGCCGCAGCCGGCACAAGGGGGGAGGTCAGGGTGAGTAGTGATGGCTGCCACGACGACACCGATGGGGGCGCCTGGCGACGCTTAGTTCAAAGTATCGGCCGCGGCCAGAGCTCAATGCTTCCGCGGACCGTCCGGCCGGTCATCCCGGCGATCGTCCTTGTCGCCCCGGCCCTGGTTCGGCTGCTTCCAATTGCGCGGATAATTCCGGATCACGTCACCATGGTGCCGCTCCGGCGAGTCGTGGAATTCCATCTGCACCGAGGGTGAAGCAAACAGTACACTGGCGGAGACGTTGGGCGGACCCGCGCGCCAGGACCAGCCGTTGCTGTCGCGGTAGCCGTATTGATGCCGGTGCGCGCTGTAATACACCTCGTATTGCGGATAGTAGACGTAGTCGTCCGTCACCATCACCACTGTGGACGGTCCGGTTTCCCCGACCGCCGGGTCAAATTGGGCGACGGGTGGGGCGGGCGGCTGTTTCACGCAGCCTTGAAGGGCGAGTGCCGCCGTCAGGCCCACACTGGCGAACAAAACCGTGCGAAAACGCGGAACACAGGCCTGGAATTTCATGAGCAGAAGTGGTCGGGGTTATTTCTTTGCCGCCGGCTTTTGCAGGCGGGTGATTTCCTTTTGCGCGGCGTCGAACTTGGTCTGCAGCTCGCTGAGCTGGTTCTTCATGTCGGCTGCATCACCCCGGGCTTTGTTCAGCTGCTCGAGCATGACCGCGGTCTGGGCTTGAGCGACCTCGACCTCGCCTTGGCGCTTCAGCGAGGCCACCTTGGCCTCCTCGGCTTGGGTCTGGAAGGCCGCGGCGGCGGCCCGAGCTTTGTCCAAGCGGGCCTGGACCTCAACAATGCTGGCCTTGGTCTTGTCCAGATCGGTCTTGAACTGCGCCGTCTCCGCATCGGCGGCGTCCAGCTTCTTCTGCAATGAGGCGGCCTCGGACTTGGCGTCATCAACCTGCGTCTGCAACTGGGTCGCGGCGGTTTGGACCTGGGCTGTGCGGTTCTTGGTTTCCAAAAGAGTCCGGTCGCGGTCGCTCACTTTCGCGGCAAAGAGAACCACTGTGATCAGCAGGATGACCGAGATGACCGCGAGAATGATGGTCCACGGGGTGGATTTTACCGAGACCGGGGCGTCGTCGTCGGACGCATCCGCCGAGGAGTCCCGCGTCTTCGCCTTGGCATAACTCGTCACTGGGGTGGCGGCGGGAGTCGCCGCGGGCGTGGCGACCGGGGTTGCCCCTGCAGGAGCGGCTGGAGCCGGGGCGGCGGGTGTGGCGGGTTTCAAGGGCTGGGCGAGAGGATCTTCGGGCATGGTGGAATGAAACATACATTGGGCCGCCCACGGGTGATATGGGGTCTTACCCGCTGGGAACGGCGAAGTGATCGTAGTGTGATCTTGGTGTCTGGCTCCGTCGCAGATAGCGGGCGGATCTCTCGGTTCGCCGTTCGCGGAAGTTCCCAGTCATGAAACTTGCCCGCGGCCGGGGCGTCTCAGGTCGGTGTGAAACGCCTGCTTTTACTCCTCGGCCTGCTCGGTTTGACGCTTTCCGCCTCCGCCGCACTCGTGTCGCGGGCCTGGGTCGTGGATGGAGTCAGGCGCGAAGCGCTGCTAAGCATCCCGGCCGGAGCCGCGGCCGGCGCTCCACTGCCGGTGGTATTTGCCTTCCACGGCCATGGCGGATCCATGCGGCAGGCTTCACGCAGCTTTCCGCTGCATGAAGCCTGGCCCGGCGCCATCGTGGTCTATCCCCAGGGTCTGCCCACACCGGGCCAGCTGTCGGACCACGCCGGATCCCGCGCCGGCTGGCAAGGGGCTGCAGGGATCCAGGGCGACCGGGACCTCCGATTTTTTGATGTCATGCTGGCGAGCCTCCGCGCGGACTATCACGTCGACAACAAGCGCATCTACGCGACCGGCCACTCGAACGGCGGACTATTCACTTACCTTTTGTGGGCGGAGCGCGGCGACACCTTTGCCGCCTTTGCCCCCTCGGCTGCGTTGCTGACCCGGGGTTTCGATAAATTCCACCCGAAGCCCGTGCTGCACCTCGCCAGTCCGGATGACCCGCTGGTGAAATTTGCCTGGCAGGCGAAGATGATCGATTTCGTGCTCAAGCTCAACGGCTGCGGCCCGCGCCAGCCCGACACCTTGGGTTACCGTTCGTACGTCTCCACCCAGGGCACCGAGGTGGCCACTTTCCTTCACGCGGGCGGACATCGCTATGCCCCGGAGGGCCCGCAACTCGTGGCCGGTTTCTTCCAGTCACACCCGCAGCCCTAGCGGAAATCACGCCGCGATCCGCCGCCGCGCCTCAGCCGCGGGTTTTGAGGACCGCCCGGCTCTGGAGGATGAGCTCAGTCACCAGCAGAGGAATGGCCCAACAGGCCCAGGCCAGGACTTTTGACCGCTCATCATCGGACAGGATCTGCAGCCGGTGCATCGCGTCGTCGCACAGCCTGAAAGTGACAAAGGCAAACGTGACGACATAGCTGCGGATCATCCATTGCCGGTGCTGCTCCACGTTCTTCCGGCGGATCGCAACGAAGGCCATCCCGGTCGTCGTCAGCCACGCCACCGCCAGCCCGGCCAGTCCAAGGGCATAGGCCGGTCCGCTGTCAATCTTCGCGGCCAGCCCGAGGGCGGCGATGGCGCCGACCAGTACGACGGTCACATAGACCCGCCCGGCGATCCGGTGGAACGCCAGGTGGTCGCGGCGCACGCGCGGCCAGAATTGCAGCGGTCCGATCAAGATCGCCACCAGTCCCGCCGCCACATGCGGGACCACCCACGAGATGCGGGGCCAGAAATAAGTGCCGTAGGACTGGGGAGTGAAAACGAAATAGTGCAGCGCATATTTCCAGACAAAATACGCAATCAGGGTGAGCACGGCGGTCCAGGCGAGCAGGAGTACCAGGTTGGGCTTCCTGGCCACATCCGCGGGGTAGGCGGGCACGGGATTACTCATGGGGCGCGAGACTGGCCAAAGCCCCCCGGCTGGCAAGTTCACACTCGCCGGCCTGACGGGGTCACTGCCGCCGACGACGGCGGACTGCACCCACCCAGCCAAGCAGACCACCACCGGTTGCGAGCAGGGCCCAGGTGGCCGGCTCGGGGACCACGAGGAAGGTGAAATTGCCGGGGTTGTTCAGGCCCGTGATGAAGGAGCCGTTCAGCAGGGCACCGCTTGAATTATATTCGGCGATGACGTTGGTGGCATTAATGCTCACAAAGATGTTTTCACTGGCATCCACCGCGGTGAAGAACGGGGCGGAGGCAAAGCTGATGAGCGAGGCGTTGATGGCGGCACCCGTGCTGGAATTGTATTTGCCCACCTTCAGGCCCGTCGGATCGACCACGTAGAGATTGTCGCTGGCATCGATGCCCAGTCCATAGCAGCCGCCGGCAATGGTGATGAGGGAGGCATTGATCGCCGCACCGGTGGTGGCGTTGTACTTGCCCACGGTGCCGGAGAAATAACTCGTGACGTAAAGGTTGCCGCTGCTGTCAAAGACCATGCCGCGCGTCCCGCCGGCGCCGGCCGTGAGCAGCGCCGCGTTGATCAAGGCGCCGCCCGAAGTGTACTCGGCCACAACGCCGGAGTTGTTGGAGATGTAGATATTGCCGTTGCTGGCCACCGCGATGGCGGAGGCCGTGGGAATGCCCGTGATGAGGGCGGCATTCACGATGCTGCCGTTGGCGGAGTACTGACCGACGGTACCGGCGGTCTGGTCGACCAGGTAAAAATCACCATTGCCCGCTGCGGCGGTGAAGAAGGGCGTCGAAAAACCTGAGAAGAGCGACGCGTTGATGGCGGAGCCGTCCGTCGCATACAGCCCGAGATTGCCGCTGCTCGCGTTGGGCACGACGATCTGGGCCTGCACCGCGCTGGCCGTAAGCAGGGCGACTCCGAGCGCAAGCGCCCGCCAGCATTTCTTGCCAGTAGCGGCGGCTGGAAAAACGGAAACGGGCGAGTGGGGCGTCATGCGCGTCGAGGTGAGGGGTGCGAACTACGCTCGAAGTTTCCCGCAACCGGCCCGGGACGTCAAGGATGGCGAGGGCTGCGCCGTGCCCCCTGGACAGCCTCACAAGGAATTTACGAATGTCGGCACCCTGCCTTCGTCTGCAATTGTCTTTAAGCCCGGCGCGGACCGCCTATCGGTGACGCATGGGATCGTCCATTTCACCTGTATCGGCCTGCCGATCGCGCTTGGCGTGCGCCGGTACTCATCTCCGCCGGAAAGCCAGGTGAAGGCATGAAGGCCCAGCTGTACGGCCGGATATTTGGCGATCGCGCTTGGCTGGCGGCAGTAATCGCAACCGTGGCCCTCTTGACCTTGGGCTGCGTGGGCACCCACCGGGGTGTCCCGGCCACCGGCAGCCTCGCCAACTTCGGCCGCGTCAATGGCTCACTCTACCGTGGTGCGCAGCCCGACGCAGCCGGTCTGGCGCAACTGCAGCGACTCGCCGTGGCGACCGTCATCAACCTCCGCATGCCCGATGACGTCCGGCCGGATGAAGCCACGTCGGTCCGGAACCACGGCATGGTTTACCAGGAGGTGCCGTTGCATGGATTCAGTGCGCCCACCCCCGCTGAAGTGGATCGACTACTGGCCTTGATTGAATCGTCCCCTGCGCCCGTCTTCATCCACTGCGAGTACGGCGCGGACCGGACCGGCACGATCGTGGCCTGCTATCGGATCCGGCATGACGGATGGACGCCGGCGCACGCCCTTGCGGAAGCGAAGTTGTACGGCCTTTCCGGCTGGGAGTTAGGCATGAAGCGATTTGTGCTGGATTTCCCCTCCCAACCGGCGCCTGCAGTCGCGCCTGGGAGGTAAGACTGAGCGGACCCTCGCGGCCGCCGCCCGGGCCGCAAAATCGCCTGCTTTGCGCTTTATCCCTGCCACTTCCCCCGCAATTCTCCCTGCATGGGTACAAAGTATCTGCCAACCAACCAGGACCGGAAAAACGGCCAGCGCTTCCTCTCGCAGCAGCGGCCGCTGCCTTTTTTCCAGAAACCGGCCGACAAGCTGGCCGACGACAAAGCCGCGGCGAAGAAGGCCAAAAAAAAGTAGGCGGTGGCGCAGCGTTACTCGAGCACGGCGAGAAACCTGATCAGGTTTGCGATGTGGTCGTCCACTGAAACGCCCAAGTGCTCGCAGCCCGTGTAGATCGTGGTGCGGTCCACCTTCGCGGCGAACGAGGGCTCCTTCACCTTCTTCCGGATCGAACTGGCTTTCATCTCACCGTAGCGCACCGGATTCAGCTTCCGGTAGGCATAGAAAATTCCGCAGAGCTCATCGGTGGCGAGCAGCGCCGCCGCCAGCTTCGTGCGGGGCAGGGTGGTGAAACCGTTGTAACCGTAGGCGTGCGATTCGACGGCATGGATCAGGTCCTCGGGGTAGTCCCAGGCCTTGAACCACCCCAGCGACTCGCGCGGATGCGTCGCGGGGAATTGCTCGAAATCAATGTCATGGAGCAGGCCCGTGAGATACCAGAGCACCGGGTCGCCCTGAAAGAGCGGCGCATAACCCTCCATGGCGGTCGCGACCATCCGCGCTTGATAGCGCTGGTACTCGTCGCTGACGTGCTGTTCGAGGAGTTGGCGGGCTTCGTCCTTGGTCGGCAGGGGCATGGCATCGGCATATCAGCGCCTGGCGTCGCGCGCCCGCTAAAAATTCCGCCCGGCGGCTATTTCCGGGTGTCGGGCACGCGCGGGGCCCGCGGGCTCATCCCATCCTGGTCGAGCACGACCGCGATGACCGTGCCCGTTTCGTCGCGCTCGAAGGTGAGGGCGGCGGCGACAACGTCGTACACGAAATGATCCGGCCGGTCGCAAAAAACCGGCACGGCGACCTGGCCGGTGAGCTTGGCAAACAACTGGTAGCCGCGTGGCGCGATTTCGAAGACCACGTTCGGTGTCAGTTGGTAGGTGCCGGCGTACTCCAGCAGTTTCTTCGGCTCCGGGAAAATCACCGTGGGCGCAGGCTCCCCCGTGCGGTGGGCCGGCACTGTGCGGCCCCGTTGCGAGAGCGTCAGCGTGTCGATCTGACCGGATGGGTTGCGGGAAAATTGAAACTCCGCCGCCACCCTTTGGAGCGTGAACCGGTCCGACCCCAGGTAAACCACGGCCCCGAAAGGCTGGCCGGTGAGGCGGATGCGCAGCAGGCCGGTTTCGTCCTGGATGACCGTGAAGCGCTGGGCATCCGTGATGGCGTAGACCCCGGTATACTCGGTGAGCTTGGTCGCTTCGATCGGAACTTCCTCGACGGCATCCCCGGCCGCGGGCTTGGGGGTGAGCTTGCCGGCGAGATAGGGTGCGATCTGCAGCGTATCATTATTGAGCAACACGACGGTCACGCGGCGGGTGGCCGGCGCCAGTTCGAAATAACTCCGAAACCCACCCGTTCCCCCGTCGTGGAAGTAAACCATCTCGCCGTTGCGGTTCTCGGCCAGGATGCCCAGGCCGATTTTCTGTTCGCCCACAACCGTGACTCGCGTTTGGCGGACTAGGGCCCATGCCGGATAGATCGGGCTGTTCGGAGTCAACAGGGCCTGCCCGAACTTGATCAGGTCGGCGGCGGTGGAACGGATGGCGCCCGCGCCCTGGAGTGAACTCATCTGCCAGGGTTTGACCGGCATGGTGCCGGAATACGGCGTGGCAAAACGTGTTTGCTGCTCCGGCGAGAGGGTAATGACCGTGTCCGGCAGGCCGAGCGGTCCGGTGATGCGCTCGGCGAGCAGCGTCGCGTAAGGCCGGCCATGGATTCGCTCGAGCAGATGACCCAGCAGCCCGGCACCGAGATTCGAATAGGCCATGGGCTGCGGCGGCGATGCGGCCGGGTGGTAACGACGGAGAAAATCCTCCAACCGCTGGGTCGTGAAATTCGCATAAGGATCCAGCGGGTCAGTGGGCCCGAGGTTGTCGGGCAGGCGCGGCAGCCCCGAGGTATGCGTGGCAAGTTGCTCCAGCGTGATGGCCGCGACCTTGGGATCCAGGTTCAACCCGGGGGGAAGGAATTTGGCAATCGGGTCGGTCAGCGCGGCTTTCCCTTCCAGGACGGTCTGGGCCAGCAACAGGCTGGTGAAGACCTTGGAGATGGAGCCGATTTCAAAAATCACCTTCTCCGGCGCCAGGCCCTCACGCGGCAGCGGCGCGCCGATCAAGGCATACTGCACCTTACCCTCCACCGACTCACCGGTGACAAACCCGCCGGCCTTCATGTCGGCGGCCGCTTTCTGCAAGGTCGCGGTCAACGGGGCCATGGGTGGTTCGACCGCGGCACCCAGCGGTGAAACAAACAAGGCCAGCGCCAGACAGGGCAGGGGGACTTTCATGGCGGGGAGTTTGGAAACCCGGCCCGGCCGCGCAATCCTCCAAGTTTGGCCCCGTTTCGCGTCCTGAGGGGCAACTGTCGTCGGCCAAAAACAACCGGCCGGGGACTTGCGACCCCGGCCGTTGTTTTGAACTGCGTCAGCCGATCAGGCGCGCTGTTGCATTTGGCGGACGATGCTGGCGTTGAGCGCCTGCCCGCCGATGCCCCAGTTGCCTTCCTTGACCTCCTCGATGGTGACCCACGTCACCTGACGCAGCGCCTCGCCCTCGATGGCGACCATGGTGTCGGTCAGTTTGGAGATGATCAGCTTCTTCTGTTCCGGGGTGAACACGTTTTCGATGACCTTAACGTTAACTAACGGCATGTTGTTTTCTCTTGGTTGGTGGTTGATTGCTGGGGCCAGGCCCCGTTCGCGGTCACTTTATCGGTTCCCGGGTTTTCCTTCCACGCCGTAAAATGAAGCAAGCCACTACTTGATTTGTAGCAGGTCAGTGACGGGGGATATTCAGTCGCCTGTCGGCGTAGTGCGCGGTCAAGACGAGTAAAGCATGCTTGACATGTGAAAAGGTACCTTTACATCGTGGCGACATGGAAAAGCCCAACCTGATTGAGAACTACATCCCACACTCGGGGCAGTACTCGCTCCAAAAAGACCTGCGGCTGAATGCCTGGCTCGCGGTGACGGTCGCCGTTTACCTTGCTGTCCTGTTCATGAACAAGGGCCACCCGAACTGGAGCCCGGGGCTGCGGGCGTTCTACCTGCTGCTGCCCGTGTTGCCGGCCCTGCTGTACATCCGGGCGTGGGTCAGGGTGGTGCGCGGCATGGATGAACTGCAGCGCGGAATCCAACTGGCCGGCTTTCTGTTCGCGGCGTTGGGGACGGTCGTGATCAGCATGATCATCTCCACGTTGAACACCGCGGGCCTCGACCTCGGCGTGCTGCTCCGGTCCGGCCTGGGGATTGGCGGCACCTTTCTCGTGATGTTTCCGCTCTGGCTCGTAGGCACGGCGATCGCCCAGTGCCGCTACCAATGAAAAACCACCTGCGCGAACTCCGGGCGGCGAGGACGTGGTCCCAGAACGACCTGGCAGAGGCGCTGGGCGTCTCGCGCCAGACCATCAACGCCATCGAGACCGAAAAATACGACCCGAGCCTCCCGCTCGCCTTCGCCATCGCGAAGCTCTTCAAGCAGCCCATCGAGCAGATCTTTGACGCCCCTGCGCGGAAGTGAGCCGGGGGTCCACCGGTCCGGGCCCGGGCTGCCCTTGCAACCCGGGCGCGGGAGTCAGGCGGCGGACTCGGAAGTCGTCGGGTCGATGATGCTCTTCACCTCGGACACGCGGTTGGCGGGAAAGCCGCCCATTTTGGCGTGTTCCCGTACGATCGCCTCATTCGGGGCGATGCAGATGCAGTAGACCTTGTCGCCGGTAACGTAGCTTTCGACCCAGTTGATGGTGGGTCCGAGTTTCTGCAGCACACCGCAGGATTTTTGGGAGATGGCCTGGAGTTCGCTGGCGCTGAGTTTTCCGGCACCGGGGATATCGCGTTCGATCACGTATTTGGGCATAACTGAGGTGGTTGAGGTTGTGGGCGGGAGGACTTCCCGTCGCTACACCCATCCTAGCGATTTCGTTTCCAGCCCGCTACGCCTCAGAGTGTAGCAACCCACTACTAATTGTGTAGTAGCCTGACCTCCGCAATTATTGTACAAAGCGTTCCATAAATGAGCATCCATTATGGTCAGTTCTGCCCTGTCTCCAAGGCGGCCGAGGTTCTCGGCGAGCGCTGGACCATTCTGATCATCCGTGAACTCCTGCTCGGCTGCACGCGCTTCAGCGACCTCCAGCGCGGGCTGTCGCAGATCTCACCGACCCTGCTGACGAAGCGGCTGCAGCAATTGCAGGATTGCGGGCTGATCATCCGGAAGCACCAGCCGGAGCAGCGGCGCACGGAATACTTCCTCGCCCCCGCGGGCCGCGAACTCCAGCCGTTCATCATGCACCTTGGCCAGTGGGGCATGAAGTGGGCCCGGGGCCAGATGAGCGACGACGAACTCGATGTGGAGCTGCTCATGCATGATTTCCGCCGCCGCATCGACCGCTCGCAGCTGCCCGGCGGGCGCGCCGTCATCCAGTTCGTGTTTCCCGGCCTCGCGAAGTTCGAACACTGGTGGATCGTCTTTGACCGCGAAGAGGAGAGCGAGCTGTGCACCAAGAATCCCGGCAAACCCGTAGACATCCAGCTGCGCACGGACCTGCGCACGATGACGGAGATCTGGGCGGGCGACACCCGGATCCGTGATGCCATCAAGGACGAGCGGCTGCGCGTGACCGGTGATCCGTTCCTGCTGCGGACGCTGAGCAACTGGCTGCGCATTGGCATGTTCGCCGCAGTCCGCCCGGACCCGAACGCGCTCACCGTCTGAGGATCGCCAGGTGGTGGTCAGCAGATGGCGGCTTCTGCCGTGCCGCGCACCGCCCAGCGCAGTTTCGCGGACGTGCTGCGCGGGTTGGACCGCCGCTCCTCCGGGCCGGACCGGATGATTTCCTCGCAGGCCGAGGCATAAATGTCCGTGCGGACGCCGTCGCGAAACGCCTGCTTCACCCGCCGATCCTCGCCGGAGTGAAACGTCAGGATCGCCACACGGCCGCCGGGATTCAGGCAGGTGGGCAGCCGCTGAAGGAACAGGTCGAGGGCGCCGAATTCATCGTTTACCGCGATGCGGAGGGCCTGAAATACGCGGCGTACGCAGTCATCGTCGGTTGTCCGGTCGTGGCCGGGCCGGTCCCGCCGGAGGATGTCCCGGATCGCATCGGCAAGCTGCCGGGTACGCGTGAACGGCATCTGCCCGCGCCGCACAACCAATTCCCGCGCCAGCAAACCGGCCTGGGGTTCGTCGGAGTTTTCGCTGAGCGCGGCTGCCAACTCCCGCTCGGGCACGCGCGCGAGCCAGTCGGCGGCGGATGGCGCGCGGGCCGGGTTCAGGCGCAAGTCGAGCGGGCTGTCGGTCTTGAACGTGAAACCCCGCGCCGGGTCGTCGAGCTGCATCGAGGAAACGCCGAGGTCCGCCAGCACGGCATCGGCGCCGGCGAGTCCAAGCTCCGCGAGCACCTTCGGCAGACCGGCAAAATTTGAGCGCACCGCGTTGAACGCCCGCTCATCCCAGCCGGCGGCGCGGAGGCGGGCCGTGGTCTTGGGATGCTCGACCGGGTCCACATCCAGCCCGATGAGCCGCCCGCCCGGGGTGACGCGAGCGAGCAACTCCTGGGCGTGTCCGCCATACCCGAGGGTGCAATCCACGACGGTTTCACCCGGCCGGAGGGCGAGGATATCAAGGATCTCGGCGACCATGATGGGCCGGTGGCTGCCGGCGGGCGTCTTGCCGGAGGCGAGCACCTTGGCGACGTCGGCCGCATAGCGGGCGGGATTGTGCTCCTTGTACTTGTCCTCAAACCGCCGGGGATTCTTGCCCGCATAACGCGGACGCCGCACATGCGGGGCCGGCGGCGTGGCTTCGGGGTCGGGCATGGGGGCAGTCAACGCTGAGGGCCGGCGGTAGGCGATAAGCTTTCGACGCCAAGACCTAATCGCTCTTCCTTGCTTCCGCGATCGGATCGTCGGGTTCCAGCCCTGAATTGACAAATTTCCGTGATTTATTCGTCCTAAATCATGGCTACGACCCCGCCCGCTGCGACCAAGGCACCATGGCATCTCTGGGTGGTGGGCGTGATTTCCCTGCTGTGGAATCTCGTGGGCGCGTTTGATTTCTACATGACGCAGACCCGCAACGCGGCGTACATGCAGGCCTTCACGCCGGCCCAGCTGGATTTTTTCTACGGTTTTCCGTTCTGGGTGGTGGCTGCGTGGGGGATTGCGACCTGGGGCGGAGCGCTGGGTTCGCTGCTGCTGTTGCTCCGCAAGGGCGTGGCAATGCCCGTCTTTCTCGTCTCCTTTCTCGGCATGGTGCTCACGACGATCCACAACTTCGGCCTGTCCAACGGCCTGAAAGTGATGGGTGGTGTCGGCCCGCTGATCTTCAGCACCGTCATCTTCGTCGTCGGCTACCTGCTCTTCATCTACGCCCGCGCCCTGCGCCGGCAGGGTGTGCTGCGCTAAGCCAGCGATCAGGAGTCGGCTTTCAGCACTCAGCTCCGGGAAATATGACGAAGGATGGCGCCCGTGCCGACGGGCAATCAGGTTCCCTTCATCTCACAGTCCCGCCCGCAAGACACGACGGCCTGTCTGGAATGAAGCATCCGAACTGACCACTGAAAGCTGACCGCTGACGGCTCGGAGTTTACTTCCGCGCGGCCAGCAGCGCCGCGAGTTCCGCCTGGTCCACCTCGCCCTTGACCGTGTTGAGGTGGCTGAGGACGACCAGCCGGTCGCCGGGGCCGCAGGTGGAGATCTCAATCATCCAGTCCTCGGTCTTGGATGCGGCGACGATCACCTCGTCGGCCCACGCGATCACTTCGGGGGCGTCCACGAAGCCCTGCGTGATGCCCTGGATGTAGTATTCCGCCTTGGTCCGGTAGTTCATGGCCAGACACTTCCGGCGGAGCGTCCGCATGCCAAGAGGGAAAACCGCCTGGGCACAAATCGCGCGGAACGCTGCAGGGCGGCGGACCGCCGAGCACTTTCGCGCCACGTGGCATTGCGATTCCTAATGACTTCGCCCAGCGGCGTCCTTGGGCTCGCCGCCGGGCAGGAAACCGGCCGGCGCATCGCCAACCCGCACACTATTTCCAGACCAAAACTAATACCCGCGGTGGTTTTCGCTTCGGTTTTTGACGCGGACAAAACCGGGGCGGACATTCCGCGCCGTGCCGCTCCGAACGCTCGCCGTTGACTTCAATTCCTTCTTCGCCTCCTGCGAGCAGCAGGAGCATCCGGCGCTGCGCGGACGGGCGCTGGCGGTCGTGCCGGTGGTCGCGGAGACGACCTGCTGCATCGCCGTCAGCTATCCCGCCAAGGCCTTCGGCGTGAAGACCGGCATGGGCATCCCCGAGGCCCGCCAGCGCTGCCCGGGCATCACCCTCGTCGAGGCCCACCCGGAGCTTTATGTGCGCTACCATCGGCGGCTGCTGGAGGCCATCGAGTCGTGCATCCACGTGACGGAAATCAAGTCCATCGACGAGGTGGAGTGCGACCTGACCGCCACCTACGCCCCGCGCGAGGAGGCGCTTGGCGTCGCGCACCGCATCAAGGCCGCCGTCCAGCGGCACATCGGCCCGGCCCTGACCAGCTCCATTGGCATCGCGCCCAACTGGCTGCTGGCGAAGATGGCCACGGACATGCAGAAGCCGGACGGGCTGGTCGTGCTCGAGGAAGCCGACCTCCCGCAGAAGCTGCTCGGCCTGGATCTGCAGGATTTCCTCGGCATCGGCGAGCGCATGGACGCCCGCCTGCGGTCGCACGGCATCGATACCGTGGAGAAGCTCTACGCCGCCACCAAGGGCCAGCTGCGCGGCGTGTGGGGCGGAGTCGAGGGTGAGCGTATGCACGCGCGCATCCGCGGAGACCGCATCCCTCTCGAGATGGACAAACACAAGAGCATCGGGCACTCGCACGTGCTGCCGCCGGCGCTGCGCTCGGAGGCCAAGTCCTTCGCCGTGCTGCACCGGCTGCTGCAGAAGGCGGCGATGCGACTCCGCGGCATCGGGCACTATGCGGGGGAGCTGTCCGTGTATGTCGGCTACCGCGACGGGGCGAAGTGGGGCGACGAGATCCGGTTCACCGAGACGCAGGACACGCTCGCGCTGACGCGCGCGCTGAACCAGGTCTGGGCACGCCGGCCCGCGGCGCTGCGCCGGAAGACGCCGTTCCAGGTGGGGCTGGTGCTGAACCGGCTGCTGGCCATGAGCGGGCACACGTCGAGCCTGTTCGAGCCGGAGCGGGAGGAGGCGCGCGAGCGGCTGCACCACGCCGTGGACCAGCTCAACCAGACCTTCGGCAACGGCTCGGTGTACTTCGGCGGCGCGTTCGGCGTGACCGCGAATGCGCCCATGCGCATCGCGTTCACCCGCATCCCCGCGCCGGAGCAGGAGGAGATCGACCCCGCGCGCGAGCGCCGCGTACGGCCGAAGCAGCTTCCACCCATGACAACGGAGGAGAACTGAGGGTGGAAAGCTATCCGTCGTTGGATCGTGGGACGGAACGAAGCCGGGGTTACTCCGGATCCGGCGTCTTTTCCGGCAGAACGGGTCGGGCCGCGTGGCCGGAAGGCGGCGGCCGGCTGCCGCTGCCTTCCACATGGCAACGCATGAGACAGTTGGCCTCGGATGTTACCGCCAGGTGTTGCAGCACGGCGAGACCGGCCGGGGCGGAGTCCGGCCGGTGGCAGGCGGCCACGACCACGCCGATATAATTCTCGGGTGTCACCTCCGTCAGGTCCGGTTCGGCCCGGCTCAGCCCCTGCGTGACCCAGGCCGCGCCATCCCGGTCCTTCAGCACATGCGCGACGAGCATGAGGGGCATGGTGTCCGGCTTGTAGTAAACGACGGTCATCCCGGTGCGCAGGTGCTCCCATTGCAGGGGCTGAATCACGAGGACGGTTCCGCTGGCGTAAAGTGGCAGCATGCTGGCGCCGTGCCCGACCATCAGCATGCTCCGGGGCACCTGGGCCCCGATCAGTTCCGCTTCCGCCCACGCACTATCGCTGACGATCGCCAGAGGCGGGGAAAGCCGTGGGTCGGGTGGTGCCGAGGTGCAGGCCACCAGCCCGATCAAGATTGCGCCCCAGGCACCCACCAGTCCGTAGACCATTGGTTGCAACGTGCCATCACGCCATCTGCCCCGTAAATTCATCCCCGGAGCTTCCAACTCATTCCCGTGAATCCAAGGGGATTAATGGCCCATAGGTATTTTCCCGCCTGACAGTGGCGACACACCGGTGAGGCGAACCCTGTCGGGCGCAAGCGCTGCCGCTTTCGAAGTACCGTTGCCACGGAGTGTAGCCGCGCTTTGCCTATCTCCACCGTGCACCTCACCATCCTTGTCGCCTTCGCTGTCGCCCTGGCCGTTGCCGTCGCCGTGCCGGGACCGGGAATTTTTGCCGTGGTGTCCTGCGCGATCGGCCGGGGCTTTCGCGAATCCCTCGCCCTGATCGGCGGCATGGTCATCGGGGATTTGATCTATTTCACGCTCGCGGTGCTGGGCCTCGCGGCCCTGGCGCACACAATGGGGGAGTTCTTCATCGTCGTGAAACTGGCCGGCGCCGGCTATCTCATCTGGCTCGGCGTGAAACTCTGGCGGTCACCGCCCGCAGCCATGGCTGCGCCCGAGGGTGAAATCGCACCGCCCCGCGGCTTCCAGCGCAGCCTCCTGGGTGGGCTGATGGTCACCCTCGCCAATCCCAAGGCGATCGGTTTCTACGCCGGCCTGCTGCCGACGTTCATCAACCTTGGTCAACTTTCCGTCAGCGAGGCCGTGACGATGGGCGGAATCGTCGTGCTGATGGTGGGTGGCATCCCGGCGACCTACGCCTATGCCGCGGCGAGCAGCCGGCGGTTTTTCAACCGCCCCTCGCGGATGAGGGCGCTGCAGCGCACCGCTGGCACGATGATGATCGGCGCGGGCGTGACGGTCGCGGTGAAATAGTATTCCGCCTTCAGCTGTCAGCGCTCAGCTTTCCGCTGCCGGAACTTGCAGCTGAACGCTGCAAACTGGCCCAACTCACGTCGTTCCGACCGGCTGCGCCGGGCCATCGGTCGCGGACACGAAAAACGCCGGGCCTTCCGGCCCGGCGTCGAACACATCCTACGGTTGGCCGGTTGCCCGGTCAGAAGTCGTAGCGTAGGCCGATGGCATACAGCCACGGGTCGAGCTGAGCCGTGGTCAGACGCGTGCTGCCGGCGTAGACATCAGAGCTCAGGGAGGCGTGCTTCAGGTCCGCGTTCAGGGACCAGTTGTTGCCCAGGTTCCAGTCCACACCCGCCTGTGCGGCGAAGCCGATGCTGTGGTGATCCAGATGCAGCGGCACCCCGGCAACCGAGAGGTTGTTGTCCCAGATCAGGGTGAAATTGAAGCCTGCGCCGACATACGGCCGGAACGCACCGGTCGGGTTGAAGCGGTAGCCGAAGAGGAAGCACGGCGGGAGATGCTTGAACGTGCCGAGCTTGCCCACGCCCGCGAGGGTGACGTCCTGCGTCTGCGGGATCGTCAGGACCACCTCACCGTACAGCGTGTCAGAGAAAGCATAGTCGATGTCGATCTCGGGGATGAGCTTGTCGTTCACGGAAATCGCATCCTTGGGAAAATTGATGCTGAGCGCCGTGAAGGCGTCCGATTGGTCAACCGTTTGCAGGTACGTGGCCCGCACGCGAACGGACCAGGGATTGGCCGCCGAGAGCGCGAGCGCGGACAGCACGAACAGCGCGCCGCAAATCAGGATGGAGGTGAGGTATTTCATGTTAGTCGGGTGCTGCCGCGCATGGGAGGATTCCCTTGGAGCAGGGCGCCAGCATAGGCCGACCACGTCGTCGTGACTCACCATGGCTTGCCAAACACTGTGTGCGGATTGGCGAGCGCCCGCGGACGAGGCGGAGCGGTTTGCCATGCAATTTCTATCTGCAGCCGACCGCTGATCGCTGAATGCTGACCGCGGGGCCTGACCCTTTTCTACTTCCCGGCCGGAGGCACCAGTCAGTCGAACAGCTGGCCGCTCTGCTCAAAGGTCTGCCCCGCATAGCGCATTAGATAGTAACGCACGGCCATCGGCGGGTCGTTGCGCGTGAGCCGGGCCAGCGGCCGCCAGTCGCCCGTGGTGCGGCCATGCTCGGCGGCTTCCAGGCGCGCGACCTGGAATTCGTCGCGGGCCGTGGACGGATAGACCACGAAATAATACCGGAGAAAACCCACCGCAAAGGCGGCTGCCACCAAAGCGGAAGCCGGGAGCACCCACGGCCAGCGTTGCTCCGCGCGCGTCAGGCTGAAGCCCGTGAACAGGGCGAGAAAGGGCCAGCATTCGGAGGCGCGCACCGCATGGGGCACGCCTTCCCAGGTCAGCGCGGCAGGAAAAATCCCGATGACAAACCCCGCGCCGCAAAGCACCATGAACCGGTTGACTGGCAGTTGCCGGCTCCGGACGAGGCTCAAGCCGAGGAGCCCCACGCCCAGGAGCAGCGCAAAGGTGTCCAGCCAGCTGAACTCGCCCGTAAACTGGGTGGAGTGCCGCAGGTTCGCATCGCCGCTGATGAACAGATAATCCGGCGCCAGGTGCAGCCGGAGGTTGTAGAGAAATTCCCCGACCGCCGTCAGCCGCCCGCCGCCCTGAAGATGCGACGGTGAAAAAATGCCGACCACGGCATAGCGGGACAGCAATGTGCCCCGCAGGGTGCCGATGAGAAGCGGGGCGCAGAGGAGCACGCCCGTGAGCGCAAACGCGGCCAGGTACCGGAAGGTCACCTTCCGCTCGGGCTGTTTCACCCAGAGCAGCAGTGGAAACAGCAGGGGAAGCGTCACCCGCGCCGAGCCATAGGCATAGACGGCTACGGAAAAACAGACCGCAGCGATGATCGCATCCACCCAGGCCGTGGAACGCAGGAAAAAATACAGGCCCCACACCAGCCCGCAAAGACTCAGCAGGGGATCCTCCACCGCCATCCGCGAGTATTGGAATATCCAGGGCGAGAGGCAGCCGGCCAGCAGGACCAACACCGCCGCCCGCGAACCCAACTGGGATCGCGCCAGGAAAAAGAGCCCGGCGAGCAGCAGCATGGCCTCCAACCCCGCATAGGCGCGGAGGGCCGGGATGGAGTAGCCCGCCAGCGCGATCCAGAGCGCCTTCGGGTAGAGGTGGGCGGCCGAGACATTTCCGCCCGCCGTCATCGGCGTGAACAACTCGCGCTCGTGATGGGAATCGTAGCCCGTCTGCACCAACGCAATCGCCTCGGCGGCGACCACCGCTTCGTCGGCGTACAGGCCAGGAGGGGACTTATCGAGCCCGACAAAGCGCACGACCGAGTAAACCCCGATCACCAGCAGGATGGTCACCCAGGCCGCTTTATGGGCTCCGCTCCCGTTTAACACCATGGTCGGATGGTTTCGGGAGGGTAAATCCGCGGCAAGTTGTTTCAGCCCGGCACCGCCACTCGCGCCCGGGGCTGACGTCACTTGCGCCGCAGGACGCGCAGACGCTCCCGCCCTTCGCGGCCCTTGAACGCCACGTCGGGGACATAGTCGGCCACGATCTCGTAGCCATCGGCAAACAGCGCGGTCAGGTCGGGGACATGGAAAGGGAAGGGCGGTCCCTCCTCGCCGGGCGCGAGGTTGGGGTTGATGTACCACACTCCGATCAGGAGGCCGCCATGACGCAGGGTCAGGTCGATCCCGTGACGGTAACTCGCCCGCAACGCCGGTGGCAGTCCGCTCATGCAGGTGTGCTCGAGCACGACGTCAAAGGCGCCACGCAATTCAGGCGCCGGGTTGAACAGGTCGCCGACCACCAGCCGCCCTGCAATCGCCGGGTACAGGGCCCGCGCCTCGGCGATGGCCGTCGGTGCGATGTCCAGTCCGGTTGCGTCCAGCCCGTGGCCCACGGCCAGCACCACTTCATGCGCATGGCCACAGCCGGGCACCAAAGCGCGCCCGCGAACGGGATGGCGGTCGAGATACTGCTTCATCACGGGCGACGGTGCGCCTTTGTCCCAGAACACCTCGCCTTTGCGGTATGCTTCATCCCAGTCCATACCCGAAGTCAGGGCGTGGACCGGGCGAAGTCAACGCGTCGGCCGGTGGGATGGCAGCCTAGGCGAAGGGCGGGCGGCTGGGCTCGGGGTCGAGGTCCACGACGAGTTCGCCGAGCGTGGGGATTTCCTCGGGGGCGAACTCAAGTTTTTCCGGGGGAATGCCGCCGGCTTCCCCAGTCCGGCTGAGGCGGACGATGCGGGCCCGGCGTACGCCGGGTGTGCCCAGGGCCGCCAGCAGGACCTCGCTCTGCCAGACCGTACTGCCCGGCGCGAGCAGCCCGAAGAAGTGCGGCAGCGCATCCTTGGTCAGATATTCCGCCACCGCCTCAAACCGGTACGAGGAAACCGGTCGGATCAGCAGGATGAGATCAATCGGGACTTTGGACATGACGGCAGGCGAACATCACAGCGTAGCCGGTGCGCGACCGGCTCGGCAAGACAGGTCTGATCTGCGGAGAAACAGGGCCCATGGGTCTCATGGGGCCCATGGGTCTAATCGCGCGGCGATGCGCCGTGCGATTTTAGAGGGTGGCCAGGATGTCGTTCAGCGTCTTGCTCGGGCGGAGCGCGGCGAAGGCCTTGGCGTCGTCCGGACGGTAGTAGCCGCCGACGTCACAGGGCTTGCCTTGCACGGCGATGAGCTCGGCGGCGATCGTCTTCTCGTTCGCAGTGAGTTTCTCGGCGATGGGGGCGAAGAGCTTTTGGAGCTCGGTGTCCGCCGTCTGCTTCGCCAGGGCCTGCGCCCAGTACAGCGCGAGGTAGAAGTGGCTGCCGCGGTTGTCGGTCGTGCCGAGCTTGCGACCCGGGGAGCGATCGTTTTCGAGGAACTTGCCGGTGGCGTCGTCGAGGGTGTCGGCGAGGACTTTCGCCTTCGCGTTCTTGAACGTCTGGCTGAGATGCTCAAACGACGCGGCGAGGGCGAAGAACTCGCCGAGGCTGTCCCAGCGCAGGTAATTCTCCTGCAGGAACTGCTCGACGTGCTTCGGCGCGGAGCCGCCGGCGCCGGTTTCGAACAGGCCACCGCCGTTCATCAGCGGGACGATCGAGAGCATCTTGGCGCTGGTGCCGACCTCGAGGATCGGGAAAAGGTCGGTGAGGTAGTCGCGGAGGACGTTGCCCGTGACGGAGATCGTGTCCTGGCCGGCCTTGAGCCGCTCGAGGGTGAACTGAGTGGCGGCGGCGGGCGCGAGGATGCGGAGGTCGAGGCCAGCGGTGTCGAGGGTCGCGAGCGCAGCCTTCACCTTGAGGATGACCTGGGCGTCGTGGGCGCGTTTCTCGTCGAGCCAGAAGACGGCGGGCGTGGCGGACAGGCGGGCGCGGGAGACGGCGAGCTTCACCCAGTTCTGGATGGCGGCGTCCTTGGCCTGGCAGGCGCGCCAGACGTCGCCGGACTCGACGGCGTGCTCGAGCAGCACTGAACCGGCGGCATCCACGACGCGGATCGTGCCGTTGCCGGGCGCGATGAAGGTCTTGTTGTGCGAACCGTATTCCTCGGCGGCCTGGGCCATGAGGCCGACGTTCGGAACGGTGCCCATCGTCTTCGGGTCAAAGGCGCCGTGCTGTTTGCAGAAGTTGATCGTGGTCTCGTAGACGCCGGCGTAGCAGCTGTCCGGGATGACGCAGAGCGCGTCCTGCGGCTTGCCGGCGCGGTCGTACATCTTGCCGCCGGCGCGGATCATCGCGGGCATGGAAGCGTCGATGATGACGTCGCTGGGGACGTTGAGGTTGGTGATGCCCTGGTCGGAGTTGACCATGGCGACCTCAGGACGCGAGGCGTAGACCGCGGCGATGTCGGCCTCGATGGCGGCCTTCTGGTCGGCGGGCAGCGTGGCGATCTTGGCGAGCAGGTCGCCGAAGCCGTTGTTCAGGTCGACATTGAGCGCGGCGAGGGTGGCGGCGTGCTTTTGGAAGACCGGGGCGAAGAAGATGCGGACGGCGAGGCCGAAGAGGACGGGGTCGGAGACCTTCATCATCGTGGCCTTGAGGTGCAGGGAGAAGAGGACGCCGGTCTTCTTGGCGGCGGCGATCTGCTGGGCGTAGAACGCGCCGAGGGCCTTCTTGCTCATGAAGGTGGCGTCGAGGATCTCGCCGGCGAGCAGGGAGGTCTTTTCCTTGAGGATGACGGTCTGCGCGGCCTTGGCCACGACCTCGGGCGCGGCACCCGCGGGGGCCGGAGCCGGGACAAATTCGATGCGGACGCTCGTGGGCGCCGAAAGCGTCACGGACTTCTCGTTGGAGAAAAAGTCATCGTGGCCGAGGGTGGCGACGGAGGTCTTCGACGTCGGCGCCCAGGCGCCCATGGAGTGCGGGTGCTTGCGGGCGTATTCCTTGACGGCCTTGGGGGCGCGGCGGTCGGAGTTGCCCTCGCGGAGGACGGGATTGACGGCGCTGCCGAGGACCTTGGCGTAGCGGGCGCGGATTTCCTTCTCGGCGTCGGTCTTCGGGTCGGCGGGGAAACTGGGAATCTTGCAACCCTTGGCCTGGAGCTCGGTGACGGCCTCGACGAGCTGGGGGATGGAGGCGCTGACGTTGGGCAGCTTGATGATGTTGGCCTCGGGCTTGAGGGTGAGGGCGCCGAGTTCGGCGAGGTCATCGGGGACGCGCTGGGCGGGCGTTAGGTTCTCCGGGAAGGCGGTGAGGATGCGCCCGGCGAGCGAGATATCGCGCGTTTCCACGGCGATCCCCGAGTGCTTGGTGAAAGCCTGGATGATCGGCAGGAGGGAATAGGTGGCGAGCGCCGGGGCCTCGTCGGTCTTGGTGTAGATGATGGTGGGTTTCACGGGAAAGAGGGATTGAGGTGGGAGGTGATGGGCCGGGGAGATCGGCCATTCGCACTGATTCGGAATCAACAGGAATGCGGGATTCTGGAGAAATAGGAAATGCGAAATTCGGGCGGCCGCTAATACCTGACGACGCGCGCGGATGAGTTGCGCTGATGAGTCCACCCGTTTCCCAGGCGGGAGTGTCACCTATTGGGTTACAAACTTCCATCCGGCCGCCGTGGTATCTCGCGGGAAACCCCAGAGGACATGTCACTTAACAGGTGACATGTCCTAGAGCAGTGGAGCGGAGGGAGCGGGCCGGGGCGACGGGGCCTGCCCGGCGTTTACACGAACAGGTAAACGTAGACGGCGAACGCGAAGGCGAAGACGCCGGCGGCGGCGGCAATCGCCCAGAGGGCATTGCGCTTCTGGACGGCCATGGAGAGCGTTGAGATGATCACCGCCAGCTGCGCCGCGAGCATGCCGTAGAAAAAGAAGCCACTGCGCGCGTGGTGGCGCTCGGCGGAAGTGTTGCTCTGGCGGACCTGGAGCTCGAGAAGCTGGGCGATGACCTGGTTCTGGCGGGATTCGAGATCGTAGCGCTGCGCGGCGTAACCCAGGCGGGCGGCGATGAAGTCGCGGGTGAGTGGATTGGCGGAATCCATGACGTTGGACGGCAGGTGCGTGAGATCTTTTTCCAACGCATCAATGGCGGACGTGACCGGCTTCAGGGTGGCGTCGAAGGCCCGCACATGGGCGGCGGCGGCGCTGAGCGCGCCGGCGAGGTCGGCTTTTTTGACAGACTTGAGCAGCGCCGCGATCTCGGCGTCCCACTGGCCCGCGTCCACGGCCGCGAGCACGGCGCTGATCGGGGCGGCGAGGACCGGTTCCGGGCCGGCGGAGGGCAGGGTGCCATGGGTAAGCGAATCCAGCGCCTGCTGACCGCTGGCCGTGGCGAGAACGGCCTGCGCGGGCATGCCGTTGACGGAGAGGGCGAGGGTCTTGGCGTCGAGCGGATGCACGCTGGCGGTGCCGCGCAGGAGGTCGAGAGTGTTGCGCTGGAGGGCGGCGCGCAGGCGCTTGGCCTGGAAGTAGCCCCATTGATCTCCGGCTTTGGACTGCTGCTGCGCCGCGAGGGAGCGGTCATACTGGGCGCGGATCATCTCGCCCGAGGACAGACCTGCGAGCAGCGTGGCGATAACCGTCATGACGACCGGCGTGGTGGCGAGAACCTTGCCCCACTTGGTCTGGGGGAGGTCGGCTTTGAGGGCGTCGGGGATGGTGGCTTTGGCCATGGTTTGAGGAAGTAAGAATTAAGAAGGCAGAATTAAGAAGTCGGAAATCCGCAGGCGGGCACGACTTGTCGGAATGGGCGAAGTGGTTTATGGTAGGGGCAATGAGCAAGGCCTTTACGCGTGAGGATGATACACCCGACGAACCGGTGCTGCCGGCGCCGGTGTCATTGCTGCCGCCAGGGATGAAGAACTATCTCACGGCGTCCGGCGCGGAGCGGCTGCGGGGTGAGTTGGTTCGGCTCAACGACGAGCGATCGGGACTGCTCGCGCGCGCGGCGGTGGACCCGGAGGTAAAGCGCGAGGTGGCGCAACTCGACCAGCGGATCCGTTACCTGCAAACCAGCCTGGCTACGGCCTCGATCGTGGATCCACCCGGAGCCAAGGCAGGAAAGGTACAATTCGGTTCGAGCGTTACAGTGCGGGACGCCCGCTTGGGCGAGGAGTCGGTTTACCGCATCGTGGGTGTGGATGAGACGGATTTTGAGCGGAACGAGATCAGCTGGCTGTCGCCCATCGCAAAGGCGCTGATGAACGCAAAGGTCGGGCAGAAGGTGCCGTTCAAGTTTCCCAAGGGCGCGACCGAGCTGGAGATCGTGAAGATCGGGTAAGGCGCCTGCTTGCCGTTTGGGGTAGGGCGGGGCAGAGACCCGCCCTACCTCGGACGCCGCTTCCCGGCTTGCGCACGTTGCGGCTTTTTGCGGCCATAGCGGAACCCTCCCCATGTCCCTATTCATCGGCATCGATTCCGGCACCCAGAGCGTCAAGGCGGTCGTCCTCGACCTGAACACCCGCCAGGTCATCGCCGATGCCCGGGCGCCGCACACCCTCATCGCCGGGCTGCCCGTCGGGCACATGGAGCAGCATCCGCAGGAATGGACCGCGGCCCTCGACACCGTCCTGGGTGAGGTGGCACGGCAGGTTGACGGCCGCCGTGTGCGGGGCATCGGCGTGTCGGGCCAGCAGCATGGCTTTGTGCCGCTCGACGCCAAGGGCCAGGTCATCCGGCCGGCCAAGCTCTGGTGCGACACCAGCACCACGGCGGAATGCGCCATACTCACGAAGAAACTCGGCGGCCCGAAGGCGGCGATCCGCCAGACGGGCAATCTCATCCTGCCGGGCTTCACGGCGCCGAAGATCCTCTGGCTGAAACGGCACGAACCGCGGAATTACCAGAAGCTGCGGCATGTGCTGCTGCCCCATGACTACCTCAATTTCTGGCTGACGGGGAATTACTTCATGGAGTTCGGCGATGCGTCCGGCACCGCGCTGATGGATGTGCGGAAGCGCGCGTGGTCGAAGGACGTGATCAACGCCATCGACAAGAACCTCGCGGCGTGGCTCCCGGAATTGTCGGAGTCGCACCAGCCGACCGGCGTGCTCAAGCCCGAACTGGCCAGGAAATACGGCTTCACTGGCGAGGTCGTCGTGAGTGCCGGCGGCGGCGACAACATGATGGGCGCCATCGGCACGGGAAACGTCGCGCCGGGCGTGGTGACGGCGAGCTTCGGCACCAGCGGGACCATCTACGCCTACGCGGCAAAGCCGGTGGTGGATCCGCAGGGGGAGATCGCGGCGTTCTGCTCGTCGAGCGGCGGCTGGCTGCCGCTCTTGTGCACGATGAACGTGACCACGGTCACAGAGCAGGTGAGGGCACTTTTCAACCAGGATCACGCCGCACTCGAAACCGCGGTGCGCGACACGCCGGCCGGCTCGGGCGGGCTCGTGCTGCTGCCATACCTGGCGGGCGAGCGGACGCCGAATGTCCCGGACGGATCGGGCGTGCTGCTCGGGTTGAACCAGAAGACGTTTACCAGCGGCCATCTCGCCCGCGCGGCAATGGAAGGGGCCACCATGGGCATGAACTACGGACTGCGCCGGCTGGCCGCGCTGGGAGTTAAGGCGAAGGAGATCCGGGTGACGGGTGGCGGCGCGAAGTCGCCGGTGTGGCGTCAGCTGATGGCGGACATTTTCGGTGTGCCGGTCGTGGCCATGGTCGAGGACGAAGGCGCGGCGCTCGGCGGTGCGTTGCAGGCCGCGTGGTGCGTCGCGCGGCGCGAAGGGCAGACCCAGGCGAAGCTGGGTGATTTCACTTCCGGCGTGGTGGCAATCAAGGAGCAGACGCGCTGCTGGCCGAACCAGGCGAATGTCGCGCGCTACCGGAAGCTGCAGGCGCTGCAGGACCAGCTGAGCCTCGCGCTCCGGCCGGTCTTCAGCGCGCAGCGGAAGCTCGCGGAGTGAGTCACCTCCGAGCGAACATTCATCACTGCGCACTTGCCTAACGAAGGCGGCGCAGGATTTAGTCGCCCGCCTCGTTTCCTTATCCCTTCCAACCCTACCGTGAGCACCAAACACAAACAAATCGGCCACGCCGACCACACCAAGGATGCCGCCGCGCGCGGCCTGGCCGGCAAGCTTCTCCGCCCCATCAAGATCACCATGCTCGGGGCGGGCAGTG
Organism: uncultured Opitutia bacterium; assembly: GCA_903855985.1. Taxonomy (GTDB): domain Bacteria; phylum Verrucomicrobiota; class Verrucomicrobiia; order Opitutales; family Opitutaceae; genus Opi-474. The sequence goes on along the minus strand of CAIOAO010000043.1, from coordinate 45,607 downwards.
CGTTCACGCCCCGGCTGATGAATGACATCCTCCGGATCCCGGGCGGCCAGGGCGGCACGATTGCGCTGGTGGACATCGACCGCGAGCGGCTCGACACAATGGTCAAGCTGATCACGCGGCTGACGCAGCAGATCGGGAAGACCAACTGGAAGGTCATCGGCTCGGCCGACCGCCGGAAGGTGCTGGGCGGCTCGCATTACATCGTGAACTGCATCGAGGTCAGCGGCACGGCCTGCGTGCGCTTCGACAACGACATTCCCGCGAAGTACGGCATTGACCAGTGCATCGGCGACACGATCGGGCCCGGCGGCCTGTTCAAGTCCATGCGCACCATCCCGGTTTTCCTGCAGGTGCTGAAGGACGCGGAGGAGCTTTGTCCCGACGCGATCGTGCTCAACTACACGAACCCGATGGCGATGATGTGCCTCGCGGCGGGCCGTTCGTCCACCATGCAGATCGTCGGCCTGTGCCATTCGGTACAGGGCACGAGCCACCTGCTGGCCGACCGCGCCGGCGTGCCGGTGAGCGAGATGGACTGGGAATGCGCCGGCATCAACCACCTGGCGTGGTTCACCAAGCTCGAGCACAACGGCAAGGACCTTTACCCGCTGCTGAAGCGCAAGGCGGCGGCGGAAGTCGCCCGCGCGCTCAAGGACGGCCGCGCGAAGAACCCGAAGAAGCTCAACCATCACGAGTGGGAAGCTCCGCTCTGGCACAAGGATATCGTCCGCAAGGACATGATGCTGCACTTCGGCGCGTTCATCACCGAGTCCAGCGGCCACCTCTCGGAATACCTGCCGTACTACCGGAAGCGGAAGGACCTGATCTCGCGCTACAGCCGCGAAGGTTACGATGGCGGCACGAGTTTTTACGCGAACAACTGGCCGACCTGGCGCAAGAACGCCGACAAGCAGCGCGCGCGCATGCTCGCCGGCAAGGAGGCGATGGAGTGGGAGCGCAGCTGGGAGTACGCCAGCTGGATCATCGAGGCCCGCGAGAAGGACACGCCTTACCGCATTCACGGCAACGTGATGAACAATGTCGCCGGCGCCGGCCAGCTGATCACCAACCTGCCCGCCGACGGCTGCGTCGAGGTGGCCTGCATGGTGGACCGCAACGGCATCAATCCCACGCGCTACGGCGCGCTGCCGCGCCAGATGGCGGCGCTCTGCGACTCGAACATGCGGATGTTCGACCTGGGCGCGCAGGCCTGCATCGAACGCAGCAAGGAACTCGCGATCTACGCGCTGATGATGGACCCGCTTACCGCCGCCGTGTGCAGTCCCGAGGAGATCAAAAAGATGACCCTCGAGATGTTCGCCGCGGAGAAGGCGTACCTGCCGGGGTACAAGTGAGCGCTTTCGCGCTCACTTGGTGTTAGGATTTAGGTGTTACGTTTTAGGCGAAGAGGGGCCGGCGCGAGCGGGCCCTTTTTTTTGCGCCTACAGAACGCCTTCACCCGACGCGCTTGCCGAGAATGACCAGGTCGCGCTCGTGGTCGTCGAGTTTCGCGACGCGAGGCAGGTGGGCCCAGCGCTCGAAGCCGAAGGCGGCGAAGAGCCGCAGGCTCGGCTCGTTGTGAGCAAAGATGTAGCCGAGCACCGTGTGCACCCCGAGGGTCGGCGCGTGGGCCAGGGCGCGAGTGAGCAACTGCTTGCCGAGACCGGCCCGGCGGTGTTTCTCCGCCACGTACAGCGCGATCATGATCGTGCCATCGTAGGCGGCGCGGGGGTAAAAGGTGTCGAAGCTGAGCCAGGCGAGAATCTCGCCGTTTTCCTCGGCCACCCAGATCGGGCGATTGGCCGGGTCGTGCGCCTGGAGCCAGGGCAGCCGGCTGGCAACCGTCACCGGCTCGAGGTCCGCCGTGACCATGCGGCCGGGGATAATCGAATTGTAGATGGCGACAATGGCCGGCAGGTCGGCCTCGACGGCGTTACGGATGGTCATGGTGAACTAAGCGGATGCGAGCTCATTGACCCCAAATTCGCCAGAGCAGGACAGCCACGACGGCGCCCAACGCGAGTAATGGGATGATTATCACGCCTGCACGGGTAAGGTCGCTGATTTTCTGAGAAGAAATGTTGGGATCGACCGAAACGAGCAGGCGTCTCTGTTCTGGATTACGCAGGTAAAATGCCAGTCGAACTACAACAATGAGGACTCCAGTAACCCCGATAGTAAACGATCTGTCTGTCCTATAATATGCCGGCTCCCAGATGACGTCGGCACCGGTGGTTATAACAATGGCGAGGGCAAGCCACAGTAGCCATGCCAATGTGCTAATGGGTCGGCCGCCAAGCGCAGCTGTGAGCGTGTCGATCGGGTTGGAACGATTATCCGCGCTGTCAGTCATCGCCGGTTATTTCCTGATGAAGCGCAGCAGCCAGAGGAACAGCAACGAGCCCACCACGGCGCAGATGAGCTGGCCGAGGAAATTGTGGGCGCCGAGGCCCAGCAGGTTGAAGCAAAAGCCGCCCAGGAACGCACCAATGATGCCGACGATCATGTTGCCCGGCAGCCCGAAGCCCTTGCCCTTGGTGATGAGGCCGCTGATCCAGCCGGCCAGCGCACCGACAATCAGGAAGATCACGAAGTTTTGGAACGACATGTCGCCAGTCTGGCGGGGCGCATCGGAGGCGCGAGTGAAATTCCGCCGGAGGTCAGGAATCCGTCGCCGGCCGGGCGAACTCCATCTTCTTGAGAATGTCGGCCAGCCGCAGCCGGAGGATCTCGTCCTCCTCGGCGGTGGTTTTCCGGTACGAGCTGCGCTCGATCACCCGCTCGGCGAGCTCGGTGCTGATGATGTAAATGGTGCCGCGGCGGACGAACACGAGATTGCCGCGTTTCGCGACGGCCGGCTTGTCGTCGGCCCCCAGGAGGGTGCGCTTGTCGCTGAACATCGAGCCGCCGGGCAGGAGGGTGTAGGCGAGCAGGGCGCCATTCATGATCTCCGGCTCGAAGCGCGCACTCTCCGTGCGGGCGTCGGGAAACAGGTTATGGAAGTCCGCCATCACGAACGTCTCGAAAAAATAGCTGAGGTAGTCCTTTAGTCCGCGGGTGGAGAGTTCCCAGCGCTGCGTCGCATCGAGCGGGAAGGCGGCGATGCTCACGTGCAGGTTGAAGCGGTCCTGGAAGGTGACGACGTTGGGGGTGTCAATGATGGTTCCGCCGAGTTCCGGCAGGACCGGGATCGTGACGCGGAAGCTCCCACCGGGGGCAATGTAGGTCTTGTCCTCCACGCGGCCCGAGAGCCCTGGCTTCAAGCCCGGCCGGGGCTGGGCCAGCAACGGCCCGGCGGCGAGCAACAGGGCGAGGGGGATGAAGCGCAGCATGGACGTGACAACTAAGCGAAAAACCGCGGCCATTCAAGCCGGGCCTCACTCGTCATACCGCAAGCGTGCGCCAAAGTTCCACCGGAATAGCCTCCGCCCGGGTTTGGCCGGATAACCCGGCCGCGGTGAGTTGCGCCACCCAGGAGGCGCCTGCATCGGGCAGCAGCCCGCGCAGAAGTCCGCCCACCTGTTTCCGACGCTGCTGGAAACAGGCGCGAATCAGGGTCTTCACCGCGGGCGGGAAAACGTGGGGTGACGGTTTCCGCACGAGGACGAGCAGGTAGGACTCGATGTCGGGCTTCGGATAAAAACAGGCCGAGTCCACCTTGTGACCGGGTGCAACGTCATAGGCCGCCTGGAGGAAAACGGAAATGGCGCCGAACTGCTTGCCCCCGGGCGCGGCCGCGTAGCGTTGCGCGGCCTCCTGCTGCAGCATGAGGACCATGCGGTCCGGCAGCGGGCCGGACAGAACAGCGTCCATCCAGGGCGTGGAAATCGCGTAGGGCAGGTTGGCGACGACCTTGAAGCCGGCGGTGGCGCGCGCGGCGGGGAGTCCGGCGAGGGGTTCCTCGACGGCATCGCCCTCGAGCAGGTGAAGGCGGTTTGCAGCGAGCGGGAGGACGGATTCCTCGAGGTGCAGGTGCAGGTTGCGGTCCTTCTCGACGGCCCAGACCTCGGCGCCGGCGGCGAGCAGGGCGCTGGTCAGAGTGCCGAGACCGGGACCGACCTCAACGACCGTGTCCCCCGGGGCGATGGCGGCGAGCTCGAGGGATTTGCGGACGATGTTGCCGTCCACGAGAAAATTCTGGCCGAGGAAGCGCTTCGGCTGGTGACCGAGCTTGGCGAGCAACTCGCGCGTGGTGGTGAACGAAAGCGGCGGCATCAGGCGGAGCGGAACTGCGCGGCAAGGACGGCGGGATCGGGGGCACGCATCAAGGCCTCGCCCACCAGCACGGCGTGGGCGCCGGCGGCGCGGACGCGGGCCGCGTCGGCCGCGGAGTGGATGCCGCTCTCGCTGATGGCGATGACGTCACGCGGGAACTGCGGGATGAGCCGCTCGCTGAGGGCGAGGTCGGTCTTGAAGATGGCGAGATCGCGGTTGTTCACACCGATGATCTTCGCGCCGTGCCGGACCGCGCGGGCCAGGTCGGCCTCGTGATGGATCTCGAACAACGCGTCGAGGCCGGCGGTCTGGGCGGCGGCGGCCAGCGGCTTGATTTCCTCGTCGGTTAGCGCGCGCACAATGATCAGGATCGCGCTGGCCCCGGCCTCGCAGGCCTGCACGACCTGGATCGGATGGACCATGAAGTCCTTGCGCAGGCAGGGGATGGCGGGCGGATTCGAACGAAAATGGCCGGTGACGCCGCGGAGGTCGTCGAGTGAGCCGCCGAAATATTTGTCGTCGGTCAGGACCGAAAGCGCATCCGCGCCGGCCGCCTGGTAGCGCTTCGCCTGATCGGTGGCATTGGCGCCGGCCTTGATGTCGCCGGCGGACGGCGAGCGACGCTTGATCTCGGCGATGATGGCGAGTTTGCCGTCGGCCCGGCGCAGGCCGGTGGCAAAGGACGGCGGGCGGTTGGCGGAGAACCGGGCGAGCTCGGTTTCGGACACGGGACGGATGAGCGGGGCGATTTCGCGCCGCTTCCAGGCCATGATCTCGGTGAGCTTGTCGGACATCAGGCCCACGGAACACCCGGAACACACGGAAGACAAAGCCGAAAAATTTCCGTGTATTCCGGGTGTTCCGCGGGCAACTTCCGTCCATGAGCGCGATTGACGATCTTCGCCAGACCATGGCCCGGCTGCGGGCGCCCGACGGGTGTCCGTGGGACCAGGAGCAGACCCACGCCTCGCTGGTGCGCTGCCTGATTGACGAAGTGAGCGAGCTGATCGACACGATTGACCGCAACGACCTGCCACACATGCGCGAGGAGCTGGGCGACGTGCTCATCCAGGTGGTGTTTCACGCCCAGCTGGCGCAGGAGGCCGGGCTGTTCAACTTCGACGATGTTGCCCGCGATATTAACGAGAAGCTCGTGCGGCGGCACCCGCATGTGTTCGGCGCCGACAAGCTGCAGACTTCGGAGCAGGTGCTCGTCCAGTGGGATGTGATCAAGGCCACGGAGAAGAAACACGGGCCCAAGCCGTCGTCCGTGTTCAAGAACCTGCCGCCCCGGCTGCCGGCGCTGATGTACGCCGAGGCCGTGTGGAAGCAGATCGCGAAGAAAAAGTTGCCGGTGGACCAGTCGGTGGACTCCGCCCAGGTGACCGCGCTCAGCCCGCATCTCACGGAGGAGCAGCTCGGCCGGATGCTGTTTGAGCTCACGGCGGCGGCGCAGGCGAAGGGACTCGATCCCGAGGACGCGCTGCGCAAGCACGCGAACAAGGTCATGCGCGATGTCGAAGCCCGCCTCCAGCCGACCACCGCCTGAGCTGCCGCCGGACGTGGTGGCCGAGTGGTGGCTGCCGTTCGCGGACTACCTCGCGAAGGAACGGCGCTATTCGCCCTACACGCTGCGCAACTACCGGCAGGCGTTTGAGGATTTTTACCGCTGGCGCACCCAGGCGGGCGGGGCGGCGATGGAGTTTGACGGGCTGGGTCCGCGGGAGGTGCGCGACTTTGTGATCGAGGCGCAGCGGCGGTTTGGCCGGCGGACGCTGCACAACCACGTATCGGGGCTGCGGGCGTTTTTCAAATTCTGGCTCTCGCGGGAAAAGGTGAAACGCAATCCCTTCACCGGCGTACCGCTGCCCAAGCTCGAGCGGCGCCTGCCGAAGTTTCTCACGGAGGAGCAGATGGTGAAGCTGCTGGGCGGACCCCAGCGCCTGCTGGCGAACGGGAGCATCGATCCGTTCACCGCCTGCCGCGACCGGCTGGTGATGGAGCTGCTCTACGGCGGCGGGCTCCGCGTGAGCGAGCTCGTGGGCCTGAATTACGGGGCGATCGACTTCGACTCCGGCGTGGCGCGTGTCCTCGGCAAGGGACGCAAGGAACGGCTGTGTCCGCTCGGCAAAGTGGCCACGGCACTGCTCACGCGGTTCAAGACGGAGTTTGCGGGTGAGGTGCGGCCGAGTTCTGCCGTGGTGATTGACACCCGGCATCACCGGCTGCCTGTGCGACAGGTCCAGTTGATGCTGAAGCGCTACCTGGCGCTGGCAGAGCTGCCGATGGACCTGACGCCGCACAAGCTGCGGCATTCGTATGCGACGCACCTGCTGAATGCCGGCGCCGATCTGCGACTCGTGCAGGAATTACTCGGCCACGCGCAGCTGGTGACCACGCAGGTGTACACGCATGTCAGCGTGGCGCGCCTGAAGGAAATCCACGCCCGCGCGCATCCGCGGGCGTGATTTCCGAACACAGTGCGCCCCGTCCAAACGCATTCGAGCCAGTGTAACCCAATAGGTTACACGCGCGTGGAGTTGCGGCAGCCGTCGGACCCTATATCCGTTTCCGGCAAAGTGTAACCCATTGGGTTACATTCCCCGAGATGCAGGGATGCTTTGCCGCCAGGGCGACGAGCGGCGAGAGCACCGACTCAACTACAATCCTTTGATCGAGGCCGTGAACACCTCGCAGGCGCGGTCGATGGCGGCGCCTTCATGGGCGGTGCTGATGAAGCCGGCCTCGTAGGCGCTGGGAGCAAGGTAAACGCCGCCGTCGAGGCAGGCGTGGAAGAATCGATTAAAAACCTTCGCGTCGCCCTGCATGGCGGTGGTCAGGTCGCGGACAGGCGTCGGGGTGAAAAAGATGCTGAACATCGACCCGCATTGCGGAACCTGGACGGGGATACCCTTGGCCTTGGCCGCGGTCAGGACGGCGTCGCGGAGCTGGCGGCCGAGCATGTCGAGGCGCGCGTAGGGGTTGAGTTCCTCGAGGAGCTTGAGGCCGGCGATGCCGGCAGCCATGGCGAGCGGGTTGCCGCTGAGCGTGCCGGCCTGGTAGACCGGGCCGAGCGGAGCGAGGTAGTCCATGATCTCGGCGCGTCCACCGAAGGCGCCGACGGGCAGGCCGCCGCCGATGATCTTGCCGAGGCAGGTAAGGTCGGGGGTGATCTTTTCGCGTTCCTGCACGCCACCCTTGGCGATGCGGAAGCCGGTCATGACCTCGTCAAAGATGAGCAGCGCGCCGTGCTTCGTGCAGGCGGCGCGGACGTGGGCGAGGTAGCCCGGGTCGGGCATGATAAAGCCGACGTTGCCGCAGTACGCTTCGAGGATGACGCAGGCAATCTGGCCGGGATTGGCGGCGAAGCCGGCATCGAGCGCGGCGGTGTCGTTGTAGGGCAGTACGACGGTCTCGCGGGCGAAGGAGGCGGGCACGCCGGCGCTGTCGGGATTGCCGTGCGTGAGGGCGCCAGAACCGGCCTTGATGAGGAGCGAGTCGGAGTGACCGTGGTAGCAGCCGGCAAACTTGATGATCTTGTCGCGCTTGGTGAAGCCACGCGCGAGCCGGATGGCGGACATCGTGGCCTCCGTGCCGCTGTTGCACATGCGGACCTTCTGGATCGAGGGCACGAACTTCACGATGAGCTCGGCCATCTCGACTTCGTACGGATTCGGCGTGCCGAAGGACGTGCCGTTCTCCAACGCCGTGGCGATGGCGGCTTTGATCCTGGGATGGTTGTGTCCGTGGATCGCCGGACCCCAGGTGCAGACAAAATCGATCAGCTCGCGATCATCCGCCGTCGTGAGCGTGGCGCCCTGGGCCTTCTTCACGAAGAACGGCGCGCCGCCGACGGAGCGGAAGGCGCGAACGGGGGAATTCACACCACCAGGGATGAGCTGGAGAGCGCGGGCGAAAAGCGAATCAGAGACGTTTTGCATTTACGGAATGACGACGGCGACGGCTGGCAAACTTTTGCCAACCAAGCCAGTAGACGAAGATACCAGTCACTACACCCAGTATGGAGAACAAAGTGAATGAGATGGGCTGTTGGGAGAACACAATGGATTTAAAGTCGCGGCCAAATAAGCGGGTAAGTCCGAATAGATAACTGACACGCCCTTCGTAAATTCCCACCGCCGTTTCCCAGAAGCATAGGGTACCCATGAGGCAATAGCTGACCAAGGTCAGGGGCGCATACCACCACTTGCCGTCCCCAGCTTTGTGCAGGCGTGCGGCGATTGTCATGCTTACCCCACGTATTTCTGCACAATCGGAATCCGCCGGCCGACGCCGAAGGCGAGGGGAGTGATCTTCAGGCCGGGGGCGGCCTGCTTCCGCTTGTATTCATTGAGGTCCACCTTGCGGACGACGTCGCTGACGACGGCCTCGGGGAAGCCCTGGGCGACGAGGTCGCGGCGGGAGAGGCCTTCCTCGACGTAGCCGTGGAGGAGGGCGTCGAGCATGTCGTAGGGCGGAAGGCTGTCCTGATCGGTCTGGCCGGGGCGCAGCTCGGCGCTGGGGGCCTTGTCGATCGTGTTCCGGGGGATGATTTCCTTTTCCCGGTTGATCCAGCGGGAGAGGGCGTAGACCTGCGTCTTGAAGACGTCGGAAATGACCGCAAGGCCGCCGCACATGTCGCCGTAAAGCGTGCAATAGCCGACGGCTACCTCGCTCTTGTTGCCGGTCGTGAGGAGCAGGGAGCCGAACTTGTTCGAGAGCGCCATCATGAGGACGCCGCGGATGCGGGCCTGGATGTTCTCCTCGGCGACATCGCGGGGGCGGCCGGTGAAGAGCGGGCCGAGGGAGTGTTCCGTGGCGGCGACGGCGTCGGCGATGGTGATCGTTTCGAAGCGGATGCCGAGATTCTCCGCGAGAATGCGGGCGTCGTCGCGGGAGTGCTGCGAGGAAATCGTCGAGGGCAGGGAGACGCCGACAATGTTTTCCTGCCCGAGGGCGTCGGCCGCGATGACGGCGACGAGCGCCGAGTCGATGCCACCGGAAAGCGCGACCAAGGCGCGTTGGAAACCGCTCTTGTGCGCATAATCGCGCAGGCCGAGGACGAGGGCGGCGTACATGTCGGGCATTTCGGCCTGGTCGAAACTGGGCACGAAGGCGCCGGCCTTGGGTGCAGCAGCGGTGTCCACGACGCGCAGTTCCTCGGCGAACGAGGCCAGGCCGGCGAGGAGCTTGCCGGTGGCGTCGCAGACATGGCTGCGGCCGTCGAAGATGAGTTCGTCGTTGCCGCCGACCGTGTTGACGTAGGCGACCGGGCAGCCGAGCGATTTGGCGGCGTCGATCACGAGCTTCTGGCGGAGGTTTTCCTTGTCGTGGTGCCACGGGCTCGCCGAGACGTTCAGCATCAGGTCGCATTTCTGCGTGGTGAGCTGCTCGAGCGGCATCTGGCCGCTGTAAAGCCGGCGGGTGCTGATCATCGGGTGCGTCCAGATGTCCTCGCAAATGGTGATGCCGATCCGCACGCCGTTGTGAACGACGACGGTGGGCGCGGTGGCGGGCTCGAAGTAGCGGTCCTCGTCAAAGACATCGTAGGTCGGCAGGAGGCACTTGCGGGCGGTGGCGGTGACCTTGCCGCGGTGGCAGAAGGCGGCGGAATTGTAGAACGGGCGGCCCTGGCCGGTCGGGTTGAGCTCGACGGTGCCGATCAGCGCCGGGACGTCGCCGACGGCGGCGGCAATCTGGGCGAGGGACTCAACGATGTCGGGCACGAAGCGGCGCTTGAAGAGCAGGTCGCGCGGCGGATAGCCGCAGACAGCGAGTTCGGGAAAGACCACGAGCTCGGCCCCTTGCGCGACGAGTGACGCGTAAGCTTCCAGAATACGACGGCGGTTGCCGGCGAGGTCGCCAACGATCGGGTTAAGCTGGGCTAGGCCGAGACGCATGGTGGAAAAGGAGCGGGCAACGTGGACGCGTTTCCCTCGGCTGACAACTCGCAAGCGGGATGAGCCCAAAGAACCGGATGGATCGTCGCATCGCCCGCTCCGCGGGACTCCTCGTGGTGACAATCAGGGGCTTGCGCACTGCGCGGGCGGGCGGCATTGCTCGCGGGCTCCATGGCTCACCCCCTGATCCTCGCTTCGGCCTCGCCGCGACGCCGCGAATTGCTGGCCCAGTTGGGCGTGCAGTTTGAGGTCGTGGTGGCGGACGTCACCGAACACGAGGATCCAACCACCGAGCCGCGGAAAATGGTCACGCACAACGCCGCACTGAAGGCCGACTGGGTCGCGGCGCGCCACCCGGAGGCGTTTGTGCTCGGTGCGGACACGACGGTGTTCATTGACCAGACGGTCCTGAACAAGCCCCGCGACCTGGTTGAGGCGCGGGCCATGCTCAAGCGGCTGGCCGGACGGACGCATACGGTGTTCACCGGGGTGGCGCTGCGCCGCCAGCGGGACGGAATCAGGGTGGATGAGGGCGTCACGAGCGAGGTGACCTTCCGGCCGCTGGATGACGCCACCATTGACGCCTATTTCAAGGTCGTGAATCCCCTCGACAAGGCGGGTGCCTACGGGATTCAGGAGGGCCGGGAGCTGATTATCGCCGGCTGGGAGGGGTCGTTTACGAATATTATGGGCCTGCCGATGGAAGCGACGAAACAAATTTTGACGAGTTGGGGTCTGGTGGGCTGACTGAGCCCTGTCCAGCGGGCGCATCCATGAGCCAAACCATTGTCACACCTCCTCTTTCGCACACCGTGCGGCGCGCCCTCGCGCGCATGTGGGAGGAACCGGAGTCGCGCTCCATCCTGATTGGCATCGTGGGCACGATCCTCGTCCACCTGCTGCTGATGTTCATCGGTCCGGTCCTGCTGCGCAACGATCCGACGCCGGCGCTGGTCCGCCCGCACGCGCGACCGCGTCAGTTCAGCATCCAGCTCGCGCCGGAGATGTACAAACCGCCGGCGAAGCCGCGGATGCCCAAGCAGTTTGTCGAGACCAACCCCGACAAGCCGGAGGATGTGCCGGACAAGACCAACAATTTCGCCTCCCGCAACCAGCAGGTCGCGCAGGAGAAACCCACGCCCAACGGCAAGAGCGACCGGCCGGCGATGGAAGGGGAGAAGGATCTCCATTCCACGCAGATCGTTTCAGGTCAGCTCCAGAAGCCGGTGGAACAGACCCCGGTCCCGCCGAGCCCCGTGTCGCCGACCGAGTCCAAGTTGACCGCCCCCCGGCAGGAGCAGACCCCCTTGAGCGGCTTCGAGAAGAAAATCGGCGCCGCGGACGGCGGCTACGGTACCAATATCGCGAGTCCGTCCGATGCGCCCAAGGACGTCCCCAACAAGATCGACGGCCTGAAAAACGTGCCGCTCATCGAGGGTGCCACGGACCTGCAGCCCTCCATTGACCCGCATCATCCGCGCGCCCGGCCGCAGATCGTGAAGTCGATCCAGGCCCGCCCCGCGATTTTTGCTGAAAACAAGGTCGGCACGCAGAATACCGGCCTCATCGGCGTCAGCGCGGAGTTCAGCAATTATGGCGCGTACCTCCAGAAGATGGTGGAGATCGTGCAGGTGCAGTTCGACCGGCTGAACGACGAGAGCCGGATCTATCCGCCGTCCGGCAGCATCGTCATCGTGAAGTTCATCCTCAACGAGGAGGGCCAGATCGCCCGCATCATCAGCGTCGAGAACAAGGCCACCGACGCCGCGGCCCGCCTCTGCACCAGCGCCATCACGATCCCGTCACCCTACGGTCCGTGGACGGACGACATGAAGGCGATGCTCGGCAAGGAGCAGGAGCTGACCTACGAGTTTTTCTACCGGTGAGCGCGGTGTCGGAGAGCTTCTGGGCGGAATTGCCGCTCGGCCGCGGAGTGACATTGATTGCGCAGGATGCCAACGGGCTGGTGGCGTTCGACAAGCCCGCGGGCGTGCTCTCGCATCCCAACGCCGGCGGGGATGAGCCCCGCTCGCTCCTGACCGTGCGCTACATGCTGGAAGGAGAGTTTTTCCAATGGACGCCGGTGAAGGGTGGGCCCCTGCTGAAACTCTGGCTGCTCAACCGGCTCGACTCCGCCACCTCGGGCGTGGTGCTTGCCGCCGCGGACGAGAAGCTGGCGCAGGAGATCCGGGCGCAGTTCAAGCGGAAGCAGGTGAAAAAAGTTTACCAGGCGCTGGTGTTTGGCACGCCGCGTCCGCCGGTCGAATTGTGGAAGGACACCCTGGCTGTGGTGAAGAAGGGCGGGCAGGTCCGCGCCGCGCTGGGCACAGGACGGGTGCCGGCCGAGTGCAAGATGAGCCTGGTCCGCACGGGCCGGGGCGAGCCGCGGGTGTCGCTCCTGCGCCTCGAACCGCACACCGGCCGGAGCCACCAGCTTCGCGCCCAGTGCGCCAAGCGCGGCATGCCGATCGTGGGCGACCAGACCTACGGAAACTTTCCGCGCAACCGGGAGTACGCGAAGGCGGTGAAGACGAAGCGGATGTTCCTCCATTCGTTCGAGACGGCGTTTGAGTATGAGTTCAACGGCAAGCCGTACCGCTTTGCTGCGTCGGCGCCGCTGCCGGCGGAATTCACGGCGGTGCTGTAGGGTGGGCCGCAGGATTGACAAGAACTGGGCCCGCAGGCACTGCTTCGGCCGTGAACTGCTTCAGCGCCTATTACTTTAGCTTCGCTTTCCGGGGGTATTTTACCCGGAAAAACCACGGCGGCTGTCGCGAAAACTGAGTCCACCCCAATTTCGCAAAACAAGCCGCCCCCTCCCGGGCGGCTTTTTTGTTAACCTCGAAACGTCTCCGTCATGATCCTCCCCAAAACGAACCGTCTCACCGCTGAGCAACTGACCGAAATCACCGCGATCGTCGGCGAGTTCGGCTGCAAGATCCAACCCATCATCGGGGCCGTGCGGACGATCTACGCGATCGTGGGCGACGAGCGCGACGAGCTGATGATCAACCGGCTCGAGGGCCTAGCGTACGTGGACCGCATCGACCGGATCCAGTCGCCGTTCAAGCTGATGGACAAGCGGTCTGACCTCGCGAGCCACCGCCTCCAACTCGGCGGGGTGACGCTGGGCGAGGAACTGCTGGTCATCGCGGGCGCGTGCACGATTGACCCGAAGAACCCCAACTATTTCTACGAGACCGCCGCGGCGGTGAAGGAAGCCGGCGCCCATGTGTTGCGCGGCGGCGTGTGGAAGCCGCGGACGAATCCCTATGCGTTCCAGGGCGACGTGAAGTCGCTGGATATCCTGATGGAGGCCTCGCGCCGCACGGGCCTGCCGGTGGACACCGAGGTGATGGAGGACAGCCACATCAAGCTCGCCCTCGATGCGGGCGTGCACTCGCTGCAGGTCGGCGCGCGCAATGCGCTCAACTACTCGCTGCTGCGGTCCATCGGCCGGGCGATCGCGGAAAAGGACACCTGCGTGCTGCTCAAGCGCAGCATCCACATGGGGTCGCTGGCGGAGTTCATTTCGGCGGCGGAATACATCGCGGCGTTTGGCAACCCGAACGTCATCCTCTGTCCGCGCGGCACCTCGCCGACACTCGACGGCTACCGCAACCATCCCGACGAAAGCATCACGCCGCTGCTCAAGGAGAAGACCTGGGCGCCGGTCGTAATCGATCCGTCCCACTCGGTCGGCAAGGCCGTCTACGTTCCCGCCTGCGCGCTCGCGGCCGTGGCGTACGGCGCGGACGGACTCTGCATCGAGTCGCACGTCAGCCCGAGCCACGGCATCGGTGACGATCCGAAGCAGGCGGTGACGCCCGATGTGCTGGCCGCGATCATCAAGCAGGCCAAGCAGCTGTGGACCCTGCGCCACAGCACGGCGTCCTGACCCCGGACTCGTCGGACGCATGGTCCGACCCACTGCGGTGTGGAATGCTACGACTGGAGCAGCTCGCGCATTCTGGCGACGCCGGCGTCATCGGCGAGCAACGCCACCGCCTGGACCAGCAACGGGTCCGCGCGCTGGATTCGCATCGCCTCCAGCGCGGAGTTGATCATCGCGCGACGCTGGATGCCCGGCAGGCGGAGGATATTTCTCAGCTCCTCACCGAATGAAGGATCGGCCTTGGCCGCCAGCAGGAGAACGTTGGTGGGAGCGTTTTCATCACCCGGTGAAGGATGGTACGGGGAGACCATGGCACGCGGCGAACTAGAGAAAATTAAGCTGCGAATCATCGGCCGGCGCGACCGTGATTTTCTTCTTGGGCCGCGCCTGGGGCGAAGGCACGGACACACTCGTGTCGTCGCTCTCCAGCTTGCCGAGGATGGTCTTGGCACGGTCAATCACGCTCAACGGCAGGCCGGCGAGGCGGGCGACCTGGATGCCGTAGCTGCGGTCGGCGGCGCCGGGGATGACGCGGCGGACAAAGACGATGTCGTCGTTCCATTCCTTCACGGCGACGGAGAAATTGCGCAGGCGCGGCAGGTGTTTTTCCAGCTGGGTGAGTTCCTGGTAATGCGTGGCGAAGAGCGTGCGCGGACCGCCTTCGGCGTCGCGGTGCAGGTGCTCGACGACCGCCCAGGCGATGGAGAGGCCGTCATAGGTGGACGTGCCGCGACCGATTTCATCGAGGATGATGAGCGAGCGGCTGGTGGCGTTGTTGAGGATGTTGGCGGTCTCGTTCATCTCGACCATGAACGTCGAGTTGCCGCGGGCGAGGTCGTCGCTGGCGCCGACGCGGGAGAAGATGCGGTCCACGAGGCCGACCTGGCAGGCCTTGGCCGGGACCCAGCAGCCCACCTGCGCGAGGAGCGTGATCAGCGCGACCTGGCGGATGTAGGTGGATTTGCCGGCCATGTTGGGACCGGTGATGAGGGCGATCTGGGCATCGTTGCACGCGAGCAGCGTGTCGTTGGGCACAAACGCCTGGCTGGTGCCGCGTGCGAGGGCGGCGTCGGGGGCCTTGAGCATCTGCTCAACCACGGGGTGGCGGCCCTCGGTGATGGCGAGGACATCACTCTCGTCGAGGATGGGCCGGCAATAATTCCATTCGCGGGCGAGCACGGCCCAGCCGGCGAGCACATCGAGTTCGGCCACGGCGTCAGCGGTCTGGGCGAGGGCGACGGACTCATCGAGGATGGCGGCAACAAGGGCGTTGAAGAGCTCCAGCTCGCGGGCGAGGGCGTTTTCCTCGGCGTGGAAGATCTCCTTCTCCTTGGCCTTGAGCGCCTCGGTGACGTAACGCTCGCCGCTGACCGTGGTCTGCCGGCGGATGTAGTCGGCGGGGACGAGGTGCAGATTGGCCTTGGTGACCTCGATGTAATACCCGAAATTGTTCGTGAACCGGACCTTCAGGCTGCGGATGCCGGTGCGCTCCTGCTCGGCGCGTTCGAGGTCGGAGAGCCAGGTCTTGTTGCCGCTGGTGAGGGTGCGAAGTTCGTCGAGCCGCGGGTCGTAGCCGCTGCGGATGTAATTGCCCTCAGCAAGGTCGTTGGGGAGCTCCTCCGCCAGACCCCGCGTGAGCAGGTCGCGCAACGCCGGCAGTTCGCTGAGTCGAGACTGGTAACCGGTGGCCAGGGTCCCGCCAAAGCCGGCCAGCTCGGCCTGCAGCGCGGGCATCTGCATGAGGGTGTCACGCACGCCGCCGAGCTCCCGCGGGTTCCGGAGACGGTTCTGCAGGCGGCCGAGGATGCGCGGGATGTCGCGGACGCTCGCCAGCAGTTCGCGCAGGGCGGCGAGGCGGGAAGGCTGGGCGAGGAGTTCGCCGACGAGGGATTGCCGGCGATTGATCTCGGCGAGGTCGAGGGTCGGTGCAGCGAGCCAGCGCTCAAGCAGGCGCGCGCCCGGGGCGGTCGTGGTGCGGTTGATGGCGCCGAGCAGGGACGCCTCGCGGGTGCCGCGGATGGAGGCAAAGATCTCGAGGTTGCGCAGCGTAGCCGGGTCGAGGAGGAGCGTGCGGGCGCTGCGGTATTCCTGCAGGCCGCGGAGATTCTCGGGCTTGGCGCAAAGGTTTTCCGTCGCGTAGAACACGAGCGCCCCGGCCGGGCCGAGCGCGGGATGGGAATGAACGAGGCCGAAGCCCTGCAGGTTCAGCACGCCGAGGGTGTCCATCACGGTCTTGGCGCCGGTGGCGGTCTCGAAATGATAGCCCGACAGCTCCGTGACCAGCCGTGAGGTGCAGAAGGCGTGCAGGGCGTGGACCTCAACCTGCTCGTGCGGCGCAGCCGCCCAGCGGGCGAGGGCGCCGTCAATGACCAGAAGCTCGGCGGGATCGAGCGCGGTGAGGACGGGCAGCAGGTTCGCGATGTGGGTGTCGGTTGCGATGCGGAACTCGCCCGTGGAGAGGTCGAGCCACGAGGCGTGCAGGCCGTGGGCATCCAGGGTGACGGCGCAGAGGTAGTGGTTGCGGGCGGCGTCGAGTTGGTTGGCGGCCAGGGTGGTGCCGGGCGAAAGGATGCGCGTGAGCTGGCGCTTCACGAGCCGCCCGGGCTGGGCGGTCTCGGCCTGGTCGCAGATGGCGACCTTCTTCCCGGCCGCGAGCAGCTTGGTGACATAATTGTCACAAGAATGGGCCGGGATGCCCGCCATCGGGTGGTCCTGGCGCTTTGTCAGGGTCAACCCGAGGAGGCGTGACGCGACCACGGCGTCGTCGAAGAACATCTCGAAGAAGTCACCGAGCCGGAAGAGCAGGATCGTGTCGCGCGGCAGCCCGCGTTTGACCTCGAAATACTGCTGCATCATCGGGGTGAGTTTCTCGGCCGGCATGAAGAACAGAGAGGAAACCACGAATTACCCGAAGCACACGAAAAATTTTCAGAACCTTGCCTGTGCAACGTTTTCGTGTGTTTCGTCTCCTTCGTGGTGTCTCTCTTTCATCGTGACCTCGGCGGCGCCGGTCGGCCGCCCCTGGTGATCCTGCACGGGATGCTGGGGTCGTCGCGCAACTGGCAGACCACCGGCCGGGACCTGGCGGGCCGGTACCACGTCCTGTCGCTCGATCTGCGCAACCACGGTGATTCGCCCCAGGCCGAAGCGATGACCTATGCGGCGATGATGGAGGACGTCGTGGCCTGGATGGACGGGCAGGGGCTCGCGCGGGTCACGCTGCTCGGCCACAGCATGGGGGGTAAGGTGGCCATGCTGCTCGCCTGCCGGCATCCGGCGCGGGTGGCGGGCCTGATCGTGGTGGATATTGCGCCCAAGGGCTACCACTGGGTCGCCCACCGGCAGGAATTTGCGGCGATGAACGAACTCGACCTGGCCCATCTGACCTCGCGAGCGGCGGCGGAGCAGGCGTTCGAGAGCAAGGTGAGCGACTGGGCGATGCGGAAATTCCTGCTCACGAACCTGCAGCGCAACGAGGACGGCACCTGGAAGTGGGGCGTAAACCTGCCCGTGCTCACCGCCGCATTGCCCGCAATGGAAGCCGACGCCCTCGGCACGGCGGAGCAGTATGCCGGGCCGACCCTGTTCATCGCCGGCGGCAAGTCCCGCTACATCGAGGCGGGCGACCACGCGGCGATCCGCGCGCATTTTCCGGCGGCGCGCATCGAGGTGATTCCGGGCGCGGGACACAATCCCCACATCGAGGCCCGCGAGGCATTCGTGGCACTCGTCCTCTCCGCCAATCCCTAGATTTTTCTCCCATGGAACTGCTCCAAACCGGCCTGCTCAAAACCTGGCAAACCCCCGAAACGCTGTCGCTGAATCGCCTTCCGGCGCGGGCGACGCTCTATCCGTATCCCACCGCCAGCGCGGCACGGGGCTACGACCGCAGCCAGTCGCCGTGGTGGCGATCGCTCAACGGGACCTGGGATTTCCGCCTGGTCGCCCGGCCCGAGGAGGTGCCGGCGGAGTTTGTGCGCCCCGAATTTTCCCCGGATGACGGCTGGTCCAAGCTGCCCGTGCCGAGCAACTGGACGATGCATGGCCACGACCGGCCGCATTACACGAACGTCATCATGCCGTTTTCCAACCCGCCGCCGTCGGTGCCGGAGCAGAACCCCACGGGGCTCTACCGCACCACGCTGACGGTGCCCGCGGACTGGTCCGGCCGGCGGGTGATCCTGCATGTCGGTGGCGCGGAGAGCGTGCTGTACGTCTGGCTCGACGGGCAGCCGGTGGGCCTGGCCAAGGACACGCGGCTCCCGTCGGAGTTTGACCTCACGCCCTACGTGAAGGCGGGGGGCAAACATGTGCTCGCGGCGGTGGTCGTGAAATGGTCCGACGCGAGTTTTGTCGAGGACCAGGACCAGTGGTGGATGGGCGGCATCCATCGTGAGGTGTATCTCTACTCGCAGGCGGAGCACTACCTGGAGGACGTTTTTGTGCGCGGCGACCTGGAGGATAACCTCCGGGACGGGCGGCTTCGCGTCTCGGTGCGCCTCGGTGCGCCGGATCTCGAGGCGAAGGGCTGCCAGGTGCGCCTTCAACTTTTCAACGCCAAGGGCAAGGCCGTGCTGCGCAAGCCGGCGGTCGGTCTGCCCGCCGACAAGGATGTGTGGCGCAACCCGCGCAAGCTCGTGGAATTCGACCTGCCAGTGAGCCGGCCGAAACTCTGGTCGGCGGAGGAACCCACGCTCTACACCGTGGTGACGACGCTGGTCGCACCCGACGGCACGGAAGTGGAGCACACGTCGAACCGGGTGGGCTTCCGCCGCGTCGAAGTGCGCAACCGCCAGATGCTCGTCAACGGCGCCCCGGTGCGCATCACCGGCGTCAACCGCCACGAGCACGACGACACGCACGGCAAAGCCGTCACCCGCGAAGGGATGCTGCGCGATGTGCTCACGATGAAGCGCTTCAACGTGAATGCCGTTCGCACGTCGCATTACCCGAATGACACCCACTGGTACGACCTGTGCGACCAGTACGGGCTCTACGTGTTCGACGAGGCGGACGTGGAGTCGCATGCATTTTACCAGGAAGTCTGCCGCGACAACCGTTATGCGCCGTCCTTTCTCGACCGCGGGCTGCGGATGGTGGAGCGCGACAAGAACCATCCCTGCATCCTCGCCTGGTCGCTCGGCAACGAGAGCGGCTATGGCGCGCACCATGACGCGATGGCCGGCTGGATCCGTTTCCGCGACCCGAGCCGCCTGATCCATTACGAGGGCGCCATCACCTGGGACTGGCAGACCGGCCAGGCCGCGACCGACCTGGTCTGCCCGATGTATCCGCAGATCGAAAAGCTGGTGCAGTGGGCGAAGGACCGGAAGGCGCCGGACCAGCGGCGTCCGCTCATCATGTGCGAGTTTTCCCACGCGATGGGCAACAGCAACGGCAGCCTGGGCGACTATTTCGACGCGTTTGACCGCTACCCGGGCCTGCAGGGCGGTTTCATCTGGGAGTGGGTGGACCACGGCCTCAAGCGGCGCGATGCCGCCGGCCGCGACTATTGGGCCTACGGCGGTGATTTCGGGGACGAGCCCAACGACAAGAACTTCGTCTGCGACGGACTCGTCTGGCCCGACCGCACACCCCATCCGGGGCTGTACGAGTACAAGCACCTCGCCCAGCCGGTGCGCGTCGAGGCCATCGATGCCCGCCGCGGTAAATTCCGGGTGCACAACCGCCGCTGGTTCAAATCACTCGCCGACCTCGGCGGCACCTGGGAGCTGCTCGTGAATGGCGCGCCCGTGAAGACAGGCCAGCTGCCGAAACTAGCCGCCGCCGCCCAATCCGCGCAAGTCGTCGCGCTCGCGTGGCCAAAGCTTGAACTCGCAGCCAGTGACGAGGTGTTTGTCACCTTCCGTTTCCATGCCCGTGCGGCGAGCTCCTGGTGTGACGCGGGTCATGAGGTGGCGTGGACCCAACTGGGCGTACCGACCACGGCGTTCGCCCGGGCCCAGCGGGCGACCAAACCCGCGGGCGCCTTCGCCCCGGTGGCCATTGAAACCACCGGCGAGGGCTGGCTCGTGCGGGCGGCCGACACCGAGTTTACGCTGAACCGGGCGGGCGGGGTGCTGGAGCGGTTGCGCGTGCAAGGTCGCGAACTGATCACGCGCGGACCGCAGTTGAACGTCTGGCGGGCACCGACGGATAACGACGGCTTGAAGCTGTTCGCCGTCGTGAACTGGGGCGGCGCCCGGATGCTCACCGACTGCCTCACGGCGGGTTACGATCGCATGGAACTCGTCGAGACCAAGTGCGAGCTGCAGACGCCACGGAATGGTCCGCCCCGCTTCCACATCCGTCAGCGCTGGCTGTGCCCGGGCGCCAAGCGCTTTATTGTCCATGCCCACACCTACGACGTGCGGGCCGATGGCTCGGTCGGTGTGGCCAACTTGTTCGACGTGGACAAGCGGCTGCCGGAACTGCCGCGAATCGGCGTTTCCCTCGTGCTGCCGGCGGGTCTTGAGCAACTCGAGTGGTACGGCAACGGGCCGCTGGAGAATTATTCGGACCGCAACCGCGCTTCCGTCCTCGCGCGGCATCGCAGCACGGTCACCGCGCAATATGTGCCCTACATCCTCCCGCAGGAACACGGGAATCACACCGGCACCCGCTGGCTGGGCCTGTCCGACGCAAAAGGAGCGGGCATCCGCTTCACCGCGGCGAAACCCCTGGAGGCGTCGGCGAGCCACTTCACGGCGCAGGACCTCTACCAGGCGAAACATACCACCGACCTGACCCCGCGGCCCGAAGTCCACGTGAACCTCGATTACGGCCAGCGCGGGCTGGGGACGGCGAGTTGCGGACCCGACACGCTGCCGAAATATCGGATGCAGCCGGGACGCTACACCCTCAACTTCACCGCTGCGTCCACAGGCGTAGCGAGCTGAGCAGAAAGTCCTCGAGCGCGGCGGCCTCGTTCAGGTTCAACCTGAGCAGGCCGACGTTGTGCTCGAGCTTCTCGATGGCGGCGGCATAGGCGCGGCGAGCGCGGCCGTCGGCGGTGGAGAGTCGCGGGAGGGCGAAGGCCCGCGTGGCGGCCTCGATCTCGGCAAAGAGCCGGGCGCGGAGGCCGTTGGCGATGCCGGTCTCGATGGCGACCTGCTCGTCGTCCTCGAGGTCGGGCGGGAGTTTTTCCTTCTGCAGTTTCCAGACTTCACCCGTGGCGAAATCCAGCACCGCGCTGAAGCGCGCGACGAGGCCGTAGAGCGTGAAAACCTGGTCGGCGATGGCGGTCTTGCCGCTCACGCCCTCGCTCAGCCGCGCCAGCCACGCCTGGTAATCGGCCAGCCACGGCGCCCAGCCATCGGCGGCGACAACCGTGGCGGACGAGGGAAAGCGGAAATGCAGCACGCGGCTGCGGATCGTCGGCAGCAGGGCGTAGGGCCGCGTCGTGAGGAGAAGGAGCGTCGTGTTCGCCGGCGGCTCCTCGAGGGTCTTCAGGAAAATATTCGAGGCAGTTATGTGCATGCGGTCCACCTCGTGGAGGATGGCGACCTTGCGCGGGGCCACCGCGGGCGAGACCTGGACCTTGTTGATCAGCTCGCGCGTGGCGTCGGCGGAGATCTGCCGCATCTTGCCCGCCGGCCGCAGCATGAAGCAGTCGGGGTGCTGCTCGGGTGGAAATGCGGCGGACGCACCCTTCACATTGAGCAGCCGGTCGGCGATCGCGAGCGCCACGGCCACCAGCGTGTCTGGATCGTCGCCGTGCAGCAGGAGGCTGTGGGACAGCCGCTGCTTGGCGATGGCCTGCTCGATGACGGAGACCGCAGGGGAGCCGGCGAGGGCGGCAGGCCAGGGAGTCGCGGCGGTCATGGGCTTAGCGGGGTCCGATCAGCCCAGACGCTCTTTCACGATCGTCCAGATTTTCTTCTCGATGGTATCCGGGCTCAGGGTGCCGTCGATCACGACCACGCGGTCCGGCATGCCCGCGGCGAGCAACAGGTAGCCCTCGCGGATCTTTTTGTAGAAATCGATGTTCTCGCGCTCCATGCGGTCGGGCAGGTCGGAGGCGCGCTGGCGGATGCGGGCGAGGCCGACCTCGGTGGGCACATCAATCACGATGGTCAGGTCGGGCATGACGTTGCCCACGGCGAAGTGGTTGATGCGGGAAACCGGATCGGCGGCGAGGTTGCGGCCGATGCCCTGGTACACGGTGGACGAGTCGAGGAAGCGGTCGCTCAAAACGACGGCGCCGCGAACCAGCGCCGGGGCGATGACCTCGCGCACGACCTGCGCGCGGGCGGCGGTGAAGAGGAGCAGCTCGGTCTCGGCGCACATCTCGTCGCCCTTGGAATTATGGACGATGATGTTGCGGATCTGCTCGCCGATCTCGGTGCCGCCGGGCTCGCGGGTCGAGACGACCTCGCGGCCGTTCTGCTGGAGGTGGGCGGCGAGGCGGGAAATCTGGGTGGACTTGCCACTGCCTTCGGAGCCCTCGAAGGAGATGAGTTTGCCAGTGGGTTTGGATTTCAGGGGCATGGCGGGAGAATGAGCGGGTTATTTCCAGTTCGCGAGGAAGGTTTCGAGATCGGCCAGCGACGGGCTCTTGGCCGTGCGGACGTAATGGCCGCTGGTGCAGACGCCGAGGCCGAGCGCCGCCTCGGGCGTCAGGCCCATGAGCTGGGCGGCAACGAAGCCGGCGTTGAAATGATCGCCCGCGCCAGTGGTGATGAGCGGTTTGGCCGAGTAGGGGCCGGGGACCCAGGACGTGCCCTCGCGGGTGGCGCAGGCGGCGGATTCCTTGGGGTGGACTACGACGGTGGTGAGGTCGAGGCGGTCGCGAATCTTCTGGGCCATGGCGCGCAGGCCGCTCTCGGTTTCCGTCTCGGAGCCGAAGCCCAGCGCGGTGAACACCTGTTGCGCCTCCTTCAGGTTGAGCCCGAGCGTGACGCGGCCGAACTGCTCGAACTGGCCGATCGTATCGAGCGCGTACGCGAGGTCGGCGGACGAGCGCTTTTCCGGGTCGGCGAGGTCGAAGAAGAAGATGCGGCCCGGCTTGGCCGGCACCCGCGGCAGGACGCGGGTGACGAGATCGGTGAACACCGACGTCAGGTTCGGGATCATCGTCCAGTTCACCAGGCCGACGAGGTCGGCGGCGCCGAGGGCGGCCCGGTAGGCGTCGTCGCCCATGACTTCCGTGATCTTGGCCGGCGTGATCTCATCCAGGCTGCGCATCATGCCGAGCATGAGCTTGCCATCGGTGAACTCGACCGCGGTGGTCGCGGCCGGATCGCACAGGGACACCACCTTGGCCCGCTGGGCAAAATCCGCGAAGGCCGGGTGGATCGTGGTCCGCCCGAGCGCGCCGATGTAGGTCACCTGGGCGCCGTGGGCGAGCAGGGCGTTGGCCATGATCGGGCCGTTGCCGCCCAGCTTGTCCATCCGCGGGTAGAACTCGAGGTTCGTACTCTTGCCGGCGGCCCCGATAATGCGCTGGCCGAACTCGGTGATCGTGGTGATGGGCGTGAAGTTCTCGCCCTGGCCGGCGCGCAGGGCGACCGGGGTCACGATGGTATCGACGAAGCCGTCGAAGCCGAGGAGGGTTTGCTTGGAGGCGAGGGTGCCGCGGCGGTCGCGCAGTTCCTGCAGGGTGCGGGTTTTGAAGTCCATGGTGGGCGGCAGGGGTCAGGAAAAAATCCCGCGCCGTGCGCGGCAAACAGAATCGCCGGTGGCCGGGCGAAATTCGGGCCGGAATTTCCGTTGAATGCGTCCCGCAAACCCTCCAACTCTTTGGCGCGATGTCCGCCCTTCATCTTTTCTCACCCGTCCTCGCGACGACCAACCTCATTGAAGTCTTCGCCCGGTGCGACGCCGTCGGCCAGGTGATCACCGCCGGCCTGGGCGTCGTCAGCATCTTCGCCTGGTCGGTCATGATCGGAAAGCACTTCGAGCTGAAGCGCCTCGGCCAGCTGAACCACGCGTTCGAGGCGCACCTCCACGACCAGCGCGCCGTGCTCGACCTGCCGGAGTCCTTCCGCAACAAGCGGTCGATCCCGTACGCCGACCTGTTTTCCGACGCCATCGAAAGCTACTGGCGCTCCACCGCCATCGAGAAGGAGAAGGGGCAGACGGACAACCGCGCCCGCCTCGAGCACACGGAGAACGCCCTGCAGCGCGCGCTCTCGCGCCAGACGCTGCGCTACGAATCGAGCATGATCTTCCTCGCCACCATCGTGACCGGCGCGCCGTTCCTCGGCATGCTCGGGACGGTGTGGGGCGTCATGGAGGCGTTCAGCGCCGTCGCCGTGCAGGAGTCCGCGAGCATCAAGACCCTCGCCCCCGGCGTCTCGGCCGCGCTGCTCACCACCATCGCCGGCCTGCTGGTCGCCATCCCGTCGGTGTTCGGCTACAACTTCCTGCTCGGCAAGTCCAAGCAGCTCATCACCGAGCTGGAAAACTTCGCCAGCGAACTCGCCGACCGCATCGAGCTGGAGAGCAAATAGGACCCGCCATGGCACGGACCTTTCGCCGGAGACAGACCGCGGCCCCGATCTCGGAGCTCAACGTCACCAACCTGATCGACCTCGGCTTCACGCTGCTGATCATCTTCATGATCGCGACGCCGTTGATCCAGCAGGAGCAGACGATCCCGGTGAACCTGCCAAGCGAGTCCCGCAGCCCGCAGCAGAAGCCGGACAAGGACGCGCGCTTTGTCGCCATCTCGATTGACGCGTATGGCAACTACTACCTCGACAACAGCACCACCGCCGTGCCGTACGCCGACCTCAAGATCCGCCTGCGCGGGTACGCCGCCGAGTCGAAGCCGCCGGTCATGCGTATCCGCGGCGACGCCAAACTGCCCTACGAGAAAGTCATCCAGCTCATGGACGAGCTGAAGAAGAGCAACCTGCTGAAGTTCACCTTCGACACGCAGTCGCCGAACTAAGCTTTCGCCGCCCCGTCCGTCTATCCGGTGCCGCCATGACCGCCCGTTCGCCCAGCGCCCTCTTTCTCTCCGCCAGCCTGCACGGCCTGGTCGTGGTGCTCGTCGTTTTCCTCGCCTACCTGGCCCAGACGCACGTCAAGGAAACGCCCAAGATCCTGGAATTGGTGGCCGGGGCGGGCGACGACTACGGCGCCACGGCGGCCCCGGCACTGGGCACACCCGGCGGCATCAAGATCGCGATTCCCGAACCCCCGGCCCCCGCGCCCGAACCCGTCAAGCTGGCCGCTCCCGTCCCCGTGGCCCCGGCCCCGGAACCCGAGCCCGTTGTGACCAAGGCCCCGGTCGAGAAGGCCGTCACCCCGCCGAAGACGAAGGAGACCAAGACCCCGAATTTTTCCAACCAGATCAAACGAAAGATCATCCGCGCGGAATCGAGGGCGAAGGCGGAGATCAAAAAGGAGCGCGAGGCGGAGCAAAAGCGGCTGACGAAGGCCGAGTTCGACCGGCAGAACCGGGCCAACAAGGTCGCCGGCGCCGGCAATCCCAGGGTCAAGCACATCGATACCGAGGGTGTGTCCGGCGGGGTGGTAGGCGGCTCCACCGCCAGCAAGGCTGGCGCCGGCGGGAAGGCGCTGACCCGTGAGGAAGGCGACCTGCTGGACGCGTATTTCGCGATCGTGAAGCAAAGACTCCAGGATGGGCTCGAGAAACCGCCCGGGCTGGGCGACGCGGTGTTCGCCATCGCCGAGTTCCGGCTCAACACCGACGGCTCGATTTCCAGCGCGCGCATCACCCGCGGTTCCGGGAGTGAGGAATTTGACCGGGCAGTGATGGACGACATCCGACGTTACCGGCGCGTCAGCCCGCCCAGTGCCTGGAAGGGCGACACCGTCAGCCTGACCTTCCGGATGAAGGAAGAAGACGGGGGTTAAAAAACTCCTTGCGTTCGCCCGGGGAACTTTGATTTTCCTCACCCCTCGTAAGTGGGAAAGGGCTCTTAGCTCAGTTGGTAGAGCGCCTCAATGGCATTGAGGAGGTCAGCGGTTCGAACCCGCTAGGGTCCACCACTTTAGAATAGCGCCACGGCCCGGTCCGAAGGCGCTTTTTTGTGCCCGCGGCCGGCGGTCAGGGCCCCAGCAGGGGAGGTTCCTCCAGCACCGGGGGCGTCGGATACAGCCGGTTCGCCATCGCCCGCCAGTGGGCGTCCTCGATTTCTCGCCGCTGCACGGCGCGGTATTCGGCGTCACCGGCGGCGTAAATGAACGCGAACAGAAAGGCCGTGAGGTAATTGTGGAAGACAAACGCCGCGATCAAACCGGCGATCACGGCCAGCACCTTGCCCACCGTCGCAGCCCAAAATGTGGCGCGCAGGTAAGGCAGCCGGGTGGCCAGCAGCGCCCGCAGGATGCGGCCGCCGTCCATCGGGAAAACCGGCAGCAGATTAAAGCAGCCCATGAGTAAGTTGGCATGGAGCAGCAGCTGGCCAAAGCCCACGGCGTTGGCCGGATAGTCGTCGTCCGCCACGCCCACCACGACCCACAGGAGGGCCGCGAGGGCGAAGTTCACCGCCGGGCCGGCGAGGGTGATGAGCAGCTCGCGGGAGGGTTGCCGGGGAATGGCGTCAAACTCCGCCATGCCCCCGATGGGCAGCAGCAGGATCCGCCGCACACCCACGCCGAAGTGCATCGCCGTGAATGAGTGCCCGAGTTCGTGGAGCACCACGCAGACGAAAAACGCCAGCAGGATGCCCACGCTCCACAGCAGCTGCTCCCAACCGCCGGCCTGCCAGCCCTCGTAGGCGGAATATGCCAGCAGCAGGAAGAAGCTCGCGTGCACGGCGAGCTGGATACCCCGGATGCGGAACAAGTTGATTGACCAGCCAAACATGTAAACTAATCAAAGCCGCCCGGACGAAAGCGCCAGCGCTCTTTTGCCACCGGAAGGTCCTTTCCCCTGCTCATGCCCGAAACCACCGCCAAGCCCCCGTCCATCCTCATCATCGATGATGACACCGAGATCCGCTACTCGCTCACGCGGGTGTTCTCGTCGCGCGGCTACAAGGTGACCGAGGCGGCCAGCGGCGAGGCAGGTCTGGCCTTGGTGAAAAAAGGGCCGACGCCCGACCTCGTGTTTCTCGACGTGCGCATGGGCGGCATGGGCGGCATCGAGGCGCTCCGGCTGATCCGTTCCGCCAACCCGCGGCAGCTCGTGGTGTTGATGACCGCATTTGGCACGGCGCAGACCGCCATCGAGGCGATGAAATACGGCGCCTTCGACTACGTCATGAAGCCCTTCGACCCGCCGAAGGTGCTCGCGCTGGCGGAAGCCGCGCTGAAGACCCACGCCGACCTGCAGGCGGCGGGGGCCTACAAGCCCGCCATCAACACCGAGGATTACAAGGAGGGCATCGTTGGCAGCTCCCCGGTCATGCAGGAGGTGTTCAAGATCATCGGGCAGGTCACCGCCAGCGACGTCACCGTCATGATCACGGGCGAGAGCGGCACGGGCAAGGAGCTCGTCGCGCGGTCCATTTGGAAACACAGCCACCGCGCGGCCAAGTTGTTCATTGCGGTCAATTGCGCGGCGATCCCGGACAATTTGATTGAGAGCGAGCTCTTCGGCCACGAGCGCGGCTCGTTCACCGGCGCCACCGGCCAGCGCCTCGGCAAGTTCGAGCTCTGCGACGGCGGGACGATCTTTCTCGATGAAATCGGCGACATGGCGCCGGCGACGCAGACGAAAATCCTCCGCGTCCTGCAGGCCGGCGAAATCCAGCGCGTCGGCGGCACCGACACCATCAAGGTCGACGTACGCGTCATCGCCGCGACCAACAAGGACCTCGAGGCCATGGTGAAGGCGAAGACCTTCCGTGAGGACCTTTATTACCGGCTCAACGTCGTGCGGATCAAGATGCCGGCCCTGCGCGAGCGCGCCCTGGACATCCCGCCGATCATTGATTTTTTCCTGCAGAATCTCGCCAAGCAGCGCAAAACGCGCGTCACGAAAGTCTCCGCCGAAGCGCTCGGCGTGCTCGGGCGCTATCCCTGGCCCGGCAACGTGCGCGAGCTGGAGAACGTGGTCTACCGCAGCGCAATCATCGCACAGGGCGACGCCATCCTCGTTCACGACCTGCCGGTGGAGATCCGCAACGCCACGAGCACCGAGGCGACGTTCGTCACGCCGACCGATGCCAGCGACTCACCCTTCGACACGATCCGGACGGCCAACGCGGAGAGTGTCGCGCTCGCCAGCGCCAAGATCGCCGCGGAGAGCATCGCCGCCGGTGAACCCGCACTGACACCCGAGCGCGCCCTCGATTTTCTCCACGCCAACCTGCGTCACGGCCAGCCGCCGCTGCTCGCGCGATTGGAGTCGGAAATGATCCAGCGCACGCTCGCCGCGACCAACGGCGACCTCAAGGCCGCCGCCGCCGAGCTCGGGCTGACCCAGGCGGCGCTGAAGAAGAAGCTCAAAGGGTAGAGCGGGGTCTTAGACCCGCCCTACACCCGTCACTTCCCGTAGCCGCCGGGATGCGCCGCGTGCCATTTCCAGGCGGTGGCGACGATGGAATCGATGTCGGGGAACTTGGGTTTCCAGCCGAGCTCGCGCTGTGCCTTGGATGAATCGGCGTAAAGCGCGGCCGGGTCACCCGGGCGGCGCGGCGCCTCGACGATCTTGATTTTGCGGCCGGTGGCTTTTTCCACGGCGCGGATGACCTCGCGATTCGAGGTCGGGCGGCCGGTGCCGAGATTGTAGAACAACGCGGCCCCCGGCTTGGCCAGTTGCCCGAACACGGCGATATGCGCGCGGCTGAGGTCGTCCACATGCACGTAATCGCGCTGGCAGGTGCCGTCGGGGGTGGGGTAATCCGTGCCGAAAATCTCGAGTTGCGCCCGGCGGCCCGTGGCGGCGTCGAAGGCGAGCGGGATCAGGTGCGTCTCGGGCGTGTGATCCTCCCCGATGCTCCCATCCTCGGCGGCCCCGGCGGCATTGAAATAGCGGAACGCCGCGAAGCTCAGGCCGTGGGCCACCGCGAGGGCCTTGAGGGCGTTTTCGACGTCGAGTTTCGTCTGGCCGTAGGGATTGATCGGCGCCTGGGGCATCGTCTCGACGATGGGCAGCGTCGCCGGCGTGCCGTAGGTCGCACAGGTCGAGGAGAACACGAACTTTTTCACGCCGGCCGCCAGCATCGCGCGCAACAGCTGCAGCGTGCCGACCTCATTGTTGAAGTAATATTTGAGCGGATCCGTCACCGACTCGCCCACGTAGCAGTAGGCGGCGAAATGCATCACCAGCTCGATCGCCTCGTCGCGGAGCAGCTTTCCGACCGCCGGTTCGTCCGCGAGATTGACCTGGTGCAGGGCCACGCCGGGCGCCACCGCGGCCCGGTGGCCGTACACAAGGTTGTCCAGCACCACCGGACGATGCCCGGCGGCAATGAGCTGGCGGACACAATGGCTGCCGATGTAACCGGCGCCCCCGACGACAAGCACGTTCATGCAGTGAGGCTTGTATTGCTTTCGGCCCGGGGTTGGCTAGCGATTTCCTTTCCCAACGAATGAAGCCTTCCCGCATCGTCATCACCGGAGTCGGTTTGACTGCCCCCAACGGCAATTCCCTGGCGGAGTTCCGCCAGAACCTGCTCAATGGCGTGGCAGGCATCGAGCGCATGGAAATCCGCTACATGGGCTCGCAGCTCGCCGGTGTCTGCCACTACGACGCCCTCCGCCACCAGACCAAGAAGGAGGTTCGCGTCGGCACCCGCGCCGGCAGCATCAGCGTCTATTGCGCCCGCGAAGCCCTGGCCGACAGCAAGATCGACTGGTCGGCCCAGGCCAAGGACCGCGTGGGCATCTACATCGGCTGCACCGAGCACGGCAACGTCGAGACGGAGAACGAAATCTACAACATCTCGAAGTTTAACTACGACACGAAGTTCTGGTCGCATTACCACAACCCCCGCACCGTCGCGAACAACCCGGCGGGCGAGGCCTCGCTCAATCTCGGTGTCACCGGGCCCGCGTACACCATCGGCGCCGCCTGCGCCGCCGGCAACCTGGGCCTGATCCACGCCGCGCAGATGCTGCGCCTCGGCGAGGTGGACCTGGCCATCTGCGGCGGCATCAGCGAGAGCATCCACACCTTCGGCATCTTCGCCGGTTTTAAGAGCCAGAACGCCCTCGCCACCCACGCCGACCCGGCCAAGGCCAGCCGCCCCTTCGACAAGGCCCGCAATGGCATCGTCGTCTCGGAGGGTGGCTGTTTGTACACGCTCGAGCGGCTCGAGGATGCCCAGGCGCGCGGAGCCAAGATCTACGCCGAGATCGCGGGCTATCACGTCAACTCCGACGCCAGCGACTACGTGCTGCCCAATCCCGTCCGGCAGGCCGAGTGCGTGCGCGCGTCCATCCGCCGCGCCGGACTCACTCCGGCCGATATTCACATCGTCAACACCCACGCCACTGCCACGCCCCTCGGCGATATCCAGGAGTGCGAGGCCATCCGTGCGGTGTTCGGCGAAGGTTGCCCCGAAACCCACATCAACAACACCAAGAGCTACATCGGCCACTGCATGGGTGCGGCGGGGGCGCTGGAGCTGGCCGGCAACCTGCCGTCCTTCGACGACCTGATCGTGCACCCGACGATCAACGTGGATGACCTCGACCCGGCGTGCGCGCTGCCCGGGCTGGTTTTAAATCAGCCACGGAAGGTTGCGAAAGTGGACACCATCCTCAATAACTCCTTCGGGATGCTGGGGATAAATTCCACGTTGATTGTTAAACGCTTTGCCCCCTAAGTCCCACGCTTCCGCCCATATATGACCAAAGACGAATGCAAGAAGGTGGTGCTCGACATCATTGCCGACATCGCGCCCGACGAGGACCTGACCAACGTCAAGTCCGACGTGCGCCTGCGCGACCAGCTCCAGCTCGATTCGATGGATTTCCTCGATATCGTGATGGAACTGCGCAAACGCCACAGCATCGAGGTCCCGGAGGCGGACTACATCCAGCTCGCTTCGCTCGACAGCTGCGCGGAGTACCTCACGCCGAAGTTCAACGCGCTGAGTGCCAAGAGCTGACCGCGCGCACCGCGCCAAGGACGACCACGGGCCGGGAGTATTCCCGGCCTGTTTTATTTTAAGGGGGAAGCCATGAAACCAGGAACCGGAAGGTTTTGGTCTTTCCTGGTTTCCTGGCTTCCCCCTTCATCTCTCCGGTGAATTCCCGCTCCCACTACGATGTCGCCATCATCGGCGCCGGCATGTCCGGGCTCGCCGCCGGCATCCGGCTGGCGCACTTCGGCAAGAAGGTCTGCATCTTCGAGCGGCACAACACCGTCGGCGGACTGAACAGCTTCTACAGCATCGGCGGACGCAAATTCGACGTCGGCCTGCATGCGATGACCAATTTCGTGCAACCCGGGGTCAAGGGGACGCCCCTGACCAAGCTCCTCCGGCAGTTGCGCATCAGCCGCGAGGAGTTCGCCCTCTGCGAGCAGAAGCAGACGCGCATCGCCTTCGGCCCGCACGGTGAGACCTCGCTGCGGTTCACCAACGACTTTGCCGTGCTCGAGGGCGAGGTCGCGGAAAAATTTCCCGCCCAGATCGACGGCTTCCGCCGGCTGACCAGCGCGGTGCGGGCCTACGATGATGTCTCGCTCGACGCCCAGCCCGTGTCGGCGCGGACCCTCGTCCGCCAGTACATCACCGACCCGCTGCTGGAGCACATGCTGTTCTGCCCCGTGATGTATTACGGCAGCTCGTCCGAGCACGACATGGAGTTCGGCCAGTTCGTGATCATGTTCAAGGCGCTCTTCCTCGAGGGCTTCGCGCGGCCCTTCGATGGCGTGCGGGTCATTCTCCGGGTCCTGCTCGAAAAGTACCGCGCCGCCGGCGGCGAACGCCGCATGAAGTGCGGTGTGAAGCACATCGTCGCCCGCGACGGCCGCGCCGCCTCGCTCCTCCTCGACAACGGTGACGAGATCACCGCCGACCATGTCATCTCGTCCATCGGAGCGCCCGAAACCGCGCGCCTCGTGCAATCGGGTCACCGCCTGCAACCCGCCCCGGCGCCCGGGCGTCTGTCCTTTGTGGAAACAATCACGATCCTGGACCGGCAGCCGGCGGACCTCGGGTGGGGGAGTGACACCATCGTGTTTTTCAACGACTCGGCCAAATTCGACTACGCCTGCCCGGAGGCGCAGGTGGATCCGCGCAGCGGCGTGATCTGCATCCCCAATAATTTCGACTACGGTCCCGACCAGCAGCTCGCCGAGGGCATCTTCCGCTGCACCTGCCTCGCCAACTTCGAACGCTGGGCCCACCTGCCGGAGGAAACCTACCGCGCCGACAAGCTGCGCTGGTACGCCGCGCTGCAGAAAAGCGCCCAGCGTTTCCTCCCGAAGCTGGCCGCGCCCGACCTGCTCACCCGTGCCACCGTGAGCACTGACATGTTCACCCCCCGCACCATCACCAAGTTTACCGGCCACCTCGGCGGCGCCATTTACGGCGCGGCAGAAAAGAACCGGCAGGGCCGCACCGATCTCGCCAATCTCTACCTGTGCGGCACGGACCAGGGTTTTCTCGGCATCGTCGGCGCCATGCTCAGCGGCATCTCCATGGCCAATTACCACATCCTCGCGAAAGCTTAGCTTTTTCCGGCACAAAGATTTACCCCTTTTGTCTCAGTTCACTCAGTGCAGGAGCACTTCCTACCCCCATGAAACTCTCCACTGTCCCCGTCCTGAGCTTCCTCCTTGGCCTCGCGCTGCTTGCCGCCAGCCCGGGGCGCGCCGAGGAAATTGACGTCAACGCGCCGCTGAACCCGCAGCAGGTCGACCAGCTGCTGGGGCCCATCGCCCTCTATCCCGACGCCCTGGTCGCCATCATTCTGCCGGCCGCGGCCAGCCCCGCCGACATCGTGCTGGCCCAGCGCTACCTCAGCACCGGCGGCGACCCGGACAAGATCGACGACCAGCCGTGGAGCGAAAGCGTCCGCGCCCTCGCACGGTATCCGATGCTGATCAAGTGGATGGATGAAAACCTGACCTGGACGCAACAGCTCGGCGCCACGTTCCTCTTCCAACCCGACGAGGTGATGAACTCCGTGCAGCGCTTGCGCGTTCGCGCGAAGGCCAACGGCACCCTCACGAGCACGCCCCAGCAGAAACTGCTGCTGGATGGTGACGACATCCAGATCGTGCCGGCCCAGCCGGACGTCATCTACGTGCCGTATTACGACCCGAATCTGGTCTACGGTCAGACCAGCTATTACGGTGGTCCGCCCTATGTGACGTTTGGCCTGGGTCTGCCGGTCGGCTTCTGGCTAAGCTACGATTTCAACTGGCGCACCCGCGTCATCATCGTCGGTG
Source organism: uncultured Opitutia bacterium (assembly GCA_903855985.1). Lineage (GTDB taxonomy): Bacteria > Verrucomicrobiota > Verrucomicrobiia > Opitutales > Opitutaceae > Opi-474. The sequence continues at coordinate 12,327 of CAIOAO010000043.1, read as the reverse complement.
ACCGCCATCACAACTGGTCCGAGCACCGGGATTGGAACCGCCGCCCGGGCCCCGGCGGAAAGCCGAATTATGGCAACAACTGGCGCCCGTGGACTCCACCGGCAACGCGTCCGCCTTTCACGCGTCCCGACAACCACCGCTCCAATCCGGATATTATCCGCCCCCGGCCATTCCCCAGCTCACCGTCGTATCCGTCGTATCCGCCCCGTGACGCGCACCCGGAACGCCCGCGGCCGGACAATAATTCGCGGGACAACGATCACAACCGCCAGCCGGTCCCGGCGAACAACCCCAACTGGAACCACGACAATCGCGACCACCGCCCGCCCGTGACCCCCGCGACACCCGCGCCCCGGCCGGAAACTAATGCGCCGGCCAACAATCCCCGGCCGGCCAATCCGCCCAGCCAGCCGGCGTCCCGGCCCGCCAACAATCCCAACTGGAATCAGAACAACCGCGACCGTGCGCCCACCACGCCGCCACCGGCACCCCGGCCGGAGAACAACTCCCCGCGCCCGACCGGCCAGTTGACCCATCAGCCGCCGCCCACGCCGAACCATCAGCCGGCCGCCCGGCCGCCCGAGGCCCGTCCGGTCAATCTACCGCCGCCGCGTCCGGCACCGCCCCCGCCGAAGGACAATCCCCGCGACCAGCAGCCGGAGCCTCAGCGCTAGGCGGCGGCCAGGCCGGGTTTCAGGGTGAATCCGAGGGCGGGGAACAAACCCCTTGCCCTCGCTCCGGCAGCGCGTTCACTGATCGGCTTCCATGGCTTATGACTGGCTCAAAGGGGTGGCCGACGAGTATGACGTGATCGTCATCGGCAGCGGTCTGGGCGGCTTGACCGGCGCAAACGTGCTGGCGAAAGCCGGGCACAAGGTGCTGCTCCTTGAGCACCACTACCAGTTCGGCGGCCTCGCCACCTGGTTCACCCGCAAGGGCGGCCACATCTTCGACATTTCCTTGCACGGCTTCCCCGTCGGCATGATCAAGTCGTGCCGCAAGTACTGGACCAAGGAGATCGCCGACGCGATCGTGCAGCTGAAGGACATCCGCTTCGTCAACCCGCAGATGGACGTCTGGACGACCTTCACCCGCGAGGACTACACCCGCGTCCTCGTCGAGCAGTTCAAACTCGATCCCGACCACGTCGAGAAGTTCTACGACTACCTGCGGGGGATGAACTACTACGACAACAACCCCGAGACGACGGGCGAGATGCTCGAGCGCTTCTTCCCGGGCCGCGATGACGTGAAGCGCCTGCTGATGGAGCCGATCGCCTACGCCAACGGCTCCACGCTCAACGATCCCGCCATCACCTACGGCATCGTGTTTTCCAATTTCATGGGCTCGGGCGTCTACACCTTCCGCGGCGGCTCGGACGTGCTGATCGAGAAGATGATCGCCGAGCTGAAGCACAACGGTGTCGAGGTGCGGAAAAAAGTGCTCGTGGACAAGATTCTGGTCGAGGAGCGCGCCGGCCGGAAGGTCGCCTGCGGCATCGTCGCCAGCAGCGGCCGCGTCATCCGCGCCAAGGCCGTCCTCTCCAACGCGAGCATCAAGAACACCATCTTCCGCCTCGCGGGCGAGGCAAGTTTCCCGGCGGAGTACGTCGCCAACGCCCAGGCCGTGCGCATCAACTCGAGCTCCTGCCAGGTTTACCTCGGCATCCGCAAGGGCGAGACGCTCCCGCACATCGGTGATCTCGTCTTCACGTCGGGCAACCCCAAGTTCAGCAGCGAGGAACTGACCGATTTCCACACCACGAGCCGGACGTTCTCGATGTATTACCCCGACACGCGGCCCGGCTCTGACCGCTACACCGTGGTGGTCTCGCTCAACGGCCGCTACGGCGACTGGCAAAAACTGGGCGACGAGGAGTACGAGCGGGAGAAAAACCGGCTCATCGAGGAGGCGATCGTCACCCTGGAGAAGTTCATTCCCGGCGTGCGGGGAAAGATCGACTGGAAGGAGGCCGCCACGCCCCGGACCATCGAGCGCTACACCACGCACGTGGGCGGCACGGCCTTTGGCACCAAGTTTGAGGGCCTGAAGGTCTCGATGGACCTGCCCGAAAAACTCCCCGGCTTGTACCACGCCGGCTCGGTGGGCATCATCATGTCGGGCTGGCTCGGGACCATCAATTATGGTGTGATCGTCGCGAACAAGATCGACCAGGCACTCTTCCGCCAGCGCCAGCCCGCTTCCACCAACGCCACCCCATGAGCGCCAGCCCCGACGTCCTCGCCCTGATCCCGCACCGGCCGCCGTTCCTGTTCGTGGACGAGATCGTCTCCGAGAGCGCGGACGGCTTGGTGGCCAAGCGGACCCTGCGCGCCGACGAGGATTTTTACCAGGGACACTATCCCGGCGCGCCAATCACCCCGGGGGTACTGCTGTGCGAGGCGGTGTTCCAGACCGGGGCGCTCTACATGGCACGCAGCATGGCGGGGCAGGGTGGACCGGCCGGCGGTGTGCCGCTGCTGGCGAAGATCAACGACGTGCGTTTCCGCAGCCCGGTCTATCCCGGCGAGACCATCGTGATCGAAGTGAAGAAAAAGGAGACCCTCGGCGGTTTCACCATGATGAGCGGCAGCATCAAAAGCGGTGACAAGCGCGTGCTCTCCGTGGATTTTTCCGTGGCGTGGAAGGTGCCCGCCGCCACGCCCGCGCCATGACCGATTTCCTCCAGCTTTCCGGCAAGACCGTCCTCGTCTTCGGCGTGGCCAACCGCAAGAGCGTGGCCTGGTTCACGGCCCAGTCGCTCGAGGAAGCCGGCGCGAAGGTGCTTTACAGCGTGCGCTCGGAGGCCCGCAAAAAGTCCCTCGAGACCCAGCTCGCCGGTAAACCGGTCTTTATCTGCGACGTCGAACAGGAGGGCGCGCCCGCCCGGCTCGCCACCGAGATCGCCGCCGCCGGCCACCCGGTGCTGCACGGCGTGGTCCATTCCATCGCGTTCGCCAACTACAGCGAGGGCTTCAAGCCGTTCCATGAGACGAAGCGCGCGGATTTCCTGCAGGCCATGGCCGTGTCCGCGTTTTCCCTCGTGGAGGTCGCCCGCGCCCTCAAGCCGCTGCTGGCCAAGAACGCCTCCGTCGTGACCATCGGCATCTCCTCGCTGCTCGTGACACCCGACAACTACGGCTACATGGGCCCGATCAAGGCCGCCCTCGAGTCCGGCGTGCGCTTCCTCGCCAAGTCCTTCAGCGCCGACACCGCCGTGCGCTTCAACGCCGTCGGCGCCGGACCGCTCAAGACCAGCGCGTCGGCCGGCATCCCGGGCTATGTCGAAAGCTACCTTTACGCCGCCAAGCTCACGTTCCGCAAACGCAACCTCGAGACGCAGGAAGTCGCCAACACCGTGCTGTTTCTCCTCAGCGAGCGCAGCAGCGGGGTGAACGGCACGACGCTGGTCGTGGACGCGGGGCTCGGCTCGAATTACTTCGACCAGGAAATCATCCGGCTCGCCATGCGGCCGGAGAAGTAAGGCGCGCATGAGGTTCGCCCACGTCTGCATCGAATCCCTCGCGAGCGCGCTCCCCGGCGAAATCTGGACCTCCGCCCAGATCGAGGAACGCCTGCGCCCGCTGTACGAGCGGCTCAAGCTGCCCGCGGGCCGGCTCGAGCTGATGACCGGCATCCGCGAGCGCCGGATGTGGCCGGCCGGGACGCGGCCGTCCGACGCCAGCGCCGCCGCCGGCAAGGCCGTACTGGCCAAGTCGCAGCTCTCCGCCGCGCAGGTTGAACTCTTCATCCACTCCGCGGTCAGCCGCGACATGCTCGAGCCCGCCACCGCGTCGTTCGCCCACCGCAAGATCGGCCTGCCCGCGACCGCGCAGATCTTCGACGTCTCCAACGCCTGCCTCGGTTTTCTCAACTCGCTCACCGTGGCCGCCGGCCTGATTGAGTCGGGCCAGATCAAGTGCGCCCTCGTCGTCGCCGGTGAAAACGGCCGGCCGCTCGTGGAGCAGACCCTGGCCACGTTGCTCGACCGCCCGCTGAACCGGAACGAGATCAAACCGTATTTCGCCAACCTGACCATCGGCTCGGGCGCGGTCGCCGCCGTGGTCTGCCATTCCTCGCTCGTCCCGGGCCGCGCCCACCGGCTGCTCGGCGGCTGCGCCCGCGCCGCCACGCAGCACAGCGACCTTTGCCAGGGTGACACGCACGGTGCCGACGCGCTCGCAATGCAGACCGACTCGGAGCAACTGCTCATCGCCGGGGTCGCGCTCGCACAGGAAACGTGGCGCGAATTTACCGGCGCCGCCGGCTGGGCCGGGGAGTCCTTCGACCGTTTTATCTGCCATCAGGTCGGTAGCACCCACCGCCGCCTGCTGTACGAAAAGCTCGGACTCGATCTGGCGAAGGATTTCTCGACCTTCGAAACCCTTGGCAACACCGGCTCGGTCGCGCTACCCGCGACCCTCGCCGCCGCCCTAGAGGCCGGCGCCATCCGCGAAGGTCAGCGGGTGGGACTGCTCGGCATCGGGAGTGGACTCAACTGTCTGATGCTCGCCCTCGAATGGTAAACCACACGCCACTGCCCGGCTGGCTCGTCCGCCAATATCCCTTCAAGCCCGCCGCTTTCATCACGTCGCGCGGAGCCCGGATGAGCTACGTGGACGAGGGCCCGCGCAAGGATGAGGCCGTACTACTGCTCCACGGCAACCCGACGTGGTCTTTTTATTACCGCGAACTGATCCGGGAGCTCACCGCCGCGGGCCTGCGCTGCATCGCTCCGGACCATGTCGGCATGGGCCTCTCCGAGCAGCCCGAGGATTATCCGTATACGCTGGAAACCCGCATCGCCGACATCGAGGCGCTGGTGGCGTCACTGGGCCTCAAGCGCGTGCACCTGGTCGTCCACGACTGGGGTGGGGCGATCGGCTTTGGCTTCGCTGGACGCCACCCCGAGATGATCGGGCGCATGGTCATCCTCAACACCGCCGCGTTTGCGGCGAACCACATCCCACTGCGCATCGCGGTTTGCAGCTGGCCGCTGATTGGGCCGCTGCTGGTGCGCGGCCTGAACGGCTTCGCCCGGCCGGCCACGAGCATGGCCATGCACCGGAGGAAGCTCACCGAGGACGAAAAGCGCGGTTACCTGTTTCCCTACGATTCCTGGGCCCATCGCGTGGCGGTCAGCGCCTTCGTGCGTGATATCCCGCAGAATCCGTCCCACCCGAGCTGGGACACGCTGATGGGCGTCGAACAAAAGCTGGGCCAGTTCCGCAACCACCCGGCGCTGATCGTGTGGGGTGGCCGGGACTTCTGCTTTGACGACCAGTTTCTGGCCCGCTGGCAGGGCATGCTGGCCAACCTGCAGTGCGAGCGCATCGCCGATGCCGGACATTACGTGCTCGAGGACGCCGGCCCGCAGGTGGTCCCGATGATCAAGGCGCACCTGCTGAAAGCCTAGCCGGTGCCGGCCGCGGTGACTCAGCGCCGGTACAGGGCGGCGAGTTCGCGAAGGTAGGGGCCGGAACGGGCGAGCAGGGCGGCCAGCTGCTCGGAACGGAACCGCCACGACCAGTTGCCCTCGAGCTTGCCGGGGCTGTTGAAGCGAGCAGTCGAGCCCAGGCCGAGCAGGTCCTGCAGGGGAATGATGGCCAGGGCGCAGACCGAGGCGTAAGCCGTGCGCAGGAAATCCCCCGAAATATCCTGGCCGCTCACGCGCAGGTAGCGGCGCACATGGTCACGGGTTTTTTCATCCGCCGTCGCATACCAGCCGGCGGTGGTGTCGTTGTCGTGCGTGCCGGGATAGACGACGCAGTTGGCGCGCTGGTTGTGCGGCAGGTAAAAATTATCCGCGCCGCCGCCGAAGGCGAATTGCAGCACGGCCATGCCGGGCAGGCCGGTGGCCTCGCGCAAGGCGACAACCTCGGGGGTGAGCGTGCCGAGGTCCTCGGCAATCAACTTGGCGTCAGGCAGGGCGGTCCGCACCGCGCGGAAGAAATCCAGGCCCGGGCCCGGGACCCAGTGGCCGGGTTTCGCGGTCGCGGAACCGGCGGGAATGGACCAGTAGGCTTCGAAGCCACGGAAATGATCGATCCGCACGACATCAAACAGGGTGAAATTCGCGCGCAGGCGGTCGAGCCACCACGCATAGCCATCCGCGGCGTGCGCCGGCCAGTCATAGAGCGGGTTGCCCCAAAGCTGGCCGTCAGCGGAGAAATAGTCGGGCGGGCAGCCGGCGACAGCGATCGGCCGCGAGGTCCTGGGATCCAGTTGGAAATACTGCGGGTGGGCCCAGACATCCGCGCTGTCGAGCGCGGCGAAGATCGGGGTGTCACCGATGATGCTGATGCCCAGCTTGGCCGCGCGGGCGCGCAACTGGGTCCATTGGCCAAAAAACAGGTACTGGATGAACTCGAAGGCCTCGCTGCGCTCAGCGAGCGCGGCCGGTGCGGGGGTTTTGCGCGATCCGGCCGCCGTCCGGACCTCGGCGGGCCATTCCCACCAGGGGCGGCCCTTGAAACTTTCCTTCAAGGCCGAGAAGCGCGCATAGTCGGGGAGCCAGGCGGCATGCGTGCGACGGAACGCCGCAAAGTCGCCGTAAGGCTGGAGTTTCCGCTTGCTCGCGACAAACGCGACATGGGCCTTGAACAGGACCGGCCACTTGAGCTGATAAAGCTGGCCGAAATCCACGCGATCCGCGCTCAGCGCCTGCAGCGGGCGGATATCATCCGCCGTAAGCAATCCAGCACGCACCAGGGCCGCGACATCAATGAGGTAGGGATTCCCGGCAAAAGCCGAAAAGCACTGGTAGGGTGAATCGCCATAACCGGTGGGTCCGAGCGGGCAGATTTGCCAGGATTTGAAACCAGCGGCGGCAAGGAACTCCAGGAAGGCGACGGCATTCTCATCCATCGTACCGATGCCTTGGGAGCCGGGCAGGGACGTCGGGTGCAAAAGCACGCCGGCGCTGCGATCCTTCAGCCACGTAAACAGGGGCTCATTCATGCACAACATTTGTTAACTTAATATATATTGTGCGTTTTATACCTATGGGGAAACTACCGTGACGGACCCCATCGTTTACTGAATGGGAAATAGATGAATAACGGGCGCCCAATGACGTCTTTGGCGGGCACAAAGCCCCAATAGCGCCCGTCCGCACTATTGGCCGAGTTGTCACCCATCGCAAAAAAAGCGTTCGCGGGCACCTTAAGTTCCTGGTCGGCCGACATCAAATTGCCGCGAATTCGAGGGCCATAGAAGTAGCCGCCGTATAATCCTTCCCGGCGGGCGTTCTTTTCAAAAGCGTCGGCGCCGGTGATAGGGCGCCCGTTGCGGTAAATCACGGGCTCGTGAATCTGAATTACATCACCGGGCGTACCGATCAGGCGCTTGATGTAATACGCCACGATCTGGTTGCCGGCCAAATCCTGCATGTATTCGTTGCGGATGTTGCCGGTGTAGAAAACGAAGCCCTGCCCTACCCGCGGCCGCATGAAGTGGTAGGTCACGCGGTCCACGAAAAGCTGGTCACCCGTGATTTCGTCAAAGGCCAAGACCCGGTCGCCCGCGAGCACCTTGCGCCCGGTGCGGATGCAGCGAACCGGCTGTCCGTCGAGATAGCGCACCTCCGTCCGGCCCGCGGTAACCAGCGCCTGCAGGTGTTCACCCAGCCCGCTTTTGCTGAAGGGCTTGCCGGTGGCAAAGAACGCGTCGCCGATCACCCAATCGAAGTCAAAATCGAGTGGGACCCGGACTTTGACCGGTCGATCGTCCACAAAAAGGGTGTATTCCTTCAGCTGGGTCGGGATCACCAGCCAGGTATGGCCGGGCACAACCCGGTAATGAACGTAGCCCCGGTTGTCCTCCCCACCGATCGGAATCAGAACTTCACCGTCGCCCGGGGCGTCCAGCCGGTGCGCCCAGGCGCCATAGGCCACCGTGCGCGCCGCCACGGCCAAGGGGCCGGGCTCCTCGGCCTTGGAGGCGTAAATCTCCCCCGTCATCCCATAATAACTCGGCCACATCGAGTTGGTGGGAATCTTGAACGGCTGCACGAAATAGGAACGCACCCCGATGATCACGATCGCCGCCACGAGGAAGAATTCCACGTTCTCAACCAGCGCGGTCTTGGGATAAATGGCACCGCCGTTGCGCTTCAGCACGGGCTCCAGCCCATCCATGCCTTGCTGCAGCTGGGCGACCGTCGCCCGCGCCTGGTAGCGCTGGCGCAACTCCTCGGTCCGCGTCCGTAGTTCGGCCGCCTCGCGCTCCGGCAGCACGTCCCGGCGGAATGCCCAGACCTTGTCCGCCAGTTCGAGCCAGCTCTCCGCTTGGGCCCGGGCCTTGCCCTCGGCGCCGCCGAGGCCCACCCACTCGCGCAGCCGTTTGCCGCCGCGGTTCAGGAATTGGGCTAGGGTCGGCATGGGGACGGGGGATCAGTCGTTCTGGAGCACCTTGATGAAGGCATCAGGTGGGATGGAAACCTTGCCGATTTGTTTCATCTTCTTTTTGCCCTCCTTCTGCTTGTCGAGGAGCTTCCGCTTACGGCTGATGTCGCCGCCATAGCACTTCGAGGTCACGTCCTTGCGCATCTCGCGCACGTTGTCGCGGGCGATGATCTTGCCGCCGATGGCGGCCTGGATCGCGACCTTGAACATCTGGGGCGGGATGATCTTGGCGAGTTTTTCGCAGAGCTGGCGGCCCTTGGCGTCGGCCTTCTCGCGGTGGACGATGCACGAAAACGCGTCCACCGGGTCGCCGTTGATCATGATGTCCATCTTCACGAGGTCGGACGCCACATAGTCGCCCAGCTCGTAATCCATCGAGCCGTAGCCGTGGGTGATGCTCTTCAGGCGGTCGTTGAAATCGACGAGGATTTCGTTGAGCGGCAGCGTGGCGCGCAGCATCACGCGGTTCTGGTCGAGGGTGTCCGTGTGCTCGACGATGCCGCGCTTTTCCATGATCAGCGCGAGGATGTCGCCCATCGAGTCGTTCGGGAGGATGATCGCGGCCTTGATGGTCGGCTCCTGGATCTCGATGATCGTGCCGGGATCCGGCATGTTGACCGGGTTGTCCACGTCCAGCGCCTCGCCGCCCTGCTTGATGACGTGGTAGATCACGCTCGGGTAAGTCGAGATGATGTCCACGTCGTGCTCCCGGCGGATGCGCTCCTGGATGATTTCCATGTGCAGCAGCCCGAGGAAGCCGCAACGGAAGCCGAAGCCCAGCGCGAGCGAGCTCTCCGAGGAGTACACGAAAGCCGCGTCGTTCAGCCGCAGCCGGCCGAGCGCCGCCTTGAGTTTCTCGTAGTCGTCACTCTCCAGCGGATAAAGTCCACAGAACACCATCGGGCGGACTTCCTTGTAACCCGGCAGCATCTCGGTCGCCGGCCGCGCGGCCAGCGTGATCGTGTCGCCGGTCTTCACGTCGGACGTGTTCTTGATGCTGGAAACAATGTAGCCGACATCACCCGCGCCGAGCGCCGCGATCTTGGTCATCTTCGGCATGAACACGCCGACTTCCTTCACCTCGGCCTTCTGGCCGTTGCTCATCAGCATCATCGTGTCGTTGGCCTTGATGGTGCCGGAAAACACGCGGACGTAGGCGATGCAGCCGCGGTAGGAATCGTAAAGCGAATCAAACACCAGCGCCCGCAGCTGCGGATACGTCGCCCAGCGCGGCGGCGGGACGCGCGTCACGACCGCCTCGAGGATGTCCTCGATGCCGATACCGGACTTGCCGCTGGCGAGGATCGCCTCCTCGGCAGGAATCGACAGGATGTCCTCGAGTTGGCGGGTGCAGAGCTCGAGGTTCGCGCTCGGCAGGTCGATCTTATTGATGACCGGGATGACCTTGAGCTTCTGGCCGAACGCGAGGTGCGCATTCGCCACGGTCTGCGCCTCGACGCCCTGGGCCGCGTCAATCAGCAGCACCGCGCCCTCACAGGCGGCCAGGCTCCGCGAGACCTCGTAGGAAAAATCCACGTGGCCTGGCGTGTCCATCAGGTTGAGCTTGTAGTCGTGCCCGTCCTTCGCGCGGTACGTCATCGTCACCGGGTGCGACTTAATCGTGATGCCGCGTTCCTTCTCCAGATCCATCGAGTCGAGATGCTGGTCCGTCATGACCCGCATCGCGACGGTGTTGGTGTGCTCGAGGATGCGGTCGGAGAGCGTGGTCTTGCCGTGATCGACGTGGGCGATGATGCAAAAATTGCGGGTGTATTTGGTCAGGGGCATCGTCAGGCGGTCACATCGGCATATTCCGCAAAGCTTTTCACCACCCAGGTCTTCTCCGTGCGCCGCGCGAGGCCCGCGAGCACCCCGCCCGGCCCGAGCTCCCAGTATTCCGTGGCTCCGGCTGCGGCGGCGGCGCGCATGTCGTCCTCCCAAAGGACCGACGAGACCACCTGCTTGACGAGCGCCGCCTTGATGTCGGCCGGATTTGCCACCGCCTGGCCCGTCGTGTTGGTGAACACGGTGAACTTCGGTGCGGCAAACGCCACCCCGTCGAGAAAGGCCGCAAACGCCGCCCGCGCCGGCTCCATCAGCCGCGAGTGGTAGGCGCCCGCCACATTGAGCGGGATGATCTTCTTGATGCCGCGCTCCTTGCCGGCGGCGACCGCCGCTTCGATTTTCGCCTTCTCGCCCGACACGATGATCTGGCCGGGCGCGTTGAAATTGGCCGCCTCGATGTCGAACTCGCGGCAAAGCTCCTGCACTTTCGCGCGTTCCTCGCCCATGATGGCCGCCATGCCGCCGGTGGTCTGCTCGCACGCCTGCTGCATCAGCCGGCCGCGCTCCGCGACCACGCGCAGGCCCGTCGCGAAATCGAACACGCCCGCGGCGCAATACGCCGTCACTTCGCCAAGGCTGAGGCCCAGCGCAAACTGCGGCTCGCCGGCCGGCAGCTTGCCCTGCTCCCGCAACGCCGCCAGCAAGGCCAGACCGTGCACAAACAGCGCCGGCTGGCAGACCTTGGTCTGCGTCAGCTCGGTCTCGGGCCCCTCGAAGCAGATCTTGGCCAGATCCCAGCCCAGCACGGAATTCGCCTCAGTGTAGAGGGCGCGCGCCGCCGGGGACTGCTCGGCGAGCGACTTTCCCATGCCGACTTTTTGGGCACCCTGTCCGGAAAAAATTAATGCCAATGCCATGGTTGAACCGGCTAGAAAATCGCCCGCCCCCCTAAAAACCAAGCCCTAAAAACGCTTTAGCTGGGGGAAATGTTTCGCGTCGTCCTGCGACTTGAGCACCTCCGGGGGCGGTCCCGGGGTTTTGGCGGGCGCCGCCTCGTTTTTGGCGGCCAGGGAGGCGAGTGCGGGCAACGGCACGGCGGGGGTGCCGGGCGGGATCTTGCCGTCGGCCGGGGCGTCCGGAGCGGGACCGGGCAGATAGGGATTGGACGGTGTTCCTGCCGTTTGACCACTCCGGGCCTTCGGACCCCGGCTGGATTCAGCCGTCAGTCCGGTTGGGCTAACCTCCGGGCCCTTGAGCTTGAGTACTTCCACATCGTGCGGGGTCATCCAGGTCGTGAGGCAGGACGACAACGGGTTCGCAGTCCCATCCACGGGACGGGATCCGGCCGGCAGCGAGGACGCATCGGTGGCGCTAGTGCCAGGCCGCGCCCCCGTTACCGCCGCGCCCCGCGGCGCAGCGGCTTTTTCGTCCATGGCGTCCACCAGCCAGTTGCCGGTTTTGCCAGGCTCGCCCGCGGGTTTTTCCTCCGCCCGCAGCCCGGCGGCCAAGACCACCAGCAGCAGGCAGCGGAGGTGGCGCGGGCCGGTCATGCGGCGGTCAGGACTTCATGAAGATGCCCTTGAGGTTCATCTCCAGCGCCTGCGGGTTCGGCGAGAAGCGCAGCCCCTCGGCCTTGCTGATCTTGCCCGACTTGATGAGGCGGAAAATATCCTTGTTGAATGAGAAGCTGCTGGAGTCGCCGGTACCCTCGAGGATGCCCTGGATCTTCTCGAACTGGCCCTCGAGGATCAGGTTGCGGACGACGGTGTCGGCATTGAGCACCTCGTTGGCCGGGATACGGCCGCCACCCTCGAGTGCGGGGATGAGCTTCTGGCAGATAAAGCCGCGGAGCGAACCGGAGATGGCGCGGCGGGCCTGCAGCTGTTCCTCGGGCGGGAAAAATTCGAAGAGGCGCGTGAGCGACTGCGCCACGGTCGCGGCGTGCATGGTCGAGAACACCAGGTGACCCGTTTCGGCCGCGGAGATGGCGGTCTCGAACGTTTCGCGGTCGCGCATTTCACCGATGAGGATGATGTCGGGGTTTTGCCGGAGCACGGCGCGGATCGCCAGCTGGAAGCTGCCCACATCGAGGCCGATTTCCCGCTGCTGGAACAGGGATTTCTCGTCCTGGAAGGTG